>JADDKJ010000001.1:0-162477 GCA_033717875.1 Gammaproteobacteria bacterium
GCTCATCCCTTTCATCCGCCAGCAGTGTCACTTTGTAAAGTTTCATTGGAAACCCCTCGCCGTCTTGGAAAAGATGGCGGGAGTTTATCACAATATATACGACATATCGTGCGTGACGTGACACTAGCGCGTATTATTCAAGAACAGCCACCGCGAGTCCCGTAAGGCCATGAGTAATCCGGGCTTGTTCATCCTGATTTTCAATAGCGGCAGCTCCTCGCTCAAATGGCAGCTTTTCGAAGTCACGGACGCAGGTGATCCTACGCCGCGGGCGCAGGGGATGGTGACCGCATTCGGCGAGCAAGCCCGCTGTGCTTGGCTGTCCGATGGGCAACGCGGTGAAGCGCGTGGCGGCATCGGCGATCATCATGCCGCTGCGTTATGGATTTTGAACTGGCTGCAAGGCCGGGGCCTGACGAATGGCTTGGCGGCCATCGGGCATCGCGTAGTACACGGCGGAGACAGCTTCACCGGCCCGGTGTTCATCGATCCGGAGGTAATGGCGGCGATCGAATCCTTAAATGCGCTCGCGCCTTTGCATAATCCCCTCGCGCTCCAGGTCATCCGCGCCTGCGAGAGTTTTTTCAAGCCTTCCGTGCCGATGGTGGCGGTGTTCGATACCGCCTTTTTCCGCGATCTTCCCGATCATGCGCGCCGCTATGCCTTGCCGGACGAATGGACGCGAAACCACGGCATCCGGCGTTATGGATTCCACGGCATCGCCCACCGTTGGCTTTGTCAGCGGTATCACGAAATCAGCGGCGCCGGCATCGGCGCCAGCCGGATCATCACCCTGCAACTGGGGCAAGGCTGCTCGATGGCCGCGATCCGCGGCGGCGTGCCGGTGGAGACCAGCATGGGCTTCACGCCGCTGGAGGGCTTGATCATGGCGACGCGCTGTGGCGATATCGACCCGGGCGCACTGCTCCATCTGGCCGAACGGCTGGGCATCAAACCCTTGCGCGAAGCATTGAATCAGCGTGCGGGACTGTTGGGAATATCCGGGATCAGCGCGGACATGCGCGAGCTGATAATGCTGGAGGCCCAGGGTCACGCCGGTGCAAAACGCGCCATCGATGCCTTCTGCCACCGCGTCCGCAAATACCTGGGAGCCTATCTCGCCGTGCTTGGCGGCGCCGATGCCATCGTCTTTGGCGGCGGCATCGGCGAGCATGCGCCGGTTATCCGTGAGCGGATCTGTGCTGGCCAGGAATGGTGCGGGCTGGTGATGGATGAGGCTGCCAATGCGCGGACGCTGGGAGATAAGGAGGCGTGCATCTCGTCTTCTTCGTCAAGAATGGCGGTGTACGTTGTCCCCGTCGATGAAGCATTGTTGATCGCGCGTGATGCCTGGGACTGCGTGCAACGCGATCAACCTAAAAACCTCAGTTGGAGCCGTAGCGAGAATGACTAAGGCGCTGAAGATGGGCGAGAAAACCGCAAAATATTCCGCAGCCGTAGCCATCCGCTACGGTGAGGATAGATTTTGCGGTTTTCTCGCGCAGATTCTGTGCCTTAGGCATTCGCAGTAGGTTCCAACTGAGGTTTTTAGGTTCACTCATCCCGATAGCGCCGCGTCAGCTCTTCGTAGGCATCGATGCGCCGGTCGCGCAGATAGGGCCAGATGCGCCGTACCTGTTCGCCGCGCCCGAGATCGACCTCGGCGACCAGGGGAACGGGGATATCAAACTCCGCCATGGCAAGCATTTCGCCCTGCGGCCCAGCGACGAAGCTTGATCCCCAGAAATCTATCCCGGCGCTGTGACCGGACGGGTCGGCCTCGAAGCCGGTGCGGTTGCAGACCAGCACCGGCAGGCCATTGGCGATGGCGTGGGCGCGCTGGATGGTGATCCAGGCCTCGCGCTGCCGCGCTCTTTCCGCTTCGTCATCGTCGGGATTCCAGCCGATCGCGGTGGGGTAGAGCAGCAGGTCGGCGCCGGCCAGGGCCATGAGCCGGGCGGCTTCGGGGAACCACTGGTCCCAGCACACCAGCACGCCCAGGCGTCCCACCGAGGTTTGAATCGGATGGAAGCCGAGGTCGCCCGGCGTGAAATAAAACTTTTCGTAAAATCCCGGATCATCCGGGATGTGCATCTTGCGGTATTTGCCCGCGATGCGGCCGTCGGCCTCGATCACCACCGCGGTATTGTGATACAGCCCCGCCGCGCGGCGCTCGAACAGCGAGGTGACGATCACCACCTGCAACTCAGCGGCCACCTGCCCTAGTTGCTCGGTGCTCGGGCCGGGGATGGTTTCCGCCAGGTCGAAATAGCCGGTATCTTCGGTCTGGCAAAAATAAATCCCGGTATGCAACTCCTGGAGCAACACGAGCCGCGCGCCTTGTGCCGCCGCCTCGCGAATACCGGCAATGGTGCGGTCGAGATTTACTGCGCGGTCGTTGCCGCAGTCATGCTGGACCAGTCCGACTTTCAGTTTCTTCATGTTCACACGACTCCGGCCGGTAATTGCATGGTGACGCAGTGCAGGCTGCCGTGTTGCAGAATCAACGGCAGGCACGGAATGCCGACCACTTCACGATCTGGAAAACATTCCTTGATGCGGGTCAAAGCGGTTTTGTCGGCCGGATCGTCATAAGTGGGGACCAGTACCGCGCCGTTGATGATCAGGAAGTTGGCGTAGGTGGCGGGCAGGCGATGTCCGTCTTCGTCATATTTGGGCCGCGGCCAGGGTAGGGCAACCAGGCGGTAGGGCGCGCCATCAGCGGTGCGGAAGCGTTTGAGTTCGTCCTCCATCGCCTTCAGTTCCTGATAGTGCTCATCGGCGGGGTCGTCGCACGCGACATAGGCGATGGTGTTCCGATCGCACAGGCGCGCCAGCGTGTCGACGTGGCTGTCGGTATCGTCTCCGGCGAGATAGCCGTTGTCCAGCCACAGAAAACGTTCGACACCGAACAACTCGCCCAGCAGCGCTTCGATTTGCGGCTGGGTCAGATGCGGATTGCGCATCGGCGACATCAGGCAGCGGCGCGTGGTCAATAGCGTGCCCGCGCCATCCACTTCGATGCTGCCGC
Source organism: Gammaproteobacteria bacterium (assembly GCA_033717875.1). Lineage (GTDB taxonomy): Bacteria > Pseudomonadota > Gammaproteobacteria > Ga007554 > SBBG01. The sequence continues at coordinate 3,032 of JADDKJ010000001.1, forward strand.
CTTCCAGCACCAGGTCGACGGTCTGCAACGGCGTTTTGCCGAATGCTCCCGCGGCATGCAACCGCTCTGTCAGCTGATTGTCCAGTTCGGCATCGAACTTGCGGCCCCAGCCATTGAATGTGAAGTCAAGCAGGCGCGGCGCGGTATTGTCGAGCACCGTGATCGGCCCGTGATCGCGCGCCCAGGTGTCATTCGAGGGCGCGGCATGGAGTGTAATGTTGTCGAGCGCGGCGCCAGAATCCTTCAGCAGCATTCTTACATGCGCAAGATGCGTCTCATCCCAGCAAGCGATGACCACATGTTCATGCAGGCTGACACAGCGCGCGATCTCGACGAAAACCGGCTCGACCAAGGACAGTTTGCTGCGCCAGTCGCCATGTTCGTGCGGCCAGGTGAGCATCATCGCGCTTTGCGGAGTCCATTCGGGGGGAAGGTGGAATATTGTCATGTGTCACGATCTTCGCCAATGAATAGGCGCAAGATTTTAACACAGCGGGTTGCCAGGATGGCTGGCGGGTTACGGCGCTGAAAAGAGCGCCTAACCCGCCATACGTTGATTTGTTGATCGCTTAATCAAACAGTATTGGGTTTAACCTGCAACCATCCGCACCCCGATCAGCGCCAGCACCACCGCAAAAACCCTTTTCAGAAGATCGGCGGGCAACGCGTGCGCAAGCCTTGCCCCCAGGGGTGCGAAGACCACGCTCGAAGCGGTGATGCTCAGGATGGCCGGCCAATAGAGATAACCGCTGCTCAGGGCGGGCAGGTTCGCTTCGTTCCAGCCGGTGACGGCGAATCCCACGCTGCCCGCCAGGGCGATGGGCAGGCCGCAGGCGGCGGAGGTCGCTACCGCGTTATGCATGCCGACCCTGCACCAGGTGAGGAAGGGTACGGTCAATGTCCCGCCGCCGATGCCGACGATCGCCGAGATGCCACCGATGATCGAGCCCGCCGCCGTCATGCCGGCGCGGCCGGGAAGCTGCCGGTGCGGAGCGGGTCTGGCATTCAGCGCCATCTGCAATGCCACCATCAGCACGAATAGGCCGAAAATGCGCTTCAGTATGGCAGCGGGCAGTTCGTCCACCAATGCGGCGCCCGCCAGAGCGCCTGCCACGATGCCCGGCGCAAGTTGCCAGACCACCGGCCACAGTACCGCGCCGCGCTGGTGATGGGCGCGCACCGAGGCGATGGCGGTCAACACGATGGTGGCGAGCGAGGTGCCGATGGCCATGTGCATGACAAGCGTGTCGGCCATGCCTTGTGCCTGAAAGATGAAGACCAGCGCGGGGACGATGATGAGGCCGCCGCCGATACCCATCAATCCGGCAAGGAAGCCGGCGGCGGCGCCGAGCAAGAGGTAGAGGGGGAGGGTTTCCATCGTCGCGGATTATGCAGGGTACGTGAGATCGTACCCTGCGCATCGTTAATTTCGTGTTCCCATCACCGCCGCCATTTTCTCCGGGGTCGGCGAGAGCACTACGCCGCGTTCGGTGACGATGGCGTCGATCAGCCCGGCCGGAGCCACATCGAAGGCCGGGTTCCAGGCCTGTGCGCCTTGCGCCGCGACGGGGTGGCCGGCGTGTGTCAGCACTTCGGTGTCCGCGCGCATCTCGATGGGAATCTGATCGCCGTTGGCGATGGTCATGTCGACCGTGGAGGTGGGCGCCACGACCATGAATTTCACGCCATGATGGTGCGCCAGTATCGCCAGGCTGTAGGTGCCGATTTTGTTGGCGGTGTCGCCGTTGGCGGCGATGCGGTCGGCGCCGACGATGACCCAGCGCACGCCGCCCTGTTTCATCAGATGCGCCGCCGCGCCTTCGCACAGCAGTGTCACCGGAATGCGGTCTTCCACCAGTTCCCAGGCGGTCAAACGCGCGCCTTGCAGCCAGGGACGGGTCTCGTCGGCGAACACTTGATTGACGCGGCCCGCGGCATAAGCGGCGCGGATCACGCCGAGCGCGGTGCCGTATCCGCCGGTGGCCAGCGAGCCGGTGTTGCAGTGCGTGAGCACCGCGCCGGGTGACTGGATCAGCGCGGCGCCCAGCTCGCCCATGCGCCGGTTGGCGGCGATGTCTTCTTCGTGTATGCGCTGCGCCTCGGCGAGCAAGGCCGGGCAAGGGTCGCCGCTGAGGGTGGCGGCATGGCGGCGCATCCGTTCCAGGGCCCAGAACAGATTGACGGCGGTGGGCCGCGAGCGCGCCAGAAGTTCCAGGTCGGTTTCGATGTCCTGCTTCCAGGTGGCGGGTGAGCGCCCATAACAGGCGCGCGCCGCCAGCACCACGCCATAGGCGGCGGTGATGCCGATCGCCGGGGCGCCGCGCACCACCATGTCCTTGATGGCCTGCGCCGTGCCTGCGGCGTCTTCGATGACGAGATATTCGCGTTGGCGGGGCAGCAGCCGCTGGTCGAGCAGCTTCAGCGCGCCGTTGCTCCATTCCACGGCGCGGATGGAGTCGTGATGGGGGTTTGACATTGTTCGCATGACCACTTGGTTGAAAGACCGACATGATAAACGGTCTATTATCTTTTGGGCAAAGAAAGCGCCGATTAGTCATTCTCGCTACGGTTCCAAGCGTCGTTTTTAGACGGAGTTTGGTTATACTGTCGGGTATCGAACGACAACATCGGTAACCCCAATGCATAATGTAGACACGCTGATCCATGCCCGCTGGATTATTCCCGTCGAGCCCGAAGGCGCGGTATATGAACATCACAGCCTGGCGATGCGCGATGGGCGTATTCTGGATATTTTGCCGACGTCGGAGGCGGGCGCGAAATATCGATCGCATACCGTGCTCGATCTCAGCGAACATGCGCTCGTTCCCGGCCTGGTCAACGCCCACACCCACGCCGCGATGTCGCTGTTCCGCGGCCTGGCGGACGACCTGCCGTTGATGGAGTGGCTCAACAACCACATCTGGCCGGCGGAAGGGGCATGGGTCAGCCCCGAATTCGTCGCGGACGGCGCACGCCTAGCCATTGCGGAAATGCTGCGCGGCGGCACGACCTGTTTCAGCGACATGTATTTCTTCCCCGACGAGACCGCGCGCGTCGTGGAAGATAGCGGCATGCGGGCCTGCATCGGCCTGATCGTGATCGACTTTCCCACGGTATGGGCGGGCGATGCCGCTGAATATCTGCACAAGGGGCTGGAAGTGCATGACCGTTATCGTGACCACCCCCTGGTGCGCACCGCCTTTGCGCCGCATGCGCCGTACACCGTGTCCAACGGGCCGCTGGAGAAGATCCGCATGTATGCGGACGAGCTCGATACGCCCATCCACATGCACATCCACGAAACGGCGGACGAGATCGGCCAGAGTCTGGGTCATCACAGCGAACGTCCCTTGCGGCGCCTGGATAAACTTGGCCTGCTCTCGCCTTATTTGATCGGCGTGCACATGACGCAGTTGACCGATGACGAAATCGCCCGCTATGCCGCGGCGGGCTCGCATGTCGTGCATTGTCCCGAATCCAACCTCAAGCTGGCCAGCGGTTTTTGCCCTGTCCACAAGCTCATCAAGGCGGGCATCAACGTCGCCATCGGCACCGATGGCGCGGCGAGCAACAACGATCTCGACATGTTCGGCGAGATGCGCAGCGCCGCGCTGCTTGCCAAGGCGGTGGCCGGCGACGCCAGCGCGGTGAGCGCCGCCGCCGCCTTGCGCATGGCGACGCTGAACGGCGCGCGGGCCTTGGGGCTGGACGGTGAGACCGGCTCGCTCAGGCCAGGAAAATCGGCGGACGTGGTGGCCGTACATCTGGGCGGCATCGAAAGTCAGCCTGTTTACCATCCGGTATCGCAATTGGTTTATGCGACCGGCCGCGACAAGGTGAGCGATGTATGGGTGGCGGGCAAACACCTGCTCAAAGATCGCACGCTCACCACGCTCGATGAGACCGCCATTCTCGCCAAGGTGCGGCAGTGGCGGGAAAAGATCAAAGAATACGATTGACCACCTGATTTTCGCGTTCCTTTCGTCTCGAAACCCAAAACCAAAAATCCGAAATCAAAAGAAATGCAAAACCAAAAAATCCTGTTCGCCGCCAGCGAAGCTTATCCCCTGATGAAGACCGGCGGTCTGGGCGATGTCGCGGGCAGTCTGCCGATCGCGCTCAAGGCCCTGCGCCAGGATGTGCGCCTGATCATGCCCGCCTACCGCGACGTGCTGGCGCGCGCCGGCACGCTGGTGATGGTCAATCCAGGTCTCGCCGGATTTTCCGCGCCGGTGCGCCTGCTGGAAGGCAAACTTCCCGGCAGTCAGGTGAAGCTGTGGCTGGTCGATGCGCCCGCCCTGTTCGACCGGCCGGGCAACCCTTACCTCGGGCCGGGTGGCAAGGACTGGCCGGACAATGCCCAGCGTTTCGCCTTGTTCGCCCGCGCCGTGGCCGCCGTGGCGCGCGACGAGGCCGGCCTCGACTGGCGGCCTGACATCGTGCATTGCAATGACTGGCAGTGCGGCCTGATTCCCGCCTTGCTGTCGCTGGACGAGCAACGCCCCGCCACGGTGTTCACCATCCACAATCTGGCTTATCAGGGACTTTTCCCGCCCGCCACCTTTGCCGAACTGGGTCTGCCGCCGGCGCTGTGGTCCCCTGACGGCCTGGAATTTTACGGCCGCCTGTCGTTCATCAAGGGCGGCTTGATGTACGCGGACATGCTGAGCACGGTGAGTCCCAGCTATGCGCAGGAGATCCGCACGCCGGAATATGGCTGCGGTTTGGAGGGCCTGCTCAACCATCGCGCGGATCGTCTGACAGGCATTCTCAATGGCGTCGATTATCGCGAATGGGACCCGCGGCGCGATCCCCTCATCGCCGAGCCTTACACGGCGCGCGACCTGAGCGGCAAGGCCGCCAACAAGGCCGCGCTCCAGACGCGCCTCGGCTTGCCGCTGGAGCCGCAAGTGCCGCTGATCGGTCTGGTCAGCCGTCTCGTCGAGCAAAAGGGCATGGATCTGGTGGTGGGCATTTTGCCCGCACTGTTGGCGCAGCCGGTACAGGTGGCGATGCTCGGCAGCGGCGAAAAACGCTTCGAGACCGTGTTCAGCGATGCGATGGCGACTCATCCGCGGCAGTTCGCGGTGCAAATCGGTTTCGACGAATCCCTGGCGCACCTCATCGAAAGCGGCGCGGACATGTTTCTCATGCCCTCGCGCTTCGAACCGTGCGGCCTGAACCAGATCTACAGCCTGCGCTACGGCACCGTCCCCATCGTGCGCCGCACCGGCGGACTGGCCGATACCGTCGTCGATGCCGCCCCCGACAGTCTTGCCGATGGCGCGGCCACCGGCATCACCTTTGAAGACGCGACTCCTCAGTCTTTGCTTGCCGCCCTCCAGCGCGCAATGGCGCTGTACCGGCAGCCGGCACTCTGGCAACAGATGATCCGCGCCGGCATGCGGCAAAACTTCAGTTGGCAGCGCAGCGCAAAGGAATATCTGGCGCTTTATCAGCGGGCTCGATATGCACAGGAGGCTGAAGATCAATCGAGGCGGCGCGGCGCAGTTTAATGCACTCTGTGACGCCGACCCCGACCCCATTTGCTACGCATTTACTACGAACGCGTGGCAGACTGGCGCATTCGACGTTTCATCGTTTGGTGGAGAAAGGCATTTATCCGCCAGATTGGGCTGGCGGTGAGGAAGCGGAGTTGGGTTACTCCGATTGACATTCTACGAGATTCACTTCATTCAGCTCAATCTGCGCGGGCTGACATATCGCTATTGATGCGGTAGGCTATCGCTGGGCTTTCGTATGTGCGACACGATTTCTCAAGCGGCTTGCAGAGGTGCTATTTCATGGCGAAGCCGTTCGCCTATGGTGTCCATTGCGCAGTCCATGTCATAGCGGCTTTGCAGGTTAAGCCAATACTGGGGTGTTTGGCCGAAAAAAAGGCCAAGCCGCAATGCCATTTCAGCCGTCACCGGACGTTTCCCTTTGACGATATGATTCACCCGCATGGCAGGAACACCGATCGCCTTGGCGAGGCCGGATTGGGAAAGTTCGAGTTCGTCCAGCAGCTCTTTCAGGTAAAATCCGGGATGTACCGGGGCAATACGTTTTGTCTTCATGATGATTCTGATTCTTTCAATGATAATCTACGATTTCGACGTCAATGGCCGCATTACCTCGCCAGATGAAGCATATCCGCCACTGCCTGTTGATGCGGATGCTATGCTGTCCTTTGCGGTCATTTTTTAGTGCTTCCAGATGATTGGAGGGTGGCAGTCGCAGGTCTTCCAGTGATCCCGCCGCGTCAATTGCATTCAGTTTGGCGAAGGCGCGATCTTGGATATCGTGCGGGAATTTTCGCGAAAATTGACGGCTGAAAACCTTCTCTGTTTCTCGGCATTTGAATGATTTTATCATGCGTAAATAATATAAACAAAATGTTTATATTCTGTCAAGATGGCTGTCGGCATTCTTTAAAAATGCCCACGGGCACCCCATCGCGCCACCGCCACCGACTACCTCACCAGCCCCAATGGTCTCACCGTCTGGGCCTGCGACGGGTTCGGCCGATAAAACCATTTGGACTACTCAATCGCGCAAATTGGGTGATGTCACCCGCGCCCGCAAATCCCCTGATAAAGCACTCAAGAAACAGGTTATAATAACCGGCTTTGTTTTGGATTCCCGGTCAAGGGCGCCTCTAAAAATCCGCCTTGATCGAATTTTGAGAGGCGCCCTCAAATCAGACCGGCATATTGTTTCAACCCAGATTTTCCATTAGCGGTCGTAGCGAGGGTGGGCAAGACGTTGAAGATGGGCGAGAAAATGACAAAATATTCCGCAGCCGTAGCCAGGCGCTACGGTGACATGCGCCATCCTTGGCGCACGCCCTCCGGGCAGCCTTCGGCTGTCCCGTTTTGCTCCTGGCAAAACGGTGAGGACAGATTTTGTCATTTTCTCGCGCAGATTCAGCGTATTGATCGTCCGCAGTCGAGCGCTAATTGGAAATCTGGGTTCAAGTGAAAGAAGCTTCCACATCCATGAGCGACAAAGAACTACGGGCTCGCGTCAAGCTGTTTGGTAATCTTTTGGGCAATGTCCTCCAGTCCCAGGCCGGGGCGCGTGTGTTTGTCGCGGTGGAGACGTTGCGCAAAGGCTACATCGGCCTGCACGGCAGGGATAATCCGCGCAGGCGCCAGCAGCTTGCGGAATTCATCGGCGAGCTGGATCCGGAGACGTTGACCCATGTGGTGCGCGCGTTCAGCACCTATTTCAGCTTGGTGAACATCGCCGAGGAGTCCTATCAGCATCGCCAGCGTCGCATGCTGGTGCGCGAGGGCGGGGCGTTGTGGACGGGGTCGTTCGACGCCACTCTGCGCGAGTTTCACGATCAAGGCGTCACCGCGCCGCAATTGCAGACAATGCTGGACCGGCTGGCGTACATCCCGGTGATCACGGCCCATCCCACCGAATCGAAGCGCCGCACCATCATGGAGGCGCTGCGCCGCATCTTCGTCACCAGCGAGCGCCTCGACGACCCGCGCGTGGGGCCGAACGAGCGCGACGAGATCATCCAGTTGCTGGAAACCCAGATCCAGATCCTGTGGAAGACCGACGAGGTGCGGGTGAATCGCCCGACGGTGCCGGAGGAGATCAGGCACGGCATTTATTATTTCCAGGAGTCCTTGTTCAGCGCGGTGCCGACGATGTACCGTTACCTGGAAAAGGCGATCAGGAAAACCTATGGCGCCGATCCGGGCGGCAGACCGGTGACCGTGCCCAGCCTGTTGCGTTTCGGTTCATGGATCGGCGGTGACCGCGATGGCAACCCGAATGTCACGCCCGATGTGACGGCATTGGCGCTGCGTCTCCAGACGCGCGCGATCCTTCTGGAATATATCAAGCGGGTGATCGACCTCAGCCATGTGCTGACCCATTCGGTGCTGCTGTGCCAGCCCGCGCCTGCATTTCTGGCGAGTCTCAAGCGCGACGAGCGCTTTCTCGACAAGGCCTTGCGCGACGCGCCTACGCGTTTCGCCAACGAACCTTACCGGCGCAAGCTGTATGCGATGCGCTATCGTCTGGAGTGCAACCTCACCGAGGTGAAGAAGCGTATCGAGGGCAAGGAGGTGGAAGATTCGGGTATGGGATACGCCTCCGAGGAGGAATTCCTGGCCGATCTTTATCTGATGCACGATTCGCTGATCAGCCACGGCGATCGCCATGTCGCCGATGGCGAACTCAAGGACTTGATGCGCCTGGTGGAGACCTTCGGCTTTTTCCTGATGTGCCTGGATGTGCGGCAGGAATCCGGGCGTCACAGCGCGGCGGTGGCCGAACTCTTCGCCCGGCAGCCGGAGACGGTCGATTATCACGCCTTATCCGAGGTGGAGCGCCTGGAGCTGTTGTCGTCGGCGGTCGCCGGGGATTTGCCGCTGAACATCGACCGCGACGCGCTGAGCCCGGCGGCACTGGAGACGCTGGAGGTGTTCGAGGTGATGGCGCGCATGCGCCGCGAAGTCAGCGCGCGCGCCTTCGGCAGCTATGTCATCTCCATGACCCATGCCGCCAGCCATGTCATGGAAGTGATGCTGCTGGCCCGTGTGGCGGGGCTGGCCGGACGCAACGATGCGGGATGGTTTTGCGATATCCATATCGCGCCGCTGTTCGAGACCATCAACGATCTGGCGCACATCGAACAGGTGTTGACGGCGCTGTTCGACAATCCGGTCTATGCGGCGCTGCTCAAGGCATCGGGCAACAAGCAGGAGGTGATGCTGGGATATTCGGACTCCTGCAAGGACGGCGGCATCCTGACTTCGTCGTGGTATCTCTATGAGGCGCAGAAGAAGGTCACCGCCATCGCCCAGGCGCATGGCATCGAGTGCCGCCTGTTCCACGGCCGTGGTGGCACGGTGGGGCGCGGCGGTGGACCGACGCACGAGTCGATCCTCGCTCAGCCCGCCGGCACGGTGTTCGGCGAAATCAAGTTCACCGAGCAGGGCGAGATGATCTCGTACAAATACAGTAACGCCGAGACGGCGAGCTACGAGCTGAGCATGGGCATCACCGGCGTGCTCAAGGCCAGCCGAGGGCTGATCCATCCGCCTGTCGCCGACAATCCCGCCTATCTCGATGTGATGGCGCAGTTGTCGCAAGCCGGGGAGGATGCTTATCGACAATTGACCGATCGCACCCCGGGTTTTCTCGATTACTTCTACGAGGCCACGCCGGTCAGCGAAATCGGGCTGCTCAATATCGGCTCCCGTCCCTCGCACCGCAACAAGGCGGACCGTTCCAAGGCCTCGGTGCGCGCCATTGCCTGGGTGTTCGGCTGGGGGCAGTCGCGCCATACCTTGCCGGCTTGGTTCGGCATCGGCACGGCGCTGGCGAGCTGGCGCAAAGATGCCCCCGAGCGCCTGGCGCAGCTTCAGGCCATGTACCGCGAGTGGCCTTTCTTCCGCTCCATGCTCAGCAACACCCAGATGGCGATGTTCAAGGCGGATATGTCCATCGCGCAAGAGTATGCCGGGCTGTGTAGCAATCCCGATGCGCTGCGCAGCGTCTATCCCGCGATCCATGACGAGTATGAGCGGACCGTCGCGGGGATTTTCGATGTTGCGCGCATCGAGTCGCTGGTCGAGGATAATCCGCTGCTGGCGCTTTCGCTGAGCCGCCGCAATCCCTACTTGGACCCGCTCAATCACATCCAGGTGATCCTGTTGAAACGTTATCGGGACGCCACCCTTGGCGATGCCGAACGGGCTGTCTGGCTCGATCCGCTGCTGCGCTCCATCAATGCCATTGCCGCTGGAATGCGCAATACCGGTTAGAACGGCAGGGACGCCGCCCGCGCTGCTTTTGGTGACAAAGTTACGGAGAAAGATCAGACATATTGATATATATGGGTCTGGTCTTTTTCGAAGTCACCATGGGAGGTGGCGTCATGAAAACCGCGTTCCTCATCGTGGCGGGCGTGATTCTGATGGCCGCCTCTATTCATGGTCACGCCCTCGACGGGAGACGATTCAGCGCTACCGAGGAAGCGTGCTATGCGCAGGGCATGGTGGCCCTGGACTCCGTGATAAATGCGCGTTTGGGGGTGCATCCCGAGGATCTCTTGCCTCTGGCGCGGATTGACCCTCGGGCTCCGGTAATCGTTGCCTATTCGGAGAACATCCTTGGCGTGATCTATGGCGCTTACCTCTGGGAAGGCGAGCCCTCGGGTTATGCCATGCGGGTCTTTCATCGGTGTCTCGTCAGGGGTGGCTGAGCAGGAACCCTCCCGGTTACACCGCGTTTATCGAGGGAGTGGATAGGGCTGTAGCCAGCAGCCTGAGGATGCGCATGTCAACGCGCTGCCGCGCTGATACCAATCACCCAATACTGTGCGCCGCGCGGGTTTGCCATCGAGGGTGAAATCATGGATGCCGGGGCGATGGGTATGGCCGTGAATCAGATGATTCACGCCGTGTTCGCGCAAGGCCTGTTCCACCGCCTGTTGGTTCACGTCCATGATTTCCTCGGCTTTCTGGCGCGATTGCTCGCGGCTTTGGGCGCGATAATCTTTGGCGATGGCGGCGCGCTGCTCGGCCGGCAGCGCGAGCATTTGCTGCTGCCAGCGCGGGTCGTGGACCTGGGCGCGGAAGCGCTGATATTCCACATCGTCCGTGCACAGCGTGTCGCCGTGCATGAGCAGAGTGGGTACGCCGTAGAGGGTGATTATGGTAGGGTCGGGGATCAGCTTGCAACCGCTGGCCTGTTCGAACCCGCCGCCCATCAGAAAGTCGCGGTTGCCGTGCATGACGTATACGGGTGTGCCGCTGGTCGTCAGGCGCAGCAGGCCCTTGATGACCCGGTCATGCTCGGCCACGGAGGCGTCGTCGCCGATCCAGACCTCGAACAAATCACCGAGGATGTACAGCGCGTCGGCCTTCGTGGCTTCCTTGTCCAGAAAATCCAGAAACAGCTCGTTCATTTCGGGCCGTTCCGTGGAGAGGTGCAAGTCGGAGATGAACGTCGTGGGCATGGCTGCCTGTCCCTTTTTTATTTTTCACCGGCGAAGGGGAGGGACGTGCCTCCAGCCTTCCCGTTCCCTGAGGAAATAGATTATTTGCCGCCCGCTGCGCCGACCAGTGTCACTTTCTTGATGACAACCTGTGTTTTGGGGACATCACTGCGGAAGGGGCCACCCGAGCCGGTGGGAACCGCGCGAATCTTGTCGACCACGTCCATGCCTTCCACAACCTTGCCGAATACCGCATAACCCCAGCCATCCGGGTTTGGGTAATTCAGCCCGTCGTTGTTCACGACATTGATGAAAAACTGCGCCGTGGCCGAATGGGGCGCGCTGGTACGCGCCATGGCGATGGTGCCACGGTCGTTCTTGAGGCCGTTCTTGGCTTCGTTCTGGATGGGGTTATTGGTCGGTTTCTGCGCGTAGTCGGTGGTGAAGCCGCCGCCCTGGATCATGAAATTGTTGATGACGCGGTGAAAGACGGTGCCGTCATAAAAGCCGTCCTGCACGTATTTGATGAAGTTGTCCACGGACTGAGGCGCTTTGGCGCGATCCAGTTCCAGAACGATGTTGCCCAGGCTGGTCTCCATCAGCACGCGCGGATGAATATCGGCGGCGGGCGCGGCGGGAGTTTGCGCGCTGAGCGCCATCAGAGTGCCAAAGGTGAGCGATTTCAGAAGATATTTCATGGTGATGGAAGTCCGTTGTTGTGTGATGAGTATTCCGCCGCAAGTGTAAATGAGACAAAGGGTAATTGCCAAGTCAGCGCCGGTTGCCGCGTCTTGCCGCTTCGTACAGTGGCATGACCGTCGGTATCAGCGCCTCCAGATCATCTATGCGCGATTCCGGGGCCGGGTGGGTGCTCAGGAACTGCGGCGGGCCGGAACCGTTCGCGGCTTGCATTTTCTTCCAGACGCTGATCGAGGCGCGCGGATCATAGCCGGCGCGGGCCGCCAGTTCCAGGCCGATGCGGTCCGCTTCCCGCTCGTCTTTTCGGGAATGGGGAAGCGTGACGGCGACAGTCGCGGCCTTTTGCAGCAAATCGAGTTGCTGCGGACTCATGCCGGCGACGATCGCCACGCCGGTCAGCAAGACCTGCTCGCCCATGGCGCGCGACATTTGCTCCCGCGAGTGCTCGCGCAGCGCATGGGCGATTTCGTGGCCCATGACGATGGCCACCTCGTCGTCGGTCAGCTTCAAGTTGTTAAGCAATCCGCTGTAGACGCCGATCTTGCCGCCCGGCATGCAATAAGCGTTGACCTCCTTGCTGGTGAAGACGTTGACTTCCCATTTCCAGCCCGGCGCGTCGGGCCGGAACACGGCGGTTTGCGGTATGAGGTTGCGGGCGATGGCGGTGACACGCTGATACTGCGTCTTGTCGGTATTGAGCGCGCCCTGGCTGGCATATTTCTGTTTCTCTTGCGCATAGCCCGCCTCTCCGGCGCGCTCCGCATCCTGCTGTGAAACCAGCATCAATTGCTTGCGCTCCACCCCGACCGTCCCCGGTTGCGTGGTTTGCACCGGTTGACAGCCGGAAAGCGCCAGGGCAACGGTGCCCGTGGCAAGAAATTTTTTGACGAAAACCCTATGTTTCATGATGCTTCGAATGTTCCATGTGGCCAGAGAGTATTATATCGCTTTCGGGACAGGCGCTGCCTCCCCAACAATTTTGTCGTTAGCGCCGGTTTCCGTTACCATGTTGCGCTATGACGACGAAGACATTCACCAAAACCCGTTTCGCCCCCAGCCCTACCGGACTGCTCCATTTAGGCAACGCCCGCACCGCCTTGTTCAGCGCGTTGCTGGCACGACGCGACGAAGGCGTTTTTTTGCTGCGTATCGAAGACACCGACCAGGAACGCAGCAAGGCAGAATATACCGAGGCGGTCGAAGAGGATCTGCGCTGGTTAGGGTTGGACTGGCAGGAGGGGCCTAATGCGGGCGGTTTGCACGGCCCTTATCTGCAATCTGAGCGGGGCGCGGTCTACCGCAATTATTTCGACATTCTGGAGCAGGAGGAGAGAGCCTACCTGTGCTTTTGCAGCGACCGCGAGCTGGATCTGGCGCGCAAGACCCAGCTCGCCGCGGGCCAGCCGCCGCGTTACCCGGGCACTTGCGCGAGACTGAGCCCGGACGAGGTGGTGGCGCGGTTACAGCGCGGCTTGCAACCGACCTTACGTTTCCGTGTCCCGCCCGGTCAAATGGTGGAATTCGACGACCTGGTGCGCGGCCCGCAGAGATTCGCCAGCGCCGACATCGGCGATTTCATCATTCGCCGCGCCGACGGCACGCCGGCGTTTTTTTTCAGCAACGCCATCGACGATGCTCTGATGGGCGTGACGCATGTGCTGCGCGGCGAGGATCATCTTACCAACACGCCGCGCCAGATTCTGCTGCTCGATGCGTTGGGGCTGCGCCTGCCGCGTTATGGCCACATCTCGATGATCCTTGGCCCTGATGGTGCGCCGTTGTCCAAGCGCCACGGCAGCCGCAGCATCCGCGAGCTGCGCGAGACAGGCTATTTGCCGGGGGTGGTCAACAATTATATGGCGCGCCTGGGCCATTATTACGAAAACAATGCTTATTTGAATCTCGCCGGCCTGGCCGCCGAGTTTGATATCGCCAACCTTGGCCGTGCTCCTGCCCATTACGACACCACACATTTGTTGCACTGGCAGCGCGAGGCGATCGTGCAGGCGCACGCCGATGAGCTGTGGCGGTGGATGGGCGCGGAGGTGCACGCGCTCGTGCCTACCGAGGCCGCGGCTGATTTCGTCGCCGCCGTACGCGCCAACGTGACCTTCCCGGAACACGCGCTGGACTGGGCGCGGATCATCTACACCGATCCGCTGGCGCTGAGTCATCCCGCGCGACAGGTCGTCACGGAGGCCGGCAGCGCGTTCTTTGAACACGCCTTGACCGGCCTTGCACGGCATTCGACCAACTTCAAGGAGCTGCTCGGCCACCTCAAGAACGAGACCGGCGCCAAAGGCAAGGCGCTGTTTCATCCCCTGCGCGCCGCGTTGACCGGCGAGCTGGACGGGCCGGAGATGGCGAATCTGATGGCGCTGCTGTCCCCCGAACGGACGCGGCTGCGGTTGCAGGCGTGCCTGGAAATCGCGAATTGCAAATGAGGGCGCCTCTAAAAATTCGATCAAGACGCGAGGGCAAGGCGGAAATGTGCGAAAAAGCGGAGTGTACACAGAGTACATGAGCATTTTGAGTACATTTCCAACGCGGCCATCGCGGCTTCAGCGGATTTTTAGAGGTGCTCATGATTGAAACCCTGAACGCGAAATTGACAATGCTGCATATCCACAACACCCTCACCGGAAAAAAAGAACCCTTCATCCCCATCGAAGCGGGCAAGGTGCGCATGTACGTCTGCGGCATGACCGTCTACGATTATTGCCACGTCGGCCACGCGCGGGTGATGGTGGTGTTCGACACGGTGGTGCGTTATTTGCGCACCTCGGGTTATCAGGTGACTTATGTGCGCAACATCACCGATATCGACGACAAGATCATCAAGCGCGCGGCGGAAAACCGCGAGACGATAGACTCCCTCACCGGCCGTTTCATCGCCGCCATGCACGAGGACGAGCGCGCGCTGGGTGTGCTGCCGCCGGATATCGAGCCGCGCGCCACGCAGTCCATCGCCGCGATCGTCGCCATGGTGCAAGCCTTGCTGGGCAAGGGCTATGCCTATCGCGCCGGAAATGGCGACATCTACTACGACGTGAGCCGCTTCGAGCACTATGGCGAACTGTCCGGCAAGCGCCTGGAGGATTTGCGTGCCGGGGCGCGGGTGGAAGTGGACGAGGCCAAGGATGATCCACTGGATTTCGTGTTGTGGAAAGCCGCCAAACCGGGTGAGCCGGCGTGGGACTCGCCGTGGGGGCCGGGACGTCCCGGCTGGCATATCGAGTGCTCGGCAATGTCTGCCTGCCATCTGGGCGAGCATTTCGACATCCACGGCGGCGGCATGGACCTGAAGTTTCCCCACCACGAAAACGAGATCGCGCAGTCCGAGGCGGCGACCGGCCACAAGTTCGTCAATTTCTGGATGCACAACGGCTTCGTGCAGGTCAACGAAGAGAAAATGTCCAAATCACTGGGCAACTTCTTCACCGTGCGCGAGGTGCTCAAACACTATACACCGGAAGTAGTGCGTTATTTCATCCTGGCCAGCCATTACCGCGGACCGCTCAATTATTCCAGCGACAACCTGGACAACGCCAAGGCGGCGCTGGAGCGATTCTATCTGGCGTTGCGCGGCCTGCCGATGGTCGAGGTGCAAGATGGCGGCGATTATGAGCGGCGCTTCAAGGCGGCGATGGATGACGACTTCAACACCGCCGAGGCTGTGGCGGTATTGTTTGATCTGGCGCGGGAAATCAATCGTGTTCGCCCCGATAGCCCCGTCGAAGCGGCCCACTTGGCCGGAGTGTTGAAGCGTTTGGGTGGGATTCTCGGGCTATTGCAGGCGGACCCGGAAATCTTCCTCAAGGGTGTGGCGGCCACGTCCGGCCTTACCGCGCAGGAAATCGATCAACTTATCGCCAAGCGAGACGCCGCGAGAAAAGGCAAGAACTGGGCCGAGTCGGACCGCATCCGCGACTGGCTGAAATCCCAGGGCGTCGTGCTCGAAGATGGCGCCGGCGCGACCTCCTGGCGCAGGGAGTAACCTTCCTTCCCTTTTTTTGAAAAAGACGCGATTTATTGATCCAGATCAAGGACGGCCTCCCGAATAACTGGTTTACTTCTTCCTGTCATGTTTGCTGGGTAGAGTGTAGGTCATCGTTGTGGGGAGAGGTTCATATGGAACATCGTTGGAATCGTCGTCAAATAGTCGTGGGTGATGTGGCGCTCAGTTACCGCGAGCAGGTTTTTGGTGGTTGCAAGGTTCGTAACCTCAGCCCGGGAGGAATGCTGCTTGAAATGCCGAGGGGATTTCTTCCTCACGGCGTTCTGGTGGATGTGGTTTATCACTCACCGGCGGGTATGCAACAACAGTTGCGGGCGCAAGTGATACACAAGACGGGGCGTTATCTGGGGCTGATGTTTCTGGACGAAGCCTCCGCTGCCGATTTTGTCGATAACATAAAAGCCGATGGGGAATGCGGCCAGCTGGTGATGAGGATGCAGGTTGCGTGACGAATAAATGGCGCACTCCTCCATTCATGGAGGGATGCGCCATTTGTGGAAGCGCTGAATAATTCCATCCTGGAATTCTCAGCGCACGAAAAGCAAAATGTGATTTTTGCTTTTCTCCATTTTTCAATCACTTGGAGTGATTGAAAAATGCCGGCACATCCTTGTGCCGAGGAACCTCTGACACATCAGAGGTTCCTTGTTATCCCGGCCGGCATTCCAAACAGGTCCTCAACGCCTGATCATGTCTTGCCGAGCAATGCTTCCAGTTCGGCGAAATTCTGTACTTTGCCGGTAGGTTGAATCTCCACGCCCAATTGCTTGCCGATCTGGGTGGTGGAAAAAATGCCGCGCACGATTTCCCCGTTATTTATCATCCCTTCCCCGGTTGGTTCAACCACCAGCGCGTGCTGGCGGTTGGCTTCCTTGAGCGTCAGGATGATGTCACCCACGCTGGCGCGCAGAACATCTCCCATTCGCAGCACTTGAATCTGTTCCGAGGGGGTCATGATGTGCTCCACGAGAATGGATTCATGAGGTATGCGCGCCCTGGCGGCATGGTTGACGGGCTTTTCGCCCATGATGTCGCGGGCGGTGATCAGACCCAGGATGCCGCCGCTGTCATGGGTGACAAGCAGCAGCCGCACTTCGGCATGGATCATCTTTTGCAGCGCGGTGTCGATAGGTGTCGCCGAATCTACCGTAATGGCCTTGACACGTTTCAGGTCGGTCATGGCGTCGGTGGCGGGGTTGTCCAGGCCGACCATTTCTGGCAGGCCCTGGTTGTAGTGGTGACAGGACGTTTGCGGGTGCAGCTTGTGGGACGGCAGGGCATGATAGGGTTTGGACATGGCGCATTCCTCCCTGTTGGAAAGTGAGGGTGGTGTGGCTTCTACAATAATCCAATTCGCGCGGATTTGCGACTGTTTAACCAGGGCTCAGCGTGTCCTGTGCCGATGGCGACAGCAACGGTGGCTTTTGCCTTTCCGGGGACGCTGGATTAGACTGTCGGATCAACGAAATTCTAAAGAGGAAGGCATGATCAGAATAGCAGTCAGCGGCGCCGGGGGGCGGATGGGCCACAGTCTTATCGAGGCCTGCGGGCAACATCCCGATCTTGTTCTGGCCGCGGCGCTGGAGCGTCCCGGCAGTCCATCGCTTGGGATGGACGCAGGTGAGATGGCGGGCACCGGCAAGACCGGCGTGCGGGTTACCGATGATCTCGCGGCTGTATCCGCCAGTTTCGACGTGTTGATCGATTTCACCCGGCCGGAAGTGACGCTCGATAACCTCAAGGTGTGCTGTGCCGCCGGCCGGTCCATGGTGATCGGCACCACCGGCTTTAGCGCCGGGCAGCGCCAGCAAATTGCCGAGGCCGCTTCCGATATCGCCATCGTCATGGCGCCAAACATGAGCGTAGGCGTCAATCTATGCTTCAAACTCCTGGATATGGCCGCGCGCGTGCTGGGTGACGAGGTGGATATCGAGATCATCGAAGCCCACCACCGTCACAAGGTGGATGCGCCTTCCGGCACAGCGCTGCGCATGGGCGAAGTCGTGGCGCAAGCCTTGGGGCGCGACCTGAAGGAGTGCGCGGTCTACGGCCGCGAGGGTGTGACCGGCGAGCGCGACCGCGCGACCATCGGTTTTGCCACGGTGCGCGGCGGCGACATCGTCGGCGATCATACGGTATTGTTCGCCGGGCTGGGCGAGCGGGTCGAGATCACCCACAAGGCATCCAGCCGCATGACCTTCGCCAACGGCGCGGTTCGCGCAGCGGCATGGCTGATGCAGCGCGAGCGCGGTTTGTTCGATATGCAGGATGTGCTGGGGTTGAGGTAGGCGGAGCCGAATAACAACCAGACATCCCTCATCCCACAAGGCAAAGCATCTCATTAAATTTCAGATACCATGACTCAAGACAACGCTAATCTTCAGGCGCTCGACCAGTGGCGGCAGAAATATTACAGCGCGCTGGAAAAACTCGAACAGAAAGAGCAGCAATGGGACGAGATGGAGAAAACGCTGCGCCGCTGCATCTCGCGTCTGGCGTTGGCGGCGGACGGCGTTCATCCTGAAATCGATGTGCAACTGGAGAGCCTGCGCAAGGCGATCCGCGACGGCGTGGGCGCCGCCGCCTTGCAGGAACGCATCGAGGCCATATCCCGCGCTCTTCTCGACATCGATCAGGAGGCCGTGTCCCGGCAGAGTGTTGCGGCAAGCGGCGCCGAGACCGCGATTGCGGCGGACAAAGGGGCGGGGGCGGGCTTTTTTGACAGGCTGTTCGGCAAGCGTTCGGCGCAAGGGGTCGCGGAGACACCCGCCGCTGGCGCAGAAGACAGCCGGTCTCCCATCGTGTGGGAAGCCGTCATCCAGTTGCTGGAGCAGCTTTCCCTGCAGCCGGAAATGACCGAGGCCGTCGAATCGCTCAAGGCGCAATTAGGGAAACAGATCGATCTGCACGCACTGATGCCTTCTCTACAATCTGTCGCGGTACTGGTGAGTGGCACGCTGGAAAAGATCCGTAATGAAAAGAGCGACCTTGAAACCTTTCTCCGCCTGTTGACCGATCGCCTGCAGGAAATGGACCAGTACATCGCCGATAGCGCCGCTACGCACTTGGCTTCACGGCAAAGCCAGCACCGGCTGGATGTCGAGGTGCATGCGCAAATGGACGGCATCGAGACCACCATGCGGGAGATCGGCGATATCGACCAATTGAAGCAGGCCATTCAGCAGCGACTGGATGGCATACGCGAGCACGTCGATTCGTTTCTTCACGAGGAAACCGATCTCCAGACACAGGCAGACCATCAGATCGAGGCGCTGACCGCGCGCCTGCACGACATGGAAACCGAGATCGCTCAGTTGCATCAGCGTATTCGCACGGAGCAGGAGAACGCCTTGCAGGATGCCTTGACCGGCATTCCCAACCGGCTGGCCTACGAAAAACGGGCGATGGAAGAATGCGCGCGCTGGAAGCGATACAAGGCGCCGCTGACAATGATCGTCGCTGATATCGACCACTTCAAACGCATCAATGACCGCTATGGCCACCAGGCGGGAGACAAGGTGATCAAGGTGATCGCCCAATTGATGCAAAAACAACTGCGCGATGTGGATTTCGTGGCCCGCTATGGCGGCGAGGAATTCGTCATGCTGCTGCCTGAAACCGCCATGGAAGGCGCCTGCAAGGCGGCGGAAAAACTCTGTGCCGCGGTGCGCGGTTGTGAATTCCAGCACAGTGGGTTGCGTGTGCCGATCACCGTCAGTCTTGGATTGGCCGAATTCAGCGGAAACGATACGCCGTCCCAGGTATTCGAACGCGCCGATGCCGCGCTTTATCGCAGCAAGATGAAGGGACGAGACCAATGGCAGACGGAGGAATGATGCACAACGTGCTGCGCTTGCTGTTTGCGCTGGTGCTGCTCTGCGCCGGCAATGTCTCGTCGGCGGCAGAAAATGCGGCTCTCTCGTCGCCCCCGGATCCATTCGCCGTGGCGTTTTTCGACGACAATGCCGCCCAGCCACGCATGGGCGGCATCGCCGCAGACCAGCTCCCTCCTCAGGCGCGTGAGACGCTGCAACTCATCAAGCAGGGCGGACCTTTCCCTTATTCCAAGGACGGCACGGTATTCGGCAATCGCGAAAGGCGGCTGCCGCAGCACGAACGCGGCTACTATCGCGAATACACGGTCAAAACGCCAGGCTCCCGTGACCGCGGCGCGCGGCGCATCGTCGCCGGAGCGGGCGGGGAGTTTTACTATACCGCCGATCACTATCGGACATTCCGCCGCATCAGGGAGTAGCGCATGGGAGCACTGACATCGCTGTTGCGCAATGCCGAAGCCGCCGGGGTCTATTGCTTCGACCCCGCCTCCGCGCCTGAGAGGAAAGAAATCGAAGTAAAGGCGGCGCGGCAAGGCTTGGCCTTTTTCCCCGTGGCAGGACAGGGTGTTCGCAGCAAGGAGCAGTTTTTTGACCACTTCGCCCGCGCGCTGGATTTTCCCGATTACTTCGGCGGCAATTGGGATGCCTTCGAAGACTGTCTCACCGATCTTTCCTGGCGAGATGCGCCGGGTTACGTGATTCTCTATGAAAACTTCGACACTTTCGCCGCACAAGCCCCCGATCAATTCGAGGTCGCGCTGGAGATCCTGAATGCCGCCGTGGAATTCTGGCGCGATCAGGGCAAGCCGATGTTCGTTTTTCTGATGGGGGAGGGCGGTTCCGAGTGGGGGTTGAAGTCGCCGCTGTGACTCTCGAAGTCCGTCGGGTTTGGATCAAGTAACGTAAATGCCTCATTTTCCGATCAGCAGGTTGGTGAAAAAGCTGAACACGGAAATGAACAGTGCAACGAAAAATCCTGTCCAGAAGCCGGCGATGACAAACCCCGGCACCAGCCATGCCACCAGAAGCAACATCAGCGTGTTGATGATCAGTATGAAAAAGCCCAGGGTCGCCACTGACAAAGGCAAGGTCAGGATAACCAGTACCGGCTTGATAATGGCATTGATGAAGCCGAGCAGCAGGCCCGACACCCATAGCGCCCCGGCATCCTTGAAGGAAATGCCGGAGAAAAGATAGCTCGCCACCCAAAGGGCCAAGGTGTTGATCGCCCAGCGCAGCAATAATGATATCAATGGATTCGACACGCTAATGTTCTTTCGGGTAGAGCATTTCGAGGGTATGGCTGAACTGTGTTTCGGCCTCGATTACGATAGGCTCGATGATTTCCGGTGACAGACCGACCAAATCCCACGCCGCCGGTTCAAAGGGTGCGATATGGGGGTCACCGCTGCTGCCGAACAGCACCGCATTGGCGATGATGTTGGCGAGATGGACGATGGCCGCGTCGAGCGGGTATTGCCCGGCCAGCGTGGGGGCATGATGAAAGGCGACCGCCTCCTCCAGATGCTTGGGCAGCTTCCAGACGCGCAACAATTCTCCGCCCACCGCCGCATGGTCGCAGCCGATCACCGCCTGCTCCGCCTTGCATAATACTTCGCCGCCATGCATGGCGCGCAACAATGCCTCGCGCGCCAGTTCGGGCACCTTGCGGTAGATCAGCAGACTGCCGACGTCGTGCAGCAGCCCCGCCACGAAAAAACGCTCGGTGTGGGACTCGCCGCGCTGGGCGGCAATGCCTTTGGCCACGAGCGCGCACCCCACGCTGTGGCGCCAGAAACTGTCCATGTCGACGATATCATTGGGTATTTCCGTGAAGATCTTGGTTATCGATGTCGCTAGAATGAGATCGCGCAGCTCCCGCAGGCCAACGATGGTAACGGCGCGCGATACCGTGTCTATCTTGCTTGGGAAACCGTAAAAGGGACTATTGACGATTTTCAGAAGCCGCGCCGTCAGTCCCGTGTCCTGGCCGATGACGCGCCCGATATCCGCCGCGGAATAGTGCGGATTGTCGATCATCTCGTTGACGCGTACAAAAATCTCCGGCAGAGACACCAGATGAATCGTGCCGGCAACGAGTTCGCGGGGGCTAATGATCATGCTGGCAACTCCCCGCGCCGCTATGCCCCACCCGTAATTCGCTTAGCCTCATCAGCGTTCTGATGAAGGGGTGATCGGTATTCGTATGCCGGAATAACTCCAGGAGATGCGGCTGAGCAGGGGCGGCTGGAGGGATCTCATTCGCCTCGGCAGGAGTCATCTGCACGATATTGATCCGCTCAATGCCATGTGCCTTCAGCATGCGCAAGTGTTTGGCGGTGAGCCGGGTTCCCGCTTCCAGCAACAGAGGGCCGTTTACGGCATGCACATTCACGGCAAGGAGGGAACCCGGATGCACCTCCTCTGTATCAGTGTCAATCATGGTTATATCCCCCCTCAGGGCGTGAGACAGCAGGGGTGCCTCCGTAGAGGTACCCCTGCGTTAATTATTGTATTTCTAAAGTTTTTTGATTCTACACATTATTCATGATCGGGCAAGTGTTTCTTGCGGGAAGTGGGGGGATATAGCTTGTGCGCAAGTTTGGCCGCATTTTCCGCATCACGATCTATTGACCACCGGCCGTATCATAAGTACCATACACCACCTCTGGTTACCTTGATATTCCCCAGTAGCTCAGTCGGTAGAGCAGGTGACTGTTAATCACCGGGTCCGTGGTTCGAGTCCGCGCTGGGGAGCCATTTTTGTCAAGGGGTTGCACCGCAGCCCTGGTCTTCGTGCCGTTTTACTTCTCTTCACAACGGTCTGCTCTCGCATCGCCATCCAGATCTAGCCTCGAATTTCAGCATGGATTGTCCAGGATGCTCCTTTTGGCTTTCCGTAAACGAGCGCGCAGCGTTGCCTGTCAGGCAGGCAATCACCGCTTCTGTTCCTTCCATCCCATGATCCTAAAAACCTCAGATCGTGTCCAATCGCCGTTTTTAGGATCATGGACCTGTTCCCTGAGTCTATGCTGTTATGAAGCATTGGCGGGAGATAGGGTAATGATGCAAACTTTGAACTGAATGGCATTGATTCTGCGAAAAGTAATGGGCAGTCCCGAAAAACGACACATTGATGCGGAGGAAGAGCGATGAGCGCGCCAGTCACAGACCCCGTGTGCGGGATGGTTGTCGATCCAAATCAAAATGAACTGCTCTATCTGGAGATGCACTTTGCCTTTTGCTCCAGGCAGTGCCGCGAGCGTTTTCTTGCTCATCCTCATTTGTACATCGGTTATCCGGGACGCAAGGCTCCGAAGCAGGAGGGGGTTGTGGACATCAAGAGGCGCCGTTTGCATCTTGCCGCACCTCTGCATCCTATGGGCGCGACGATGGTGGCTGATGATCTGCTTGCCATGCGGGGAATAAGGAACGTCGATGTACAGGGGGAGAGGATGGAAATCACCTATGACTTGCTTGAGGTCAGCGCCGAGCAGATCGAAAAAAAGCTGATGGAGATCGGTGTGAAGATGGGCGAAGGCTGGCCGGAACGCCTGCGCCGCGCTTTTGTACATTATGCGGAAGAATGCGAACTCGGCAATCTCGAGGTGGGGGAAAAGCATGTGCCCACTTGATCGGTGAAAGGGTAGTGTCACATGCTGTGGCTGGTGCAGGTGATCGGCTATAACCCGAATACCGGTATGGAGCGCCATGGGCCATGCTGAAAGGGCGCGCCAATCAAAGGTGAAGAGAGTACGTATTTCATGCGAGAGCGGCATCATGAATAAACGAACGAGGCAGCACAGTGCAAGAAGTGGAGAGGCCGATGTTGGTAAAGCGGGATATGAAAAAATCCTCTACGATTTGCAGGTCGAGCTGGTGAAGCTGCAAAAGCACATCATCGAGCGTGGTGACAAGATTCTGATTATTTTCGAAGGACGCGACGCCTCGGGGAAAGATGGAACGATCAAGCGCATCATCGAGCACCTCAGTCCCCGCGAGACGCGGGTTGTGGCGATGGGCAAGCCTTCCGACCGCGATCGAAGCTGCTGGTATTTTCAGCGCTATGTGCCGTATCTGCCCGCCGCCGAGGAGCTCGTGCTCTTTAATCGGAGCTGGTACAACCGCGCCGGCGTCGAGCGGGTGATGGGGTTTTGCAGCGAGGGGGAATACGAAGAGTTCATGGGGTCGGTCGGCGATTTCGAGCACATGCTGATCCACTCGGGAATCAAGCTCTTCAAGTATTACCTGGACATCAGCAAGGACGAGCAAAAGAAGCGGCTCAAGGCACGCCGTGACAGTCCGCTCAAGCAATGGAAGGTTAGCGAGATCGACAGGCAGGCGATCAAATATTGGCGGCATTACAGTCTGGCGCGCAATGAAATGCTGGCTCGCACCCACAATCCCGTGGCCCCGTGGACGGTGGCGCGTGCCGATGACAAGCGCCTGGCGCGGATCAACCTGATCAAGGATCTGTTGACCCGATTGCACTATGAAGGCAAGAAAGAAAATCTGTTGATCCCGAATCCCGATATTGTTTTCGCCTATGATGAAGCTTATCTTGAGAATGGCATGATAGCACCCTAAGGTGAGTGAGGCGAAGCGAGCAGATGAGCGGACGGCCTGAGGAGATGAACGCCATCACCATCTCCGGCGCGGGACCCGCCGGGCTTGCGGCGGCGATCACCATCGCCAGGCATGGCAGGCGGGCGGTTGTTCACGAACAGCGCGCCGAAGTGGGTGGTCGTTTCCATGGAGATTTTCAGGGATTGGAAAACTGGACGACGCAAGGCGATGTGCTGGAACAATTTGCCGGGATCGGCATTGCGCCGACCTTCGACTGCATGCCGGTGAGGGAGATGGTTTTTTACGATCCCAAGGCGCGCGAATATGTCTTCCGTTCTTCGCATCCGGCGCTTTATCTGGTGCGCCGTGGGACGGACCAGGGTACGCTGGATCACAACCTTAAGCAGCAGGCTCTCGCCGCCGGCGTGGAGATACGCCTGGCGAGCCGGTTGGAAACTCTGCCGCAACAAGGTATCGTCGCCCATGGCCCTCGTTCGGGCAATGTGATCGCCGTAGGGTATCTGTTCGAAACAGATGCTCCAGACGGAATCTTCGCCTGTGCCAGCGATCGCCTGGCGCCCAAGGGCTATGCATATATGTTGATCCACGGCGGGCGCGGTACGCTCGCGACTTGCATGTTCGCCGATTTCGTCAATCAGAAGATGTATCTTGAGAGAACGGCCGAATTTTTTCAGAACAGAACCGGAGTGGAAATGAAAAATCCGCGCCGTTTTGGTGGCGCAGGGGGTATATTCTGGCCGCGCTCTGCGTCCAGGGATGGGCGGCTCTATGCCGGTGAAGCAGCGGGATTTCAGGATGCCATGTTCGGTTTCGGCATTCGTTATGCGGTGCTTTCCGGCCATTTGGCCGGGCTTGCCCTGACGCACGACGCCATGCGCGATTATGAGCGGTTGTGGAGAAGGGAACTCGGTCCCATGATGAAAACATCGCTGGTGAATCGCTATTTTTATGCGCGTCTGGGTGAAAGAGGTTACGTCGGCTTGTTGCGGAACATCAGTCGCGCTGGCGATGTGCGCGACTGGCTGCGCAATTATTACGCGCCGTCATGGCTGAAAACGCTGTGGTTTCAGATCGCAAAATCCTTTCTTTCCCCCTATCCTTGTATGTTCAATTCGCCACTTGGCTTTAAACACCGCTGTCCTCCTGCGTGCGGGAGAGGGAGCAAAAGACAAGCGCAGAAAAATGGGTGAAGCCTGGTGCAATACCACCCTGCTGAGCTACCTCGCCTCTCCGTGAGTTCGTATCTGCTGCATCCGTGTGGTTGTCGTTTTTGGATTCAAGGAACCTCTGATGTGTCATTCCAATTTGCGTTAAAAACGACAATAATTTTGTAGGGTGCGTTCCACGCACCAATGGTAATGGTGCGTGGAACGCACCCTACAATATTTCACTTTTTATTGCGAAATGGAATCAGAGGTTCCGCGGCACACGGATGTGCTCTGAGAATTCCAGGATGGAATTATTCAGAGCTTCCTTAACTCAACGCTTCCCCGCTTCTAATCCACTTTTTCCAGGCGGTAGCCATGCTGATAAACAGGGCAAAGGCGCCAGCCGTTTTCCGCGACGAGGCCGAGTTTGCTGCGTATCCGGCTGACGTGGGTTTCGAGGGTGCGGGTGTTGATGTGGGTGTTGTAGCCCCAGATGCTGTCGAGCAGGTTGACGCGCGAGAGCGTGGTATTGAGGTTGCGGAAGAATAACAGGGCTAGGTCGAATTCCTTGGGGGAAAGGTCGATGCGCGCTCCGTCCTTGGTTATTGTGCGGTCCGAGGCGCATATAACGAAAGGACCGACGGTGATTTCGTTCTTTTTGGATGAGCCGCTGTCGCGGTTGCGCCGGCTCAGCGCGTCGATGCGGGCCAGAAACTCGAACTGGCGCAGCGGTTTGATCATGTAGTCATCGGCGCCCATCCTGAGCGCCGCCACCGTGTCTTCCTCGCGGCGCTGGCTGGTGACCATCATGATCGGCATGGCCCAGCGCTGGGTATTGCGCACCCAGTCCACGATCTCCATGCCGCTCAAGTCGCGCAACACCCAGTCCAGAATCAGCAGATCGAAATGTTTGGGCTGTTCGGAGGCCATGAAATCGCGGGCGTTGGCGAAATGCTGGCACTCGTGGCCGGAATAATTGAGCAGCAACCGGGTGAACTCCGCCTGATCGAAGTCGTCTTCAAACTAATCCTATCTTCATCTGTGTTTCCTTTTGGACCGCGTGGGTCTCAGTTTGCGTGGCGATCTTAACACAGGATGTCGGCCGGCTAAACTTTAAAGACAAGGCCTGAGTCGCGATAGTTCACAACACGATGAGGTTTTTCTCCTGGAGGCCGCCACTTTCTCGATCATTCATGCCAACCGGGCCGCGATTGAAAACACGGGCTACAGTGCGGCCGAACTCCTCTGGAGGAGCATCCTCGATATCAAACCAGGAGCGTCAGGCGAGCGGTTGAAGGAAGAGCTGTTGTCGCTGCGTGACCGGAACATTTGCCGCAGGGATTATAGTCTGATGCAAATGCGCAAGGACGGTTCGACATACGACACCGAAGAGTCACTGCATGTCTTGGATCACGGCGATAGAGCCGTGCTCATGTTGGTGGTGAACGATGTTACCGAACGTCGCCAGGCGGATGAAATGATGCTCGGAGGCTGGGAACACGCCACCGCGATCCTCGATTCAGTGGGAGACCCGGTGATCGCCACAGATACCGGCGGCGTGATCGTCCGGCTGAATCAGGCCGCCGCGAATTTGATAGACATTCCGGTTTTCGATGCCGTGGGCGCACCGCTCGATAAATTGATTCACTTTCGCTATCCACGCACGGGCGAATCCTTGCAGGGCGTGGTCGGGATGTGTCTCAGGAATGGCCAGCAAACCCAGCACGATCTGCTCACTTTTTCCACGGGCAACAATCAAACCGAGCGAATGGTGAACCTGACGTTGGCGCCGGTGTCTTGTGGCGAAGGAAGCGTGCTGGGTTGTGTCGTGACCTTCCGTGATATCGCATGAGGTTCATGATGGGATTATTTAGCGCTTCCTTAAAAAACAATGCTGTCAAACCGCTGTTCATTGCCCGCAACCAGCACGCTGACGCGGTTGGGCAGGCAGGTGGCGGATTCGCCGCTGTGGCTCACCCAGCCGGTGTGGACGCATTGCTTGCCGCGACAGGGTGAGGCGACGAAGCGCGCCTTGCCGTCGTGGATGTCGATGATGCTGGTGCCGAGCGTACCCTCGATGGTCAATTGATGTTTCTGATGCAGCGACACGGTCATCCGCTCTTTGCCGTTGACCAGGATGCGTATCTCGTCGCCTTGTGTCGCGGGCGCCCAGTAGCTGAGGTACAGCCAGGGCAGCAGCGCCACGGCGAGCGCTACGACGATCATGTCAGCGCGTGTCATAATTTTCATGTCGGCGCGCTCACCTTGACCCTGGGTGCGGGGCTGACTTCGAAGCGGATGCGTCGGGCCATCTCCGGCGTCATGGTCACCTGTCCCTTGTCGTCGATCAGCATCACCTGCTTGATACCCATGCGTTTTGCTACCTCGTGCCAGCCTTGGGATCCCGCGATGAACAGCGCCGTGGATGCGGCGTCGGCGGTGGCGGCGTCGGCGGCGATCACCGTGACGGAGGTGGTGCCGGTGGCGGGCCAGCCGCTGCGCGGGTCGATGATGTGATGATAACGCTTGCCCTGGTATTCGAAAAAGCGTTCGTAATCGCCGGAGGTCAGGATGCTCTCATCGCCGTGCGTTTCGATCGACGCCAGCACGCCGGGGCCGCGCGGATTGCGGATGCCGATGCGCCAGGCACGGTCGCCGTGCCGGCCGATGGCGCGCAGATTGCCGCCGGCGTTGACGATGGCGTTTTCCACGCCGAGCTTGCGCAAGCGTTCGATGGCAAGATCGACGCCGTAGCCTTTGCCGATCGCGCCGAAATCGAGTTGTACTGCGGGATTGGCGCTGCGTAGCCGATCCTTTTCGAGGGTCATATCCTCCATGCCGGGGTGTTGCGCCACCCGCGCGGCAATGGCCGCCGCATCGGGTGGTGGTCCGCCAGGCAGGTCGTCCTGCGCGAAACCCCATAATTTGATCAACTTGCCGATGGCTGGATTGAACAACCCTTCGGACTGCCGCGACAGGACAACGGATTTTTGCACCAGCGGCAGAAGCGAGGGCGGCACGGTGACGGTGGCGCCGGAGGCGAGGGCCGTGTTCAGACGTGTCAACGGGCTGTCATGCCAGGCATGCCAATCGTTGTGCATTTTTTGCAGTTCCTCGCCGATCTGGCGGCTGGCTTCCATTGCCCGCGCTTTGTCCACGCCCCAAATGCTGATGTCGACGAGGGTGCCGAAGGTCAGCAATTGCTGGGTATAAAGCGGTTCTTCCTGTCTGGCGCAGGCGCTGAGCAGGATCGTCAACATGATTGCCGTTGTGATGGCGGGCAGTGCCCGCCCTGCATAGATGAATGCGGGGCGCATGGCGATCAGGAAGAGCGGCGTTTCGCCACGCGGGTTTCTATGCAATCCATCAACCAGCCGCTGATGTTGAGGTCGTAAATAGTGTCGAGTTCCCGGATGCAGGTGGGGCTGGTGATGTTGATTTCGGTGAGGTAATCGCCGATCACGTCCAAACCGACGAACATCAGGCCTTTCTCGCGCAGTACCGGACCCACCTGTTCGCATATCCACTGATCGCGCTCGCTCAAGGGGACGCCCTCGCCGCGCCCGCCGGCGGCGAGGTTGGCGCGTGTTTCGCCGGGCGCGGCGATGCGCGCCAGGGCGAACGGCACCGGCCGGCCGTCGATGAGCAGGATGCGTTTGTCGCCCGCGCTGATCTCGGGGATGTAGCGTTGCGCCATGATGAAGCGCGTTCCCAGCCGGGTGAGGGTTTCGATGATGACGTTGATGTTCGGGTCGTGCCGTTGCACGCGAAACACCGATGCGCCACCCATGGCCTCCAGCGGTTTGAGGATGATGTCGCCGTGTTCGCGCAGGAAGTCGCGCAACTGATCGGCGTTGCGGCTCACCAGTGTCGGCGTGCAGCACTGGGGAAACCAGGTGGTGTACATCTTTTCATTCACATCGCGCAGGCTCTGCGGCTTGTTGACCACCAGCACGCCTTCCGCTTCGGCGTGTTCCAGCAGGTAGGTGGTGTAGATGTACTCCATGTCGAAGGGCGGGTCCTTGCGCATCAGGATGATATCGAGTTCGGCGAGCGGTCTGGTTTCGCCGCTTTCTTCCGCGAAACCGAACCATCGGTCGAGATCGTCCTGCACCGACAGCGTCCTCATTCGCCCGTAGGGCTCGCCATCGCGCAAGAACAGGTCGCCCTGTTCCATATAGAAAATCCGCCAGTCGCGCGCCTGGGCTTCGAGCAGCATCGCCAGGGTGCTGTCCTTCTTGGGGTTGATGGTGGCGATGGGATCCATCACCACGCCCAGTTTGACGGTGTCGCGCGCCACGCTCGTCGTCATGCGCGGCTCTTGGCGACTTCCCGCGCCGCGGCGAGCAGGGCGAGCCGGGCGATCACGCCATAGGCATAAAAACGGTTGGGATTGGCGTCCGGCGCTCTGTTCGGATCGGGATTGTTGCAGGGTTCGACGAAGGCCAGCGGTTCGAAGTGCATGCCCGGGGCGTTGAGATTTTCATCCACGCCACGCGCGGTATGCACGCGGTAAAAACCGCCAACCACGAAACGATCCACCATGTAGACCACCGGCTCGGCGACGGCCTGCGCGTCGCCCCAGGTTTCGAAGGTGTAGACTCCTTCCTGAATGATGACCTGGGTGACTTCCTGTCCGCCCTTGCTGGCGGCCATGCGGGTGCGCTGCTTGCGGTTCAGTTCGTGGATTTCATCGACCGAGCGCACCGTCATGATGCCCATGCCATAGGTGCCGGCATCGGCCTTGACGATGACGAAGGGCGGTTTGTCGATCTTGTACTCGTCGTATTTGCGCTGAATGGAGTCCAGCAGGGCGCCGACATTCGTCGCCAGGCATTCTTCTCCTTCGCGCTTCATGAAATTGATCTCGCCGCACTGGCGAAAAAGCGGATCGACCAGCCACGGATCGATGTCGATCAATTCGGCGAATTCCAGGGCGACCTGCCGGTAGTGCCGGAAGTGATCGGATTTGAGGCGGTTGGACCATCCCAGCTCCAGCGGCGGGACGACCGGCTGTTCGAGTCCTTCGAGGATGGCCGGGCGGCCACTCGACAGGTCGTTGTTGAGTAATACCATGCAGGGGAAAAAGTCCTTCACGCCCACCCGGTCGCCTTTGCGCAGCAGCGGTTCCAGATGCAGCGAGCGGCCTGAGGGCAGCGGCACATCCAATGGCGCGGCAAGATCCGGTAGCAACGAGCCGAGCCGCACTTCGAATCCCGCCTTGCCGAGAATCTCGCTCAGGGTGGCGAGGCTTTCCAGGTAGAACGGATTGCGGGTATGGCTTTCCGGGATGAGCAACAGCTTCGCGGCGCGCGGACAGACGCGCTCCACGGCCGATTGCACGGCCTGGATGCACAGCGGCATGAAGGCGGGGTTGAGATTGTTGAATCCGGCCGGAAACAGGTTGGTGTCCACCGGCGCCAGCTTGAAGCCGGCATTGCGCAGATCCACCGAGGCATAAAACGGCGCGGGGGTATCCAGCCACTGGGCGCGCAACCAGGACTCGATGGTTGCCTGGCGCTCCAGCAGGTGACTTTCGAGGTGGAGCAGGGGGCCGGTCAAAACCGTCGTCAGATGAGGTACGCCATACAGATGTTCAACGCTCATGGCGGCATGCCGTCCTTAAGTGAATGGGATTTGCTGCATGGGCAACATATTAGCGCATTTTGGAGGCTTGGAGTATGCGCCGGCGGCGCGGCTGGCGGGTTACGGCGCCAAAAAACGCCTAACCCGCCCTACATTGTATTGGGCCGGAGGAGGGTAACTCCCCTCCTCGAACGAGGAGGGGAATACGTTCCAAACTAGCTGATTTTCTTTTTCGAAAAATACCAATCAGTGACTTCTATTCCGGGCGTTTTGACGCGTTCTTCCGCCGCCTGGGTGGTGGCGGGAGGCGGTATGATGACGTCCTGGCCCGGCATCCAGTTTGCCGGGCAGGCCACGCCGTGGGCGTCGACCATCTGCAGCGCGTCAACGACGCGCACGATCTCGTCGAAGTTGCGCCCCACGTTCAGCGGATAGTAGATCATCGCACGCAGATTCCGTTTCGGGTCGATGAAGAAGACGCAGCGTACCGTCGCGGTGGTGGCGCTGGGGGTATGCACCATCCGGTACAATTGCGCCACTTTCTGATCGAGGTCGGCGATCACCGGAAACCGCACCTTCACACCAAACTTCTCCTCGATATTGCGCATCCAGGCGATATGACTATAGATGCTGTCGATGGAGCAGGCCAACAGCGCCACGCCCTTGTCCCGCAAGGTGTCGTAGCGTTTGGCGAATTCGATAAACTCCGTGGTGCAGACCGGCGTGAAATCCGCGGGATGGGAAAACAGAATGACCCATTTGTCTTTTTCCCAGTTCGACAAACGTAGGGCGCCATGGGTGGTGTTGGCCTCGAAATCCGGCGCCGGGCCATTCAGTTCCAGGCGCGGCAGTTCGGTGGCGGAAGTCTCTTGCATTGCGGTTGCGGTCATAGGTGTGCCTCCCTGATGAGGTGATGGGGTTGGGCGTGTTCAACGCCTATCTTGATCTTACCACTTTCAAGCTTTTTGCATGACTTTTCGTCCAGGGCGGGAGCCAAGATTTTTTACCACTTGAAAAGTGCATTCTTTTTCTCCATGTTATCTATTAACCAGACAATTTATCTGCTTTTGCTTTCCTTTTCGCATGGGGAGTTGGTTGCCTGGTTAACATACTACCCCGATCAACAAGAGGAGGTTGCCATGGAAGCCCGCGTAGAGACTCATCCCACGACCGACAAAGTCGTCAAGACAGCGCATGACACCATCGACAAGGCGGCAGGGCCTGCCGGTCACGCCGAAGACCGTCTCCGGGAAACCAGCCAGAAGGTGCAGGCCAGCGTCAAGGAAACCGCCGGCAAGGTCCAGGAAAGCAGCAAGGAATTGGGCCATGCCATGACCGAATACATCAAGCAGAATCCGATGACCTCGGTGGGTATCGCCGCCGCGGTGGGGCTGGTGATCGGCGCCTTGCTCAGACGCTAGGAGGTTAAGCTCTAATGTCTCCGTCCGACCCGTCGGCTCAGCCAGCGGCGGAGCCGAAAGGCGCGGCGGAGGAATCCCTGGCAAGCGCCGGGGCTGGCCTCCTGCGCACTTTTCGCTCCATCGCTTCCGATATCCTGGGGCTGCTCGCGCTCGAGGCGCGCCTTGCCGGCCTGAGCATCGCGGCAATGCTCGGCCTGGGTGTCGCGGCGGCCTTGCTGTTCATTGTGGCATGGCTGCTGCTGGTGGCGGGCATCGCGTTCTCGCTGGTCGATCTGGGCCTGGGCTGGGGAGCGGCGCTGCTCATCACGGCGCTGCTGAACGTCATTCTCGGCGCGATACTGGTCCGGTTCATTTTTGTCTTCAGCCGGAATCTGCTGTTCAGCGCCACCCGCCGTCAAATCGCGCCTGGTGCGAGGGGAGGGGCATGCAATGCGACATCTGAAAAAAGCGATTGATCAGCTCGAATCGCAAATAGACGAGAACAAGCGCCGGGCATGCGGCCAGGCTCGTTCCGCGCAGCGGATTTTCTACCACAAAATAGCCACGCCCAAGGCCGTGATCGTGACATTCGCCGCCGCGGTGTTGGTGGGGTTCCTCGGGAAGAAGTGTGCCCAAGGCGGTGACAAGTCTGAATCTGCGCAGACTGCCGAATGTGGCGCGCATGACTGGCTGGGTAAAGTGGATGCCGTGCTGCGCTTGATGCCGCTGATTTCCAATGTCCGCGCCTGCTGCGGTGCGGCAATGCAAGAGCGGAAGTGATTGGCGTTTCCCGATATTCCGGCGTAGTGCGAAAACTCGCGGGCGGCGACCGGCGTTCCATCGGCCCGTATGGCTTTCGGGCCATCGTGCTGGACAGCGAGGGCAATCGCGTCGCCTTGCATTCGATGTGAGGCAACGCAAGTAACCCAACGACATGAAAACGGGCGCCTCGGCGCCCGTTTTCATGTCAAGCCCTTTTGGCCCGCCACCCCACCCCTCCTTGCAAGTTGTAACTGATCTGTATCTTCCTCTCGGCTACTCTGCGCCCTCTGTTTTCAGGTTTGGCATCGTGTTCGCGGATGGCTCATCCCAACCTGGTATGGCCGGGTGAAATTGAGTGGTGGATATCGGTAATTTCAATCAATACACAAGGAGTGTCGTTATGAATGACGAGATCAAAAAGGCTGTCCAGAAGTCACAAACGGTGTTGCAAGAGGCTCATCCAAAGGAGCGGGGAGCATTCAAGACATTGCTGATTTCCAACCCCAATTACTTCGGCAATCTTGCGGAAAGCACATTCACACCGATTCTACCGATCTGTTGCAACACGCATTACGAGTCGCTCGGTTGCGTGGGCTATCATCCGCAGAAGGAATATCTCGAAGCCGTGGTTTACATCTATCAGCCGACGGGTTACGGCAGCGATATTTGCGGTTCCGGCACCGCGGAGTATGTGCGCTTTTATCTGTCCTTCGACAATGGTGCGACGTGGGGTGATCAGGGCATGACCAGTTTCCAGGCCCACAACATTCCAGAGGGCACTGAAGGCGGTAAGCGTCTGGAGTATGCGGTTTCGTTGAAGGTCGATCCGAACCGCAAGCTATGTTTTCTCAATCATCTGATCCTGGTGCGGGCGATTCTTTCATGGAACAATCCTCCGCCGCCGAATCAGCCGAACTGGAAGCCAGTATGGGGCAATGTGCGCGAGGAGGTCATCCAGGTCGAGCCGCGCCGGCTGATTTTTTGGCCCGATCTATTCACGGCGGCCAAGGCCAAGCTGCCGCCGCTGTTCTCCGAGGTGCTCGATCTCGAAACCCCTGTGCCCACCAAGACGAAGAGTCTGGGGGCGATGGAATTGTCCGTGCTGTATAAAGGCAAGGGTGTGCCGGTGCACCGTTTCGCTTTCAAGGAGCTTTCGGCATTCGCCAGCGGCAATACAACACTGAGCGCGGAGGCGTTTACGAAACTGTTGCCGGGCATTCAGATCGATCCGTCCCTCGGCGATCTCCTGTTCCCCAAGACTGATGGCGACACCAGCTTTGAAGAGCTCAAGTGCATCGGGCTGGATCCCAACATGCCGGATACCCTGGTGGGCGTGATCCAGGTCAAGAAGTCCTCGGGTTTTTCCGGTGGGCCTTGCACCGATGGCAGCCGTGAGTATGTGACCTTCTGGGGTGACTTCGATGGCAACGGCACGTTCGAGACGTGTCTTGGCACTGCCAGCGTGCGCGTTTACGATCTTCCCGTTCCGTCTGGCGGCGTGTATTACGCCGTGCGTTTGCCGGTCGATCTCAGCCCGTATCGCCAACCCTGCAAAAAGGGACCGCGCGTCGTGCGCATCCGTGCCATTCTGTCGTGGAACGACCCCGTGCCTTGCGCCAACCCGAACCAGGTGCCGACGTGGGGTAACCGCGAGGAGACGCTGATCAACATCGCGCCGTCTGCGCTGGCGCCGGCGGGCAAGATCGCCATTCTCGGCGGTATTCCGACGGGAGAAATCCACAACGTGACAGGCTTGACTACACCCGCCGCGGCATTCGCCACCAATGGCCAGCAAGCTGATCCGCTCGGCAGGCCGTGTCCTTTCGCGGGTATTGTAACGGTGCAGGGATTTCCTATCGTGGGTTACAGCTATGTCGTCGAAGTCAGCGAGGATGGTTCGGCGTGGACGCCGGTATTGGCGGATCTGGATGTGGTAGACCAGAACGGCGACAGCTACCCCGACATCCCGAAGCACAAGGCCAATCCGGTCACCAAGCGTTTCGATTATCTGCCGTCCAATAAGAACGTAAATAATCTGCTCGCCCAGTGGAGCACGTCGGGCGACGCCAAGTGGTATGTCAGACTATCCATCTATGATGGCGGCGGTGTTCTGCAAGGCGCGGATACCCATGTCATCCAGCTTGACAATACCTGGCCGGAGGCGTCGATCGACATCACCATCGGCGCCGGAAACTGCGGCAAATTCCAGCCGGGCACGGTACTCTCCGGCAACTTCGTCGCGCGTGACGACTACCTCGGCAGCTACAGCCTGAGCGTCGAACCCGTGATCAACGACCCTGGCGAGGCGATACCGAGTCCCAGCTCGGGTAATGTGCAAACTGCCCCCGTACCGGGCGATGTCTGGACGCTCGACACTACGGGAATGAAGCCTTGCGGTTACATAATCCGTGTCGTCGCCGTGGATCGCGCCATCGTCAATAGCCAATGGGTGGGGCATCCTGATTCGGAAAGCGCGGGCTTTTGCCTGGAAGAGCCGATGAAAGAGTGAGGGTGATCTAATGGTGCCCCGGTAGTCCTGGAGCTTTTTCGTGTTCTCCAGGACTACCGGGTTTCCTTATTTTCGTGGTTTTTCGTCGAAGATAGTGTGGGTTGTTCTTTTCGAGGCAATCAATAGATCGTCATTACCCTCACCCCAACTCTCTCCCGCACGCGGGAGAGGGGGTGGGAAGCGCGGATGTATTTGATCGCCGGGTTGGTGGCTTATCCCGTCTCAAATATCCCGCAACAATTCATTAATCCCCACTTTGCCCCGCGTTTTCTCGTCCACTTGTTTGACGATCACGGCGCAGTAGAGGCTGTATTTGCCGTCGGAGGAAGGCAGGTTGCCGGAGACGACCACGGAGCCCGTGGGTACGCGGCCGTAGAGGATTTCGCCGGTCATGCGGTTGTAGATGCGGGTGCTGGCGCCGATGTAGACGCCCATCGAGATGACCGAGCCTTCTTCGACGATGACGCCTTCCACGACTTCGGAGCGGGCGCCGATGAAGCAGTTGTCTTCGATGATGGTGGGGCCGGCCTGGACCGGCTCGAGGACGCCGCCGATGCCGACACCGCCGGAGAGGTGGACGTTTTTGCCGATCTGGGCGCAGGAGC
The DNA here is from genome assembly GCA_033717875.1 of Gammaproteobacteria bacterium. Lineage (GTDB taxonomy): Bacteria > Pseudomonadota > Gammaproteobacteria > Ga007554 > SBBG01. Next base: position 39,148 of record JADDKJ010000001.1, read on the forward strand.
CGACGGTGGCCCAGGTGTCGACCATGGTGCCGCTATCGACATAGGCGCCAATGTTGACGTAGGAGGGCATCAACACCACGCCAGGGGCGATGTAGGCGCCTTTGCGCGCCGAGGCGGGTGGCACCACGCGCACGCCGCTGGCGCGGAAGTCGCGCGGGCTGTAGTCGGCGAACTTGGGTTGCACTTTGTCGTAGTAGTTGGTGAAGCCGCCCTTCATGAAGCTGTTGTCTTCGATGCGGAAGGAGAGCAGCACGGCTTTTTTCAACCATTGGTTGACGATCCATTGGCCGTCTTTTTTCTCCGCGACGCGCGCGGCACCGCTGTCGAGCCGTTGGATGGCTTCGGTAATGGCTTCCTTGACCAGCGTGTCCACGTTGCGCGGCGTGATCTCGGCGCGGCGTTCGAAGGCATCTTCGATGATTTGTTTGATGTCGTTCATGTGATCTCCGGGGTGTTAAGGAAACGCTGCATAATTCCATCCTGGAATTTTCAGCGCACGAAAAGCGAAAATGTGATTTTTGCTTTTCTTCATTTTCAATGGCTGGTCGCCATCGAAAATGGCGGCACGTCCATGTGCCGCGCGGAAGCGCTAATAAATCAGCGCTTCCTTAATGAAATTTCGGATTCGTTCCGCCGCCTCGATACATTCCTCCAGTGGCTCGACCAGCGCCATGCGAACGCGGTTATGGCCGGGGTCGATGCCGTGCGCCTCGCGCGACAGGAAGCTGCCGGGCAGTACGGTGACGTTGTGCCGGGCGTAGAGTCCGCGCGCGAATTCGGTGTCGTCGATGGGTGTGCGCGGCCAGAGATAAAAACTGGCGGGGGGGCGCCGCACGTCCATGACGGGTTGCAGGACATTCAGCACGGCGTCGAATTTCCGTCGGTAGAGCGCGCGGTTGTGCTGGACGTGCTGCTCGTCGTTCCACGCCACGGTGGAGGCGGCCTGGGTCGGCGGCGGCATGGCGCAGCCGTGGTAGGTGCGGTAAAGGTGAAAGCGCTCTATGATCGCCGCGTCGCCCGCGACAAAGCCGGAGCGCAGGCCGGGTACATTGGAGCGTTTCGACAGGCTGTGAAATACGATGCAACGCCGGTGGTCATTGCGTCCCATGCGGGCGCAGGCTTCCAGCAGTCCCGGCGGTGGCGCGTTCTCGTCGAGATAGATCTCCGAATAGCATTCGTCGGAGGCGATGACGAAATCGTGTTCGTCGGCGAGTTGGATTAGTTTCTGTAATGTGGCAATATCCAGCACCGCGCCGGTGGGGTTGCCCGGGGAGCAGATGTAGAGCAACTGGCAGCGCGCCCATACCCGCGGTGGCACGGCGTCGAAATCGGGGATGAAGCCGGTGTCCGCCGTGGTGTTCATGAACCAGGGTTCGGCGCCGGCGAGCAAGGCCGCGCCTTCGTAGATCTGGTAAAAGGGGTTGGGCATCAGGATCAGCGGATCTGCGCCGCGCTCGACGATGCACTGGGCGAAGGCGAACAGCGCTTCGCGCGTGCCGTTGACCGGCAGCACCTGGCGCTCGGGGTCGACGCCGCCGGTGGCGAGATTGAAGCGCCGCGCCAGCCATGCCGCGATGGTCTGGCGCAACGCCGCGCCGCCGCGCGTGAGCGGATAGCTGGACAGTCCATGCAGATGCGTGATGATCTCCTCGGCGATGAAGCCCGGCGTGTCGTGTTTGGGCTCGCCGATGTAGAGACCGATGGGGGACAGTCCGGCGGGTGGCGTGACGCCGGCCTTGAGGCGCGCCAGTTTTTCGAAGGGATAGGGTTGCAGCCGGGCAAGGTCAGGATTCATGAATAAAATGCCGATAACTACAGAGGAAGTGTGTTTCGCCGTGAGTCTTGAATGCGTAGTATAGGACATCCCGTCATGCCTTCCAAACTCAAATCGCTGCTTCCCGCCAATCTGCCTGTGGCCGCGCTGCTGCTGGCGGCGATGATGTGGGGTATTTTCTGGTATCCCTTGCGTTTGCTGGAAGAGCACGGCCTGCATGGGTTGTGGGCCACGCTGCTGATCTTCGCCTCGGCGCTGCTGGTTGGATTGCCGGTGTTGTGGCGGCGGCGCGGCGAGTTTGTCCGTCATCGCTGGATGCTGCTGTGGATCGCTCTCGCCAACGGCTGGTGCAATACCGCCTTCATTCTCGCTGTGCTCGACGGCACGGTGGTGAGGGTGCTGCTGCTGTTTTATCTTTCGCCGCTGTGGACCATCATGCTTGGCCATTTCCTGCTCAAGGAAAAGCCGTCGCGCTTTGCCTTGACGGCCCTGGCGCTGGCCATGGTCGGGATGGTAATCACCATCTGGGAGCCTGAATTGGGTTTTCCCTGGCCCGAGGGCAGGGCGGACTGGCTGGCGATTTCATCGGGACTCGCCTTTGCCCTGTCGAATGTACTGGTACGCAAGGCGCAGGAGGTGGCTATCCCGATCAAGACAGTGACGACCTGGGGCGGCGTGGTGGGCGTGGCCGGGGCATGGGCGATGCTGAGTGGGGTGTCTGTGCCCGATATCGGGGCCGGCGTCTACGCCAGTGTTTTCGCCATCGGTGTGCTCGGGATCGTGCTGATGACGGTGGCGGTGCAATATGGCGTCGCCAACATGCCGGTGCATCGTTCTTCGGTGATCTTGCTGTCGGAGGTTGTGGCCGGCGCCGTTTCCGCGCAGTTATTGACCAATGAAGTGGTGTTGCCCAGAGAGTGGATAGGCGGGGCGCTGATTTTGCTGGCGGGGTGGTTTAGTACGCGGGAGGAGAGGAATGGCAAGGATCAGGCCTGAAAACCCCGATTGGAACCTGCCGTGAAAAAACCGGGTTGTGTGCTCCGCACGCTTGGCGGGTTACGCAAGAAACGCTAATCCGCCCTATGATCAATCCGGCAATCAAATTCGTCCGCTTTTCCAGCCTTTCTCCCAGGTGTATCTATGGACTCCACCCGTTTTGCAAGGAGAAGGTGGCCGCGCTCATCCTTGCCCGCAGCGTAGAAAACATTCTTGGCAATATCCAAACCAATCATGGTTGCGGTATGCTTCATCTCGGACTCCTCCTGTTTCGTTCAGCCGGTGACCTTTTCACCCGCTTGACACACTACGATGCCGTAGAGGAAGGGTGGAGTCCGTTACATTAGGGTGTGCCGCGCGCCCCTCCTGCGTTACGCGGTTTTCCCCTTGTCCAGTATCGCCATCGTCACGCGGCTGATGCAGACGAGTTTGCCGGTTTCGTCTTCGATTCTCACATCCCAGACCTGGGTCGATCTGCCGCGGTGGAGCGGTTTGCAGATGCCGGACACCCAGCCGCCGGCCACGCTCCGTATGTGATTGGCGTTGATTTCCAGGCCCACCATGTTTTGCCGTTGCGGGTCGATGCACAAAAAGGCCGCCCAACTGGCCAGGCTTTCCGCCAGCACGCACGATGCGCCGCCGTGCAGCAGTCCGAACGGCATTTTGGTCCGCTCGTCCACCGGCATTCTCGCCCGGATGTAATCCTCGCCCAGCTCCTGGAGTTCGATGCCAAGGTGCCGGGTGAGGTGTTTGTTCGTCAGCGTGGCGATTTCTTCCAGGATGTAGGGCTTGAACCAGATGCTCATGTTCTACACCTCGCTTTGCAGTTCATGAACAAGCTTCCCCGCCAGCAGAGTATGCGTCACCCGTCCCTTGAATTCCCAGCCCATGAACGGGGTGTTGAGGCCGCGGCTGAGCAGGGTGGCGGGGGTGATTTCCCAGTAGCGCTGCGGGTCGAAGATGCAAATGTCGGCGTGCGCGCCGAGGGTCAGTGTGCCGGCTTCGATGCCGAGGATGCGGGCCGGGTGGATGGTGAGCGCCGCCAGGGCGTCATTCAGCGGCAGCACATCTTCGTCCACCAGCCGCAAGACGAGCGGCAGCAGGGTTTCGAGGGCGGAGATGCCTGGCGCGGTGGCGCTGAAGGGGGCGAGTTTGGCGTCCGGTTCATGTGGCTGGTGGTCGGAACAAATGGCCGATATCGTATCGCGCGCCAACGCCGCGCGCAGTCCGTCGCGGTCGCGCTGGGTGCGCAGCGGCGGGACGACATGGCACTGGCTGTTGAAATCGGCGACATCCATTTCCGTCAGGTAGAGCTGGTGCGCGGCCACATCGGCGCTCACCGGCAGGCCATCGTAGCGCGCCCGCGCGATCATGCGCGCGGCGCGCGCGGTGGACAGGCGGCAGAAGTGCGCGCGCACGCCGGTCTGTTCGATAAGCACGAGCTGCTGGGCCACAGCGGCGGTTTCGGCGGATTCCGGGATGGCGGGCAGGCCAAGGCGGGTGCTCACTGCGCCTTCGTGCATGCAGCCGTTGTTGCGCAGCCATTCATCTTCGGGGTGCAGGAATACCGTCAGGCCATGCGTGGCGGCGTATTCCATGGCGCAGCGCAGCAGATGGGTATTAGTGATCGGCGCCAAGGCGTTGCTGACGCCGATGCAGCCGGCTTCCTTGAGGGCGGCCATTTCGCTCAGGCTTGCTCCAGCCAGTCCCTGCGTGAGTGCGCCGAGCGGGACGATGCGCGCCTGGCCGGCGGCCGTGGCGCGGCTGCGGATGAGTTCGGCGACGGCCGGGGTGTCGATGATGGGGTTGGTGTCCGGCGGGCAGCACAGGGTGGTGATGCCGGCGCTGGCGGCGGCGCGGGTTTCGCTGGCGATGGTCGCCTTGTGTTCCTCGCCGGGCTCGCGCAGCCGCGCGCTGAGATCGACCAGACCGGGGCAGACGATCAGGCTGCTGGCGTCGATCTCGCGGTCGGCGCGAAAACCGGCCGGCGTATCGCCGACGGAATGAATGCGTCCGTCCGCGATGCAGACATCCTGTACGCCATCGACGGCATTGGCGGGATCGATAACGCGGCCGTTGGTAATGCGCAGACGCATCAGGCAATGACTCCTTCAGGGTTGGCGTGGGATGATATGGTCATGGACATGATCGCCATGCGCACCGCGATGCCGTGCGTGACCTGCTCCAGAATCACCGAACGCGGGCCGTCGGCCACGGTGGAGTCGATTTCGACGCCGCGATTGATGGGGCCGGGGTGCATGACGATGGCATCCGGCTTGGCATAGGCCAGTGTTTCCCCGGTCAGGCCATAACGTTGGAAATATTCGTGCTCGCTGGGCAGCAGCGCGCCGCGCATGCGCTCATGTTGCAGGCGCAGCATGATGATCACGTCGACATCGCGCAGTCCCCCGCGCAGGTCGTGATAGACATGCACGCCGAGGGCTTCGGCCTCGGCGGGGATCAACGTTTCCGGGCCGATGACGCGCACCTCGTTAACGCCCAGCGTGGTCAGCGCATGAATCTGTGAGCGCGCCACGCGCGAATGCAGGATGTCGCCGACGATGGCGACGTTGAGCGGCGCGAATTCCTTTTTGTGGCGGCGGATGGTGAACATGTCCAGCATCGCCTGCGTGGGATGGGCATGGCGGCCGTCGCCGGCGTTGATCACGCTGATGTGCGGCGCGACGTGCCGGGCGATGAAGTGCGCCGCGCCGCTGCGGTCGTGACGCACCACGAACATGTCGCAGTGCATCGCTTCCAGGTTGTGCAGCGTGTCGAGCAGCGATTCGCCCTTGCTGGTGGCGCTCGCCGCGACGTTGATGTTGAGCACGTCGGCGGACAAGCGTTTGGCGGCCAGCTCGAAGGTGGTGCGGGTGCGCGTGCTGGATTCGAAAAACAGGTTGACGATGGTCTTGCCGCGCAGCAGCGGCACTTTCTTCACGGTTTGTTCGGCGACGCCGGAGAAGGATTCGGCGGTGTCGAGTATTTCCACCAGGAGCTTGCGGCTCAGGCCCTCGATAGTGAGGAAGTGGCGCAGGCGGCCGTTCTTGTCGAGTTGGATATTGTGGCGTTTCATGGTTGCGATGGTGTCAACGATTCGCCGGATAGAATACCAGAACTTTCGCCGCCGTCTTCTCGAAAAATCACCGCACCGTTTGCAGCTTGAGCGCCAGCGGTTCGGGGCCGGTGAGCTTGATGTGGGTATGACTGTCCAGCGCCAGATGCTGACCCGCCACATCGGCCTGGATCGGCAGTTCGCGTCCGCCGCGGTCGATCAGCACCGCCAGGGTGATCGCGGCGGGGCGGCCGTAATCGAAAATCTCGTTGAGCGCGGCGCGGATGGTGCGGCCGGTGTGGAGCACGTCATCGACCAGGATGATATGGCGATCATCGACGCTGAATGGCAGGTGCGAGGGTCTGACCTGGGGGTTGATGCCGATGCGCACGAAATCGTCGCGGTAGAACGAAATGTCCAGGCTGCCGAGCGGTTGGGTCAGGCCCAGCAGGCCGTGCAGCCGCTGTGCCACCCACGCCCCGCCGGTATGGATGCCGACCATCGCCGGCTCGCGCACCTGGAGACTGTCCAGGCGGGCCTTGAGATTCTGCGCCATGGCGGCGAGCAGTTGATCGATGTCAGGGAGTGGAGTCATTGTTATGTGCCTTTGAGTGTGAGGTGCCCTGATGTCCGTTGTTCCGCGAGCCAGGTTTGCAGGATGATCTGCGCCGCCACCGTATCGACGGTTTGTTTGCCGGTTTTCGCACGCCGTTTCTTCGGCGCGCCCAGCATCTCCTCGGCCGCCACGGAGGACAGCCGTTCGTCCACCAGGAACACGGGCAAACGGTAGCGTTCCCGCAGCCGGTTGCCGAAGCGCCGCGCGGCGCGTGTCATATCATGCTCGGCGCCGTCCATGTGGTACGGAATGCCGACGATCAGCGCATCGGGGCGCCAGGTTTCGATCAGGCGGCTGATGGCTTCCCAGTCGGGTGTCCCGTCCGTGGCGCGCACCGCCTCCAGCGGCGTGGTGGTGGCGGTGAGATCCTGGCCTGCCGCGACGCCGATGCGTTTCAGGCCGTAATCGAAACCGAGAAATGTGCGAGGCTTGGAACCGGGCGCTGTTTCAGGCATGCCCGACATCATTGGAGAGCCGGTTCAGATCCACGCCAAACAACGCCGCTGCCGCTGCCCAGCGATCTTCACTGGGCAGGTCGAAGAGGATTCTGGCATCGGCGGGTCCACTCAGCCAGGCATTGTCGGCCATCTCCTGCTCCAGTTGTCCCGGTCCCCAGCCGGCGTAGCCGAGCGCCACCAGCGCCTGCTTCGGCCCCTCGCCGCGCGCGATGGCTTCCAGAATGTCGCGCGAACTGGCGATGCCGATCTCGCCCACCCTCAGCACGCTATCCCATTCCTCGCCCGGCTGATGAATGACGAAACCGCGTTCACGGTGCAGCGGCCCGCCGGCAAAGACCGGAAGAGCGGCGATCTGCTCCGTTTTGGCGTGAATGCTCATGTGTTCGAGCACATCGCCGAGCCGGATCTCCATCGGATGATTGATAACGATACCCAGCGCGCCCTCGCTGTTGTGTTCACAAATATACGTGACGCTGTGAAAAAAATTCGGATCCGCCAGCGCGGGCATGGCGATGAGGAATTGGTTGGTGAGCGATAGCTTCGGGATCATGGGGATAGTATCGGTCAAAAAGGGGGAAGGGGAAAGGGGGGTCTCCCCCATCGGGCAGCCACTGGCTACTGTCCCGTTTCCAGCCGATTACTCAGAAACTGCCAGGTGCGGGTGATGTGCAGCACGTCGGTATCCCTGCGCATCCCTTCGGGGAAGGCGCCGAACGGCGCGGCGAGTTTGACGATGCGCATGGCGGCGTCGTCCAGCACTTTCTCGCCCGACGAGCGGATCAGCTTGATGTCATTGACGCTGCCGTCGGGATTCAGGGCGACATCGAGCAGCAGTTGTCCGTGCAGATTGCGGCGGCGCGCCTCCTCCGGGTAGTTGAGGTTGCCAACGGTCTCGATCTTTGCCTGCCAGGCGGCGAGATAGGTCGCATCACGGTATTCGGCGGTTCTGGCCGAGATGAAGCGATGCTTGGGGCGGCGGGCATAGGTCTGGATGGAATCGCTGAGTTCGGCTTCCAGCCGCGCAATCTCGCGGCTGCGCATCACCAGCTCGACGGCGGCGGAGGGTGCATGCGGCGCGGGTGATGTTTCATCCGCGGGCGCGGTTTGCTGCTCGGGGTTGCGCTGGGTGGTGACTTGTTCAGGTGCCGGCACGGCCTTGAATGATGAGGGCGCCTGGCTGATGGGCGCATTGCCCGGAGCCGATGAAACAGGCTCCGGTGGCGGTGCCGTGGGGCGGTGCCTGGTTTCACTCGTTCCGCCGCCTTCCTGATGCGCCTGGGCCAGAAAATCGGGATTTTCCACCTTTTTTTTGCTGGGGTTGTGAGCCAGGATGATTTCCAGCGTCGGTGTCGATGCCGGTTCTTTACTCATCTCCCGGCTGAACGTGACCCCCAGAATCACCAACGCATGGATGACGATGGCGAAAAACAGCGTCAGGCCGAGACGGTCGGTCGGCGTAATGGGTGGAGAAGGGTTGAGGGTTGCCATGCTAAGAGTCTGTCTAAAGTCTCGCTGAAGGGCGCATCGCGGCGTTGAAAATGTCCTCAAAATGCTCACATACTGCGTGTATGCTCCGCTTTTTCGGCCATTTTCGCCTTGCGCTGCATCCCTTGATCGAGACTTTAAATAGGCTCTACCGAATACGGTGCAACGTCATTTGCGCGATAACGCCACTGACTATGCCAAAAATCACCGCCGCCGTCATCAGTACCGGCAGCAGATGAAATAATGCCGGATGAGGAATGAACAGGGTATAAGCGGCATAAAACTGCCCCGCCATGTGCGCCATGGCCGCCAGCACGCTATAGCCAACCGCGCCGAAGCCCCGCCCCGGCAGCACGCCCGACAGCCGCCAGGCCAGTCCCAAGGTGATGATGCTGGCTACCGCGCCGCTCAGGCTGAGCATGAACGTAGGGGAAAGAAACGTACCCAACAACAAGCTCCCCACCACCACCCGCAAACCCGTGATCCACGCCGCGGTCGACCAGCCGAACTGGATCAGCGCCAAAACGGTAATGACATTCGCCAGCCCCGGCTTCACTCCCGGCAGCGGGCTGGGCAAAGCGCTTTCCGCGATATGGATAGTGATCGCCAGCGCGGTAAGCCAGGCGATGCGGTGGTCGTCTGGGGTGGTATGCAGGATCACGGAATACTGCCGCCTATTGCACCCCATTCCCGCGCGTATCCTTCCCGAACGGCGTTTTCCATGCTGGCCAACTCGTCATCGGTCAGGAACCCGAAATGCGATTCCCTCTTTCTCGCCGAAAGACGCCCATTGTTTTGCAGGCAGAGCTGGATAAAAAGATCGATGAGGCGGTCAGGCATGTCCACGATTTCCTGAATGGCCTGCCTGGTCCTGTCGTAATTGGCCAAAAAATCGAGTTCTTCCACCAGCTCGTGCTCAATGGTGAGTGTGACGAAATCGTACAACGCCTCCGCCTGTGTGGTTATGTCGATATACCGATACAGACGACCGGTTTCACCCGGCACGGTCATCTGGCCGAGATCGTCCAGGTCGTATTCAACCAGCCGCATTAGCGGGGTTGAGAACGCCTCCAGGGAGTGATCGTAAAGCGCCGGATTTTTCAGCATGGCGGCGGAGACCGGGAACATAAGCCCTTTCGGAATCGCGCCGCGCAGGAACAGGATGTTGTGAATGAGAAACCGGTGAATACGGCCGTTGCCATCCTCGAAGGGATGCATGAAGACGAACCCGTAGGAAATGGCGGCGGCATGGATAATGGCGGGGACCGCGCCTTCCTTCATCACTTGGTGGGCCGTGATCAGCCCCTCCATCAGTTCCGGGAGATCGTCAGGCTTCGGGCAGACATAATGAACGCGCTGTTTCTGGTAAGAAATCGTCTGACCGATGTAGTTCTGGTTGGTCCGGTAGTCCGTGTCCCGGAACCTGGGATCGACGATGCGGTTCTGCACATCGATCAGGAGAGGCTTCTCGCAAAAGTTCTTGTGCTCGGCCATCTCCAGCAAGCCGATGAATTTTTCTGTCCGGGAGGCGCTTGGCTTGATGTGTTCGATCTCGAATGAGGATTTGGTCTCTTTGTTGTAGAGATAGCTCAGTGCCCGTCTGAGAAGCTCCGGTGGATAGGAGGTCACGACCTCTTCACACCGTTTCCTTAAGGAGATTCCCTCCATGGCGGCGAGTTTTTCGGTGCGCCGGACGATGGGGCAGAAATCTTTCCCGCCAAGCAGATTGTCGATGACCCTCTGACGCTGCACGCGACGACCGGGCGCTGCGGTGTAGTAACGGTCCGATTCCAGCAGCTCGATGTAATTCCCCTTGGTCAGATCCGGCAGCGGGAGTTCCCGCCCGGTCAGGAATTCATATAGGAACCAGACCCTGCGGGCGTATTTGCCGGTTGGTTTCGAGCGAATCCAGGCCGCTATCTCGTCTGCCGGGACCACGTCGAACAGGGCCGACAGAAGTCCTAAGTTGACGCCATCATATTTGAGGGCGAACTCCAGATGATCTCCCGTCCCGTCTCCAGGCCAATAGGATTGGGGATAGACGGATTCCACCTGCCCATTCTGAATGGTCGAACGCAGTGTCCCGGTCGGGCTGATGGAGGACGCGTGCCAGTTCGGCAAAGCGCTCAAGTCGTACTGCTCGATCAGAAACGCATAGCCCGCCAGCCGGTTCTGTGTCGTGTCCAACATCATCGTACCTCAAAAATTCGATGGGAATGAATTTTGGCGTCAGTCCCGAAGGGGCGAGGCGCAGGGACGCGCCGCACAAAAAATCGTTACGGTACTAAAAAAATGATTACTATGATGGTTTATTATAAAAATATAGTTACTTTGGCGGCGATATTCAAGAGAATTGTTTGGTGGCTGGAGTACGTTCAGCCTCAAGAGGTGCGGGATCGTTCATGTGGATTTCTGGCGGGTCTTGCCCGACACGGGCTGTTGAGGGCAGGCCAATGGGTGACCCTTGATCGCTACAAGGAAGGTGATAATGACGATCGGCGGTATGGCGAGCCGGTTTGATTGTGCGCATGGCGCACGCTACAGTTTTTCACGAGAAACGATCACCCCAAAAAAATCCGCAAATCCCATTGAGAATCAATGTATAATGCGGCTTCTGGCGATCTGGGGAAATGGTGCCGAGGAGAGGACTTGAACCTCCACGGGGTTGCCCCCGCTAGCACCTGAAGCTAGTGCGTCTACCAATTTCGCCACCTCGGCAAGGTGTGGCGGTTGAAGTATCAACCGGAAGAGCTGCGCAATTTACAGGGCGCCACTTTTCTTGTCAATGGGTCTCTTTATTTTGTTAATCCCGGCCTCACATAGATCATCGTTACCCTCATCCCGTCCCTCTTCTCCCGCACGCGGGATGAAGAGCTGGAAAGCAGGTGTATTTGATCGCCGGGTTTAACCACGAAAATGGAAGAAATAGATAAATAAATGAATAGCGTACAATCAAAAATTATTGTTTCGGCGATGGCCGCGGCAAGCGGCGAGAGGTGCGGTTGATGGCGCGGCGTCGTTCCAAGGAAAAGGCCGATCCCCACGCCGAACGTGAGGCGGCCAAATACGAGCGGCCCATTCCCAGCCGCGAATTCATCATGCAGCTTCTGCAGGAGCGGGAGGAGCCGCTCACGGGGGAGCGGATCGTCGAGGCGCTGGGGTTGACCGATGAGACGGATCAGGAGTCGTTGCGCCGCCGGCTGAACGCCATGGAGCGTGATGGCCAGGTGGTGCGCAACCGGCGCGGCGGCTATGGTCTAGTGGACAAGATGGATCTGGTGCGCGGCCGGGTGATCGGGCATCCCGACGGCTTTGGTTTTCTCGTGCCCGATGAAGGCGGCGACGACCTCTATCTGTCGCCGCGCCAGATGCGGTTTTGCATCCATGGCGACCGCGCCGTGGCGCGCATTTCCGGCATCGACCGCCGTGGCCGCCGCGAGGGCGTGCTGGTGGAGATCCTGGAACGCGGCACGCAGCGTGTCGTGGGCCGTTTTTACAAGCAGGAAGAACAGGTCGGGGTCGTCGTTCCCGACAACAAGCGCATCACGCATGACATTCTGGTGCCGGCGGATCACCAGGGTGCGGCGCGCCACGATCAGATCGTGGTGGTGGAGTTGCTTCAGCAGCCGGACAAGTACACCCGTCCGTTGGGGCGGGTGATCGAGGTGCTGGGCGATCACATGGCGCCGGGTCTTGAGATCGAGGTTGCCATCCGCTCGCATGAAATCCCCCTGGAGTGGCCGGAGGGTGTGCGCGACGAGATCGCCGGGTTGTCTCCCGAAGTGCCGGAAGAGGCCAAGGAAGGGCGGGTGGATTTGCGCGAGGTGCCGCTGGTGACCATCGACGGGGCCGATGCGCGCGATTTTGACGACGCCGTGTATTGCGAACGCCGCCGCGGCGGCTGGCGCTTGCTGGTGGCGATCGCCGACGTCTCTTCCTATGTGGACCCTTACACCGCGTTGGATAACGAGGCGCGCGAACGCGGCAACTCCGTTTATTTTCCGCAGCGCGTGATCCCCATGCTGCCGGAGATCCTGTCGAACGGACTGTGCTCGCTCAATCCGCACGTCGACCGGCTGTGTCTGGTGTGCGAGATGTTCATCGACGACGAGGGCGAGATCACCCGTCATCGCTTTTTCGAAGGGGTGATGCGCTCCGCCGCGCGACTGATTTATGACGATGTGGCCGCGATGCTGGCGGGCGAAGAACCGGCGCTGCGTGAAAAGCACGCCGTATTACTGCCCCATCTCGAAGAGCTGTATGCCTTGTACAAGGCGCTTTATCAGGCGCGTCAGCGGCGCGGCGCCATCGATTTCGAAACCACCGAGACGCGCATCGTCTTTGGCCCGGAACGCAAGATCGACCGCATCGTGCCCGTGGTGCGCAACGACGCCCACCGCATCATCGAAGAGTGCATGATCGCGGCCAATGTCGCGGCGGCGCGGTTTCTGCTCAATCGCAAGATTCCCGCCGTCTATCGCGTGCATCCCGGGCCCACCACGGAGAAGCTGGCCGACCTGCGCGCGTTTCTGGGCGAGGTGGGGCTGGCCCTGCGCGGTGGCAAGGAGCCCGAGGCGAGACACTATGCCGAGCTGCTGAACCAGGTGCGCGGCCGCCCCGATCATCGTTTGCTCCAGACCGTGATGCTGCGTTCGCTGGGGCAGGCGACCTATCACCCGGAAAACACCGGGCACTTCGGTCTGGCTCACGAGGCCTATACCCATTTCACTTCACCGATCCGCCGCTATCCCGATTTGCTGGTGCATCGCGCCATCCGTCATGCCGTGGCGGGAAAGAAAGCCAAAACATTTAACTACGCGGTGGAGGATATGGAGTCGTTCGGCGCGAACTGTTCCACCACCGAGCGCCGCGCCGACGAGGCGACGCGCGACGCCGTCGACTGGTTGAAGTGCGAGTTCATGCTCGACAAGGTGGGCGAGGAATTCGATGGCATCATCAGCAGCGTGACATCGTTCGGCATCTTCGTCGAGTTGAAGGAAATCTATGTCGAGGGCCTGGTGCATGTAACGGCGCTGAAGAATGACTACTACCATTTCGACAGCGTCGGCCATCGCCTGCGCGGCGAGCATACCGGCAAGGTCTATCGCTTGTCCGACCCGGTGCGGATTCGCGTGATGCGCGTCGATCTCGATAATCGGAGAATCGATTTTGATCTCGCCGAAGCTCAGCCCGAGGAGCGCGCGGCGAAAAAGAAGAAAAAGGTAGAAAGCCCTGCGACGCCGAAAGAAGGACAAGCGAAAGCGGAAGAAACGCCAAAGGCGGCCAAAAAGAAGCGCAAGCCTCGTAGAAGGCGGAAGAAAGCGGCGTGAAGAACGGGCAACAATGGATTTATGGCCTGCATGCCGTCCAGGCGGCGCTGGAACGCAACCCCGGCAGCATCACTGAAGTATGGATCGAAAAGGATCGCAAGGATGCGCGTGTGCAAGCCGTTCTCGATGCGGTGGCGTCGCACCGTGTCGAGGTGCGCAAGGTGTTACGCAAGGAACTCGATGCCCTCGCGCCCGACGCGCGGCATCAGGGCGTGGCCGCGCGCATGCAGGGCAAGGAGGCTGGATGCGAGGAGGATCTTGAACAACTGCTGGATGGCTTGACCGAACCGCCCTTCCTGTTGATCCTCGATGGCGTGCAAGACCCGCATAATCTCGGCGCCTGCCTGCGCAGCGCCGCCGCCGCTGGTGTTCAGGCCCTGATCGCTCCCCGCGATCGCGCCGTCGGCCTCACCCCCGTGGTGCGCAAGGTCGCCAGCGGCGCGGCCGAGATCGTTCCCTTTATTCAAGTTACCAATCTTGCTCGCACGTTGCGCATGCTCAAAGAGCGCGGTATCTGGCTGGTGGGCGCGGATGCCGATGGCGACGGCGATCTCTTCAGCGTCGATCTACGTGGCCCCCTGGCGGTGGTGATGGGCGCGGAAGGCCAAGGTCTGCGCCGCCTCACCAAGGAACATTGCGATACCCTGGCCCGCATTCCGATGACAGGGCGGGTGGAAAGCCTGAACGTCTCTGTCGCTACCGGGGTTTTTTTGTTCGAGGCGGTGCGGCAGCGGCGGATTTAGCGAACGCTGTGGAACGACTCCCCGCTTTTTCAAGGCGGGGTGGCGCGTTAGCGCCGGGGTGGTTGCGATTGAAGGCCGGGATACTTTCCACCACCCCGTCGCCTACGGCGACACCCTTCCTCGCATGAGGAGGGGAATAAGTTCCAAACAGAAGGGCACCTGCACCAAGTTCCCCTCCGGCGGAGGCTATCCCTTCAGTCCCAACGGATCCTGCCAGTCCACGCCTTCCATGAACGGCAGGCGCCGGTCGTTGTTGGTGATTTGATAGACTTTTCCGATCCAGTTGTTGATCACCGCTTCGGCGGTGTCATGCCAAGTGTTGTCCAGGCTGGGAATGATGAGTGATTCAGGCAGGGTGGGGATGGCTTCGCCGCGCGCGCGGGCGGTGATGACCTGTATCTGGTGTTCTTCGAGGATGGCCTGGATGCGGCGGGTGAAGTAATTCTCCGGCAGCGGCGGATAGTCGTCGCGTTCGCCGCGCACATGGCGCATGACTTCGCGTTTGTATTCCTTGAGCAGGCTTACGGTGTCATATTCCGGGTGTCCCTGGAAAAAGACGATGCGGAAGAGGTCCTCGCTCACCGCCAGGTGTACGCCCGCGGTGTCGCTTTCAGCCAGCACATGCACGCCGGCGGTTTCGAATTGGGCGCGCGAGATGTCGTTGAAGCGCGAGTGGGGCACGTCGAAACGGGTATTGACGCCCAGCGTCAAGGGGTGATGCCGGTCCACCACGCGGTGCGAGTACACGCCCCAGCGCTTGAATCCCATGTGGCGCCGTTTCTGGCCGTAGCGGAATTCCATCACCGCGTGGGTGGCGAGGCAGGAGCACAAGGTGGATGTGACGTTCGCATAGGCCCAATCGATCACCTCGATCAACGGTTGCCAGAAGGGCTCCAGCGCGAGATCGGGCTGGGTGACGTTGGCGCCGGTGATGATCAGCGCATCCAGCCCCTGGGCCTTGATGTCATCGAAGGTCTCGTAATAACGATCGACATGCACCCTGCCTTCCGGGCCGCGCGGCAGCTCGCGCAGGGTGAAGGGGTGCATGTAGAACTGAGCGATCTGGTTGGCCTCGCCGACCAGGCGGAAAAACTGGCGCTCCGTGGCTTCCAGGGCGGCATCAGGCATCATGTTGAGCAGGCCGATGTGCAGCTCGCGGATGTCCTGCGTGACGGCGGCATCGCGCGGCACGATGGTTTCGCCTTCTTCCTCCAGGCGTTGGAAGGCGGGCAGCTCGGAATTGGCGACCAAAGGCACGGTTACGTCCTCTCAGGCTTGCGGGAGAGGAGGTTTTCCACCAGATGTAGAAAATCGGCCTCGTCCTGCACCTGCCACAGTTCGTCGGTGGTGAGGGTGTGGCCGTAACGCGCGGCGATGGCTTCGTAGCGCGGTATGCGTGAGTAAAACAGGCGCGGGAACATCCAGCGCACGAAGTCGTCGGGGTCGATCATGGCCACATAGGGCAGGCCGCGGTCGCGCAGGTAGATCTCCAACTGTTCGTCGAGGAAGGCTTCGCGGTAATAGAGCGGTTTGGGCGCTTGTTCAGCGCGGCGGATGAGTTCCTGTTCGTCCTTTGTGGTGGCTTTGATGTACAGGATCAGCGTGTGTTTGGCGAGGATTTGCAGCGTTTCCTCGTCATCCAGCTCGCACAGACTGCCGCCGGCGTCGTTGACGAAATGCTGGTAGCCGTAGATCTCCCGCGCCTTGCCGATGAACTCGGGCACATCGCGCATGGCGGCGATTTCCGCCGTGTGATGCAAGCTCTGGCGGCGTTTGAATTCCGCAAGCCCCAGCCCGCCCTTTTCCGGGTCTCCGAGTTTGCCGAGAAAACTGGAGACGGGTTTCAGGTTGTCCACGGTGATATTGTTGGCGATGTAAATGGAATCCGAGCGCAGCAGATCGCGCAGGAAGGGGATTTGCATCAGTTGCTGCTTGATGTTGTCGAGAATCGGTTCGTCCAGATAACGGGTGCCGATACGATAATCGCCGGAGTAGTGAAACCAGTTGTTCTGGCGCAACAGGGCGGCAAGCTGGGTCTTGCCCACCCCGGACATGCCCAGCAGGGTGATACGCTTGTTTTTCCAGGCTCGAAATTCGTCGGGTGTCAATTTCACTTGAGGGGTTCCAACCGAGGTTTTCAGGGATGACGGCAGCGTAACGCGGAACGCCCTGCGTTACAAGGCGGAGGGGATTTTTTGTGCGTCTCTTGAGTCTAATCGAATGATGTGGCAGGATGCCCCTGAATCTCCGAGGGTCAGGGGTTCCGCGGCGCAGGGACGGCTTTTTGCATGAGGGCGCTTTTCAGAGCTTTCCTTTGGATTTCGGCTAGTGTGGTACTACCCATGAGCGCTAACGACGCCTTGCGCAAGATTCCCGTGGTTGTTCAGTCTGCCGGCGCCGCCAGGGGCGGGGGACTGGAGTGGAAGCGCCGCGCGGTGCAGACGGCGGCGATCCTCCTCTTGATCCTGGTGCCGATCACCGGCGTATTCCGCATCGATACCGGCGCCGGTTTTGTGGTGCTGGATCGCCAGATCTGGTTTTCCGACTTCTTTATCGTCTTTGGCGTATGGCTGGCGCTGGCCTGTCTGCTGGTGATGTTTTATTCGACGCTGGGGACCTCCTTCTGCGGCTGGGTGTGCCCGCAAAACACCCTGTCCGCCTGGGCGAACCGGCAGACGGTCAAATACCTGGGCAAACGCGCCACGATCGATTGGGAAGGGCGTGAGCAATCGAAGATCTCGTCCGGCAAGAACAAGCTCAGGAACTGGCTGATCCTGGGCGGCAAATTGCTGCTGGTTTCGCTGCTTATCGCGCTCATCCCGATGCTCTATTTCTATCCGGCGGATGCGGTATGGTCTTTCGTCACCTTGCGCGACGACCCGCGCATCACCGGTTCCTGGTACTGGATCTACAGCGTTTTCGTGCTGCTGGCGCTCGGCAATGTGGCGGTGATGCGCTATTACTTGTGCCGCTATACCTGCGTCTACCGGATCTGGCAGTTTCTGTTCAAAACCCGCCAGACCCTGCATATCACCTACGATCAATCGCGTTCCGAGGAATGCGCCAAGTGCAATTTCTGTGTCACCACCTGCCCGGTGGACATCGATCCGCGCAATACCCTGCTATATGACAGTTGCACCAACTGCGGCGAATGCATCACCGCGTGCGACTCGTTGCACAAGAAGGCTGATGTGGCGGGGCTGCTGCGTTTCGAGTTCGGCGAACGCAAGGTGGAAGGCGTGCGCCCGTCTTCCAATCTGACGTCGCTGGCGCAGCGGGCGGGCTGGGCGCTGCCGGTGTTTGTGCTGGCGCTGGGTATGATGGTCTGGGGGATGTGGCAGTATCAGTCCTATGATTTCTCGGTTTACCGCTCCGAGGCGTGGCAGGGGAACAAAATCCAGGAATACCGCATCAGCATCGCGCACAAGATCTACGGGCGCGGCGCGGTGAACGTGCGGGTCGAAGGCTTGCCTAAAGAGATGTATACTCTTGCCTCGACCCAGGCGGCTTTCGACACCGCCGAGCGCAAGGACATCATTCTGCGCATCAGCGAGGCCTTGCCGCCAGGGGTGCACTCTTTCATGGTGCGCGCCCAATCCGCCGAGGGTTGGCATGACAGTTTCCGTGTGCAGCATTTTGTCGGGAGGAATTGAACCATGTTAAAGCCGAAGGCAGAAAAGCAGGCCCCGCCGCCATCCCTTGAGAAGCCGGTGGAATGGGGAAAAACCGCCGATGACAATTTTGGCTATGCCGATGAAGCCGAGCGCCTGAAAAAGCGCGGTCTGGAGGATTGGGAGCTGGTGGAGAAAATTCCCGAATCCCAGCACAACATTCCTTACTGGTTCATCGCCATTTTCGTCGCCCTGCTGCTCATCGCCGTTGGCCTGAACTTCCCCTTCTGGGGCGATCGTCCCGGCTATGAGCGTGAATGGTTCAACTGGGGTTTGCCCTTGGGCGTGGTATACACCACCATCGCGGTGATCGTCATTTACTGGCTGGCGGACTACCGCCACATTCGCCGCGCCAAAAAGGATGCGCACCAAGAAAATAAAGCCAATTCGCAAAAACAGGATACCTAATTGAGAGCTTTGATAGTATTGGCGATGGCCGGTATTCTGGCCATCATGGCCGGTTGTTCACACAAAACAGACAAGGCCGCCGCCATGGCGAGCGGTTATCCCGATCCTGAATCCGCCGGTGGGAGGCTCTTCAAGGCGCGCTGTTCCGAATGCCATGTGCCTCCCACGCCCTCCAGCCGCACTGCTGACAAATGGCCGTTGATCGTCGACCGGATGCAGCATAACCGCATCATGAACAATTTCCCGCCGCTCACCGATGAAGAACGCCGCGAGATCGTTGCCTATCTTCGGAAATATTCGGCGGGTGGTGCTTGATGCGAGCCTTCGCCGTTGTATTGCTGGGGTTATTTCTGATGTCATGCGGCGTCGATAACCAGGCGCCTTCGATGCCTTCGCAAACCTGGAAGAAGATCGAGGTGAGCGTCGAAACCCGCGCGGGCCGTGCGCGCGGCATGAATGAATTTCTGGTGATTACCACCAGGAAACCGAAGAGGCCGGTGTTCGATCTCGTCGTGTCGATGCGCATGAGCGAGAGCGATCCATGGAAACAGGCGATCCAGGACGGCCACGTCGGGGTCTACCGCCGTTCGCTGATGGTCACCGATCCCGCCACGCAGACGCTATTCGTGCATATCAAGCAAAAAGAGGAAGAGACGGTATTGCGGTTTCCGCTCAAGGGGCGGCCCTCACCCTGACCCTCTCCCAAAGGGAGAGGGGGATTAAATCCAGAGTTTTTTCAGGCGGCTTCGATGGATTGAATCACTGCTTGTTTTGATCGTTGTTGTTTTTCGGATTGAGGTCGGGGCGGTACATGTCTGTTTTGTAGATCTGATACGTCAGCAAGCCCATCAGCAAAACCGCAACTATCGCTACACCGCTGACCATGTAGGTCAAGATTTCAGGCATTGTCATTTAGTTCTCCCAATAAACGCCGTGTTTGAAAGTATCGCTATCAACGGCGGCCCCCCTCATTCAAAGAGCACCGCAAAACGCTACTTATCTTGCAATAAATGTACTTGATCGGCAAGAGCCGCGGGTCACTTTTTAGCGAAATCAGGCGCTGGCGGGTTTGATGCGCTTTTTCAATGTCGGGCTTTCGACGTAGCGGCGCAACAGCAGGGTTTTGTGTCCACCGCGTTTTTCGTAGCAGCGTGTGCAGGTCAGATAGCAGATATAAAGCTCTTTCGGCGCGCGTCCCTTGTCGAGTAGCTCGATCTGCATTTCGTGTACCGGCTGGCGGATGGTGCCGACATCGCCGGGGTGCAGCCGTCCGCGCAGCAGAAAAGGACCGGGCAGGTGTTCGACGCGGCGCGAGGGGGAGTCGCTGTTCTCCAGCAGCCGGATGAGTTTGCCTCTGAAGGCGCCGGTGGCCATCAGCACAAAGCCGGGCCAGCGTTCCTGCAATTCCAGTTGTTCGACTTCCTGCTGTTGCTTGCGCAAATAGAGGTCGTACTGGAGCGGCATGTGCGCCAGCATCGGGATGGGCAGTACATGCGCGCAATGTCCGGTCAGGTCGATGTCCTGATTGTGCCAGTCCGGATAGTGGTCCGGGCAGCCGCATTCCAGCATCATGGGTTGAGCGTGCTTCTGTGGATGATCACTTGCTTCGAGTGAACTCCGCTTCCTTACCATGCCCTCGCGCTTCGAGCGCGGTGACGGATACGCCCTTGTTTTTGAAGACCCGTCTTGCAGTAAGGAAAATATTGGCGAAGTAGACCCAGAAACCGATGCCCATGACCGTGGCCGCTGTGCCGATGATCGGCTTGTAGTACTGGTGGACTTCCGGCAGTGCCTCCGGGTTGGTGAGCAGGATATTGCCTTCGATGATGCCGAAGGTCATCAGTGTCAGATAAAAGCTGGTCTGGCCGATGCACGTCCACCAGAAGGTGTGTTCCACCAGGCGGCGGGAATAGAGCGGTTGGCCGGAAATGGTGGGGAACAGGTAATAAGTGCCGGCCATGATGAACAGGATCACCCCGCCGACGATATTCATGTGCGCATGGGCCAGCGGGTCGATCATGTGGCCGGGGCCGCTGTGCGGCGTGCCGACGGATTCCAGCCAGGCGCGAACCGGGGGCTGGACCTGAATGACGCCATGGACCGTTCCGATGAAAAGAAACACGGCGGACATGAGCAGAAATTTGAGCAGGTAGCGGTGCTCCGGCATACCGCCTGATGGATTGAGCGACATTGTGAGCGGAACCCCCGTGTGTTAGTGCATGGTGTTTATATGATTCGCTAAAAGCCGCGATGGCCCGCTTCCTGCGATGTGTCGCCTACGTGGTTAATCGATGTAGGGCGGGTTAGGCGCTCTTTTCGCGCCGTAACCCGCCAGCGGTGCCGCCAGGCACTCACTTAAAAAACAGCTTGTGTGCTGTGCACGCCTGGCGGGTTACGCAAAAACGCTAACCCGCCCTACATTTATTGCTTAACCGAATGGCATTGGCCATACATTGGATGGCGCGTAACGGCGGAAGTTTAGCTAAAGACCGGGGTCGCCGCAAGGAAAAGGGGTAAATACCTTATCTCTTCAGCGAACCTCCGCCTTGCCCTCGCCGCGCGGGTCGCTTGCCGCCAGCACTTTTCCGCTTTTACGATTCCATAGCACGGCCTGCATGTTGCCGTAGGGGTCATTCACTTCCTTCAGCGTGTGTCCCAGTTTTGCCAGCGCTTCGGTTTGTGCGGAGTCGAATGTGCCGGGTTCGTGCTGCACCACGTCGGGCAGAAACTGATGATGGAAACGCTTCAGGCCGACCCAGGAGGCGGGTTCGTTGCCGTTGGCCGCGTCGAACGTGGCGAGCAGCACCATGGTGATGATGCGGCTGCCGCCGGGGGTGCCGAGAATGGCGACGCCGTGATCGCTTTCCAGGAAGGTGGGCGTCATGCTCGACAGCGGCCGTTTGCCGGGCGCGATGGCGTTGGCTTGCCCGCCGACCAGGCCATAGACATTGGGCGCGCCGGGTTTGGCGGAAAAGTCGTCCATCTCGTCGTTGAGCAGCACGCCGGTGCCGGGGGCGACGAAGCCCGAGCCGAACGGGAAATTGATGGACATCGTTGCCGCGACACGGTTGCCTTCGCGGTCGAGCACCGAGAAATGCGTGGTGTCGTCGCCGGTCTCCAGCGTCGCGGTGCCGGGCAGCAGTTTGCTGGGTGTGGCCTGGTCGGGGCGGATGGCGGCGCGCAGGCCGTCGGCATAGAGCGGATGGGTGAGTTTTTGTGCCGGTACGGCGACGTGATCGGGGTCGCCGAGATAGATCGCCCGGTCGCGGTAGGCGCGACGCATCGCTTCGATGATGAGGTGGTCGCGCGTTACCGCGTCGAGCTTTGCGAGGTCATAGCCCGCTAGGATGTTGAGCATGGTGATCAGCGCCACGCCGCCGGAGGAGGGCGGGCTGGCCGTGGTGATGCGCAGGTCACGGTAGTTGCCACGAATCGGTTTGCGCTCGACGACGCGGTAACGGGCCAGATCCTCCTTGGTCCAGATTCCGCCCGCGGCGCGCACGCCGTCGATCAGTCTGGCGGCGATCGGCCCGTCATAGAAACCCGCCGCGCCGCGCCGTGCGATGGCCTCCAGTGTGGCGGCCAGTTCCGGTTGTTTGAGAATATGTCCGGCGGGAGGGACATCGTTTTCGTGCAGGAATAGCCGCGCTCCCTCCGGCGAGCCGCGCAGGGCGTCGCGGCGGAATTGCGCCATGCGGCGGTAGGATTCGCCGACGGCGTAACCTTCTCTGGCATAGCGTATCGCGGGGGCGAGTGTTTTGTGCAACGGCAGGCGGCCGTATTTCCTGGCAAGATGCGCCATGGCGGCGGGCGTGCCGGGGATCGCAGCGGCCAGGGGGCCGTCCACTGAGAGGCCGGGGATGACCTCGCCCTTGCCGTCCAGATACATATCGCGGTGCGCGGCCAGCGGCGCCCGTTCGCGGCCGTCGATCATCGCTTCATGGCGATCCCGGGCGCGGTGCAGAAGCCAGAAACCGCCGCCGCCGAGCCCCGACCCGGTGGGTTCGACGACCGCCAGGGCGGCGGTGATGGCGACAGCGGCATCGAAGGCATTGCCGCCCGCCGCAAGGATTTCGTGGCCGGCCTCGGTGGCGAAGGGATGGGCGGTGGCGATGGCGGCAGCGGGCGGGGTGGCGGCCTGAAGCGGCGGCAGCCAGACGATCAGCAGTAGCAGGATTGCGCAGCGTTTGATATGCGCGGCTACCAAAGGGGTCATCCCGCCTTCTTGGTCAGTTGCAGATACTTGGCGTAAAGCTGGTCGCGGCTTTCGACGTGATCCGGGCTTTTCGGAATGCAATCCACCGGGCAGACCTCGACGCACTGCGGCGTGTCGTAGTGGCCGACGCATTCGGTGCACAGATTGGGGTTGATGACGTAGATGCTTTCTCCCTGCGAAATCGCGCCGTTCGGGCATTCGGGTTCACAGACATCACAGTTGATGCACTCGTCGGTGATCATCAAGGCCATGGTTTTAATAATACCTCAGAAATAACCTAGCGATATTGTCGAGTATTGTAGTCTAAAAACGGTGCGCCCGCATCGTCAACGCATCCTTTCGCGCAGCGCTTCCCGCACATGCTCATGCACGAATTCGCTGACATCGCCCCCCAGGCGCGCCACCTCGCGCACCAGGCTGGATGAGATATAGCTGTATTGCTCGGCGGGCATCAGGAACAAGGTTTCGACACCGGGGGCGAGTTTACGGTTCATGCCTGCGAGCTGGAATTCGTATTCGAAATCCGACACCGCGCGCAGTCCGCGCAAAATCACTTGCGCGCCGCGTTGCCGGACAAAATCCACCAGCAAGGAGTCAAAGCCGCAGACCTCGACACGCTCGACCCCGGCCAGCGCGGTTTGTGCCATCGCCACCCGTTCGTCCAGCGAGAAAGAGGGGGTCTTGGCGGTGTGGGCGGCCACCGCGACGACGACGTGATCGAACAGCCGCGCCGCGCGCTGCACCAGGTCGGCATGGCCCTTGGTGATGGGGTCGAAGGTTCCGGGGTAGATGGCGGTGATGTTCATGGCGGTGAACCGCTGTTGTATGGCGCGAAGCGCGGTTTGCAAAGGATACACGGTATTGGCGCGAAATTTAACCCGGATTTTCCATGACGGCTTTGGGTTACTGGCTGTTGCGCCGGTTGTGCGTGTTGCGTGATATTCTTGTCGCTTCATGGCCGCGCTCATGCGCCCAGGGAGGACGCTCATGTTCATCAAGAAATGGCTGTTGTTGTCAGGCATGGCATTGGCGATCGCGACGGGGCACGCCCAGGACACGTCCACGGGCGAAACCTTGCACGCAGTGATCGGCGCCGACGGTACGCAACGGATACGGATGGTGGGCGGCAACTATTTTTTCAAGCCCAAGCATATTGTCGTCAAGGTCAACACGCCGGTTGAAATATCGATCAGCAAGGAAGCGGGCATCGTGCCCCATACCTTTGTTTTGAAGGTGCCGGCGTGGGGCGTGGCGACCGACACAGAGCTCGACACGGAGGCCAGGACCATCGCCTTCACCCCGACCACTGTGGGCAAGCACCCCTTCCATTGCAGGAACAAATTGCTGTTCTTCAAGAGTCACCAGGAAAGGGGAATGGAGGGCGTCATCGAGGTGATTCCGTAAGATATGGCCGCGTTGGTGCTGGCTGCGACTCTGCTTGTTCCCCTGCTTTCATTGAATACCGCGAATCCGATTCAGGCGGTGATGGATCATTACCAGGGCATTGCCGCTTATCAAGTGACATTGACCTCCGTGAGCGGCGACAAGACCGAGATCATCCGTTATTTCCACAAGAAGCCCGGCCATGTGCGTATGGAGTTCGTGACGCCCTTCAGGGGTGCGGTGCTCATATACGATCCCGGCACCCGGCGCGCCAAATTGTGGCCCTTCGGTTACGGCCGTTTTCCCGGCCTGAGCCTGAGTCCCGATAACAGCCTTATCCAAAGCGCCACGGGGCAACGGGTGGACCGCTCGGACGTGGGCGCGCTCTACCGCAACGTGAAAACCTTGCAGGACCAAGGCCGTCTCGAAGTGATGGGCCTGGAGAACATTGGCGGACAAGAGGTCCTGCGCCTCACGGTCTCCGGCGATAACGGCGTTGTTGTCGGGAATGTCGCCCGTTATCAGTTGTGGCTGGAGCGCGGCCACGGTTTTCCCCTCAAGGTCGTGAGCTACGACAAGAACGGCCGGGTGATAGAAACCGTGGAGATGAACCAATTGCGTGTTGATCCCGAGTTTCCCGATGATTTTTTCAGTCAGTAACCCGCCATTTGACCCTGGAATAAATAATGATTATGATTCTCATTTGTAATCTTGCGGTTTTCCGGGTTTGTGGTTGCTATGTCTCTTCTGTCTGATCTGGTTGATTATGGTGTCATCGGTCTGCTGTTGTTGCTCAGCATCTGGGCGGTGGCGGTGGCGGTGGAGCGGTGGTCGCTGTACCGGCGCGTCGATGTGGCGGCGTTCGCCAGCGCGCAGGCGCTTGAGACCGAGCTGACCCGCCGTCTCACGGTGATCGGTACCATCGCCGCCAACGCCCCTTATATCGGCCTGCTCGGCACGGTGTTCGGCATCATGGTCACGTTCCACACCATGGGCACGCAGGGCAATATGGATGTGCGCTCCATCATGGTGGGCCTGAGCATGGCGCTCAAAGCCACGGCGATGGGGTTGGTGGTCGCCATTCCTTGCGTGGCGCTGAACAACGTGTTGCGGCGGCGTGTGAAAGAACTGTTGAGCCGCTACGAGGACGTACGCCGTGGAGCGTGATCTCGACCAGATCAACGTCATCCCGCTGGTGGACGTGATGCTGGTGCTGCTGGTGATCGTTCTCACCACCGCCACCTTCATCTCCACCGGCCAGATTCCAGTCGATCTGGCCAAGGCCAAGCACGCTACGGCGGCGATCGAGCAACCTGTAGTGCTTACCCTCAAAAACGATGGGGCGCTGTTTTTGAATCAGCAGGCCATCAGCGTGGACGGTCTGGGCGCCGCGCTGGGCGCCTATGCCAGGGAAACTGCCGTGGTGGTGCGCGCCGACCGCACCACGCCGCTGGAGCGGTTCGTTACACTGGTGGATACGGTGAAGGGACTCGGGTATACCAAGGTCAGTTTGCAGGTGGAGCGTTCGTGAGCGCGGTATACCCTGAAGATGGGATCATCCCTCGCCGCGGCCATATCAATGGCTGGGGGGTATCGCTGGGCTTCCACGGCGTGGTGGGAGGTCTGGTGATTGCCGCCGTGTTCGCCCTTGCCAGACCCATCGAACCGCCGCCATTCGAGTGGGACGTATCCCTCGCCGCAGCCGAGCAGGTCACCTCTGCTTCCCCCGTTCCCGCCCAACCGCCTATCCCCCGCAGTGCTCCGCCGCCGGAGGTTACGCAAAAGGCTTTGCCCCGGCAGACGGTGCCGGTCGTGTCCTCGGCGGCGCCAGTGACGAACCATGCCGATGTGCCTGTCCCGGTGCAAGCGCCGGCGCCGGTTCAGGCCGTGCCCGCTCCGGTAGTTGCTGCCGATCCGGTCCCGGCGCGGGTCGAACCGGCGCCCGTTGCCCCGGCAATCCCGTCGCCCGCCGCCAACAGCAGCCCTGATACTGGCCTGCTGAAGGATTTGTTGTGGCGTCGCGTGGATACACTGAAAAAATATCCTGTTCTCGCCAGGCGCAATGGCTGGGAAGGGCAGGTGTTGCTCAAGGTCGTCCTGGGTGGGGATGGCCGCCTGATCCGGGTGGAAGTGCAGGAGAGTTCCGGGCACGAGGCGTTGGATCAAAGTGCGCTGGAGACTGTGCGCGCCGCCACGCCCCTTAAGCTGGAAAACCAGTCCTGGTCGCAAGTTGCCCTTCTTCTTCCGGTTGTATACCGTTTCGCGCAGTGAATCTCCGTAGTTTTTTGTGTCCCCCGTGATTTTTTGTTAAACGCTATTGCAAATCATTCTCATTTGCGTTAGCATCCTCATCAGGCGTTTGGGAGTGGCTGGATTCGACGGCCGTGGTCTGACATAAACAACAAGAGGATGGGTAACGTGTTTTTGCGGAAAAAAATAAATATCGCGGTATTAATGGCGCTGGCATGTCCGGCGGGGGTGGCGCTGGCGCAGGATGAAAAGCCTGTCAAAGCCCCCACGGTGGAGGTGATCGGCACGCGCGAGGCGCTGGCGAGCATTCCGGGTTCTGCCGAGGTGGTCGACAAGAAGACCCTGGAAAACAGTCGCGTCTTCACCACCAGCGAAGCGCTGCGCAAAGTACCGGGTGTCAACGTGCGCGACGAGGAAGGCTTGGGCCTGCGTCCCAATATTGGTATTCGCGGTTTGAATCCGACCCGCTCCAGCAAGGTGCTGTTGCTGGAGGATGGCATTCCGTTGGCGTTCGCGCCTTACGGCGAGAACGCGACCTATTATCATCCGCCCATTGATCGTTTCGAGCGCATCGAGGTGCTGAAAGGTTCGGGGCAGATCCTCTACGGGCCTCAGACCATCGGTGGCGTGATCAACTACATCACGCCCTTGCCTCCCGCCAGGCCAGGTGGTTCCATTGCCCTCACCGGCGGCAACCGCGATTACTTCAACGGCCGTTTCAACTACGGCGGCACCTGGGGCGGCAATGGCGTGCTGTTCGATTATGTGCGCAAGCAGGGCGACGGGGCGCGCGATAACACCCGTTCCGAGCTGAACGACGCCAACGTCAAGGCGGTGCTGGGCCTGGGCGCCAACCAGGCGCTGACGTTGCGCGGCAATTTTTACAGCGAAGATTCCAACGTCACTTACTCCGGGCTGACCGGGGCGGAATACGCAGCCAATCCACGCCAGAACCCGTTCAAGAACGATTTCATGAACGCCAAGCGCTACGGTGCCTCGGCGACCCATGAATTTGTTTTCAACGATAATGTCATCCTGACTACCAATCTGTATGGCTCGATTTTTCAGCGCGACTGGTGGCGGCAGTCTAGCAACTCCGGCCAGCGGCCCAATGACAGCGCAGATGCGGCCTGCGGCGGCATGACGAATCTCAACACCACCTGCGGCAACGAAGGCCGTTTGCGCAACTACTATACCTGGGGCGTCGAGCCTCGGTTGCGCGTCAATCACGGCCTGTTTGGCGTGAGAAGCGAGGCGGATATGGGCGTGCGCGCGCACTACGAAACCCAGGACCGCCGCCAGGAAAACGGCAACACGCCCAACTCGCGTACCGGCAGCATCGTTGAGGACAACGAGCGCAAGAACCAGGCCTATTCCGCTTTCGTGCAGAACCGCTTCCTGATGGGCAAGTGGACGGTGACCCCCGGCGTGCGCGTCGAGTCGATCAACTACGAGCGCACCAACCGCCTCGCCAACGGCGGCGCGGGCGTGAGCGGCAAGACCGATCGCACCGAGGTGATCCCGGGCATGGGTGCGACCTACAACCCGCTCAAGAACACTACGCTGTTCGCCGGTGTGCATCGCGGCTTCGCCCCACCCGCCACCGCAGACGTCATCAGTAATACCGGTGGCGTGGTGGATCTGGGCGCTGAAAAGAGCTGGAACTACGAGCTGGGCGTGCGCAGCCAGCCGCGTCCAGGCGTGAGCGCCGAGGCGACACTTTTCCGCATGGACTTCCAGAACCAGATCATCCCTGCCAGTGTGGCTGGTGGTGCCGGGGCGACCCTCACCAACGCTGGTGAGACCCTGCACCAGGGTGCGGAGCTGGGCCTGCGCCTGAATAGCGGTGAGGTGATGGATTCGCCGCACAACGTCTATCTGCAAGCGGCCTATACTTATCTGCCCACCGCCAAGTTCACCGGTACACGCACCAGCAATATCACGTCAGGCGTAAGTGTCAGCGGCAACCGTCTGCCCTACGCGCCGGAAAACCTGCTGACCACGACGCTTGGTTATGCCCATGCGTCGGGATTCGATGCGCGTGTCGAGGCGGTGCATGTTGGTGACCAGTTCAGCGATGACTTGAATACCGTCACGCCCACCGCCAACGGACAGCAGGGACTGATCCCCAGCTACACCATCTGGAACGCGGCGGTGAATTATCTGGTCAAGCCGATCAACACCACGGTGTTTCTGACGGCGAAGAATCTGACCGACAAAACCTACATCGTCGACCGCACACGCGGCATCCTGCCCGGCATGCCGCGCCTGATACAGGCGGGATTCACCTACCGGTTTTGATCGCTGCTGATGGATGACGGCCACACCGCCAGGGAAGGCGGTTTCCTCAGTGTTTGACTGACAGGGCGCACCCCTCCCGCGCCCTTTTTTTTGCAGCGTGCCCGGCTTGCCCTCCTTCATGGCGTCGAAGCCCAGATCACCAAACAGCTCCCACCCCTGGAAGTAATTCCATTTCGCAATAAAAAGTGAAATATTGTAGGGTGCGTTCCACGCACCATTACCATTGGTGCGTGGAACGCACCCTACAAAATTATTGTCGTTTTTAACGCAAATTGGAATAACGGGCGAGCAAGCAAGGCGTTCGGCATCTGCTGAAAGAAATCCTTGGTGGAGTAGTGCCGGGCCATGCGCCCTCCCTTTGGCAAATGCTTATCAAGACCTTGGACTGTAGCCGACTTTACTGTACATTGCGATACATTCCCAATATTTCCATTGAGAGGTCGCAATGGCCCCCGCCAAGACTACCACCCGAGGCTTGCGAATGACGATGTGGTGAATCTCGTCGTGCCCGTGCCGGATCGAAAAATACAAGAGAATATTGCCGCTGAGGTTGCCCGCCGCCGCGAGAACGCGCGCCGGTTACGCGACGAAGCGGCGCGCATTTGGGATGAGGCCAAGCGCCAGTTCGAGGAAGAATTGCTCGGGCTGGAGTCCGGAGGACGCGCGCTATGAATCATTACCAGCCGCCCTACACGATCACCCCGGAGATCCTGAACCGGGTCGCAGCGATCAGCGAGGCCATCGGGCGGCTGACGGTGCTGACCGATCAAGCCAAGGCGCTGCGGCTGCGGCGCATCAACCGTATCCGCACCATTCGCGGCTCGCTGGCCATCGAGGGCAACACCTTGAACGAAGCGCAGATCACCGCGATTCTGGAGGGTAAGCGGGTGATCGCCCCGCCCCGCGAGGTGCGGGAGGTGCGCAACGCGCTGGTCGCCTATGACCGTTCCGACACTTGGCGGCCCGAGGCGGAAAAGGATCTGCTGGAGGCGCATCGCATTCTGATGTCGAGCTTGATCGACGAGGCGGGCATGTACCGGCGCGGCGGCGTGGGGGTGATGGCGAGCGGAGAGGTGATCCATATGGCTCCTCCGGCGGAGCGGGTGCCGCATTTGATGAGCGATCTGTTCCGCTGGCTCGCCGCCACCGATGCCCATCCGCTCATCGCCAGCTCGGTTTTTCACTATGAGTTCGAGTTCATCCACCCCTTCGCCGACGGCAACGGCCGCATGGGGCGGCTGTGGCAGAGCTTGATTCTGGCCCGCTGGAATCCCCTGTTCGCCGACATCCCGGTGGAAAGCCTGGTCTTCGAGCACCAGGCCGACTATTACGAGGCGTTGCGGGAAAGCACCCGCCAGACCGATTCCGCGCCGTTCATCAGCTTCATGCTGCGCATGATTCTGGATGCCGTGACCACCGCCGCCCCCCAAGTCACGCCTCAAGTCACCCCCCAAGTCGGCGAACTGCTGCGGGTGGTGAAGGGAGAGATGAGCCGCGAGGCACTGCAAACTGCCCTAGGTCTGTTGGACCGCAAATCCTTCCGTGCGCGTTACCTCAAACCGGCCTTGGATGATGGATTGATTGAAATGACCCTCCCCGGCAAACCCAACAGCCGCTTGCAGAAATACCGGTTGACCGGGGAGGGCGAAAGAATGAAAAAAGCGTTGTCACCAAGGAGGTAGCGCATGGCAATTTGGCTCATCCGCGCCGGTTCCCACGGCGAATACGAACAGACGTTCATCCAGGAAAACCGCATTTATGTGACTTGGGACGACTTGGATGTGAATCTCGCCAAGCTCAAGCAGCGGGCCGATTTGACGGCGGCAATGACCGAGCGTTACCCGGATACCAAACCCAAGGCGATTCAGAATTGGGTGGGGCAGGTGTGGCCCTTCGCGCACGAAATCAAAAAGGGCGATCTCGTCATTCTGCCGCTCAAGACGCAACCGGCGATCTATGTCGGCGAGGTGGTCGGTGACTACCACGCGGAGCCGGAAGGCCCGAATCCGTTCTACCACTGGCGTCCGGTGAAATGGATTGCCGAAGCTGTACCGCGCGCCAACTTCGGCAAGGACTTGCTCTATACCTTCGGTGCGTTTCTTACCATTTGCCGGGTACAGCGCAACAACGCTGAACAACGTATTGCCGCGATGCGGGCCAATGGTTGGAAGCCGGAAACCATCGCGGCGGCGACGAAGACCACCGCGCCGGTGACCGACGAAGCCGCCGGGGATACCGACCTCGAAGAACTCGCCCGCGACCAGATTGCCCAGCTTATTGCGTCGCGCTTCAAGGGGCACGGATTAACCCGATTGGTGGAAGCCATCCTCAAAGCCCAAGGCTACACCACCTATCGCAGCCCGGAGGGAGCGGATGGTGGCGCGGACATTCTGGCCGGGTCTGGGCCGCTGGGCTTCGGATCGCCGCGTTTATGTGTGGAAGTGAAATCGGAAAGCGGCCCCATCGACCGTGGATAAGTTGCTGGGGGGCGGTTTCCAAGTTCGGCGCGGACGAAGGTCTGTTCGTTTCGTGGAGTGGATTCAAGAGCAACGTGCAGAAAGAACTTGCGGCAAGTTTCTTCCGGGTGCGGTTATGGACCCAAAAGGAATTGTTGGAACAGCTCTTCGCCCATTATGACCACTTGGACGAAGACTTGAAGGCCGAGTTGCCATTGAAGCGAATCTGGACGGTCGCGGCATAGGATGAAGAGTAACCGGGCGTCGATGCGGAGGTGGAGTTACGACGACATTCGGGATTATCTGCGCCTGCTGATTCGCCAGCACAGCGATGATCCACAGGAAAGTACAGATTGACCCGACCGTGTCGATCCAGAACGGATTCGTTCGTTACGGGGAAACTGAGACAGGTTATCTGTTATTCCAATTTGCGTTAAAAACGACAATAATTTTGTAGGGTGCGTTCCACGCACCAATGGTAATGGTGCGTGGAACGCACCCTACAATATTTCACTTTATTATTGCGAAATGGAATTACACCTGAACCCGCGATTCCCGAATTTCAGCGGATGGTACCGTCTCGCTCAGGACGTGAAACCAACAAAAAAGCCCGCAGCTACGCGGGCTTTCGGATTTTTCTGGACTTGCTGAGATGTTGGATTGGTGGAGCGGAGGAGGATCGAACTCCCGACCTTCGCATTGCGAACGCGACGCTCTCCCAGCTGAGCTACCGCCCCAATGATGGCTTGAACCGATGGCCGAAACCAAGCGTTCAAAAACGAGGCGGCATTGTAGCATGGGGAAGAGCGGTATGCCATACATTGTTATGAAACTGCGGGGGTTGCCAGGCACTCTTGATTATGCGGAGCGATCAGGCGGTTTTCGCGATTTTCTTCAGCTGTTCGCGTTCCATGGCGGCAACATGGCGTTGAATGAGTTTCTGGCAGGGGGCTGTCAGATTGGTGAATCGGCAACCGAGGTGGGCGTGGCTGTTGCCGTCTTTATTGCGGATGGAGCGTATTTCCAGGGTGCATATCATTTTTTCGCCCTGGGGAAAGGCGAATGTGCAGGGGATCACATCCATTATCTTGAGTGAGGCCGGCAATTTGTTTTGTGCTACTCTGATGGCGGCGCCGCCCATCGAGATATCGTGCAGTTCGCCTTGCAGTGTTTTGGCGTCGCTCAGGGTGAGAGTGACGGCAATGGGTTTGGCGGGACCGGCTTTGATGCGGTAATGGGCGCGTTGTTGCAGATAATCGACTTCTTCGGGGATAGGCAGCTTGTAGAAGGCGATACCGGAATCGTTGCCCACCTCTCCCAGTGTGGCCGAGAAACTGACCCGGGCGCCCTCGAGGCGTGCGCGCGCGCGAAATTCTCTGGTTTTTAGCAGCAGGGCGTGGCCTTCGGCGGGGCCGAGTTCGTCCAGGACAAGGTAGTTCTGTTCGCCATTGACTTCAAGAATGGCGGTGTTGAAAGGTTTTTCCGATCCGGGAAGGGTAACACTGAGCAGGGCGCGCTGGCTGTGCAGGCGCTTCAGAAGGCCGACGATCTGTGGTTTGACTGTCATCTTGTCCATGATGGTATTGCTGTGTGTCAAATGGCTGATAGATGGCTATTTCGTGTTTCTCGACTGAATCTGGTCACGCTTGTCCTAAAGACTGGGAGGACGTGTCCGCCTGGCATGTCCCGGAAGCGCTATAGTAGTTCTGCTGTTCGGACGATTGTCCGCGCAGTATGGCCAGTGTTCTTTGAATGCTCATGCGCCCGAGCGCGATGATCCCGCCATTTATTTGATTCTGTCGCCGGGATTCCATGCTCACGGTCTTCAGCGCCTGCCAGAGCGCATCGAGGCCATGAATGCCGTGGGGGTCTTGCTCGGTGATGTAGCGTTCGAGACCGGCTTGGCTGGGCGGATAGCCGGCGTTACGCAGTATTTGCGCGTGCTGTCCTGCCAACGTTTCCAGTTCGTTCACCCATCGCTGTTTGTCTGCGGCGATGTGTTCGATAGCGGCGGCGTTGCTGGTTCTGAGGGCGGCATGTTCTTGCCGCAAGCCGGCAAGCAGAGCGGCGGCGGCATCGCTTTCCTGCCGTAGCAGGTTGCCAAGCTGTTTTTGATCTTCGGGTGTCGCCATCATGGTCTAACAATTAACTCATAAATCCGTGTTGCAAGGTGCTTTCAAATCTCAGAAATTTATCCGCCACACGCAAGGGGTCGATCGCGTAGGTGTCGTTATCAATAGCCTTGCGTATACCTTCGACGCGCTGCACGTCGACCACGGGCAGATTGGTCAGGATTTTCTCCAGTTTGCGTAGCCGTTCGGCGGAATCCGTCAGGCTCACCGTGTCCACCGCCGAGGATTTGCCGGTTTCCTGCTGGGCCGGGGTCTGCTGGCGGGCCGGCTGGATGTCGGGCGTGGCCTGATTGATAGGGATGGCTGATTTTCCAATGGGCTCAATAGGCATGTTTTATACCCGCATAAGTGTTATTGCACTTGTTAGCGGCAGGAAGCGCGGGAAACTTTAAAGCAGCCTGATGATCACATTCGCACTTTAACAACCCCCTCCGCAATCACCGTTCCCTCGATAACTCGCTGTGAAGACAGGTTGCTCACCTGGATCGATGTCCCGGCGGCGCCGTCCGCCAGTGCTTTTCCGGTCATGCGCACATTCACGCCGGCGATTTCCGCCAGAAGAGTGACCAGGTCGCCCTTGCGCACCAGGCGTGGTGCTTCGAGCATGGCTGGCGTGTAAGGGCTGCCGGCGGTTACCGGACGTTTTGCTATCCTGCCCACAATCTGTTCGGGGGTGCTGAAATGACCCTCCGGCAATGCCGCGACATCCCGTTCGACCAGCTGAAAGTCCTCGGCGCCTATGACATCACCTCGGCGCAGGGCGAGGCGGGCGGTCAGCACGGTAGCGTGAATTTTGACATTGACCGGCACATAGATCGACCACGGTTTTGGCTGGTGGCAGCGTACGCCAACACTGGTGTTGCCCGTTCGGCGGCCGCCGGGGGGCGAGAATGCCTCCAGTGTTTCCGCGCAAGCCGGCAAGCGTAGCCGCGTATCCAGCGCGCCAGCGTCGATTTCCAGACGCCCGCCAGGGTTTGGGAGCTGCTGCTGGATAAAGTTCTTGGCGGTTTCCTGGATGCCCTCCAGCGGCTGATAACCTTGGGCGCGGGCAAGCGGCGGCGCAAGGAAGGCCAAACATGCAAGACAGGCTGTCATACGGTATTTCATGGCTGCCGTTATGCAGAATATATACCAGGTTCGCCATTGGCGACGGAAAGAAAGTTCTTCAATCTTTGCCGCTCCCTGCCGATATTTCTGCTGGGTTCAACTTAAGCGCGGGGAGTTGGCATGGCGAGCATATTGGACGATATAGACAGACGAACCCAGATGGTCGGACAGAACCGCCTGGAATTGCTGTTGTTCCGTCTGGGTGGAATACAACGCTTTGGTATCAATGTCTTCAAGGTACGCGAAGTGATTCAATGTCCGCCGCTGGCGCATTTGCCCAAGGCGCATCCGGCGATATGCGGTGTCGCCACGATTCGCGGTAAGACCATACCGGTGATCGATTTGTCGATGGCGATAGGCAGACCGCCGATGATGGAAACTTCGGGTGGTTATGTGATCGTTACCGAATACAATCGTTCTGTGCAGGGATTGCTGGTGAACGGCATGGACCGGATTGTCAACATGAAATGGGAATCCGTACTGCCACCACCCAAAGGCGCGGGGCCGGGCAGTTACTTGACGGCGGTTACGAAACTGGATGACCAGCTCGTCGAAATTCTGGATGTCGAGAAGGTGTTTGCCGAGGTTATTCATTGTTCGGCCGAAGTCTCCGAAGAAGTGGCGGACATTGGGCTGGCTTCGGAAGAGGAAGCCGCCCCGCACGTCCTGATCGTCGATGATTCCAGCGTGGCGCGCGGTCAGATCAAGCGCACGCTGGATCAGATCAAGGTGTCATATACGCTGGCTGAGGATGGACGCGAGGCCTTGGCTGTATTGAAGCAATGGGCGGATGCGCATGATCCGCTCCTGGAGCGCTTGAGGATGGTCATTTCCGATATCGAAATGCCCGAGATGGATGGCTATACGCTCACTTCCGAAATCCGCAAGGACCCAAGGTTGCAGAATTTATATGTCATCCTCCATTCGTCATTAAGCGGTGTATTCAACGATGCCATGGTGAAAAAGGTCGGCGCGAGTCAGTTCATCGCCAAATTCAGCGCCGACGATCTTGCAATGGCGGTTCTCAATCGCCTGAAATCGCTGGAAGAGAATAGAAGCAGATAAATTATCCCTGAACCTGAAAACGGCGACGCCGTTTTCAGGTTCAGGGATTTGAGTTATAAGGAAATACGTTCTTGGATCACTCTATTTCTGCACAGGAATATCACGCTTTTCGTGAGTTTCTTGAGTCTGTCTGTGGTATTGCCCTGGGAGAGAACAAGCACTATCTGGTGAGCAGCCGGCTTAACCGTCTGATGGGGGAGTCGGGTATTCGGTCGATCGGCGATCTTGTTGAACAATTGAAGAGAAATTCCCGGCCTGGTTTGCGCGAGCGGGTAGTCGATGCGATGACCACCAATGAAACATTGTGGTTCCGGGACAATGCGCCGTTCGATATCTTGAAACACCATATCTTGCCTGATCTTTCCGGAAAAAGAATGCGGCCGGTGCGAATATGGTCCGCGGCGTGTTCGTCGGGTCAGGAGCCGTATTCCATAAGCATGATGGTTCAGGAATATCTGGGGAGCAAACCCGGTGGTCTGGCGGCGGGAGTGCAAATTATCGCCACCGATATTTCTCCCACCATGATCAAGGAAGCCAAAGCGGGTTTGTATGACTCGATGGCGTTGGCGCGTGGTTTGTCGGATGAGCGTAGAAAACGCTTCTTCACGCAGAAAGGCGCGCAGTGGGAGGCCAAGGATGAAATACGCAAGAGAATCACTTTTTCCGAGTTGAATTTGATAAAAAAAGATTACCATGGGATGGGTAAATTCGACGTGATTTTTTGCCGAAATGTGTTGATCTATTTTTCTGGCGATGTGAAACGGAATATCATCGCCAACTTTTCAAAAGTGATGGAGCCCGGAGGTTATCTGTTTCTTGGGGCATCCGAATCCATCTCTGGCTATTCGGACGTCTTCGAAATGGTGCGCTGCCACGGCGGCATCGTCTATCGGCTTATCGAGAAATAGGCTTTCCCCAAGGGGCGCATTGCTGCGCCACTTCATATATGGTAACAGCAGCGTGCGCTGTTCGCACGTCAGCCAGACGGCATTTTCGTGCGCACAACGCATGCTACGAGTCATCCTTCTTTAAGACAATCTTCATTATTCCTCCTTGCCCGTCTGTTTGCCGCACAGCGGAAGCATCTTGCCGCAGGCGATGCCGCTGATATTTCCCGTGGCGTGTAATTCATTGTTTTTAAAAGTGATGACCGCCATGGCACGGACGCTGCATTCCATCAAGCGGAAAGTTCATGGAGTTTACCGCAATGCCCATCAATATCGACAAAGCACTAGGCATCTTCCCGCAGGCGCTGACGTTGCGCGCGCGGCGCGCCGAAATCATCGCGGCCAACATGGCGAATGCGGATACGCCGAATTACAAGGCCCGCGACATCGATTTCAAAGGCGCACTGAAGCAGGCTGCCGACCGCGCCGGCAGTCATGACGTGACGCTGAGGCGTACCGATGCGAGGCATCTTGCGGTGGGGGGAGATGCGATGTCCGAGGCGGTGAAGTACCGTATACCGCACCAGTCTTCGCTGGATGGCAATACGGTCGATGCCGAAACGGAACAGGCCGAGTTTACCCGCAACGCGGTGCAATATCAGGCCACGCTCACGTTTCTCAACGGACGCATCAGGGGTTTGATGACGGCCATTCGAGGAGATTAATCCATGTCATCCTTCAGAATATTCGAGATTGCCGGCTCGGGAATGAGCGCGCAATCATTGCGTCTCAATATCACCGCCAGCAATCTTGCCAATGCCGAGAGCGTGAGCGGGAATGACAAGGGTGTATACCGGGCGCGTGAGCCGGTGTTTTCGGCGGTGATGGATGGCTTCGGCGATGAGTCAGCGGCGAATGTGCGGGTGCTCGGTGTGGTTGAAAACAATGCGCCGGTGCAAATGCGCTACGAGCCCGGTCATCCACTGGCGGATGCCCAGGGCTACATCTACATGCCGAATGTGAACATGGTGGAGCAGATGGCGAACATGATTTCCGCCTCGCGCTCCTATCAAAATAATGTCGAGGTGCTGAACACCTCCAAGCAGCTCTTGCTTGCCACCTTGAGATTGGGCCAGTAAAAGAACATCGGAACATGGATGTGCTCTGAGAATTACAGGATGGAGTTATTCAGAGATTCCTAAATTTTTATGGGCACTTTAATGTTGCCGGAGAAGGATATATGAGCACGAATATTGACACCAATGCCCTGGAAAAATTGGGCCTGATGCAGAAGCCATCGCAGGCGGCGAGCAAGGACCGCCTCGGCCAGGATGAGTTCCTGAAGCTGATGGTGGCGCAACTGAAAAACCAGGATCCGATGAAGCCCATGCAGAATGGGGAGTTTATGGCGCAGATGGCGCAATTTAGTACTGTTACAGGCATCCAGGAATTGCAGACTTCTTTTTCGCAATTCGCCACTGCCATGCAATCCAATCAGGCTCTCCAGGCCTCGGCGTTGGTTGGGCGTACGGTGCTGGCGCCTGGAGATGTCGCTGTGCTGGCGCCGGGGGGCGGTGTGAGCGGCGCGATTGATTTGCCGTCCACTACATCGAAATTGACAGTGGCCGTTTACAGCCCGTCCGGACAGCTTGTCCGGCGTATGGATATGGGGCAGCAGGCGGGCGGCTTGGTCGATTTCAAATGGGATGGTAAGACGGATGCCGGCGATATGGCACCGGCCGGAAATTACAAGCTGGCTGCCGGCGCAATGATCTCTGACAAGGCGGTGGCGGTGGATACGCTGGTGGCCTCGACGGTGGAGAGTGTGACGCTCGGGCGTGGTGGACAGACGCCGACGGTGAACGTTGCTGGCATCGGAGCAGTGGATATGTCCAACATCCGCCGCATCATGTGATCGTTTTTACAGTTAGAGGAGAATCGTAATGCCATTTCGTATCGCTTTGAGCGGGATCAACGCCTCTGCCGCGGAGTTGCAGGTGATCGGAAACAATGTCGCCAACGCGGGGACGACAGGCTTCAAGAACTCGCGCGCTGAATTCGCCGATATCTATGCGACGACCAATCTCGGCATCAGCCAGAATGCCATTGGCAGCGGTGTGCGTGTCGCCGCCGTATCGCAACAGTTCAGTCAGGGCAATGTCGGCTTTACCAACAATAATCTCGATCTTGCCATCAACGGCCAGGGTTTCTTTGTGTTGAGCGACAACGGTGTGCCGGTATATACCCGTGCCGGTGCATTCCAACCTGACAGGGATGGTTATATCGTCAATAGCCAGAATCAAAGACTGACGGTATTCCAGGCGGATGCAAATGGCAACATCACCGGTTCGCGTGGTGATTTGAGATTGAATACGGCGGATATCGCTCCCAATCCGACCACTGCGGTGGAGGTGACCGCCAATCTCGACGCCAATGCCAAACAGTTTGCGCCCTATCCCGGCTTGCCGGTGTTCGACCGGACTGATCCTACCACTTACAACAATTCCACCTCCGTCACGCTCTATGATTCACTGGGTAATGCGGTGCTCGGTACGATGTACTACCGCAAGACTACTAATCCCAATGAATGGGAGAGCCATTTGTGGTTGACCAATGGTGCGGGCGCGCCCATCGAGGTGGCGCCAAATGGCAACGCGTCTGGACAACCAGCCACGATGATGTTCTCCAGCACCGGCAACATCGCATCGGTTACGCCCTCTCTGGGTGGCTCATTGACGATTGATTATGCTCCCGTCAATCCGCTGACCGGCGCGGTGAGCATGTCCTTTTCGGTGAATTACTCGAATACAACCCAATATGGCAGCCCGTTCGGTGTCAATGCGCTTACCCAGGATGGCTATGCCACCGGTCGCCTCAGCGGTATCGATATCAATGATACGGGTGTGGTGGAAGCGCGTTATACCAATGGTCAAACGCGTGCATTAGGGCAGATTGCGTTGGCCAATTTCAGCAATCCCCAAGGATTGCGCCAGTTGGGTGACACCGCTTGGGCCGAAACCTATGACTCGGGCGCCGCACTGGTTGGTGCTCCCGGTACCGCGAGTCTGGGGTTGGTGCAGTCCGGTGCGCTGGAAGGGTCGAACGTCGATCTCACCGAGCAATTGGTCAACATGATCGTTGCCCAGCGCAACTTCCAGGCCAACGCGCAGGTGATCACCACGGCGGATACGATCACCCAGACCATCATCAATATCAGATAACGAGTGGCAAGTTACGGAATGAAGGACTGAATCATGGATCGCATGCTCTATGTGGCGATGTCCGGCGCGAAACAGGCGATGCTGGCGCAGCAGGTGAATACCAACAACCTGGCGAACATCAATACCACCGGATTCCGCGCCGACCTCGAGTCTTTTCGCAGTCTGCCGGTGTATGGTCCCGGTTATCCGAGCCGCGTTTATGCCGTGACGGAGCGCCCTGGAACGGATCTCTTGAGCGGGTCGTCCATAACGACTGGCCGCAGTCTGGACGTGGCGGTCAACGGCGAGGGTTGGATTGCCGTGCAGGCCGCCGATGGCAGCGAAGCCTATACACGGGCTGGGGACTTGCGTGTCACCGTCAACGGCCAATTGGAAACCGGCGCGGGACGGCCGGTGTTGGGCAATGGCGGGCCGGTTTCCATCCCGCCTTTCGAAAATCTGGAGATAGGCGCCGACGGCACGATTTCGATTCAGCCGGTAGGCCAGCCCGTCAACGCGCTTGCCGTGGTGGACAGGATCAAGCTTGTCAATCCGCCGCTGGCGCAGATGGAAAAAGGCGTCGATGGCCTGATGCGCGTCAAGGGCGGGAAGGCCGCCACGCCGGATGCCGCGGTGCGCCTGGCCAGCGGTGTGCTCGAATCGAGCAACGTCAATGCCGTGGAGGCGATGATCAGAATGATCGAGCTTGGCCGCGAGTTCGAATCGCAAATCAAGATGATGCGCGTTGCGCAGGAAAACGACGCCGCATCGGCGCAGATGATGAGAATCTGATAACGTAAAGAGGATACGATCATGAACCCCGCACTTTGGGTAGCCAAAACCGGCCTGGACGCGCAGCAGACGCGCATGACGGTGATTTCCAACAACCTTGCCAACGTCAACACCACCGGCTTCAAGCGTGGCCGCGCGGTTTTCGAGGATCTGCTCTATCAGAACATCCGCCAGGTAGGCGCGCAGACATCGCAGGATACCACTCTGCCGTCAGGACTAAGCCTTGGCACGGGTGTGCGTACCGTGGCGACGGAGAAGCTCTTTACCCAGGGCAACATTACCCTGACCAGCAACCCGTTGGATATGGCCATCCAGGGGCGTGGTTTCTTTCAGATCCTATTACCGGATGGCACCTTGGGCTATAGCCGCGCTGGTTCCTTCCAGGTCAATGCCCAGGGGCAAATGGTTACCGCCAGCGGCTATGTTTTGCAGCCTGCCATCAGTATTCCCGAAAATGCGCAAAGCATTACCATCGGTTCCGATGGTACCGTCGCGGTTCTGTTGCCGGGTGCTTCCGCGCCGACGCAGGTGGGTTCGATACAGCTTGCCGATTTCATCAACCCCGCGGGCTTGCAACCGATTGGCCAGAACGCCTTCCGTGAATCCGCCGCCAGCGGCTCGCCGCAAACCGGTACGCCAGGCGCCACCGGACTTGGCATGGTGACGCAGGGCTATGTGGAAAGCTCCAATGTCAATGTGGTGGAAGAGCTGGTCAACATGATCGAAACCCAGCGCGCCTATGAAATGGATTCCAAGGCCATCGCCGCGGCGGATCAGATGCTGAGGTTTGTAACGAATAATTTAGGGTAAAAATGCTTGGCAAGGAAGTTGCTTGTTTTTCGATGTGCTAATTGGAGGTTTTTCAATGAGGCAAATCAAAAAAAGCCTACTCCCCTTGTTCGGGGCATTCATTTTAACCGCGTGCGCCACGCCGCCGCCCAAGAGCGATCCCGCCTATGCGCCGGTGCGTCCCATGGCGCCCGAGTCCGTCAAGAAGAGCAACGGCGCCATTTATCAGGCGAATACGGGAATGTCCCTGTTCGAGGATGTCAAGGCGCGCCGGGTCGGTGACACGCTGACCGTGGTGCTGGTTGAAAAGACCGATGCCAGCAAGAAGGCGGGCACCAATTCCAAGAAAAAGACCGGCGTGGAGATCGAAGCCCCGACAATCCTGGGTTCGACAATTCAGTTCGGAGCGCCCGGCATCATTCCTCTTGCCAGCAATATCAATAACACCCTCGGCGCCTCGTTGAACGGCAATCAAACGTTCTCAGGCGAAGGCGACAGCAATCAAAGCAACAGTCTCAATGGCCGTATCACGGTGACCGTGGCGGAAGTTCTGCCCAACGGCAATCTGGTGGTGCGCGGCGAGAAACTGCTGTCCATCAATCAGGGCAATGAATACGTGAGATTTTCCGGCATCGTGCGTCCTGTCGATGTGCAGCGTGACAACACGGTGCAGTCGACGCTGGTGGCGAACGCCAAGATCACCTATGCGGGCGAGGGCGCCATCGCCGATGCCAATACCTCGGGCTGGCTGGCGCGTTTCTTCAATAGTCCGTGGTGGCCGTTTTGAGGCAGAGGAAGAAAAGGTAGAAAATGATTATGGTAACGCAATTGAAGAACGGGCGCGCATCGAGAGGGGATTTTGTTTATCGATGCGGTCTTTCTCTGTTTTCTTTTCTCTTTGCTCTTTCCTCTGCCTCCGTGAAAGCTGAACGTATCAAGGATATCGCCACGGTCGATGGCGTGCGCGGCAACCAATTGGTGGGTTATGGGCTGGTGATGGGGTTGGATGGCACCGGCGATCAAACCACGCAGGCGCCATTCACGGTGCAGAGCATGAGGAGCATGCTGGCACAGTTCGGCATCACATTGCCACCCACGGTGAATCCTCAGCTCAAGAACGTGGCGGCGGTTTCCATTCATGCCGAATTGCCGGCTTTCGCCAAGCCCGGGCAGACCATCGACGTTACCGTCTCCT
The DNA here is from genome assembly GCA_033717875.1 of Gammaproteobacteria bacterium. Taxonomy (GTDB): domain Bacteria; phylum Pseudomonadota; class Gammaproteobacteria; family Ga007554; genus SBBG01. Next base: position 81,457 of record JADDKJ010000001.1, read on the forward strand.
CACTGGGCAATGCCAAAAGCCTGCGTGGCGGCAGTCTGTTGATGACACCATTGAAGGGAGCGGATGGCCAGGTCTATGCCGTCGCTCAGGGCAATCTGGTGGTCGGTGGATTGGGCGTGTCGGGCGCCGATGGCTCGAAGATCACCGTCAACGTTCCGAGCGCGGGACGCATTCCCGGCGGCGCGACAGTGGAGCGTCCCGCGCCTACCTCGCTTGGCGAAAGTGACGCACTGGTTTTTAATCTGCACAAATCCGATTTCACCACTGCAAAACGTCTGGCCGACAGCATCAACACCGCGATCGGTGCGCAGACTGCCGAACCCCTGGATGCGGCATCCATCAAGGTGCGCGCGCCGCAGGATATGGCGCAGCGCGTGGCCTTCGTCTCCGAGCTGGAAAATCTGACTGTGGATCCCGGCGAGGCCGCCGCCCGGGTGATCATCAATTCCCGCACCGGCACGGTCGTCATCGGCAGCCATGTGCGTGTGACGCCGGCTGCCGTATCGCACGGTAATCTCACCGTGACCATTGCCGAGAAGCCGCGCATCAGTCAGCCGGGGCCGTTTTCCAGAGGCGAAACGGTGGTTGTGCCTGATTCGCAAATCAAGGTCGAGGAAGAGAAAAATCGCATGTTCCTGTTTGATCCTGGTGTGTCGCTGGGCGAGATCGTCCGCGCCGTCAATCAGGTGGGCGCCGCACCGGGTGATCTTGTGGCTATTCTTCAGGCCTTGAAGGAATCGGGCGCATTGCGCGCGGAATTGATCGTGATTTAATCATGAAATCAGCACTATCTCCGGTCGATACTTATACCGATTTCCAGGGGCTGGCGGCATTGCGCGCCCAGGCCCGCGGCAATGCCAATTCGCCCGAAACCTTGCGGGCTGTGGCGCGGCAATTCGAGGGGCTGTTTTTGCAGATGATGCTGAAAAGCATGCGCGACGCCAGCCTCGGCGAGGGCATCATGGACAGCGAACAAACCAGTTTCTACCAAGAGATGTTCGATCAGCAGTTGTCGATGACGCTGAGTCAGGGACGTGGTCTGGGTTTGTCCGACATGCTGGTGCGCCAGCTTGGCGGAAAATTGGCCGATAGTTCAAAACAGGATGCCGCAACGAATGCCGGCTTGCCGCTGGTGAGACAATCCTCTTCCCCGGTTTCCGGTGCTGTTTCGTTCACATCGCCAGAGGAGTTCGTAAAATCGCTCTGGCCTCACGCGCAGCAGGCCGGCAAGGATCTGGGCGTTGCCCCAGCGGCGCTGCTCGCTCAGGCGGCGCTGGAAACAGGTTGGGGGCGGGCCATCATGCGCCACCCGGATGGGCGCAGCAGCCACAACCTGTTCGGTATCAAGGCGGATTCCGGCTGGCAGGGCGAGCGCCTGACGATGCCGACGCTCGAATACGCCGAAGGCAAGGCCGTCAAGCGTAGCGAGGCGTTCCGGGCATATGACTCGTTTGCAGCCAGTTTTGAAGATTATGCGAGCTTTATCCGCGGGAATCCGCGTTACAGCCAGGCGTTGGCCGTGGCGCGCGACCCCGATGCCTTCGTCCAGGCTTTACAAGCGGCGGGTTACGCTACAGACCCTGCTTATGCGCGCAAGGTTGGCTCGATTTTACATGGCGATGCGTTTGCCGGTGCGTTCAAGTTGTTGAGTGCCGGGCCGCTATCCTGAAATGTGACGGAAGTCTCTTTGTTGACGAGGTAATATCATGGCGATCGGCGATGCTCTTGGTGTAGGAGTCTCCGGTTTGTTGGCGGCGCAGCGCTCCCTGGCGACCGCGGGGCAAAACATCGCCAACGTCAACACCGAGGGTTATAGCCGCCAGCGCACCGAGCTGGTGACCCGTACGCCGCTCTATTCCGGCGGCGGTTATATCGGAACAGGTGTGACACAATCGACCGTGAAGCGTCTTTACGACGATTTTCTGACGACGCAGGTGCGCACCAGCACCGGCATGTACAACCAGTCGGAGAATTTTTATAACCTCGCCAGCCGGGTCGACAATATGCTGGCCGATCCGCAGGCGGGACTGACACCGAGCCTGCAAAGTTTTTTCAGCGCCGTGCAGGGTGTCGCTACCGATCCAACCTCGCTCGCCGCGCGGCAGGTGCTGCTTGCCGAAGCCGGTACGCTTACCGGACGTTTTCGCTACCTGGATCAGCGTCTTACCGATCTTCGCCAGGGAGTGAACGCCGATATCAGGAGCCGCATCACCGAAATCAACGGGCTTGCCCAGTCGATCGCAGATGTCAACAAGGATATCGTGCTCGCTCCCGGGCGGCAGTCGGGACAGTTGCCCAATGATCTGCTCGACAAGCGCGATGCCTTGCTGGTGAAGTTGTCCGAACAGGTCGCCGTTACCACGGTCGCCCAGGACGACGGATCGGTGAATGTTTTCATCGGCAATGGCCAGTCTCTGGTGGTTGGCGTGCGGAGCCAGGGTTTAAGCCCGATCACCAATCAGTTCGATGCCACACGGGTTGAAGTCGGCTATCAGGCCGGTACCGATATCATCAATATCTCCAGCCAGATCAGCGGTGGAAAATTGGGCGGTGCGATGGAGTTTCGCAATCAGGTGCTCGATAACGCCCAAAATGTGCTGGGCCGCATTGCCGTCGGTGTCGCTGACAATTTCAACGATCAGCACAGGCTGGGACAAGATCTGAACGGCGCCCTGGGAGGAGATTTTTTCTCCGTGCCCGCCATGCAGGTTCAGCCCAGGTTGTTGAATACCGGCAGCGGCGCGGTAACGGCCGCATTGGCCGACCCCAACGCCTTGACCGCCAGCGATTATCGCCTGACCTATGATGGCGGTAATGTATATTCCCTGCTTCGGCTTTCGGATAATCAAGTCACCACCATCAACACGGGTGGCGCCTATCCCTACACGAGCGCGGCGGTGGACGGATTCGCACTGACCATCACGGCGGGCGCGGCGGTCAATGACAGCTATCTGATCAAGCCGACGTCCCAGGGGGCGCAAACCATCGGCGTCGCCATCAACGATGTCAAGAATATCGCGGTCGCCGCGCCAATACGCAGCGCCGCGGCGTTGGCCAACATCGGTTCCGCCAGGATCAGCTCCGGCGTGGTGAATACCCTTGATCCCAGCTTGCAAAACAATGTCACCATCCAGTTCACATCTTCAGGGCAATTCGATGTGATCGACGCCACAAACGGCACATTGGCGACCAATGTGCCTTATATCAGCGGCCAAGCGATCAGCTTCAATGGCTGGACAGTCAATATTTCCGGTGTTGCCGCGGCCGGCGACATCTTCACCATCGGCACCAACACCAATGGCGCGAGCGATAACCGCAACGGGTTGCTGTTGGGGCAATTACAGGCCAAGTACACTCTGGACGGCGGCTCGGCCACCTATCAGGACGCATATAACCAGTTGGTGGCCGAGATAGGCACGCGGACCAACCAGGCCGATATAACGCGTAACGCCCAAAAGGCCTTGCAGGAGCAGTCCATACAGGCGCGCGACGCCGTATCGGGGGTCAATCTCGACGAAGAGGCCGCCGACATGCTGCGCTTGCAGCAAGCCTATCAAGCCTCGGCGCAGGTCATATCGATCAGCGATGGTCTTTTTCAGGCGCTCATCGGCGCCATCAGGAGATAATTCATGAGAGTCTCCACCCAGCAATTGCAGCAACAGGGCGTGAACGCCATGCTTGAACAACAGGCGCTGCTCGGCAAGACGCAGCTCCAGGTGTCCACCGGCCGGCGTATCCTCGCCCCGGCGGATGATCCCTCGGCTTCGGCGCAAGTTCTGGGACTGATGAAAGAGAAGGAAGTCACGGGCCGGTACCAGTCGAACGCCGATGCCGCGCGGGCGAGGCTTTCCATGGAGGAGCAGACATTGACCGGAGCGGGCGATGTTCTGCAACGAATCAAGGAACTCGCCCTGCAAGCCAATAACGGCACTCAGAACAATGCCACGCGCGGCATGTTGGCCTCCGAGATACGTTTGCGGCTCGACGAGCTGTTGGCCATGGCCAATAGCAGGGATGCGAATGGCGAGTATCTGTTCTCAGGGTATCAAGGACTGACGCAGCCCTTTGATCGCAATGCGGCGGGAGGATTTGATTATAACGGTGACGAAGGGCAGCGCTACTTGCAGATTGGTCCGGCGCGGCAAGTGGCGGTGAGCGATTCGGGCACGGAAGTGTTCCGCGCCATTCGCAATGGCAACGGCGTTTTTTCCACCCGGGAAAATCCGGTCAACACTGGCAGCGGCGTGATCGATCCCGGTACCGTCACGGGCGCCTTCGTGCCGGACAACTATACGATAGCCTTTACCCAGACCTTGCCCACCGCGCCCATCACCTATTCCGTAACGGGCGCGGCCAGCGGTATCGTGGCCAGCGGAACCTATGCCAGCGGCAACAGTATCGCATTTGGCGGCGCCAAGGTGCAGATCGGCGGCACACCGGCCAACGGCGACACTTTCACCGTGACGCCCAGCGCCAACCAGGATATCTTCACCACCGTGCAGAATTTTATCGACGCGCTGGAAACCCCCGTTACGAATCCGGCATCGCAAGCGCATTTCAACAATGCCATGAGCCGGGTGATCGGCGATCTCGACAACGGCCTGGACAACGTCCTGAACGTGCGCGCCACGCTAGGCGCGAGAATCAACGCCATCGATGCCCAGAAAAATATCAACGACGGATTCAATCTGCAAGTGCAGGAAACGCTGTCTTCTCTCCAGGATCTCGATTACGCCGAAGCGGTCAGCCGCCTGAACCTGCAGTTGACTGGATTGCAGGCCGCACAGCAATCTTTCGCCAAGATTCAGGGTTTGTCGCTGTTCAATTTCCTGCGTTGATTCCGTAATACCGATGCTTTTCCCCGCATTTTCAAGGCGGGATGATTATCCAGTGTTTCGTAGGGTGTGTCCCACGCACCGCGAGGATAGTGCGCGGGCTCTCCCTGCCCCTCAATCCTTTCTGCCTGCCCCGAAAAAATCTTTTTACCTTTCCCTAAAGTTTCCCTCCCGAAGCGCCGATAACCTAGACGGAAGCGGTGAATATTTCTACTTGAGAAATATATCCGCTAAACATCAACCCGGCCTCGGGCGCGCTTAACGATAGATGCAGCCCAAGGTTTTCGAGGAGAAAAAGTCATGGCTCTTACCATCAACACCAATGTTGCCTCTCTGAACGCCCAACGTAACCTGTCCACCACGCAAGGCGAGTTGGCGACCTCGCTGCAACGCCTGTCTTCAGGTCTGCGCGTCAACAGCGCCAGGGACGACGCCGCCGGTCTTGCCATCGCCGAGCGCATGAATTCGCAGGTCAAAGGCATGAACGTCGCCATTCGCAACGCCAATGACGCCATTTCTCTGGCGCAGACCGCGGAAGGCGCGCTCGGCAAGGTCGGCGACTCCCTGCAACGCATGCGCGAGCTGGCGGTGCAGTCGGCCAACGCCTCGAATTCGGCTGGCGACCGCGCCAATCTCCAGGCTGAATATTCCCAGTTGAGCGCGGAAGTGACCCGAGTCCTGACCGGCACCAAGTTCAACGGCACCGATCTGCTGAGCACCGCCGCGACGCTGACTTTCCAGGTGGGCGCGAACAATGTCGCCACCGACCAGATCAGCGTGGCAACGACGAATATGACCTCTGGCGCTGGTGTGACTGCGGCAGTCGCTGCAAATATCTCCACCTCCCAGGCCACCGCCCAGGCCGCCATCGACAACCTGGATACCGCGATTGGCGAAATCACCACCGCCCGCTCCACCTTCGGCGCGGCCCAGAACCGCTTCGATTCGGTGATCAGCAACCTGCGCGTGGCTTCGGAAAACCAGGCGGCCTCTCGCGGCCGTATCATGGATGCGGACTTCGCCATGGAGACCGCCAGCATGACGCGCGCCCAGATCCTGCAGCAGGCTGGCACCGCGATGCTGGCCCAGGCCAACGCGCTGCCCAACAACGTGCTGTCGCTGTTGCGTTGATCTGAAGCCGGAACCGCCCGGGACGGGACTCCCAGGCGGGTTTCTTCGTTGAAGATGTGAGGTGGATGTCATGATCCCGAACATTTCCGCAATAGTCCCAACGCCGTCATCTTTTCCAAGAACGACGGATGCTCCCAGAGTTTCCGCCGTCAGCGCCACCGCAGAAGGCGTGCCGCAACAGAACGCAACCGTTTCACAAGCTGGCGCTTCCGCCAATCGTTCTGTGAAAAATGACGCGCGAAACGAGGACATTACCAAAGCGGTCAGTTATCTGAACGACTACATTCAGAGTTATCGCCGCGACCTGCAATTCAGCGTCGATGACGACAGTGGCCGGATCGTAGTCAAGGTCATCGACAAGGAAACCAGGGAGGTCATCCGGCAAATTCCCTCCGAGGAAGCGCTGCAATTGGCGAAACGCATGGAGCAATCGAACGGTATGCTGCTTCAGGCGCAGGCATGAATATCAGGGAACGTCAATCGTATCGGCTCATCAACATAGGCGAAAATCATGGTAGCCATTACCTCGGCAGGCATCGGTTCCGGGCTTGATGTCAATGGATTGATGCCCCAGTTGATGGCGGTCGAGCGCCAGCCCTTGCTGGCATTGGACCGTCAGGAAAGCCTCTACAAAGCCAGGCTCAGCGCCTACGGCACCTTCAAAAGCGCATTATCTTCGTTCCAGGATGCCATGGGTTCTTTGAGCAGCCCATCGAAATTCCAGGTCTTCAGCGCCACGTCTTCGGACGCCAGTGTTTTCACGGCGTCTTCCGCTTCAGGCGCGGTACCGGGCGGCTATTCGGTCGAGGTAAAGCAATTGGCGCAGGCCCATAAGCTCGCGTCACAGGCGTTTTCCAATGTCACCGATACCGTGGGAACCGGCACGTTGACGATCCAGTTTGGCACGTTCAGCGCGGGTGTTTTCACCGCTAACGGCGATAAGGCGGCGCAGACCATCACCATCGACAGTGCTCGCAGCAGTCTGGCAGGTGTGCGTGATGCCATCAATGCCGCCAATGCGGGCATGACTGCCAGTATTCTAAATGACGGCAGCGGCAACCGGCTGGTGTTCACATCCAAGGATAGCGGCGTGGCGAACAGCATCAAGATCACGGTGAACGATACCAGCGACGCCAGTAATACCGATAACGCCGGTTTGTCGCGATTGGCGTATGATCCCGCCGGTACGCCCGGTAACGGCAAAAATGTCACCGAAACAGTCGCCGCTCAAAATGCCCTGCTGAAAGTGGACGGCATAGACAACATCAGCAAATCGAGTAATACCGTTAGCGATGTCATTCAGGGCGTAACGCTCAATCTTCTAAAGCAAAGTGCCGCGAATACTCCGGCCACGCTCAACGTGGCGCGTGATACATCGGTCATTCAGTCTTCGATGGAAGGGTTCGTCAAGGCTTATAACGACCTGCGCAAAACGATCAAGGATCTTACCGCTTACGATCCCGCGACCAGGCAGGGCGCGGTTTTGCAGGGCGATGCGACAATGCTGTCGGTGATGTCGCAAATACGCCGTACCATGTCAGGCACACTCACGGGTGGAGCCTACACCTCGCTGTCGCAGATTGGCGTGTCTTTCCAGCAGGATGGCTCTTTGGCGCTAGACGCAAGCAAACTGAAAAACGCCATGAATACCAATTTCGACGATATTTCCTCATTGTTCGCCGCGCAAGGCAAAGCTACCGATAGTCTTGTCAATTACGTTGGCGCGACCGCCACGACAAAGCCTGGCGCTTATGCGGTATCCATTACCCAGGCCGCGGCGCAAGGTTATCTGAGCGGCGCGGGTACCGCCGCGCTCGCCAATACCGCCGGGACTTTTGCCGCGCCTTTTGTCGTGGATGCCAGCAACGATACATTCAGCATCAAGATGGACGGAGTACAGTCCGGCGCCATCACATTGGCGCAGGGCAGTTATACGACGGCGGGCGCTTTGACCGCCGAACTCCAGTCGAGAATCAACGGTGATTCCGCCCTGAAAGCAGCGGGTATAAGCGCGGCCGTCACGTTTGACGGCGCTTCCAACAGTTTGAAAATCACCTCCAGCCGATATGGTTCCGCCTCTACGGTCGAAGTCACCGCGGTCGATACCAACACCGGAACGACCTTGGGTTTCAGCGTTGGCACTGGTTCGGCTGGCCTCGACGTGATCGGCACGATCAATGGTGTCGCGGCCATCGGTTCGGGACGCTATCTGACAGGTGCCGCTGGTAATGCCGCGGAAGGTCTGAAACTGGAAATCACTGGCGCCACCTTGGGTGGCCGTGGCACGGTGAATTATTCTCAAGGATATGCTTATCAATTGGAGAAGCTGGCCGATAACTTTCTAGGAAGTTCCGGGCTCCTGTCCAGCCGCACCGAGGGTATCAACAGCAGTATCAGATCGCTTGATGACCGGCGCGATGTATTGAACCGGCGCCTGGATGAAATTGAAAAGCGTTATCGAGCGCAGTTCACTGCGCTGGACACCATGCTGGGGCAGTTGCGCAGCACCAGTGAATTTCTGACGCGGCAATTGTCCGCACTGTCGCCGGCGCAATAGGCAGTTTATTTCAAAGTGGTTTCAACTCCATAAAGGGGATATGAGTGAATTATTCAAAGCCTCATGCTGCATTGCAGCAATACAGCCAAGTGGGAGCGCAAACCGGCGTGGCCTATGCCGGCCCTCATCGTTTGATCCAGATGCTGCTGGATGGCGCTATCGATAAAATCGCCCTCGCCAAGGGATACATGCTGCGTGGCGATGTCCCGCAGAAGGGCAATCACATCAGCTGGGCCATATCCATCATCAACGGCTTGAGGATGAGTCTGGACAAGACAGCGGGTGGCGGGATTGCGCAGCATCTTGACGATCTTTATGACTACATGGAACGTCGGCTGTTCGAAGCCAATCTGAAAAACGACCCGGAAATGCTCGGCGAAGTTTCCGCGCTGTTGCACAAGGTCAAGGAAGCATGGGATGCGATTCCAGACCTGGTGAGTGATTCTGCGCCGGAAAACCGCCCGTCCGCGGCATCGGCAGTCCGGTAGCTATCAGGGCCGTGGCCGTGGAAGCGGATTCTTTGGATGTTGTGCATCCACATGTCGAACAGCTCCAGGCTGTCCTGGAGCTGAGCCATGGCATGCTGCGAATGGCGCTCGCCAAGGATTGGCATACGCTGGCTTCCCTGGAAGAAAGCCGCCGCCGCAAGCTGGAGGCTTTTTTCGCCGTGCCTGTTCCCGCCCATCTCGCCAAATGGGTTGGCGCCGGCGTCGCCGAAATACTGGAAATGGACAAGCAGATTATCGCCGCGTGCGAAGCAGGAAGGCGGGAAGCTGCCGATGCCATGCGCCAGCTTCATCAGGCGCATCATGCCGTGCATGTTTATGAAAGCGGTGTGGAGACCTGACGTCGGTTGTCACCGGGCCGTTTATCGTTTATGTTTTGCAAGAGGTTAGCCCTCGCTCCGGTTGACTTCAGCTTTATTACAGGACGATTTTACCGCCCATGACCACCGGTTTGATCTATGAAGACGTAATCCCCTTGCGCTGGAGCGTTGTCACGGTCGCCCTGACCGAAGCGCAGCAGGCGCGGCTGCATGAGGCCAACGAGGAAGCATTGCGCATTATCGCGGCTCTCGACGAGCATCCCGCGGAAAGTTCCAACGAACACGACGCCGTTGCACAAGAGCTGCAACGGCTGGATTTCAAGCTCAATCTGGTGCTCGATCTGGTGGGGCAACTGCTATCGCAGCATCTCGTCCTGCCCGCGCCAGTGCCCGTCAGGCTGGGTCCGAACAGCATTGAATGGGATGCTTCAGACGCGCCGGGCGCCGGCGGTCTTGTGAATGTCGAGCTTTTTCTCAGCCGGAAATATCCGCGCGCCATCACCTTGCATGGAAGGGTTCGTCAGGTCAACGCCCTGGAGGGCGCTTATCGGGTTGAGATGATGTTCGAAGGCGTGAGCGCTTTGGTGCAGGAATCACTGGAGAAGTTCATTTTCAGGCATCATCGCCGGCGCATCGCCCATGCCCGCCGCGCGCCGGGGGCGGAAGTACGGGAGCAGGGGCCGCTGTCCTGAAAGTTGTTTGCATTCACTCTCCGCTTTTTATCCAAGCGACAAAATTTTGACTTCTTCCTTCGGCAGTGTTTAACTTATAAAACTAAGCAAGTTATACCTGTTGTGGGGGTGTTCAAATGTCAGCATCCGGTGTGCTGGTTATCGATGCCGATGAGCAAAAGCGTCTGAGTCTTAAAGCTGTCCTTGATTTTATCGATCATGGGCCGGTGTACCTGGAAAGCGCTGAAACATGGAATAAGGCACTGCCTGCCGCCGATTCCATTCTGACCGTGCTGCTCGGTGATTGTGGTTCGGACGATGCGCTGTTGAGCGTGATCCGTGCTATCAAAGCATGGGATGCCAGCCTTCCCGTCCTGTTGTTGAATGAGGGGCGCGAAGAAGCGACTTATCCCGATGAAGTGCGTGCCGGTGTGTTGGGCTATCTCGATATGCCGCTGAAATACCGTCAACTCACGGCTTTCCTCCAACAGGCGCAGACAATGCGCGAAGGGCCGCGGCAGAAGCCGTCGGAGCGTTCCCCGGAGCTGTTCCGCAGCATGGTAGGCAACAGCCCGGCCATCCGTCAGGTGCGCAAGATGATCGAGCAGGTGGCCAATTCCGAGGCCACGGTGCTGATTCTGGGGGAGTCGGGCACCGGCAAGGAAGTGGTGGCCCGCAATCTGCATTATCACTCGTCGCGCCGCACCAAACCCTTTGTGCCCATCAATTGCGGGGCGATCCCCGCCGATTTGCTGGAAAGCGAACTGTTCGGTCACGAGAAGGGGGCTTTTACCGGCGCCATCAGCGCCCGGCAAGGGCGTTTTGAACTGGCCGAAGGGGGTACACTGTTCCTCGACGAGATCGGCGACATGAGCCTGCACATGCAGGTCAAGCTGTTGCGCGTGTTGCAGGAGCGCACCTTTGAGCGTGTCGGCAGCAACAAGACCATCGCTGCCAATGTGCGGATTGTCGCGGCCACGCACCGTAATCTGGAAGATGCGATCAGGGAAAGCAAGTTTCGCGAAGATCTGTACTACCGCCTGAATGTGTTTCCCATCGAAATGCCTCCGCTGCGCGACCGGATAGAAGATATCCCACTGCTCGTGAATGAACTGATTACGCGCCTGGAACACGAAGGCCGTGGTTCGGTGCGGCTGACGCCGGCGTCGGTGATGGCCTTGTGCCAGTATCGCTGGCCGGGCAATGTGCGCGAGCTGGCCAACTTTATCGAGCGCCTGGTGATCATGCATCCGTTTGGTGTGGTCGATGTGCATGATTTGCCCGAGAAGTTCCGCGCGGCGGCGGGGGTGATAGTGGCGGCGCCCATCTTGCCGCCCGATACTGTGACACCGGAAGAGGTGTTCCCGCGCATGGGTGGTTTCGAGACGCCGCGTCTGCCGCGCGAAGGGCTGGATCTGAAGGAGCATCTGCATAACCTGGAGTATGACTTGATCCGCCAGGCGCTCGACGAGGCGGGCGGCGTGGTGGCCCATGCCGCCGAGCGGCTGAGACTGCGCCGCACGACACTGGTCGAGAAGTTGCGCAAATACGGCCTGCATCGCGGCGATGACGTGACGTGATTTTGACAATAGCACCTTGTCGATGGCCTTAATATTCTGATTATCAGCCAGTTATTCCAATAGGCCCAATTCTTGCTCCAGCCCTGATATCCAAGCAAAGGCGGGAGCAAAATTCGGCATGTCACAGCCTAGCGTGCAGCGCACCCCGGAGTTTTCCCGGGATCTTCCCCAGCATCTTTCGGCTGCATTCGACGTTTTCAATCAAATCTCGCAGCAGCTCGCTGTTTCCTATCAGGATCTGGAGAACCGCGTCGCCCGGCTTGGCGCGGAGCTTGCCGCCGCGCGCAGCGAGCAGATCAATACCGCCGCCGAGAAGGAGCGTCTGGCGAATCGTCTTCAGACGTTGCTGGATGCGTTGCCGGGAGGTGTGGTGGTGCTCGATGGCGCGGGATACGTGCAACTTTGCAACCCCGCCGCGCTCGATCTGCTGGGCACACCCTTGCAGGGCATGCTCTGGCGCGATGTCATCGCGCGGGCGTTCGCGCCACGTTCTGACGATGGCCATGAGGTTTCGTTGCGCGATGGCCGGCGGGTCGGCATCTCCACCAGCTCACTCGCCGAAGAGCCCGGCCAGATCCTGCTGGTGACCGATCTTAGCGAAACGCGCGCGCTTCAGGAAAAACTCAGCCGCCACCAGCGCCTGTCGGCGATGGGGGAGATGGCGGCCTCTCTCGCCCACCAGATCCGCACGCCGCTGTCATCCGCCGTGCTGTATGCCTCCCATTTGTCGCGCACCGGCCTGAAGGCGGACGACCAATCGCGCTTTGCGGAAAAGATTCTTTTCAGCTTGCGGCACATCGAGAAGATGGTCAATGACATGCTGATGTTCGTGCGCGGTGGCGGGGTGGGCGATGAGGATATCGCGGTGACGGATTTGCTCGACGCATTTCAGCGCGCGCTGGAGCCGCAGTTGCAGGCTTGCGCCGGCCGCATGGAAGTGATTGCCGATGTCGCTGGTTTGATGCTGCGCGGCAATCGCGATGCCTTGCTTGGCGCATTGCTCAATCTTGCCACCAACGCCATCCAGGCGTGCGGCATGTCCGCGGTGCTGCGATTGCTGGCCGTGGATGATGGCGAGGGCGCGTTATATCTGCAACTGAGCGACAACGGCCCCGGCATTCCCGCCGAAATCAAGGAGCGTATTTTCGAACCGTTTTTCACCACCCGCCCGGCGGGAACGGGGCTGGGTCTGGCGGTGGTTCAGGCTGTGGTGCAAGGACATCGCGGTGCGGTCTGGGTGGATTCACCGCCCGGCGATGGCTGCACGTTTACGTTGCGCCTGCCGGTCGCCGCCGCATCACAACAAACAGAGGTTGTTCCATGAGCAGGGCTACGGTATTGGTCGTCGAGGATGACGCGGCGCTGCGCGAAGCGCTGTGCGACACGCTGGAGCTGGCAGGCTATCGCGCCATTGCGGCGGCGGACGGGCAGGCGGCCCTGGATACTTTGGATGGTGAACAGCCGGGCATGGTGATCAGCGATGTGCAGATGCAGCCCATCGATGGGCATGCCTTGCTCAAAAAGATCAAGGCGCGCTGGCCGGACATGCCCGTGGTGCTGATGACCGCGCATGGCTCCATTCCCAAGGCGGTGGAAGCGATGCACGATGGCGCGGTGGATTACATGGTCAAGCCCTTCGAGCCCGAAGTTTTGATCACGCTGGTGAGCCGTTATATCAGGCCGGCGGTGGAGGATGCCTTCGATGACGACCTGGTGGCGGTCGATCCGCGCACGCGCGAGCTGGCCGAGTTGGCGCGGCGCGTGGCGGCGAGCGACGCCACGGTGTTGATCAGCGGCGAGAGCGGCACCGGCAAGGAAGTGTTTGCCCGTTACATCCACAGGCGTTCGCAACGCGCTGTTGGTCCGTTCGTGGCGATCAACTGCGCCGCGATCCCGGAAAACATGCTGGAAGCGGTGTTGTTCGGTTATGAGAAAGGTGCGTTTACCGGCGCCTATCACGCCTCGCCGGGCAAGTTCGAACAGGCCCAGGGCGGCACCTTGCTGCTCGACGAGATTTCCGAAATGAGCCTGGCCTTGCAGGCCAAACTTTTGCGCGTCTTGCAGGAGCGTGAGGTCGAGCGTCTCGGCGGGCACAAGCTGATCAAGCTTGATGTGCGCGTGCTGGCGACATCCAATCGCAACCTGCGCGCGGAAGTGGCCGCCGGCCGTTTCCGGGAGGATCTGTTTTATCGCTTGAATGTGTTTCCGCTGCAATTGCCGTCCTTGCGCGAACGCAGGCAAGACATACTGCCCATCGCGCAGCGGCTGATCCAACGCCATGTCGCCGTGGCTTCCGCCGCGGTGTTGTCTGACGAGGCGGTGCAGCGCCTGCTCAACCATGCCTGGCCAGGCAACGTGCGTGAGCTGGACAATGTGATGCAGCGCGCCCTGATCCTCAAATCGGGGACGGCCATCACCGCCTCCGACTTGCACTTTGAAAAAGAATCCATGCTGCCGCAGACCCTCTCGCCCTCCGCTTATGAGGTCGAAAGCGATGGGGGCTTGTCGGAGGATCTGAGGTCGCGCGAGCAGCAAGTAATCATCGAGGCCCTGCGCGTGGCCAACGGCAATCGCAAGGATACCGCCGAGCGGCTCGGCGTCAGCGAGCGCACATTGCGATACAAACTGGCGCGCTTGCGTGAGTCCGGTGTCGCCATTCCAGATTAATGAATCTGAAACATGAGGGAAACACCTTGAACAATACCATCGACCCGAATCAACTGCTGGCGCAACTGCGCATCATGGCCGCGCAGGCGCAATCCAAATCCACGTCGGCCGAGGCGGCCATGGTGAATGGCGCGGATTTTGCCTCACTGTTCAAAACCGCTATCGACAAGGTGAACGACGTGCAGCAACAAGCCAGAAATTTGGCGCAGGCATTCGAGGCGGGCGACCCGAAAGTCGAACTCAATGAAGTGATGGTCGGTTTGCAAAAAGCCAGCTTGTCGTTTCAGGCCATGACGCAAGTGCGCAACAAGCTGGTGACGGCGTATCAGGAAATCATGAGTATGCCTATTTGAAAAGCATCTGGCTTCATGTAACTTGAAAGTTAAGCAATGGCGTTAATAAAAGCAGAAAACATGTCGGCGGCGATGCGCGGTTTTGGCGGATTGCCGGTATTGCGCCAGGCGGGGCTGATGATCGGTCTGGCGGCCAGCGTGGCGCTGGGCGTGGCGGTGGTGTTGTGGTCGAAGGAACCCGACTACCGCATCCTCTATAACGGGCTTGCGCCGCAGGATGCCACCCAGATCGCCGATGCCCTGCAGAAGGACGGTGTTTCCTACAAGATCGACGAAACTTCAGGCGCGATCATGGTGCCCGGCGATCAGGTCCATGCCGCACGCCTGAAGATGGCCTCGCAAGGTTTGCCCAAGAGCGCCGCCGAAGGTTTCGAACTGCTCAACGAGCAATCCGCCTTCGGCACCACCCAGTTCATGGAAACGGCGCGCTATCAGCGGGCGCTGGAAGGGGAATTGGCGCGTACCATTTCCGGCCTGGGAAATGTCCAAAGCGCCAGGGTGCATCTTGCGCTGCCCAAGCAGTCCGTCTTCATTCGTAATCGGGAGCAGCCCAGCGCTTCGGTGTTGGTCAATCTCCATCCCGGCCGGGATCTGGAGGAGGGACAAGTTTCTTCGATCGTGCATCTGCTGGCTTCCAGCGTTCCCAATCTCAAGGCTGATCGGATTACGGTGATCGACCAGAAGGGCCGTCTCCTGAGTTCTCCCGAAACCTCACAGAGCATGCGTCTCACCTCCAGTCAGTTCGACTACCGGCGGCGGCTCGAAGAATATTACATCAAGCGCATCGAGGACATCGTTTCGCCGATCGCGGGCGCCGGCGGCGTGCGGGCGCAGGTCGTCGCCGATCTCGATTTCAGCGTCACGGAACAAACCCAGGAAACGTATAACCCCGAGCAGCCCAATCAACCGGCGATACGCAGCGAGCAGACGGCGGAAGATCAATCCACCGGCGCGGCGTCGGTGGCCGGCATTCCGGGGGCGTTGACCAATCAGCCGCCCACGGGCGGAACGGTGACGCCGCCCAACCCGGCCGCGCCGAATGCGGCGACCACTCAGCCGCCACAACCGCCGAGCAACAGCAGCAAACGCGCCACGCGCAATTACGAGCTGGATAAAACCATCAGCCATACCCAGATGCCGACCGGTACGGTGCGCCGCTTGTCCATCGCGGTGGTGGTCGATGACCATCAGAAACTGGGCAAGAAAGGTGCAGTGGTGCGCACCCCGCTCAAGCCCGACGAGATCGCGCGCATCACCACCTTGGTCAGGGAGGCGGTCGGTTTCAATGAGCAACGCGGCGACAGCGTGAATGTCATAAATGCTTCCTTCTCGCTGCCCGTCGAAGCGCCGCCGCTGGAGTTACCCTTGATGGAGCGCCCCTGGATATGGGAAGTGGCGAAAATAGCACTCGGCGCCCTGGCGGTGTTATTCCTGATCTTCGGCGTGTTGCGCCCGGTGCTGCGCAGTCTGGCGGAAAAAGGCAAGGCGCGGGAAGCGCCGTCCGCCGGGGAATTGGCGGTATTGGCGGCCCAAGGACAGTTGCCCGAACTGAAGGAAGACATGGTGAGCCTGCCGGGTGTGGGCGCTGCCCAGCAGATGGCGGGACAGCTCGCCGCACCGCCTCCTGTGCATAATCATGAGGCGCAACTTGAAGCCGCCAAGGCCCTGGTGGGGCAGGACCCGAAACGCGTAGCGCAAGTCGTGAAAGGCTGGGTGGCGAGCGATGCCTGAAGCGCAAAAGGAATTATCCGGCAGCGAGCGGGCGGCCATTCTGCTGATGAGTCTGGGTGAGAAGGATGCCGCCGAGATATTGAAGCACATGGGACCCAAGGAAGTTCAGAAACTCGGTCAGACCATGGCGGGGTTGACCAATGTCACCAAGGAGCAGGTCGGCGTCGTCCTCAGTGAGCTGATTATCACAGTGGAAGGACAAACGTCGCTGGGCATCGGTTCGGAAGACTATATCCGCAAGGTACTGAATCAGGCCCTGGGCGAGGACAAGGCGCGGGGCGTGCTCGACCGGATTCTGCTGGGGCGCAACACCAAGGGCCTGGAGGCGCTGAAGTGGATGGATCCCAAGGCGGTGGCGGAAATCATTCGCATGGAGCATCCGCAAATCATCGCGATCGTGCTGTCCTATCTCGATGGCGATCAGTCGGCACAGGTGCTGTTGCAGATGCCGGAACGCATGCAATCCGACTTGCTGATGCGCATCGCCTCGCTCGATGGCATACAGCCGGCGGCGCTGCGTGAACTGGATGACATCATGGAGCGGCAGTTCGCGGGCAACAGCGGCAATGTCAAATCCGCCAGTGTCGGCGGTGTCAAAACGGCCGCCAACATCCTCAACTTCATCGACAGCTCGCGCGAAGTCAAGATCATGGAAAACATCAAGGATGTCGACGCCAATCTGGGACAAAAGATCGAGGATCTGATGTTCGTCTTTGCTGACCTCGTGGATATCGATGACCGCGGCATCCAGGCACTGTTGCGCGAGGTGTCGAGCGAGAGCTTGTTGCTCGCCCTGAAAGGCGCCGATCAGGAGTTCAAGGACAAGGTCTTCAAGAACATGTCCAAGCGCGCGGCGGAAATGCTGCGCGACGATCTGGAGGCCAAGGGACCGGTGCGCCTCAGCGAAGTCGAAGCGGCTCAAAAAGAGATACTCGCCATTGCGCGCCGCATGTCGGAATCGGGTGAAATC
Source organism: Gammaproteobacteria bacterium (assembly GCA_033717875.1). Classification (GTDB taxonomy): domain Bacteria; phylum Pseudomonadota; class Gammaproteobacteria; family Ga007554; genus SBBG01. The sequence continues at coordinate 98,778 of JADDKJ010000001.1, forward strand.
ATGCTGGGCGGCAAGGGAGGCGAGGAATTTGTCTAAGATCATCGCCAACAAGCTCATCCCGTCGGATAGCTTGAGCGCCTATCAGCGTTGGGAAGCACCTCAGGTTCGAGTGGAAGAAGAACAGGATAAAGCCGTTCTTCCCACCGCCGGGCAGATCGAGCAGATCCACCGGCAAGCGTATGAAGAGGGCCATGCCCAAGGCTTGCAGGAGGGGCGTGCACAAGGCCGCATCGAAGGGCTGGCCGAGGTGCGGTTGCAGGCGCAACGCCTGGAACACATCATCGGCGCCTTGAGCAAACCATTGGAGCAGCTCGACGAGGATGTGGAGAAAGAGTTGGTGGCGCTGGCCATTGCCATTGCGCGCCAAATCGTCCGGCGCGAGGTCAAGGCCGATCCGGGGCAAATCATCGCTGTCGTGCGTGAGGCCGTGTCCGCCCTGCCGTTGGGTTCGCGCAATATCCATTTGCATCTTCATCCCGAAGACGCCACGCTGGTCAAAACCGCGCTGTCTCTTTCCGGGAATGACAAACAGTGGCGTATCGTCGAGGATCCGGTGCTCACCCGCGGTGGCTGCCAGGTGATAACCGACACCTCACGGATAGACGTTTCTCTCGATCACCGCGTCGCGGCGATTGCCGCATCTCTGCTGGGCGGAGAACGAGGCAATGACAATGACGATGTCTGACATCCGGCGCGGCCGCCTCTGGAGGGATCGTCTCGCGCAATATCATCCGCGTCTGGCCGTGCCACTGCCGCTCATCGTGGAAGGTAAACTCACCCGCATGGTGGGTTTGACACTGGAAGCGGTGGGCTGCCAGGCCGCCATAGGCGAGCGTTGCCTGGTGATGGGGCCGGGCGGAGATATCGTGGAAACCGAGGTGGTCGGTTTTTCCGGCAACAAGACATTCCTCATGCCTACCGGCGAGATACGCGGCCTGATGCCCAATGCTCGGGTCATTCCTGTGCGGCATGCTTACGATGTTGCGGTAGGAGACGCGCTGCTAGGCAGGGTGCTGGACGGCGGCGGTCAGCCGCTCGATGGCCGCGGATCGCTACGAACCGAGGCGGTCATGCCGCTGTCCGGGCGTCCTCTCAACCCCTTGGGGCGCCGTCCGATACGTGAACCGCTGGATGTCGGTGTGCGCGCCATCAACGCGTTACTGACGGTCGGGCGGGGACAGCGTATGGGTTTGTTCGCCGGCAGCGGCGTGGGTAAAAGCGTGTTGCTCGGCATGATGACACGTTTTACCAATGCCGATGTCATCGTGGTGGGCCTGATCGGCGAACGTGGCCGCGAAGTAAAGGAATTCATCGAAAACATCCTCGGCGACGAAGGCATGGCGCGCGCGGTGGTCGTGGCCGCGCCCGCCGATCATACGCCGATGATGCGCTTGCACGGCGCGATGCTGGCGACCAGCATCGCCGAATATTTCCGCGATCAGGGCAAGCAGGTGCTCTTGCTGATGGATTCGTTAACGCGTTTCGCCCAGGCCCAGCGCGAAATCGCATTGGCAATTGGCGAACCACCCGCCACCAAAGGCTATCCGCCCTCGGTATTCGCCAAACTTCCCCAACTCGTGGAACGCGCCGGCACCAGCGATGAATCGGGCGGTTCGATTACCGCATTCTATACTGTATTGGCCGAAGGCGACGATCAACAGGATCCCATCACCGACGCCGCGCGCGCCATACTCGACGGCCACATTGTCCTGAGCCGTCAATTGGCCGAGGCTGGGCACTATCCCGCCATCGATATCGAAGCCTCTATCAGCCGTGTCATGACCGAGGTGACCTCCGCGGGACATCAGAACACCGCGCGGCGTTTCAAGCAGCTCTATTCCTCCTATCAGCAAAACAAGGACTTGATCAATATCGGCGCGTATAGCCGAGGCGGCGACCCCAATATCGACCAAGCCATCGACTACCAGCCGCGCCTGCTGAGCTTCTTGCGTCAGGGAATGAACCAGCCAGTACCGTTGGCGGAGAGTATCGCCGGATTGAATGAATTGATTGGCGCTTGAATAAGGATTTTTTCAAAGAATGTAGGGTGCGCCACGCGCACCATCCTCTAGAGCACCCTGCGAATATGACCAAATCACAACGCCTGAAGCCCATCATAAAATTGTCCGATAACCGGCAACAGGACGCCGCCAGGGCGGTGGTATCGAGCAGGCGTGTCCTCGACGAGCGACAATCCAGGCTCTCCGATCTCAACCGCTATCGCGATGAATATGTGTCGCGATTAAAAAATATCGGAGCCGCAGGGATTTCGGCGAGCCAATTTCATGAGTATCGGGTTTTTCTAGCGAATCTCGATTTGGCCATAACCCAGCAGGAAAAACTGGTTCTGATGGCCGGTCATGATGTCGAAGATAAGATACGCCTTTGGCGTCAGGCGCGCGGCAAGGCCAAGGCGCTGGATACGGTTTCCATAAAATACAGGGATGAGGAACAACACCTGGAGGATCGGCGGGAGCAGCTTGTTTCAGACGATCAGGCGCAGCGCGTCCTCAGGAAAAAGAACGGTGCCGGACCCCGTTAAAGTATTTCTCAAAAAATTTCTGGATAACCCAATAATGGCCTAAAGTTATTCTCATGAATGACGATAATTATCGCAGATCAGGAATATCAAGAATTGTTAAAAAAGGTATCTAACCATTATGCGTGTTCATGGAAAAATCGCAGGGTGTTATGACTGACAAACAATCCACGCATATCTCTTTCGAAGACTCCCTGGATATATCGAATGCGGGCGACTTGTATGACCGATTGCGCCAATCCATTGAGAGCAGCCGGCATATCACGCTTGATGCAGGCAGTGTAGAACGGGCCGATACGGCTGTGTTGCAGGTTTTATGCGCATTCTTCAAGGAAGCCGGCCAGCGGGGCATAGAAGTGAACTGGCAAAACCCGTCCGAATCTCTTGTTCGTTCGGCAAGGCTTCTGGGGGTTCATGAATTGCTGCGCCTTGCATAAGAAACTCATTCGGCGGGGCAGACATAATATCTTTCTGGTGGACGACTATGGCGAAAATACTGGCTGTTGACGACTCCGCATCGATGCGGCAAATGGTGACATTCACATTGAAAAATGCGGGATTCGAGGTTGTCGAGGCGGTTGACGGGCAGGATGCTCTGAAAGTGGCCAAAACGACCAAGGTCAATCTGGTGTTGACGGACGTGAACATGCCTAATATGGATGGTATCACGCTGATTCGCCAGTTGCGCGCGCTGCCTGACTACAAATTCACCCCCATGCTAATGCTGACGACCGAGTCGGGAGACGGCAAAAAGAACGAAGGAAAGGCCGCTGGCGCGACCGGGTGGCTGGTGAAGCCATTCAACCCCGATCAGCTCATAGCCACCATCAAAAAAGTTTTGGGATAAAAAAACCATGCCTATTGATATGGCCCAGTTTCATCAGACCTTCTTCGAGGAAAGCTTCGAAGGTCTTGATCTCATGGAATCGGGGTTGCTCGATCTCAATGCCGGTGACGCGGATATCGATTTGATAAATACCATCTTCAGAGCCGCGCATTCCATCAAGGGGGGTAGCGCCACATTCGGTTTCAAGCTGATCCCGGAATTCACTCATATCATGGAAACGCTGCTTGATGAGATGAGGGACAAGCGTCGCCAGGTGACAGAGGAATCAGTTAATGTCCTGCTTCAGTCCGTGGATTGCCTGCGCGACATGCTGGCATCCGAGCGCGACGGAAGCCATCTGGATCTGGATCGTGTCAAGCAGCATCAGGAAATGTTGCAGAAGATTTTCAATGACAAGGAGCTGTCTCCAGTTTCTGTGGTGAGCAATGGTTCACGAGAAAGGAATGATCAAGAACCAGGCATCTCAGGATGGCGCATAAAATTCCTACCCTTTAAAAACCTCCTTTCCAAGGGGAACGACCCGGTCAGGATGTTTCGCGAGCTAAGTCTGCTGGGCGATTTCAAGGTTACTGTTGATACATCCAGGTTGCCAGCGTTTTTTTCTCTTGTTCCAGAGGAGTGTGATCTTTGCTGGGAACTTATCCTGAAAGGCGATGTGACCAAGGAAAGTGTCCATGAAATATTTGAATGGGTCGAGGATGATTGTGAACTTGACATTCTCCCGTTGTCATCGGAGATGAGTGCTGGTGGCATGGCGGAGAAATCGGATCCGGCAAGCGCTGACGAAAAAGAAAAAAAAGAAGGAAGTCGGATACCCGAGGATATCAGGAAAGACGTCTCCAGAGTGGGCGAAAAACGAAATACCCAGCCTTCTTCCGAGAACAGTTCCATTCGGGTGGGCATAGACAAGATCGACGGCCTTATCAACATGGTTGGAGAGCTTGTTATCATCCAATCGATGCTGGCCCAATTGGGAAAGGATTTCGATATGAATCAGTTGGGAAAATTGCGCGACGGGCTATCTCAACTGGAAAGAAATACCAGGGAGTTGCAGGAGAATGTCATGCGCATACGCATGCTTCCCATCAGCTTTGCCTTTAATCGTTTTCCAAGAATGGTTCATGATCTCAGTCAAAAGATGGGTAAAGAGATCGAACTCAAGATGTCGGGTGAAAATACCGAACTCGACAAGACGGTAATGGAAAAAATCGTTGATCCTCTCGTTCACTTGGTGAGAAATTCTGTCGATCATGGAATAGAAATGCCTGAAGTGAGAAGAGAAAATGGAAAACCTGAAACTGGATTGCTTCATCTCAACGCCTACCACAAGGGAGGAAATATCGTCATAGAGATAAGCGACGATGGGGCCGGCCTTAATAAGGAAAAGATACTACGCAAGGCAAGAGAACGAGGTCTGGTCAAGGAAGATGAGGTTGTGTCGGAGGAGGGTATAAATGATTTGATATTCCTTCCCGGCTTCTCCACGGCGGAAATCGTGAGCGATGTCTCTGGGCGTGGCGTCGGTATGGATGTGGTTAAAAGAAATATTCATGCGCTGGGAGGAAAGATAGAGGTTGTTTCCAGCGAAGGAAAGGGAACCTCGTTCATCATCAGACTCCCCTTGACCCTGGCGATTCTCGACGGCCAACTGGTCAGCGCGGGCGATCAGATATACATCATACCCCTGGTTTCCATCATCGAATCGTTGCAGATCACTGAAAGCAATGTGAATCTGATCGCGGGCAAGGCCGAAGTCTACAAACTAAGGGACGAATACATACCCATCATCAGGCTTTATGACGTATTCAACATTCCCCCAAGAAACACCGATCTGAAAGGCGGTCTCCTGGTCGTTGTCGAAGGCGATGGAAAGAAGGCGGGGGTTTTGGTTGATGATTTGCTGGATCAGCAGCAAGTCGTCATTAAGAGCCTGGAGACGAACTTTAAACGCGTGGAAGGTGTTTCCGGGGCCACCATACTTGGAGATGGCACTGTTGCCTTGATCATGGATGTGTCCAGCCTGATAAGGCTGTCGCACCAGGCAGGATCTATTAATTCCAGGCCCCTCACTTTCTTTGCCAATAGCAAGGCCGCATAAGGAGAACACGCCATGAATCCGAATCAACTGGAGAACAGCATCTCCATCAATGAATCCGTAGTTTATTCCAATCAATATCTGACATTCATGCTGGCTGGCGAAGAGTATGGGGTCGATATTCTCAGGGTGCAGGAGATAAAAGGATGGAACAAGGCCACGTCAATTCCAAATACGCCTGAATATATTCAGGGTGTTATCAATCTCAGAGGAACCATCGTTCCCATAGTTGATTTGAGGCGCCGGTTTGGCTTGGAAAACGCCGAATATGGACCGACGACCGTGGTGATCGTGCTGAAAGTTGTCGGTGCGGATGGGAATCGGATCATGGGCATTGTTGTCGATGCCGTGTCGGATGTCTACAACGTGCCGGCCGATGAGATAAAACAGCCGCCGGATTTTGGCAAGGCGGTGAGTGTCGATTTTATAAAAGGTTTAGCGGCAGTATCGGGGAAAATGGTGATTATTCTCGATATTGACCACTTGCTCAACTCATCGGCCGCGTTCCATCTGGATGCGTCCGTTAATTGATAGTTGGAGGTCCGCTGTGGAGCCAATCAACGAATTAGATGAATCTTTGATGAACGTGGAAAACGATAATGGTAGAAATGCCGAAGAAGAAGAGCGGAACGAAATCCATCTTAAATTTATAGAAGAAGATCTCATTGAAGAAATATTTTCTGGAATGGCGTGGAACGGATAAGTCAACGACTTTCTAATTAATACATAAGATTTTTTAAAGGATACAGGAGATTTGTTATGAGTAAAAAGTTGTCTTCAGGACAGGGTAAATCCGGCTTGGATGTGTCTCTCATTGAGAAGACATTTAACATCCTGTCCAGGAAAGGGGATCTTCTGGTTAAGAGATTTTATGATGAGCTCTTCAAGAAATATCCTCAGGTGAAGCCATTATTCGGAAACGTCTCGATAAAAGAACAGCAGAAGAAGTTGCTTGCAGCGCTTTCCCTAGTCGTGAAGAACATAAGAAACCCGGAAGCGCTCGGTGAGATTCTGTCCGGGCTCGGAATGAGGCATCAGAAATATGGGGCAAAGCCGGAGCATTATCAGGCGGTTGCCGGAACCTTGCTCGGTGTCATGGAGGAAGTGGCGGGGGATATTTGGACGGATGAAGTTCATGAAGCCTGGGCCGGGGCGTTAAATGCGGTGGCATCCATTATGTTAAAGGCGTATTCAAAGGAGAACAGCAGCATGTCTACCAGAGGTCGTAAATCCACCAAGATCGTTCACGGCAATGCCGTGGATGATGAGATGATGAAAATGAAATCCGCTGTTGCGGGCGCGATGACTCCGATCATGATGGTGGACAGGAATCTCGAGATTACCTATGCGAATGAAGCGACAATAAGCCTGTTGTCGGAGCATGAGCAGACATTGAGGTCGCTTTATCTCGGGTTTGACGTAAAAAATCTGGTCGGGACGTGTATCGACATATTTCACAAGAACCCCGCTCACCAGAGGAGAATCCTGAGCGATCCCGGTAACCTTCCCTATTCCACGGATATCAAGGTTGGTCCGTTGACATTCCGGATCAATGTGACGGCCTTGATGGATGACTCGGGAGAGTACATTGGCAACTGCCTGGAATGGTCTGACGTGACCGCTCTTAGACAGAAGGAAAACGAGGTTGTCAGGCTACAGTCCTCGGTAGAGGGCGCCATGACGGCGATCATGATGATCGACAGGGATCTGGTGATCACTTACGCGAACAAATCGACGGTAAGCCTGTTGTCTGAACATGAGCAGACCTTGAGATCGATTTATCCCGGGTTTAACGTAAAGAATTTGGTGGGAACGTGTATCGACATATTTCACAAGAATCCCGCTCACCAGAGAAAAATCTTGAATGATCCCGCTAATTTACCCTATTCCACGGATATCAAGGTTGGCCCGCTGACATTCCGTATCAATGTAACGGCCTTGACGGATAATTCCGGGAAGTATACCGGAAACTGCCTGGAATGGTCCGATGTGACCGCGCTGAGGCAGAAGGAAAACGAGGTTGTCAGGCTACATTCTTCGGTAGAGGGTGCGATGACCCCGATTATGATGATCGACAGGAATCTGGTTATTACCTATGCGAACAACTCGACAGTAAGCCTGCTGTCGAAGCATGAGCAGACCTTGAGATCCACTTATCCTGGATTTAACGTAAATAATCTGATCGGATCGTGTATCGACATGTTCCACAAGAATCCGGCTCACCAGCGAAAATTGTTGAGTGATCCGGGCAACCTTCCGTATTCGGCCGACATCAAAGTAGGGCCGCTGATATTCAGGATCAATGTTACTGCCCTCCATGATGCGGCGGGCGAATATATTGGGAATTGCCTTGAGTGGCATGATGTAACCGAGGTGCGTCAAAAGGAGGAAAAAAACGCCGATTACGCGGGCCAAATCGGGGCAATCAGCAAGGCGCAGGCGATTATCGAGTTCAACATGGACGGGACGATCATCGGAGCCAATGAGAACTTCCTCAATACCCTGGGCTATAGCCTGAAGGAAATTCAGGGGCAGCATCACAGCATGTTCGCGGAGCCCAGCTATCGTCAAAGCGTGGAATATCGCTCATTCTGGGAGAAACTCAATCGTGGTGAATATGACGCCGGGCAATACAAGCGCATCGGCAAGGGTGGCAAGGAGATCTGGATCCAGGCCAGTTACAACCCGATCTTCGATCTCAACGGCAAGCCGTTCAAAGTAGTGAAATATGCCACGGATATCAGCCAGCAGAAGGATGCCGAGCACCAGATGCAGGTGCTGATAAATTCGGCGCTGGCAGGAAAGCTCGATGAGCGCATCGATGTGTCGGGTTACGAGGGTTCTACACGGCAGTCGGCCGAGAACATAAATAAGCTTATGGATGCCATCGTTTCCCCCATACGCGAGAGTACGCGTGTGCTTGGGTTGCTTGCCCAGGGGGATCTCACGAATCACATGGATGGGAACTACCAAGGAGAGTTTTCCTCTTTGCGCGACAGCATCAATACTTCCATCGAGAACCTCTTCAAGATGGTGGCCGATATCCGTGAGACAACCACCAACATATCCTCGGCGGCCACGGAAATCGCGCAGGGTAATTCCGATCTCAGCCAGCGCACCGAGGAACAGGCCTCTTCGCTGGAGGAAACCGCTTCCAGCATGGAGGAGCTGACCAGTACCGTAAAGCAGAATGCGGACAACGCACGCCAGGCCAACCAGTTGGCGGCGAGCGCGCGAGATCAGGCGGAAAAGGGTGGAGAAGTGGTCGGCAGTGCGATTTCCGCCATGGCGGCTATCAACAGCAGCAGCAAGAAGATTTCCGACATCATCGGTGTCATCGATGAAATCGCTTTCCAGACCAACCTTCTGGCATTGAACGCCGCTGTCGAGGCGGCGCGTGCCGGCGAACAGGGACGGGGATTCGCGGTGGTGGCCGCCGAAGTACGCAATCTTGCGCAGCGCAGCGCCACGGCGGCCAAGGAGATCAAGAGCCTGATCAAGGACAGTGTGGAGAAGGTCGATGAAGGCAGCCGTCTGGTGGATGCGTCCGGCAAGACGCTTACCGAGATCGTGGGTTCGGTGAAAAAGGTCAGCGACATCATCGCGGAAATCGCCGCGGCCAGTCAGGAGCAATCGGCGGGGATAGACCAGGTCAACAAGGCTGTCATGCAAATGGACGAGGTTACCCAGCAGAATGCCGCCCTGGTGGAAGAGGCGGCGGCCGCCAGCGAGGCGATGGACGAGCAGGCGCAGGGATTGAAGAAACTTATTTCATTCTTCAAGGTGGACGATCAGGGAGGGGAGGGTTCGCGGATGGAGGCGTCCTCCGGTGCGCGTCCGGCGGCAAGAGCATCAGGGGGGAAAGGCGGCTCTTCTTCCGGAAAGGCGCCTATGGCGGCGCGTGGCGGTAGTGGCCTCTCATCCTCTAAAGCGCCAGCGGCCGCGCCAAAAGGAAATGCCAAGCCAAAGACCGTGGCCACCGCGTCGATGGACGATGCTGAATGGGAAGAATTCTAAAGGCGGAAATCTTCCGTAGGGTGTGTCTCACGCACCGTATTACATTGCCCGCGCCGAGCGATGCGGTGCGTGGGACGCACCCTACAAAACTGAGGGAGAGAGCTGGTCCACCAATAATGATCGACGACGGCTTATGATGGAAACCATGGGAAAACTGCGCGAATTCAATCTGACGGACAGGGATTTCGACCGCATAAGGAACCTCGCCATGAAGCACCTTGGAATCGCGCTCGCCGACACCAAGCGTGAACTGGTGTATAGCCGTCTGACCAAGCGCCTGCGTCAATTTGGCATGAGCGGTTTCTCGGATTATTGCGATCTTCTTGAGACCGGGGACGTTGGCGAGTTGGTTCATTTCACCAATGCCATTACCACGAATCTCACCTCCTTCTTCAGAGAAAATCACCACTTCGAAGCGCTGACAAAAACGCTGCTGCCGGAATTGATGAAGAAGAAATCCCGTGACCGGCGCTTACGTATCTGGTCGGCGGGATGTTCGACAGGCGAGGAGCCTTATTCCATCGCCATGTCGGTCAAGGAAACCATTCCTCAAGGATCGCATTGGGATGTCAAGATCCTGGCCACCGATATAGACTCCAATGTTCTTGCCACCGCAAGTCGTGGCGTCTATGGCGTGGAGAGGATTGGAAATATTTCCAAGAAACGCCTGAAGCAGTGGTTCATGAGGGGCAGAGGGGAGCATGAAGGCATGGCGAAAGTATCGTCAGAACTTCAGGATATGATAACTTTTCGCCGTCTCAATCTCATGGAAGAGTGGCCGGTGAAAGGGTGTTTCGATGTCATTTTTTGCAGGAATGTGGTCATTTATTTTGACAAGGAAACACAGAAAAATCTGTTTGACAGATTTGCCGAAAAGGTCGATGACCATGGATATATCATCGTTGGCCATTCCGAATCCCTTTTTAAGGTGACGGACCGGTTTGAGTTGCTTGGACAGACTATCTATCGCAAGATCAAATGAACATGACAGCCAGGAAAATTATCCGGATAGGAGAGATGGGTGAGGAACTGCCGCCGATCTTGCCAGGATTCGATCACATCAATCGCTATTGGGATAAAACCAACAATATTCATGCCGCCAAGATCCTTCCCGGGGAATATTATGTGACGGCGAATAACGAGCTTATTACGACGGTGCTGGGTTCGTGTGTGTCGGCTTGCGTCAGGGATCGTGTTTTCGGCATTGGCGGCATGAATCACTTCATGTTGCCAATGGACGGAAGAGAGCAGGCCGGTTCACATGAAAATTCTCTTGTGAGCACCTCGACCCGCTACGGGAATCATGCCATGGAGCACCTTATAAACGACATACTCAAGCACGGGGGAAGCCGCAAGAATCTTGAGGTTAAAATATTCGGCGGCGGCAGAATTCTCGCGCAGATGACTGATGTTGGAAGGCGCAATATCGAATTCGTTAGAAGCTATATCCGTGTCGAAGATCTCAGTCTTGTTTCAGAGGACACGGGTGATATATTTCCAAGGAAAGTGATTTATTTTCCGATAAGCGGCCGGGTGATGGTAAAGAAACTTCATTCCCTGCATAACGAGACGATTGTTGATCGTGAAACCGCTTATCTGCGTCGCCTTAAGAGTGAGCCCATCGAGGGTGAAGTGGATCTGTTTTGAATGAATCGATGCCGTTAAACCTAAAAACGGCAATTGGAGCCTACTGCGAATGCCTAATGTACCGAATCTGCGCGAGAACATCGCAAAATCTGTCCTCACCGTAGCGCATGGCTACGGCTGCGGAATATTTTGCGATGTTCTCGCCCATCTTCAGCACCTTAGTCATTCTCGCTACGGCTCCAATTGCCGTTTTTAGGTTAAATCGAATGATTCATTGCCTTGATAGAGTTGAGGTTATTTTCAATGAAAAAAATACGTGTTCTGGTCGTTGACGACTCGGCTCTGGTAAGGCAGCTTTTGACCGAAATCCTGGATTCGGACCCGGCGATCGAGGTGGTGGGGACGGCATCGGATCCTTACGTGGCCAGGGACAAGATCAAGCAGCTCAACCCGGATGTTCTGACGCTGGATGTCGAGATGCCGCGTATGGATGGCATCACCTTTCTTGGCAATTTGATGCGTCTGCATCCGATGCCGGTGATCATGGTGTCGTCACTGACCGAGCAGGGAGCGGAGGTTACGTTTCAGGCGTTGGAGAGCGGGGCTGTTGACTTTGTCTCCAAGCCAAAAACGGATCTGGCCTATACCCTGAATGATTATGCGGAAGAGATTATCGCCAAGGTCAAAATGGCCGCTTCGGTGCGGGTGAAGGCATTGGATCGAGCCAAGGCGATTTCAAAGGATGCGCCGCCAAAATACAGCGCAGATGCGATACTATCCGGGGTCGCGGCGAAAAAGCATTTCAAGACCACTGAATGTCTTATCGCCATCGGTGCATCGACAGGAGGGACAGAGGCGATCAAGGAAGTGCTGATGCATTTGCCGGCCGATACCCCGGGCATCGTGATTACCCAGCATATCCCCGAGGCCTTCAGCGCCCCTTTCGCCAAGAGAATGAACAGTTCCTCGGCAATGACCGTCTCCGAAGCGCGGGATGGACAGCAAGTTCTGTCTGGCCACGTCTATATTGCTCCCGGGAACCAGCATCTTATTGTCGTGCGTGATGGAGCACGCTATATATGCCGCCTTAATGATGGCCCCCCGGTGAATCGCCATCGCCCCTCGGTGGACGTCATGTTTCGTTCCGTGGCACAGAATGTCGGTCCTAACGCCATCGGCGTTATTCTTACGGGGATGGGGGACGATGGCGCCCAAGGGATGAAGGAAATGCGCGAGGCGGGAGCGCCTACCATAGCGCAGGACGAAAAAAGCAGTGTGGTATGGGGCATGCCGGGGGAGGCCGTCAAGGCGGGTGGTGTCGATAGCGTATTGCCCCTGGACAGGATCGCTTCCAAAATAATTTCATTATCCAAGCATAAAAAAGAAGATGATTAAGGAATCAATTAAATATTTATGGCCCGGTATCGCGGTAAGCATCATCGCCATCGCGACTGAAGTTTACGGGGCCGGAGCGGGTTTATCCATCGCCATGATTGTGCTCAACTGTCTGGTGTGGGGCGGCTTGGCCTTTTTTCGGACAACTCGGCCGATCACGCAGGAAACCGGCGAGGATGTGGACGCGATGGATAAGGAGATGCGTGGGTTGCTATCGGACATCGATCGTTCGATACAGACTGAATTGGCGAGCATACGTGGCAATCTTGTCGATTCGAGGCTTTTGGTGAGCGATGCCATCGTCAAGTTGAACGACAGCTTTCGTGGCTTGTCCGGTGATGTTTCTTCCCAGGAACGCCTGGTTAGAGGTCTGATGGATAATATTTCCGGCAAGAATGAGGACGGCGGAGATGCCTTTATAAATGTCATGGAGTTCACGGAGGAAACAGCGGAAACCTTGCAATATCTTGTCAATCTTCTTGTCGATACTGGAAAGAAGAGTGTCAAGGCCGTATACACTATTGACGATATGGTGAGGGAGATGGATGAAATCTTCTCGCTGTTGTCCGATGTGAAAATGATCGCCGATCAGACCAACCTTCTGGCGCTCAACGCTGCGATCGAGGCAGCCAGGGCTGGCGAGGCGGGCAGAGGATTTGCCGTGGTGGCGGCGGAAGTGCGTAAATTATCGCAATATTCAGGCAAGGTGAGTGATCAGATACGCGTTCAGGCGCAGAAGACCAGGGAGATGGTGGGGGGAGCTCGGGAGATCATCGGTGAGCTTGCCAAGCGCGACATGAATGTGGCTATCACCGCCAAGGGAAAGGTGTCCGGGATGCTTTCAGGTATACAGGAGATGAACGACGCCGTTGCCGGAAGATTGGCCGACGTGGGGGAGAAGACGAAAAAAATAAATGAAGATGTGAATATCGCTGTCAGGGCCTTGCAGTTCGAGGATATCGCCGGACAGCTTTTGGGTTATGTGGACGCCCGTCTTGAAAACATTGGCAAACTCATGGGGGAGATCGATAGGCGCATGCCGGATGTCCCGCCAACCATGAAAGGCCAGGGTGGTTGCGGTGACAGAGTTCGGGTGATGAGATCCAGCTTGTCTGATATTGTCGTCGAATGGGACAAGGCCGTGCATAACCCCGTGATGCAAAAAACGATGAATTCTGGCGATGTTGAACTATTTTAATGAGTGGTTTTTTCGCCACTTTTCTTCTGGAGATGTGTTATGGCGTTGAAGTCAGCGATATCTAGCGATGGTTCTGTTGTTACCCTGGAAATTTCTGGAAGGTTCGATTTCAACCTGCACCAGGCTTTTCGCAAGGCTTATGAAGAATATGGCAGCGGTGTAAAAAGGTATGTCATTGACCTGAAGGAAACAGAGTATATGGATAGCTCGGCTCTGGGCATGCTGTTGCTGTTGCGTGACCATGCGGGAGGAGATGGAGCAAACATTAGTCTTCTAAACGGAAAGAGTGAGTTGAAAAAAATATTGGCCATTGCCAATTTCAACAAGCTGTTTGATATAAAATAGAAAAATTTAGAGGTTTTTCTGTGGGGGGTTTTCGGGCCGGCCAGAGGTTTCTACCCAAAAAACCACAGTATAATAAAGGGATTCATGAAGCTCTTGTTTTCCATGTTCCTTGCGTGGGGATGATGATAGGGAAATTATGCAAAACCATTCGCTGAATGTGCTTGTCGTCGATGACGATTCCATCAATCTCGCCCTTTTAAAGGCGATTCTCAATAATGAGGGGCATCAGATATTCCTGGCGACAGACGGTCAGGAAGCCGTCGCGATCTTTTCGCAAGTTCAAGTCGATATCGTGTTGATGGATGTCATGATGCCCGTCATGGATGGTTACGAGGCGACACGCCAGATCAAGAAGATCGCCGGGGAGCGTTTCGTACCCGTCATTTTTCTTACCGCGCTCAATGACGAAAAGTCACTTGCCAAGTGTGTGGAGTGTGGCGGGGATGATTTTTTGACCAAGCCTTATAACCATACCATCCTGAGAGCGAAAATCGATGCGATGGCGCGGGTCGGGCAACTTCATTCCACAGTCAAGGCGCAGAGGGATGAGCTCGCTTATCATCATGAAAGGATTCTCAGAGAGCAGGAGGTGGTGCGCACGGTATTTTCCAACATTGTGCATTCAGGAAGCCTGAATGAGCCTTGTATAAAGTTCCTGATCTCCCCCATGGCGCTGTTCAACGGCGATCTGCTGCTTGCGGCGCGCCAGCCGTCGGGCGCGATGCGCATCATGCTGGCGGATTTCACCGGTCACGGATTGTCCGCGGCGGTCGGCGCCATGCCTACCGCCGATATTTTTTATCGAATGACTGCGAAGGGGTTTTCGATAAGCGATGTCATCAGCGAAATAAACAGGAAACTCAGGAAAATCCTGCCCTCCGGCCTGTTCTGCGCCGCATGTCTTATCGATATTGATAACAATGAGAAGAAATTTTCTGTTTGGAACGGTGGCGTTCCGGATGTCTTGGTCAGAAGTTCGGGGGGAGGCGTACGGCAGCGTTATGTATCACGACATCTTCCTTTGGGCGTGGTGAACAACGACAGGCTGGATGCAACGGTGGAAATCGGTGAAATCGCCAATGGCGACCGCATCTATTTGTACACTGATGGCGTGATCGAAGCCTGGAATAAACAAGGAGAAATGTTTGGCCAGGAACGTCTGGAGGCCTACTTGGCGAGGGGGCGGAATTCATCCGCCATGTTTGATGACATTCGGGAGGGTTTGATTGATTTCATAGGAGTTCAATCACAGGCCGATGACATTACCCTGATGGAGGTTGTCTGTGACGACGTTGTCGTGCCGGACCATTCCGGCGCCATCTGTGTGGTGCCGGACGATATGGAAGATGGCGCGGAATCTCGCCCCGCCGCCCATCCGATGGCATGGCGGTCAAGCCTTGAGATGGACAGCGATATACTGAAAAATTTCGATCCCCTGCCGTTGTTGCTTCACATGGTCATGGAAATTCAGGGATTGGAAGACCATCGTGAACATTTGTACATGATTTTGGCGGAACTTTATTCCAATGCGCTGGATCATGGCCTGTTGGGCCTGGATTCTTCACTCAAGTTCACGCCGCACGGTTTTTCGGAATATTACATGATGCGTGAGAAGGCGCTTGCCTCGCTTCGGCAGGGGAGGATCAAGGTGGGCCTGAAGCATATCCTGGCCGATGGCGGAGGAAAGCTGGTGATCAGGCTCGAAGATAGCGGCCTTGGCTTCGATTACCGCAAGCAAATGCTGCGTCTTGAGGAAAACACCACCTCCAGCGGGCGGGGGATCACGCTGGTTCGTTCATTGTGCTGCCATGTCGAATATTACGGGATGGGGAATATTGTCGAAGCGGTATATCATTGGCGGGTCTAGCCTGGATTATTCATGAAACAGCTACGGCCTCTCGTCACGCTGTTCATGAATAGCCCGGCTGGAGGTCGGGCATGATCTTTGCTCCCGCTTGCGTGGCGACGCTATTTTGACATTGCGGTCCGTCAATCGCGTCAAAAAATAATCGTGCGCAATCCAAGGAGAGCCCCATGTCTTCCATCCTTCCCGTGGATCAGTCTTCTCCCTCGACAAAGCCTGCATCCGTGTCCGAAGCGGGTGATTTGCTTGTCAATTATCTGGCGCAGATCGGTGTCGAATATGTCTTCGGCGTGCCTGGCGGGGCTATCGAGCCCTTGTACAACGCGCTCGCGCGCAGTGCACGGCGAGGCGGGCCGCGCCCTATTGTGGCGCGTCATGAAGCCGGCGCCGCCTTTATGGCGGAGGGCTATGCGCGCGAAACGGGCAGGCTGGGTGTGTGCTGCGCCACCACGGGGCCGGGCGCCACCAATCTGATTACCGGCGTCGCCTCGGCGTATCAGTGCGACATTCCCTTGCTGGTGATCACTGCGCAGGGGCCTATCACCACTTTCGGCCGGGGAGGCATCCAGGAATCATCGTGCAGCGGCGTCAATACCGTGGCGATGTTCCAGCATTGCACACGCTATTCCTCTTTGGTGTCCCACGTCGCGCAACTGGAGTCCAAGCTCATCGACGCCATCGTCACCGCTTGCCGCACCTCGCGTGGTCCCGCGCATCTCAGCATTCCGCTGGATGTGCTGCGCAGCCCCTTGCCGAGCGCCGCGCCTGCTTATTCCCTGGAAGAATTGTTACAGCCTGTGGATGCGGTCGATCGCGGTGCGCTGGAGAAACTCCGCGCGGCCGTCGATCAGGCCGAGCGTATCGTGATCGTAGTGGGCGAAGGCTGCCACGAGGCCATCGGCGGCATCGCGGAATTCGCCATGTTGAAAGATGCCCGCATCGTCGCGACACCCGCGGGCAAGGGGCTGGTCAACCCCTATCACCCCAATTTCAGGGGGGTGATAGGATTTGCCGGCCACGCCAGTGCCAGCGAGGCATTGCGAGACCCGTGCGTCGATCTGGTGCTGGCGGCAGGCACGAATCTGGATGAATTCTCCACGAACGGTTGGGACGAAGTTTCGCTGTTGAACGGCAGGCTCGTGCATATCGACGCGTTGCCGAGAAACCTTTCCCGTTCGCCGATGGCGCGGCTGCATGTCGGCGGCAGGATACGCACGGTGTTCGAGATGTTGCTCGATCATTATCGCGGCAACGGGCATGCGACAAAACCCCTCACCCCAGCCCTCTCCCCGCCGGGCGGGGAGAGGGAGCGGCCGGAGGCGTCTTTCCAGGGCGCGATTCCGGTCGAAAGGCGGGAAACGGAGCGGCGGGGCGCGGAAAAGTTCGGTCAACTGGCACTGCCGGCGCTGCGCCTGGTGACGGAGCGAGGCACGGACAGGCGCGGGGGGGCGAATGGCGCAGGGTTGCCCGTGCGCCGTTTCACATTGCAAGACGAGAAGAAATATCTCGATGATTCCTCGCCCATCAAGCCCCAGCGCCTGATGTACGATCTGGCCCGGCTGTTTCCGGCCGATACTCGTTTCCTCGCCGATTCCGGGAACGGCTCTTACTGGGCTATTCATTATCTGCATCCCTTCGATCGCCGTATCGCTGGCCAGCGCCTGATCAGCGGCGGGGCGTTGAGGGGCAGTGTGAGTTTTACCCCGATGGGTTGGTCCTTCGGCGCCGCCGTTGGCACGGCGTTGGGAGACAAGCGCAGCACTGTAGTTTGCATCGCCGGTGACGGCAGCTTTCTGATGAGCGGCCAGGAGATCACCGTGGCGGTTGCCGAAAGATTGCCGGTGATTTATGTGATTCTCAACGACGCGGCGTTGGGCGCCATCAAGCATGGCCAGCGCCTGGCGGGCGCCGAGCCGGTCGGCTTTGAATTGCCCAAGGTCGATTTCGCCGCCATGGCGCGCGCCATGGGCGCGCAGGCCTATTCCATATATTCTCCCGGCGACCTGGCGGCGCTGGATATTGCCGCCCTCTGCAAACGTCGGGGGCCGACGCTGCTGGATGTGTATATCGACCCGGAAGAAGTGCCGCCGATGGGGATGCGGATGAAGTCGTTGGGGACGGTGAAGTAGGGATATGTTGTCAGATTCGATGCGGTGCACTTCCCCGGCTCAGTACAAAATATAACCCAAGCCGCTTAGGTTTAAGATACAATGCCTACTGTGCTGGTGATCTTTGGGTTGCGTGTGGTGATCTACCCAAACGACCATCGCCCCGCCCACGTCCATGTCATCGGCAACGGCTGTGAGGCGGTGTTCAACCTGCGTTGTCTGAAAGGGCTGCCCGATTTGCATGAAAACTACGGATTCTCGCGCAAAGACCTGGTGAAGATCGCGGGTGAGTTGGCCGCCAATCTGGCGGCTTTGTGCGACCAATGGAAGCAGATTCATGAACATTATTGATGATGCCTTGGAGGCGGCTAAACGTCGTGCGGACGCGAAGAAAGCAGCTTTCCCGGCGGCGATCTCGGTACGGTATGACCGTCGCGTTGCTCGTGTGGTCATTACGCTCGCCTCGGGGCTGGAATTGGCTTTCTCGCCAAAGCACGTGCAAGGGTTGGAACACGCCCATCCAGCCGACCTGGCAGAGGCGGAAATCACACCGTCTGGTCTCGGTATTCATTTCCCACGTCTGGACGCAGACCTGTACATCCCGGCCCTGCTGGAGGGCTTTCTTGGCTCCAAGCGCTGGATGGCGGCCGAGATTGGCAAGATCGGTGGCGCCGCGTCCACCGAAGCCAAAGCGGCGGCGGCCCGCCGGAATGGCAAGTTGGGTGGCCGGCCCAGGAAACCCAAGGGCATGGCCGCATAGTATGCCGATGGATTTTGTAGGGTGCGTCATACGCACCATAAACCCCACAGGATCGAATGCCGGATTATCGTAGAGCCAACGTGGCGGGCGGTACCTATTTTTTCACTGTCACCATCCATCGGCGGCAGCCGCTATTGACGCATGATGATGTGCGGCAGGCATTGCGGGAAGGTATCCGCAAGGCGAAAGAGCGGTTTCCGTTCAAAATCGATGCCTGGGTGCTGCTGCCGGATCATTTGCATTGTATCTGGACATTGCCGGAAGGCGACGCCGATTTTTCCGCGCGGTGGGGAATGATTAAACGTTACGTGAGCCAGCAATGCGCGGCGCGATACTGTCACTCTCAAAAATCGAGCGCCTCGCGAGTCAGGCGTAAGGAAGCGGGCCTCTGGCAGAGGCGTTTCTGGGAGCATCAGATCCGGGATGAAGAGGATTACCGGCGGCATGTCGATTATATCCATTGGAACCCGGTCAAGCACGGTTACGCGCGGCGTGTGAAAGATTGGCCGTATTCGACCTTTCACCGTTTCGTGAGCGAAGGCCATTATTCGCCTGACTGGGGCGGTGGTCAGGTTTCATTGGATACGGATGATTCGTTCGGGGAATGAAAGTCATGGTGCGCACGGCGCACCCTACAGAAGCCAATGAGTTTTGTAGGGTGCGTCATACGCACCACAACGCAGGTAAGTATAAGAGGGGGAAAGCAATGACCGACAATAAAACCGAAACCATCCGCAGCAAAATCTGGGAGGAAACCCCCGAAGAAGACAACCCCTTCGCCGCCAAGGCCTGCTATTGCAGCGGTTACGATGTCTATGGCGACATCCTGCCCAAGGCAAGCTGGAGTGAATATCTTTATCTGCTATTCAAGCGCGAACGTCCCATCCCCGCGCAGGCGAAACTGCTGGAAAAACTCGCCATCGCGCTGGCCAACCCCGGCCCGCGCGATCATAGCGTGCATGCGGCGATGTGCGGCGGGGTGGGCGGTTCCACCTATGCCGCTTGCCTCACGGCGGCTTTGGCGGTGGGGGCGGGGCAGCTTGGTGGCGCGCATGAGGTGGCGATTGCCATGGACTGCTGGCTGAGGTGCGGGCAGGACTTGAGCGCGTGGCGTGAACAGCTGCGCAATCCGCCCCAGGAGGAGCGTGCCGACATCTGGTTGCCGATGGAACACCCGCCGGGCTTCGCTCCGCATGGGGCGAGCTGCGCCACGCCCATTCGTCAGACGCTGGCGTATCTGGAGCAGTGCCATGGCGGCGGCGCCTTGTCCTGGTTGCAACAGCATCGCACCGAACTCGAAGCGATCGCGGAATGCCCGCTGGCGATGACGGGTGTGGCCGCGGCGGCGCTCACCGATCTGGCATTGACGCCGCAACAGGGCGAGATGTTGTATCTGCTGCTGCGCCTGCCGGGGGCGGCGGTGCATGCGCTGGAGCAGGAGAAATACGGCTGGCGCAATTTTCCGTTTTTTGGCGATGGTGTTGAATTGCTGGATGATCCGGGGCCGAGAGTGGCGCCGGCGTTGTGAAGCCATGGTGCGTAAGACGCACCCTACGGTTTCGTTGTGGTGCGGGCTAACCTGCAATCCCGTAGGGTGCGTCTTACGCACTAAAATCCACGCGATATCAGGCAATGGTGCGCACGGCGCACCCTACATTCGTTGCGGGGTGGACGTAACCCGCGATCTTGTGGGGTGCGTCTCACGCACCGCAAAAAAGTAATGAAGGACAGCGGGGGGAAATGATGACGGAAGGACACACGATGCGCGGACCTGAAAAACTGCTGGAACATGAAGACCGCTGGGTGACGCGGATGGGCAAGTGGTTTCCCGGCGAGCGGGTGGTGTTCCGCGGCCAGGACCTGCACGTGGACCTGGCGGACATGGACTGGATGGCGTTGTATCTCTACGGCATCACCGGGCGGCGCTTCGACGAGAAACAACTGAAGATGCTCAATGCGATCTGGACCAATACCAGCTTTCCCGAGCCCCGGCTGTGGAACAACCGGGTGGCAGCGCTGGCCGGCACGGCGCGCAGCACGGCGACATTGGGGCTGGCGGCAGCGGTGGCGGTGTCCGAGGCGGGTATTTATGGTAATCGTCCCGCTCTTCGGGCCATCGATTTTTTCTGGAGGACAAAAAAAGCTCTTGATGGAGGGCAAGTGCTGGGCGACTTCGTCAAGGGGGAAATAGAAAAATTCGGCCGTATTTATGGTTATGGTCGCCCCATCACCAGAACGGATGAGCGTATCCCATATATGCTGCGGCTGGCGAAGGAACTTGGTTTTGATAAAGGTTTCTGTGTGCGATTGGCGTTTGATGTGGAAAGGCTATTGCTCGAAAAGAATCTGCGGTTACAGATGAATATCGCGGCGCTAGGGGCAGCGTTAGTGGCCGATATGGGTTTTACATCCAGGGATTATCACCTTTTTTTGGCATTGTACTTTTTCGCTGGAATGCCGCCTTGTTTTAAGGACGCCAATGAACAGGCGGAAGGCGCGTTTTTTCCATTGAGCTGTGGGCGTCTCGTTTACGAGGGCGCGGCGCGGCGCGTGTGGGGGTGAGCGGATGAAGCGGCGAACATCATTTGCAGTGGGATGGCTGTGCGCGGCGCTGGCGGCGGGCCATGCCTGCGCCGCCACGGACGAAGAGGAGCTGGCGCGCATCTATGGCGGTGAGGAGATGATCGAACTGGCCACCGGCGGCCGCCAAGCGCTGAATCGCGCGCCCTCCATCGCCTCGGTGATCACGGCTGCCGAGATCCGGGCGATGGGCGCCACCGATCTGGATCAGATATTGGCGGCGGTGCCGGGGCTGCACGTGTCCTATTCACCGCTGGGCTACAACCCGATTTATGTGATGCGCGGCATCGTCTCCGATTTCAACCCACAGATGCTGGTGCTGGTCAACGGCATTCCGGCGACGAATATGTACCTCGGCGATCGCGGCCAGGGTTGGGGCGGCATGGCGGTGAACAATATCGCGCGCATCGAGGTGATCCGCGGGCCGGGCTCGGCCTTGTACGGTGCGGATGCCTTCGCCGGCACCATCAACATCGTCACCAAGACGGCGCAGGATATCCGCGGCACGGAGGCGGGCGCGCGCGCCGGTTCCTTCAACAGCCGCGAGGCATGGCTGCTGCGGGGCGGGCGCTGGGGCGGCTTCGATGCCGCGCTGTCGCTGGAATGGCGCGCCACCGATGGTCAGCGGCGTACCATCGACGCCGATGCGCAGAGTTTTTACGACGCGCAGTTCAACACTCGCGCCTCACTGGTGCCCGGCCCGGTCAACGCCCGGCGCGATGCCGTGGAGGCGCGGCTGGATCTTTCGCGCAACGACTGGCGGTTGCGTCTGGGCTATCAGGGGCGGCGTGACCTGGGTACCGGGGGAGGTTATGGGCAGGCGCTGGACCCACAGGGGCGAGGTGACAGCAATCGCATCAATGCCGATCTGACGTATGACAAACAGGGCTTCAGCGACAACTGGGATGTTAGCGCGCAACTGAGCTATTTCGATGTCAGCACCAAATATGATCTGACGCTGTTCCCGCCCGGGCTTTCGCCAATGCCTTCCCCGCCGGCATGACCGGCAACCCCGATGTCTACGAACGCCACGCCCGCCTCTCCGCTGCGGGCGTGTACACCGGCCTCGCCCGCCATCGCATCCGCCTCGGTACGGGTTTCAACAATGGCGAGTTGCACAAGGCGCGCGAGTCGAAGAATTACGATGCCTTTTTCAATCCGATTGGCCCGGTGATCGATGTCAGCAACGATCCGAGCCTGGTCTTCATCCGCCCCCACAGCCGGCAGGTGGTGTACGCCCTGGCGCAGGACGAGTGGTCTTTTCTGCCCGACTGGAATCTGACCGCCGGGCTGCGTTATGACCATTACTCCGATTTCGGCTCCACCACCAATCCACGCCTGGCGCTGGTGTGGGCGGCGCGCTATAACCTGACGACGAAGCTGCTTTACGGCCGCGCCTTCCGCGCCCCGGCCTTCGCCGAACTCTACAACATCAACAATCCCGTGGCGCTGGGTAATCCCAACCTCAAGCCGGAGACCATCGATACGCTGGAGCTGGCCTTCGATTACCAGCCCACGGGCGATGTCACCACGCGCTTCAATGTCTACCGCTACGAGATGAAAGACATCATCCGCTTCGTCGGCGATCCGCCACCCAGCGGGAGCAAGACGGCGCAAAACAGCGGCGGCCAGGACGGCCATGGGCTGGAGTGGGAGTTGCGCTGGGCCGCCAGCCGCAGCCTGGACGTGAAGGCGAACTACGCCTGGCAGCGTTCCACGGACAACCTCACGGATCAGGCCGTTCCCGCCGTACCGCGACAGCAGCTCTATGCCCAGATGGACTGGCGTTTTCTGCCGGACTGGCAGTTGAACACGCAGGTCAAGCGCATCATGGATCGCGCCCGCGCGCCGGGCGACAGCCGCCCCGCCGTACCCGATTACACGCTGGTTAACATGACGCTGCGCCGCAACGAGATTGCGCGCAATTGGGACGTGGCGCTGCTGGCCCATAACCTGCTGAACGCCGACGCACGCGAACCCAGCCCCGCGCCGGGATTTATTCGTTACGACCTGCCCCTGCCGGGCCGCAGCGTGTATCTGGAAGTGCGCTACCGGTTGTAGGGTGCGTCATACGCACCATGACGGTGGTTTCCGGTAAGGCGTGTTATTGCGGTGCGCGCGGCGCACCCTAGGGTTGGTTATGCGTGGTGTATCGGGTTGCAGGGTGCGTCATCTAGCGGAGGCGGCGCTTCCCTAATGGCCAGCGGATGGCGTGCCGATCTATAGGGAATGGACTTTAACTTTCATCATGTCAAAAGCGATAAAGAAAATAAACGCCGCCTTGCGCCGCTCGATCGGGCTGTGGATCATTTTTTTCTGTTCTTTTTCCGCATTCGCCGCGCCGGCTGAAAGCTTTCCACCGATCACCGTCGTCTATCCCGATGTTCAGGCGCCTTATCGCGCCGTGCTCGATCAGGTGATGGCGGGCATCGCCGATCAGACCCGAGGTCAGGCGGTCAATTATCCCTTGTCCTCGGGGCTCGATACGAACGCCTTGCAGCAGCAGTTTGAGCGTCAACCGGGCGGTGTGGTGATCGGCCTCGGGCGGCGCGGCTTCGACGCATTGAAGGCGGTGAAGCCAGGCAGGCCGGTGGCGATCGGCGCGGTGAGTCTGACGCCGCAATCCATCCCGCCGGGCTTTGCCGGCATCAGTCTCGTTCCCGATCCCGCCATCCTGTTTTCCCGCTTGCACCAGTTCGCGCCGCAAGTACGGCGTGTTCATGTGGTTTTCAATCCCGAAGCGAATGGCTGGCTGATGACGCTGGCGCGGGAGGCGGCGCGAACTCAAGGCGTGGAATTGGTTACCTACGAGGCGCGTGACCTGCGCGCGGCGGCGCGTCTTTACCGGGAGGTGTCCGGCACGGTGAGCGGCGCCGCGGAGGCGATATGGCTGCCGCCGGAGGATGGCACGCTCGATGAGATTGCCGTCTTGCCGGCCTTGCTGCAAGAGGTGTGGCAGCGCGAGGTGGTGGTATTCTCGGGCAATCCCATGCACGTCAAGCGAGGCGCATTATTCGCCCTGTATCCAGATAATTACACGCTTGGGCGCAGCCTGGCGAAAATGGCGCTGGATTTGGCCAAGGGCCGCGGCGCCGAGCTGGTTCCTCTGGAGGACATGTTGATAGCGGTGAATCTGCGTACCGCCGAACACCTCAATCTCCCGGCGCTGGCGCACAAGCGGAGCAGTTTCGCCGCGGTGTTCCCTTGAACCTGAAAACCCTGGTTGGAGCCGTAGCGAGAATGACTATTGATCCGGCAATAAATTCATCTGCTTTTCCAGCTTTTCTCCCAAATGTAGGGTGCGCCGCGCGCACCATCCGTGCGGTGCGTGAGACGCACCCTACGAAACACTGAGATTCCGTATGAAGATCAAAATGACGTGGCTCGATGAACGGATGGCGCGGATATTCCCGCCGTCGATGGGTTTCCGCCGCCAGTTATCCATTGCCTTCACTCTTGTCATCGCCGGTCTTGCCTTCGCGTCTTCTCTGATCACTTCCTGGCAGGCGAGTCTGGGTATCCGCGATGCGCTGATCCGGCAGGGTATGCAAGTGACCCGCGGTTTCTCCCAGCAGAGCATGCTCGCGCTTTTGTACGGGTCCGCCGAAAATGCCCGTGTTCCCGCCGCCGCGACGCTGGCGTTTCCCGATATAGACCATGTCTCCATCTATGAAGCGAATGGCAAGGTGCTGATGCGGGAGGGCGGGGTCGCCGACTGGCGGCCGCCACGCCATCCCGTGGTGGCTGAGGACGAAACCCTCATGGCCGGCGAAACCTCCGGTTTCTGGCACTTCCTTGCCCCGGTGTATTCACACACTCCCGCCGAGAATGAAGCATCTCCCTTTTCTACCAATGAAACCCATCCTGAATTCCTGGGTTATGTTCACGTTGCGATGAGCAAGAGCACGCTCCATGCGTTGCGGCTGGATATTTTTGTCCGCAATGGTTTGATCACGCTGGGGGGCGTGGTCATTGTATTGTGGTTGCTGCGATTCATCGTCGGCCGTATGACCCGGCCTTTGAATGAACTTGCCGATCTGATGGAACATGCCAAGGAGATCGGGCCACAGGTGCGCGCGGCGATATCGGGTACCAAGGAAATATCTCAAATATCCGAGGCGTTTAACAATATGATGCTGTCCCTGGCGGAGAGGGATGAGGATTTGACCCGCCAGAAAACGATGCTGGAAAGCGAGGTCGAGCAACGTTCCAGGGTGCAGAAGACGTTGAAAGAGAGCGAGGAACGCTTGCGCGCCATTATCAATAATGTCATCGACGGCATCGTTATCATCAATGAAGAGGGAGTGATCGAGCTGGTCAACCCATCCATGGAGCGGCTTTTTTGTTATGGCCGTGATGAAATGGTGGGGAGAAATATCGGCCTGTTGACGACCTCGGAGCATCAAAACAGGCACCAGAAATATATTGATAATTATCTGGCAACCGGCGTTTCCAGGATCATCGGCATCGGGCGGGAAATTCCCGCGCAGCGCAGGGATGGAAGTGTCTTTCCGATAGAGATCGGTATCACGGAAATGGTTCTTGATAACAGACGCCTGTTCGTCGGCGTTTTGCGCGATGTCAGCGAGCGCAAACAGATAGAGAAGGACCTGAAACAGGCGCGTGATATGGCGCTGGAGGCGGCCCGTCTCAAATCGGAATTCCTCGCCAATATGAGCCATGAGATACGCACGCCGATGAATGGCGTGATCGGCATGACGCGGATGTTGCTCGAAACCAAGCTGACCCCGGATCAGCGCGATTTCGCGGAAACGGTGAACAGCTCGGCCGAGTCATTGCTTTCCATCATCAATGATATTCTCGATTTTTCAAAGATCGAGGCGGGAAAGATGCGCCTGGAAAACGTCGCTTTCGATCTGAGGCAGGTGATCGAGGACACGGTTCATTTGTTCGCCGCGCGCGCCTATGGCAAGGGACTGGAACTGATCTCGCTGATTCCCGCCGATGTGCCCGTTTCGTTGCTGGGTGATCCCGGGCGTTTGCGCCAGAT
Organism: Gammaproteobacteria bacterium; assembly: GCA_033717875.1. Lineage (GTDB taxonomy): Bacteria > Pseudomonadota > Gammaproteobacteria > Ga007554 > SBBG01. The sequence continues at coordinate 125,124 of JADDKJ010000001.1, forward strand.
TCTTTCCAATCTCATGGGCAATGCCATCAAGTTCACCGACTGGGGCGAGGTGATGGTTCGTGCAACGCTTGCCAAGGAGTCGGCGGATCAGGTTTTGCTGCGTTTCGAGGTTTCCGACACCGGTATCGGTATCGCACCTGAAACGCGCCGCATTCTGTTTCAACCCTTCACCCAGGCCGACGGGTCGATTACCCGGAAGTACGGCGGGACGGGTCTGGGGCTTGCGATTTCAAGACAGTTGGCGGAGCTCATGGGGGGTGAGATTGGCGTGGAAAGCGAGCGGGGCGCGGGAAGCACTTTCTGGGTGAATCTGCCTTTTCAACGGAAGGAAGGGCCGGTTTCTCCGGTCAGCCCCGTATTCGATGACATCAAGGATGTCAGGGTGCTGGTGGCGGACCAGAATGCCGCCTATCGTTCCACCTTGAGTCACCAGGTCGTCGCCTGGGGCGGGGCGAGTGGCGTTGCCGGCAGCGCGGATGAAGTGCTGTCCATGCTGCGTTCCGCTCAGGCGAGCGGCACGCCGTATGATGCCGCCCTCCTGGATGCGGGTATGCCGGGAATGGCTGAAGGGACGCTGCCGCGCGCGATAAAGAACGACCCCGCCATCGCGGCGACGCGGCTGATCATGCTGGTCTCCTATGGGCGGCGTGGCGACGAGGCCGTATCGATGCGTCAGGCGGGTGTTGCGGGCATTCTGGCAAAGCCGGTTCGATGGGCTCATTTTCATGAATGTCTGAGCAACGCCCTCGACGTGGAAACTGCACAAGAAGAGGCTGATATCGTAGCCATCTCCCCGATTATACGCGATGATGTCCGCATTCTTTTGGTCGAAGACAATGCCGTGAATCAGAAAATTGCGCTGAACATGTTGCAAAAACTGGGCTATGGCGCCGATGTGGCGAGCGATGGCCGGGAGGCGCTGTCGATCCTGACGGAGCGGCGCTACAGTTTGATCCTCATGGATATACAGATGCCGGAACTGGACGGCTATGAAACGACGGCGCTGATTCGCGCCGGAGAAGGAAAGGGCGAGCATGTGCCCATCGTTGCCATGACCGCCAACGCCATGGAAGATGTCCGCAAGAAATGCCTGGATTCGGGCATGGACGATTATCTGACCAAGCCCGCCAAGATCGAAACAATGCAAAATATTCTGGCGCGCTGGCTGCCAGTGGATGACCAGCAAAGCCCTCAGGACAGCGTGGGTCATGACGCGGAGGCCGGATCAGCGGTGTCTTCCGGTGAATTCGAGCCGCCCGCGCTCGATAAAGCGACGCTGGAAAATCTGCGCCAACTGATGGGGACGGGCTTTCCCGGTTTGATCAAGTTGTTCCTGACAACCTTCCCCGGGCGCCTGGCGACGATGCGCGAGGCGGCGAAGAGCGAGGACTATCAAGCGCTGTTGCGCGAGGCCCATGGTCTGAAGGGTAGCAGTGCGAATCTCGGCATGATGGCGCTGTCGAATGTGTGCAAGGAACTGGAACAGGCTTGCCGGAACGGGATGCCTGCTGACGCGCTGCCCCAGGTGGAAAAAATCGCCGGAGAATATGAACGTGTCGCAAATGCGTTGTGCAGCGAGGCCGATTTGACGGAGGCCATTGAGCATTGAATACCCTCGCCCTCTGGGAGAGGGTGAGGGAAAAGCGTGTGGCCCACATCTTGCTATTTCTCGTGAGGTGCAACTCAAGAGGCCGCACGATGCCCGACATGATTCTTCCATTGCCGCCAGCCGAAGGCCGCTCGACAACGGCTAATACCACATTCACAGCGCCACAAACCGCGGCTGACGCCTCAGCCGCGCCGTTTTATGATGCCCTGTCAGCGCTGCTCGGCCTGGGGAACGGGGAGGCCGCGAGTGGGTCGACGCCCGCGCTTCCCCTGAACGATTCCCCATTGCAGCGGCAAGAGATCCTGCCTGACGGCAATACCTTGCCGCCCTATGCCGCAGCCGTACCCTTGCCGGTGAATGTCGCGGTGCAGAACGGCGCAAGCGTTGCCGGGGATAATGATTCGGGCGCAGCGGAAAATGCCGGGACGGCATTTTCCGCTGCCATGATTGCCGGAAACCCGTTGATTTCCGCCGCGCCGGTGGCGGAAAATCCCCACGTACTTTCTGACATTTCCCAGGCGATGCTGGCCCGATTGTCCTCTGAATCCGCGATGCCGTCCGGCAATTTCGCATCTGTTCTGAATGACAATCCATCTTCCAGCGTATCGCAACCCGTCGGCATCTCTCAAATGACGCCCCTGGCAGGGCCGCAGCCGAGCCCGCAAAATCCGGCGGCTCATGTCGCCAACGCCATGGCACTCCCGCTGGGCGCGGAAGGATGGGGGCAGGAGCTGGGGAATCGTGTTCAATGGCTGGTCGGCCAGAACGTGCAGGCCGCGGAATTGCGCATCAATCCGCCGCACCTCGGCCCTGTGGAGATACGCATCTCGGTCGATCAGGATCAGGCCAGTGTATCATTCACCGCGCAGCATTCCGTTACCCGCGACGCCATCGAAGCGGCCATCCCGCGCTTGCGCGATATGCTGGGTGACAACGGCCTGAACTTGGCCAATGTCAATGTTTCCTCGCAGTCGCAATCCTTCGCCGATCAGCGCGGACAGCAAAGCGTTCCTCGGCAATATGCGGAATTCATGGGCGGTGCGGAGCCGCTGGTTTCCGATGAATCATCATCCGCCGCGCGTGGTGTTTCAATCACAGGGCTTGTCGACTATTACGCGTGAGGGTGATTTCTCGACGCTCTTTAGCGTATCATGGGCAGGTTTTTAGGTTCTGTTGACATTTTGGATCGTAGTGAGGGTACGCAGGGCGGTTACCGTCCAAGTGCACGGACTGGAAGGCGGCGAAGGCGTACTTGCGGTACGTTGAGGCGCCTGCAAGGAGTACGCTTGGACGGTAACCGCCCTGTGCAGCCGCAGTAGATCCAAAATGTCAACAGAACCTAGGTTGAATCTCAAGGAGATTGTCCATGTCCAATATCGCTATCGGCAAGCCCGTCCCGGATTTCGGGCTTCCCGCCACCGGTGGCAAAACCATCAACCTTTCGAGTTTGAAGGGTAAGCACGTCGTGCTGTATTTCTACCCCAAGGACAACACGCCGGGATGCACCCGCGAGGGGCAGGATTTCCGTGATCATTATGAGGAATTTTCGAGATTCGATACCGTGATCCTCGGCGTATCACGCGACAGCCTCAATTCCCATGAAAAGTTCAAGGAAGCGCAGGGTTTCCAGTTTGATCTGCTGACGGACGACGATGAACACTTGTGCAAGTTGTTCGATGTCATCAAGCTCAAGAACATGTATGGCAAAGAGGTCATGGGCATTGAGCGCAGCACTTTTCTGATCGACAAGAAAGGCGTGTTGCGGCGGGAATGGCGCAAGGTGAAGGTTGAAGGGCATGTTGCCGAGGTGTTGGAGGCGCTTACGGCGCTGTGAGAGGCGAACCTTTTTATCTATAAAGTCGAAGTATCGCCGTTGTAAGTATTTCGTAGGGTGCGTCTCACGCACCGCATGGATGGTGCGCGCGGCGCACCCTACGGTGGGAGAAAAGCTGGAAAAGCGGATGAATTTGATTGCCGGGTTAATAAAGTCGAAGTACCCCCTGTCGTAAGGATCAATGAATGATAAAAAGCAGCGCATGGGCCGTTGGGTTGTGCGTGATCGTTGTGCTTTCCGGTTGCGATAAAAAGGCCGAGGAGGAAAAATCGGGCAAGCGGCCGATGGGTACCCTGATTACCGTGACCGAGGCGAAGCTTCAGGCGGTGCAGCATGTTCAGGAGTCGGTCGGTTGGATCGAAAGCGAGACCTTTCCTTCGGTGGCCGCCGAGGTGGCGGGCCGTGTGGTGCGGGTCGGGTCGGATATCGGCCAGGCCGTGAGCAAGGGCCAGTTGCTGGCCGAGCTGGATGCGAAGGATGAGCGCATCGCGCGCGAGGCGGCGCAAGCCGAGGTGGCGCGCGTCCAGGCGTCGCTTGCCAATCAGGAACGCCTGGTGCGGCGTTATGAGAAACTGGTGCAGGAGAAATTCATCCCGGCCACACAACTGGACGACGCCCAGTCTCAACTCGCCGTGCTGCGCGAACAACTGGCCGGGGCGCGTGCGCAATTGCAGGCTGCTGAGCATAATCTCGCCAAGGCGCGCATCGTCGCGCCGGTGGCGGGCCGCATCGACCAGCGCATGGTCTCGGTGGGGGATTATGTCACCCTCGGCAAGCCACTGTTCCTGATTTCTTCCCAGCAGACGTTGCGTGTGCATTTGCCCTTCCCGGAGGACATGGCATCGGCATTGCGGCCGGGAGGGGTCGTGCGCCTGACTAGTTCCACAGCGCCGGGACAGACGGTCGAAAGCCGGATCAAGGAAGTGCGTCCCGATGTGGATGCCAAGAGCCATGCCGTGGAGGCGATCGTGGAGCTCGCCAATCCCGGCGGATGGAAGCCCGGCGCCAGCGTCAACGGCGTGCTGGTGGTGGCGGAGCACGGGCAGGCCGTGACGGTGCCCGAGCAAAGCGTGGTGATGCGCCCCGCCGGCGAAGTGGTGTATGTCGTCAAGGAAGGCAAGGCCGAACAGCACGTGGTGAAAACCGGTTACCGTTCGAACGGCAATGTCGAAATCCTTGAGGGTCTCGCGGCGGGGACGGTTGTGGCGCTGGATGGCGCGGCGTTCCTGACGGACAAGACCAAGGTCAATATCAAGAAAGACCAAAAATGAGCCTGCCCGCGCTGTCCATCAAGCGCCATGTGCTGGCGTACATGCTGTCCGCCGTGCTGGTGCTGTTCGGCGTGATCAGCGCCGAGCGGCTTGGCGTCGACCGCATTCCCCGTGTCGAATTTCCCGTGCTGACGGTGACCACCGTATTGCGTGGCGCCAACCCCGAGATCATCGATTCCAGCGTCACCAATGTCATCGAGTCGCAGATCAATACCGTGCCCGGTATCGATCACATCCAGTCCGCCTCGTCTCCCGGTGTGTCCGTCGTCACCGTCACCTTCGAACTCGAAAAAGACATCAATGTCGCCTTCGACGAGACGCAAACCAAAGTCAATCAGGTGCTGCGTCAATTGCCGGCCGATGTCGAGCCACCCATCGTGTCGAAGGTGGAGACCAATGCCCAGCCCATCCTGTGGCTGGCGTTGCAAGGCGATCGCACCTTGCAGCAGCTCAACCAGTATGCCCGTAACGTCATCAAGAAGAGACTGGAGACCATCGACGGTGTGGGCGAAGTGCGTCTGGGGGGCAGGCGCGACAGGAATATCCGGGTGAACATCCGGCCGGATCGGATGGCGGCCTTGCAGGTCACTGTCAAAGACATCACCGAAGCCTTTGGCAAAGAGCATGTGCAGGTGCCGGGCGGTTTTCTGGTAGGAGAAAAAACGGAGAACCTGATCAAGCTCGATGTGGAGTTTCACTCCCTGAATGATCTGCGCAACATGATCGTCGCCTACCACGATACCGCGCCGGTCCGGTTGGACGATGTGGCCGACATCGAGGACGGCATGGAGGATTACCGGCAACTGGCGCATTTCAAGGGCGATCCATCGGTCGGCCTGGGCATCGTCAAGATCGCCAATACCAACAGCGTAGAGATCATCAGCGAGGTGAAGAAGCGGCTTGATGAAGAAATCATCCCGCAACTGCCCGCCGGCATGAAGATCACGGTTTCTTCGGATGATTCGCTGTTCATCATGGAGATGGTGAAGACACTCAAGGAACATCTGCTGCTCGGCACCTTGCTCGCGGCGATCATCGTCTGGCTGTTCTTGAAGAGCGTGCGCTCCACGCTCATCATCGCGGTGGCGATTCCGGTGTCACTGATGGGCGCGGTCGCGGCGATCTATTTTTCCGGCTTCACCTTCAATTCGATGACGCTGCTGGCGATGCTGTTGCTGGTGGGCGTGGTGGTGGACGATGCCATCGTGGTGCTGGAAAATATTTTCCGCCATCGCGAAGAGGGCAACGCCGATGCCATCGCCGCCGCCATCGAAGGCTCGAAACAGGTGCAATTCGCCGTGCTTGCCTCTTCGCTCACCCTGGTGTCAATCTTCGCGCCGGTGATTTTCATGCAGGGCATCGTCGGGCGTTTCTTCGAGTCCTTCGCCACGGTGGTGACCATCGGTGTGCTGGTGTCGCTGTTCGTTTCGCTGACACTGACACCAATGCTGTGTTCCAGGTATCTCAGGGTCTCGCAGCAGAATGGCATGGTCTATCGGATATTGGAAAACACATTCAGGGCGCTCGACCGGGCCTATCGGCGGCTGCTCGATGTGGCGTTGGCATACCGCTGGAGCGTGGTGTTTCTGACCCTGATCATCATCGCCTCCAGCAGCTGGTTTTTCGCCAAGGTCGGCAAAGGCTTTGTCCCCGAGGAAGACGAGGGGCGCTTCATGGTGTTCATCAAGACGCCTTTGGGCGTGAGTATCGACTACACCAATGATCGCCTGGAGAAGATCGAAAAGGTGCTGGGCAGCCATAAGGAAATCATTACCTATTTCACCGCGATCGGCCTTGGTCAGGCGGGTCAGGTGAATCAAGGCATCGCCTTTGTCCGCCTGGTGCCGCGTGGCGAACGCACACTCAAACAGTCCGAGGTGATCGACGCGGTGCGCAAGGAATTGATGCAAATCCCCGGTGTTCGCGCCTTTGCCTCCGGCGTACCGCCGATCGGCGGGATGCGCGGCGAGCCTTTGCAGTTCGTTGTGACAGGCCCCAACCTGGCCGAAGTCGGCAGGTTGACCACGGCGATGCAGGAGAAGCTTGGTGCCATGCAGGAGCTGGGGCGGCTGGATGTCGATCTGCAACTGGATTTGCCGCAAATCGAAATGATCCTCGACCGTACCCGCGCTGCCGATCTCGGGATAAGTTCCAGGGATGTGGCGCAGGCGGTGAACGTGATGGCGGGAGGCGTGGATGTGGCGCGCTACAACGACGTGCCTGGCGACGGCGAACGTTACGACATTCGCCTTAAGGCCGTCGAAAGTAATTTCAAACAACTTGCCGATTTCAGCAAGATCTATCTGCGTAGCAAGGACGGCAAAATGGTGCGTCTGGATACGCTGGCGAAGTTCAAGCAGGCGCTCGGTCCTGCGATCATCAGCCGCTACGACATGCAATACGCCGCGAACTTCGCCGGTTCGCCCAGCATCCCCCTCGGCGAGGCGGTGAACAAGGTCAAACAGGTGGCGGACGAAACGCTGCCCGCCGGGTATTCGATCAAATTCACCGGCCAGGCGGAGCAGTTCGGCAAGACCGTGAATTACATGATCTTCGCCTTCGTGCTGGCGCTGGGGTTGGTCTACATGGTGCTGGCCAGCCAGTTCAATTCGTTCATTCAACCCATGGTCATCATGCTGGCGCAGCCGCTGGCGATCATCGGCGGTGTCGCCGGATTATGGCTGCTCGGTCATACCCTGAATATCTATTCCATGATCGGACTGGTGTTGCTGATAGGCCTGGTGGCGAAAAACTCCATCCTGCTGGTGGATCTCACCAACCAGATGCGCAGCGCGGGCAAGGATATCGATACCGCGTTGCGGGAAGCCTGCCCGATCCGCATGCGCCCGGTGCTGATGACCTCGGCGACCATCATTCTCGCACTGTTGCCCGCCGCCATCGGCATCGGCGCGGGTTCCGACACCAACGGCCCGCTCGCCGTGGCGGTGATCGGCGGCATGATCAGCTCGACGCTCTTGACGCTGGTGGTGGTGCCGGCGGTGTATTCGTTGGTAGAAGGAGGGATTGTGCGATGGAAGGGGCGGCGCTAGTTCTTGAACTGTTGCCAGTCGATGGCATTGAGATTGAAGCCACCGTCGATGTAGTTATAAGTGCCTCCCGCGCCTCCGTATCCATTGCTGAGAGGCGCGGGGGTAAAGGTGAATCGGCCGCCCGTCACGGTCGATGATTGGATATCGGTGGCCATGTCGAAGTCGCCCTTTATCTCAGGATCGATAATGTCGATGGTATTGGTAACGACGGCCGCCGTGGTATTGGTGTTGTAGTTGGTCCCGCTCATGTCCATGACGAATTGCGCATTTATTTCGCTATTGACGATGCTTTGGGTGATTTTGGGTTTCTGGGCGAAGCTTGATTTGATGAACTCCAGGGTGAACCCTGAGGCGGGATCTTTCACGAATTGCTGCATCTGTACCACGGTAGGATTAGCCGAGCCGTTGCCCGTGACATTGGCATCGACCCCCAGTTTATTATAGGCATTGCCGCAGGCGGCGACGCCCGTGTAAAAAGGGGAACCAGGGAAGCAACCGTTGCCAGCTGTCTGTCCCAGGGTGGCGGAGGTGGGTTTGCCGTCCTGGTAGGTGGCGGTTCCCACGCCGATATAGATTTCCTGGGCAAAGTCGCTATTGGGGTCGCCGACGATCAGATGGTAATAGGTTTTGATTCCGTCGGTGACAAACTCATTTACAAAGGGCGTTGCGCCGTTGTTGCCGGGAGTGGAAGAGGCGCAATTGCCCTGGTTGGCATAGCCAGGAAAATTGCAGACGGCAAAACCATTGCCTTGCGACGCGGCGCGATTGGCGATATCCGGGGCCCAATTCAATGCGAATTCGGCATGCGAGATTTTCGCGCCAAGCATTGATGACGCCACGATAACACTTATTAGAACAGCCAGCCTTGGCGTCAATGGCTTTGGCATGAAGAAACCCTTTTTCAGGAAGGGGTATTGTTATCGTTATCGGCTGGTTTTTGTGAAACTTTAGCGTGCCGTTTTTCTACAGATGAGAATCGCATTGGGCATTGAATACAACGGCGCCGCCTTCTCCGGCTGGCAGATCCAGGACGGCGGATTGCGCACGGTGCAGGGCTGTCTGGAGGCGGCGCTGTCCAAGGTCGCCAATCATCCGGTGCGTGTGGCTTGCGCCGGTCGTACCGATGCCGGTGTGCATGCCATTGGCCAGGTGGTGCACTTCGACAGTGACGCGCCGCGCACCCTGCGTTCCTGGATATTCGGCGCCAACGCCAATCTGCCCGACGAGGCGAGTGTGGTGTGGGCGCAGCCGGTGGCGGAGGATTTTCATGCGCGCTTTTCCGCCCGCGGGCGGCGTTATCGCTATGTGATTTTCACCCGTCCGGTACGTCCCACGGTGCTCGCCTGGCGTGTGGCCTGGGATTACCGCGCCCTGGATGAACGGCGCATGGCCGAGGCGGGCGCTTATCTGATCGGCGAGCACGATTTTTCTTCCTACCGCGCCTTGGGCTGCCAGGCGAAAAGCCCGGTGCGCACGGTGTACCGGCTCGATGTGACTCGTCAGAATGACCTCATCTTCATCGATATCGAGGCCAATGCCTTTTTGCACCACATGGTGCGCAACGTCGCCGGTGTTCTGATGGCGATCGGCGCCGGGGAACGCGCGCCGGTGTGGGCGCGCGAAGTGCTGGAGCTGCGTGACCGCACCCTGGGCGGCGTCACCGCCCCGCCGCATGGCCTGTACCTCATGGATGTGGGTTACCCCGAAGAGTTTGGCATTCCGCGGGTTTCGCCGACTTCCATGGTCTGGTGATTTTCCTTTATATTGCAACTATTTTTAGTTGCAGAAAGCCCGGAATTATGACAGGCTAGGCGGATGTCAAAACACGAAAAACTGGTGCAGCGGCTGAAGTCCAGGCCCAAGGATTTTACCTTTCAGGAGTTGGCGAAATTACTGGAAGGATTCGGTTACAGATTGTCCAATTCCGGAAAGACCAGTGGTTCGGCTGTTCGATTCATACACGCCGAGTATCCGCCGATCATGCTGCATAAGCCGCACCCGGAGCCGGTATTGAAACCCTATCTCATGGCCAAGGTGCTGGCGATGCTGCAACAAGAGGGACTGGTATGAAGAATGTCATGCAATATAAGGGTTATTATGGATCGGTGGAGTACACTGACGAGGACGAGGTATTTTTCGGTCAGTTGCTCTTTGTGCGTGCGCTGGTGACTTACGAAGGCACCAGCGTCAAAGGGTTGCGCAAGGCCTTTGAACAGGCGGTGAACAATTACCTGGAATTGTGCCAGGAGGAAGGTGTGACGCCGGAGCAGCCTTTCAAGGGAAGTTTCAATGTGCGTATCGGGCGTGAGCTGCACCGCAAAGTTGCCCTGGCGGCAGCACAAAAGGGACTGAGTCTGAACAAGTTCGTGGCCGAGGCGTTGGAAAAAGCTTCGTGATGGCTGAACTTTTTGCTCAAACCTCCTCCCGCGTGCGTGTTAAAATCTGCGGCATTACCCGCCACGAGGATGCCCTTGCCGCAGTGGCGTTGGGGGCGGATGCGATCGGTTTGGTGTTTTACCGCCCCAGTCCGCGCGCCGTAAGCATCGCGCAGGCCCAGGCGATAGTCCATGCGCTGCCGCCGTTTGTGACGGTGGCCGGGCTGTTTGTCGATGCGCCCGGGCAGGAGATTCGCGCCGTGCTGGATCAGGTGCGCATCGACCTTCTCCAGTTCCACGGCGACGAGCCGCCGGGCGATTGTAACCGTTACGGCAAGCCATACATCAAGGCGGTGCGGATGCGCGGAGGGCAGGATGCCGTTACCGGCGTCGACGTGGCCGCGATCGCCAGCCAGCATGCCGATGCCGGCGGCCTGCTGCTCGACAGCTACCGCGCCGGGGTGGCTGGTGGTACCGGGGATACCTTCGACTGGGCGCGCGTGCCGCGTGATTTGGACAAACCGATTATTCTGGCGGGGGGCTTGACGCCGGAGAATGTGGCCGAAGCCATCAGGCAAGTGCGACCCTACGCCGTGGATGTGAGCGGCGGAGTGGAGATGGCCAAAGGAATCAAGAGTGCGGATAAAATCGCCGCATTCATGCGAGGTGTATATGTCAAAGACAGTTAACGTCGTGCTGGCGGAGCACAGCCTGCCTGATGCGCGGGGTCATTTCGGCCCTTACGGCGGGATCTTCGCCTCCGAAACCCTCATGAGCCCGCTGGAAGAACTGCGGCTGGCCTATGAACGTTTCCGCACCGATCCGCGGTTTCTCGCCGAGATGGATGCGGATCTCGCCAAATTCGTCGGCCGGCCTTCGCCGCTCTATTTTGCCGAACGCTGGAGCAAACAGCTCGGCGGCGCAAGAATCTATCTGAAGCGCGAGGACCTCAACCATACCGGCGCGCACAAGATCAACAACACCATCGGTCAGGCGCTGCTGGCGCGGCACATGGGCAAGAAGCGCGTGATCGCCGAGACCGGCGCCGGCCAGCATGGTGTGGCCACCGCCACCGTGGCGGCGCGTTTCGGCATGGAGTGTGTGGTGTACATGGGTTCCGAGGATATCAAGCGTCAGGCGATCAACGTCTATCGCATGAAGCTGCTCGGCGCCGAAGTGGTGCCGGTCGAGTCGGGTTCCAAAACGCTCAAGGACGCGCTCAACGAGGCGATGCGCGACTGGGTGACCAACGTCGACAACACCTTCTACATCATCGGCACGGTGGCCGGGCCGCATCCCTATCCGATGATGGTGCGCGATTTCCAGGCCATCATCGGCCGCGAAGCGCGCGTCCAGATATTCGAAGAAGCCGGGCGTTTGCCCGATGCCCTGGTGGCCTGTGTCGGCGGCGGTTCCAATGCCATCGGGCTGTTCCATCCCTTTTTGAGCGATGCCGGTGTGGCGATGTATGGCGTCGAGGCGGCGGGCGAGGGGCTGGACACCGCGCATCACGCCGCCACCCTGTGCAAGGGGCGGCCCGGTGTGCTGCACGGCAACCGCACCTATCTCATCGAGGATGCCGATGGACAGATCATCGAAACTCACTCTATCTCCGCCGGGCTGGATTATCCCGGTGTCGGTCCCGAACACGCTTGGCTCAAGGATAACGGTCGCGCCAGCTATGTCGCCGTCACCGATGACGAAGCGCTCGCCGCCTTCCATGCGCTGACGCGGATCGAGGGCATCATGCCGGCGCTGGAATCCAGCCATGCGCTGGCCTATGCCGCCAAACTCGCGCCGACCATGGACAAGGACAAAATCATCATCGCCAATCTGTCCGGGCGCGGCGACAAAGACATCCACACCGTGGCCGCGCGCGAAGGAATCAAGGTATGAGCCGTATCAAGGGTTGTTTCGAGTCGCTGCGGCGCGACGGGCGCAAGGCGCTGATTCCTTATGTCACCGCCGGTGACCCGCAGCCGGCCGTCACCGTGCCGCTGATGCACGCGATGGTGGCGGCGGGCGCGAACGTCATCGAACTGGGCGTGCCGTTTTCCGACCCCATGGCCGATGGGCCAGTGATCCAGGCGGCGTGCGAGCGTGCGCTCAAGCACCATGTCAGCCTGCGTCAGGTGCTTTCGATGGTGCGCGAGTTCCGCGCGCATGACGATCACACGCCGGTGATGCTGATGGGTTATCTCAATCCTGTCGAGGCGATGGGCTATGGCGAATTCGCCCGCGCCGCGCGCGAGGCGGGCGTGGATGGCGTGCTGACCGTGGACATGCCGCCCGAGGAGGCGGAAGCGCTGGCGGGCGAACTGCGCGCCCAGCAACTGGACGCGGTTTTTCTCGTCGCGCCCACCAGTTCCGCCGAGCGCGTCGCCAAAATCTGTGCGGCGGCAAGCGGTTTTGTCTATTATGTCTCGTTGAAGGGCGTGACCGGCGCGGGCGGGCTCGATATCGGCGCTGTCGCCGCCAAGGTGAAGGAAATCCGCGCCATGACGGATCTGCCCATCGGGGTCGGATTCGGCATCAAGGATGCGGCATCGGCTGCGCAGGTGGCCGCTGTGGCGGATGCTGTGGTGGTGGGCAGCGCCCTGGTGCGTAAAATCGCCGAATTTTCCGCGCAACCGGAAAAGATCCAAAAAGAAGTGACAGCCTTGCTGGCTGAAATGCGCGGTGCGCTCGATGTGGAAAGATGAGACATCAAACCGGAAAGCAAGCGCATCTGTCTTCTCTCCCCCTCTCCCGCTTGCGGGAGAGCGTCGGGGTGAGGGTGTTTAATATTCATAACGATTGACCAATAAATGAGCTGGTTCGGAAAACTCATCCCCTCGAAAATCAGGACGGAAACACGCCGCAAAAAATCGATCCCCGAAGGACTGTGGACGAAATGCGAGGCATGCGGCGCCGTGCTTTACCGTGCCGAGGTGGAGCGCAATCTGGACGTGTGTCCCAAGTGCTCTTCCCACATGCGCATCGGCGCGCGCAAACGCCTCGACAGCTTTCTCGACCCCGAGCCCCGCGAAGAAATCGCCGGAGATCTCATTGCCGTGGATGAACTGAAGTTCCGTGACAGCAGGAAATACCGCGATCGCCTTGCCGCGGCGAAAAAGGAAACCGGCGAGAAGGACGCGCTGATCGTCATGAAAGGGCAGGTCAAGGGCGTTCCAGTGGTGGTCTGCGCTTTCGAATTCAGTTTCATGGGCGGTTCGATGGGCGCTGTCGTCGGCGAGAAATTCGTGCGCGCCGTGAACACTTGCCTCGAACACAAAATTCCTCTGGTATGTTTTTCCGCCAGCGGCGGCGCGCGCATGCAGGAGGCGCTGTTCTCCTTGATGCAGATGGCCAAGACCAGCGCCGCCCTGGCGCGCATGAGCAAGCAGGGCATTCCCTATATCTCCGTGCTCACCGATCCGACCATGGGCGGTGTGTCGGCCAGCTTCGCCATGCTCGGCGATATCAACATCGCCGAGCCCGGCGCGCTGATCGGCTTCGCTGGGCCGCGTGTCATCGAGCAAACCGTGCGCCAGACCCTGCCCGAAGGCTTTCAGCGCAGCGAGTTTCTGCTGGAGCATGGCGCCATCGACATGATCATTGATCGCCGTGAGATGCGTGATCGTATCGCTTCGGTGCTTGCGATTATGACAGGGCGTCCCGCGCCTTAAGAGTTCGGCGAGGCCGAGGATTTCCAGGGAAAGAGAAAAGTGCAGGTCAGGTTACAGGAGGATAGTCACATGGATCGTTTGCTTACCCATCTCTCCAGCTTGCCTCGCCGGGCTATCGTCGCGGGCGTATGTTTTCTCGGGATGATGATGTCGTCCTTTACAGCGGCGGCGCTTCCGCCTCCGTCTGTGTCTTCTCCAACCCTTCCTTTCAGGATCCAGGCCGAGCATGTGCCTGGCGAAATCATCGTCAAATTTCGCGGCAAGCCTCTGAGCAACCCGGTTGCGGCAAGAGATGTCGCGGCCGTGCATGCCGCGATCGAGGCGCGGGTGGTGGCGACAATGCCGTTCACCCATGTCCAGCGGGTGCGTGGCGCGCGCGGCCAGGCTACCGAAGCCCTGATGGCGGCCTATGCGCGCCGCGCGGATGTCGAATTTGTCGAGCCCAATTATATTTTTCATGTGCAGGCCACGCCGAATGACCCCCGTTTCCCGGAGCAATGGAGTCTCAGCAACACGGGGCAAACCGGCGGCACGCCGGGAGTGGACATTGGCGCGCTGAAGGCATGGGACAGGCAGAAGGGCAACGCCGGCGTTATCGTCGCGGACATCGATACGGGCGTGGATTACACGCATCCCGATCTGGCCGCGAATATGTGGGTCAATGCTGGCGAGATCGCCGGTAACGGCATCGACGACGATGGCAATGGTTATGTCGACGATGTGCGCGGCTGGGATTTCGCCAACAACGACAATAACCCGATGGACGACCATGGCCATGGCACACACACGGCGGGAACCATCGGTGCGGTTGGAAACAACGCCATTGGTGTTACAGGTGTGGCGTGGAACGTGCGTATCATGCCGCTCAAGTTTATCAGTGGCAGCGGCAGCGGTACCTCGTTCGGCGCGGCGCAGGCCATTGTTTATGCGGCCAGGATGGGAGCGAGAATTTCCAGTAATAGCTGGGGTGGCGGTGCTTTTTCTCAAACCATCGAGAATGCCATCGCGACGGCCAATCAACTGGGCATGCTGTTCGTCGTGGCGGCCGGTAACGCGAATGCGAACAACGATACAACGGCGAGCTTTCCGTGCAACTCGACGCAGCCAAACGTGCTGTGTGTCGCGGCGACTGACAGCAATGATCAGAAGGCTTCCTTCTCCAGTTATGGCGCGCTGAATGTCGATCTCGGCGCGCCGGGTGTGTCGATTCTTTCCACCGTGCCCACTGCTTCCTGCGCCATGTGCAGTTCCTCCGGGTATCGCTTTGCCAGCGGCACGTCGATGGCCACGCCGCATGTGTCAGGCGCGGCGGCGTTGGTTCGTTCGCAGTTTCCGGCATTGGGTGCGGTGGAAATCAAGAATCTGCTGATGAGTTCGGTTGATAAAGTTCCCGCGCTGACCGGAAGAACGGTTACGGGTGGCAGGCTCAATGTCGCCAGGGCGGTTTCCGCTGCTACGGCGATCACGGTGACGGCGAGAGGTACACCTGTAAGTGGCGTCTATCCCATCATGCAAGTGCGCGTCGACGGGCAAGTGATTGGCAGTTTCAATGTCAATTCCGACGCTTATGCTGACTATGCCGTGACCGCGCCGCTGACGCCGGGTGTCGCGCATAATGTCGACGTGGTGTTTACCAATGATGCTTATGTTGCCCCCGAAGATCGCAACCTGATCGTGCAATCGTTGCGTGTCAATGCGACGACATTGCTGCCAACAGCTTCAGGGGTGACCTATGACCGTGGTGCCGGTAGCGCGGCTTTCGATGGCGTCGATGTGATCGCGGGCCAGAGTGGTATGTGGTGGAACGGTGCATTGCGCTTTGCCGTGCCGGCGGCTGCCTTTTGATAAGGAGGAGTGAAGATGCGTATCTTGTCGCGGTTTGCACCGGTTCTTTTATTGGGCATCGCGTCTTGTGCTTGCGCCAATGGTGTTGTGGACAAGGCGGGCGGCCTTGAGCTGACCGGCGCTTTGATAGAGGGTGGTGTGGAATGCCAGCTATTCCAGAGTAACGAAGGTAAAAAGTATACCTTGCTAGGCAATCTCAAAGGATTCAAAAACGGTGATCGGGTGCGAATTGTCGGGGAAAAGGTCGAGGCTTCGTTCTGTATGCAGGGTGAGACTTTGTCAGTGAAGGCTATTGAATCTGTAAAATAATCGTCATGGAGCCTCTGAATGGATCAGAGGTTCCTTATCCCTTTCGCGTCATCAGCATATACGCCAGCACAGAAATGAAACCGCCGACCGCGCCATAAAGGTGTGCGTCGGTCACCACCGCTCCGCCTGCGAATTCCGCTGTTCCCGGCAGCGGTCCATGCGTTTGTTCCCAGATAATCTTGCCCAATAGCAGCGCCAGCAACGCCAGTTCAAGGCGGTGCCCTGCGCGCAGGCTGGCAATGGCGCCCGCGGCGAACAGGCCGTGCAGCATGCCGGATAAACCCACATACCAGGCAATGGCGGGACTGAATGCCAGCAGGCCAAGGCTGACGCTCAGCAGGCTCGCCAGGCTGAGCAACAGCCATGTCTTTGTCGTTAGCAAACGTCCGAACAACATCCAGATCAACGCCAGCGCCGCAAGATTCATCAGCAAATGGCCCCAGCCCAGATGCACGAAGCTCGCGGTCAACAAACGCCAGAACTCTCCCGCCAGGATCTGTTCGCGCTCATAACGCAGCCATGCGCTTGCCTGTGTGCCCGCGATGGCGATGGCGACCGAAGGCAGAGCGAGCGTTGCCGGAACGGCAAGGTTATGGCGATGAAGCCAATGGGAGAAGGTTGCTGTCATCAGGCAATGGAATTTTGCTGCGGAGATTAAATTTTTAGCGATCGTTTGAATGAGTATTGACAAGGGGTTCAAGGAGGTATTGTATACATTGGGAAGGAGGAAGAATATAACAGGCACTTCTAAAAATTCGCTGAAGCCACGATGGCGGCGTTGCTTTTCGTGCTCTGAAAATTCCAGGATGGAATTATTCAGAGCTTCCTTGGAAGTGCCCTAACGCCGCTTGACCGAGAGTCACGCTCGGAAATATCCAGAACAGACGAGAGGATCTTTGTCGTATCACAGTAACCACCATCAAGTGATAAAAAAGGAGTGTGCCATGAACAGAATCGTAAAAATATTCTGCACAGGTGTGGAGCAGGACGGAATCGCTGACAAATTCCACGTCATCGAACGCTATGAGGGTTTTGTGCTTGCCGAGGTGGAAAAGAAGGCGGTGCCCCGGCTTGCGCGCAGCTATCCCATCGAAGACATCACCGATCTTTATTCCATCCAGGTGGGCGAGAAGATCATCGATACCTCGCTTCCCCGCCTGGATGTGCGGGGCAAACTTCGCTCTCATCCAGCCTATAAAGGGGTCAAGACGCTCGCGCCAGGGCGCCATCACTATCTCGTGCAATTCATCGGCCCGATCAAGGAAGCGTGGCTGAAGGCGGTCAAAAAGGCAGGCGGCGAACCGCGTGCGCCTTATGAGGGGTATGCCTATGTCGTGAGATCCGATGAGGAAACCATCAAGCAGATCGCCGCCTTGCCTTTTATCCGATGGACGGGGCATCTGCCGACCAATGATCGCGTGGCGTCTTCGGTATTCATGAACGCGGGGCGCAAGGCGGATGATACCTCCTCGGCGCTGCCGCGTACGCGCGTCGTTCCTGGTGCTTATGCCGTTGAATTTTTCGGCGCGGCGGATTTGACCGCCGGTCTGCCCGAGGTAAAAAAATTGGGTTTCGATGTGCTGGGAAAAGACGCCAAGGGAAAGGTGCTGGTTGTTGGAGCCTCAGGCAGGGGTGCGGCGCTGGAAAAAAAGATTCGTGCGCTCGCCGCCGTTCATGGCGTGCGCTCGATCCGCGAGCGCGCACTCAAGCGCACCAGCAACGATGTGGCCGCCGGCATCATGGGGACTGCGATGTCGATGGCGAATACAGGACTTGGCCTGAGCGGGCAGGGCGAGTACATCGGGATATGTGATACCGGGCTGGATACCGGCAATTCACAAACCATCCACCAGGATTTTTCGGGACGCGTACCCTGGATCAAGAGCTATCCGATTACGCCGGATTTCTCGCCCTACATCACCAATCCCGGCGGCAATGACGGGGCGGCGGATGTCGACAGCGGTCATGGTACGCATGTGGCTGGCTCCGTGCTGGGTAATGGTGCGGCCAGCGCAGGATTGCCCGGTGTGGCTGCGCCGGTGCGTGGCTTGGCCTATAAGGCGCGCCTGGGTTTTCAAGCCGTGGAGCAGGAGATGAAGTGGAAACCGGCCTATCAGCAGCAGTATCCACGTTATCTGCTCGCCGGGATCCCCCTTGATCTGTCCACACTCTTCGCCGATGCCTACAAAAAGGGCGTCAGGATCCATTCAAATTCGTGGGGCGGCGGTGATCCCGGCGCATACGATAGCTACTGCGAACAGCTTGACCGCTTTGTCTGGCAGCGCAAGAATTTTTGCATTCTGTTCGCCGCCGGCAATGACGGAACTGACAAGGATGGCGATGGGCGGATCAATCTGATGAGTGTCACATCGCCGGGTACGGCGAAGAACTGCATTACCGTGGGTGCCTGTGAAAATCTGCGGCCTGCGTTCAACAGTGAAACCTACGGCAAGTGGTGGCCGGGAGATTATCCCGTCGCCCCGCTGCGCAATGATCCGATGGCGAACAACCCCGATCAGGTGGTGGCGTTCAGCAGTCGCGGACCGACCCGCGATGGCCGTATCAAGCCCGATGTGGTCTCCCCGGGCACCTTCATCCTTTCCACGCGCTCCACCCAGATCGCACCGAACAATCAGGCATGGGCCGCCTTTCCACCGAGCAGGATGTATTTCTATATGGGCGGCACCAGTATGGCCACGCCGCTCACCGCCGGAGCAGTGGCGCTGCTGCGCGAGTATCTGCGCAAGCATCATAAAATGAGAAGTCCAAGCGCCGCCTTGCTCAAGGCTACGCTGATCGCGGGCGCGGTGAGACTGCCGGGGGTTGCCGCCAAGGGCGCCATTGCCGATCCTCACCAAGGTTATGGTCGCGTCAATCTCGACGCCGTGCTGGCACCACCCGCGCCCGCATCAGCTTGCTTTATCGACAAGAGAAGCGGCCTTGCCACCGGGCAGGTTCACACAGCGATGATTACGGTGAAGTCAGGCAACGTCCCATTGCGCATCGTCATGGCGTATACCGATTATCCAGGCCCGGCGCTGGTCAATAACCTTAACCTTATCGCCACCGCGCCGGATGGAACACGCTATGTCGGCAACCAGCCGGTGGGCGCGGCCATGGTGCTCGATATAAAAAATAATGTGGAGGTTGTTCAGATCGAAAAGCCAGCGGCCGGAGATTGGAAAATCGAAGTCGTCGGCTCGAACATCCCGCACGGGCCGCAGGATTATGCGCTGGTGTATATGGCGTCCTTGGGATAAGCAATAAAAAAGCTCCCTCCGGTTGGAGGGAGCTTTAAGGTCTTCTTATTTTCCCTGTTATAGCTTGTCATTTCCGCGCCTGAGTAATTCCCTGGCGGTTATGATTGTTTTGGTCCTTGTTTTACGGTACCGCGGCGGGCGAAGTACAGGCCCAGCAGACCCACGCCGAGTAGAAGAGGAGAGGCAGGCTCAGGCACGCCGAGGGGGGGTATGCTCTCCTTCCAGGTGACATCTTTCGAGCCTGGGTTGTTCTGCAGGCTGGTCAGCAAGCCGGTAGAGACGGTTTTTTTTCCGTTCTTCGCCGTGGTTTGTACCGTCTGTAGTGCCATGACATCGAAATGGATCCACTGGAAGCCGGTGGTGGAAATCAGCAGGGTTTTGATTTCTCCTGCGGCCCCACCCGTTTCGTCGGCAAAGTTGGGGACGCTCCCCCAGTTCTTGTTGAAGTTTCCGATGTCGAAGAAAAGAAAGTCGGAAACGGCGTCTTTCACCGGGTCATGATTGTTGGGGAAAAAGCTATTGCTTTCGGAGGTATAAAATGCCGACTGGCCGTTGATTTTGAGGTCGGTGCCAACGCTGCCAAGCGTACCGTCTGGCACGGAGGCGACCAGTATGGCACCGCGCCCGTTGAATGCGGCATAGTCGCTAAGCGAGCCGCCAAATGTTTGCTGCAATACCTGGCTCCAGCTCACGCCGAGAGTCCCCGGGGCGATGCCGGGTGTGATTGAAGATGAGCTGGGATCTGTGTAGCGCCCGCCCAACAGGAGTGCGCCATTGCTATAAACGCCACCCACTAGCAACGTCGAGCCGGAAGTGACGGCGGTGTCGGTTTCCGTGGGGTTGGTTAAAGTGGCTTTGTAATCGGCATAGATCCCTGTGTCTCCGGGACCTGCGGGTGCCCCAACCTGGAGGGTTGGTATGGCGAAGGTGCTTCCTGCAAACCCTAGCGCCGCAATAAAAATTAGCGGTTTAAATAGAGTTGTGCTCATGTTGGTGCCTTATGTTTGATGGAAATACAGCAGGTATGATGAGCAATATTTGTGCCCAATCCGTTATTTTTATTTAATTGATTGAAAGTATTTAAGAAATATACTTTTCTTTTTCAGGGCGCGAAAGAAGGGGTGTAAAGTATTCCGACATTTTGTGAGATAAAGACGATAACAGTGCCTGCAATAAAAATCAATAAAATCAATTAGTTAATTATTTACTGAAAGGCAACGGCGGGATATTTTAAAAAAATCAATAAATACAACGAGGTAGTGATCTTATGGGGTGTAAAGTTTTCCGACAGCCGCTCTTTGAGTATTTTAAGGCACCTCTGATGCGTCAGAGGTGCCTTAATGACGCACACTACTTCATGACTTGTACCATCACGGATGTCTTGTTCCCAGCGGTATCCTCTGCCACGGCAGCGATGGTATGAAGTCCATTCGCTACCTTGCGGGTATTCCAACTGAAGGAAAGAGTGCTACTGTTGGTGACGCTGCGCAGGGTACCGTCGATATAAAGACTGAGTTTGGCGATGGCAATATCATCCTTGGCCGTGACAGAGATGGTTACCGTTCTGTTGACGATGCTGCCATTGCCGGGGTTGGTGATGCCAACGGTAGGCGCGGTGGTATCGGCTGTTTTTGTCGCATTTGCGACGGTGACGCTGACGGCCTGGGAGGTGCCCTGGTTGTTCGCGGCATCCACCGCCGCGGTTGTCAATTTGACCGTGCCGTCGGGAGTGAAGGTGGAGTCCCAACTGAAGCCATAAGGCGCGGTGGTGTCGCTGGCGACCAGCTTGCCGTTGGCGAAAAGATCCACCCGCGTCACGCCGGTGTTATCGCTGGCGTTGACGCTGATGGGCACGATGCCGGAAACCGTGCCGCCGATCGGCGATGCGATGCTGACGCTGGGGGCCTGGGTATCCAGCGCCTGGGTCTGGGTGGCTTTGAGCACCGCGGCGGCGGCATTGATCCGGCCGTGGCCGTAATAGGTGTCATAACCGGCGGTTCCCAGGTCATCCGCGGTCGATTTGAGAATGTCCTCCACTTGTGCCGGGGAAAGCGCGGGATTGGCCGACTTGATCAGCGTGACCACGCCTGCCGTAGCGGGGCTGGCGAAAGAAGTGCCGGAGGGTGCGGAATATCCGCCGCCTTTGGCGGTGGTCCAGATGCCGGCGCCGGGGGCGGAGATGTCGATGAACTCGCCATAGGTCGACCAGCTCGGGCGGGTGTCGCTGCTGTTGGTGGCGGCTACGGAGATCATGGTCGCGTTCGGCGCGGTCGCGTCATACACACCGCTGTTTCCTCCCGCCACGACGACCACGCCGCCTTTGTTTCTCATGTATTGGGCAGCGCTTTGCACGGCGGCGCTGCCGGATACGCCATAGCTGATGTTGGCGACACGCGCGCCGTTGTCGGCCGCCCAGATCAGGCCGTTGGCGATGGTACTGAGCGATGCGTAACCGTCGGGTTGGCTGATGCGCACCGGCATGACTTTGGCCTGCCAGGCGATGGAGGCGACGCCCTGGCTGTTGTTGCTGGATGCCGCGACGACGCCGGCGACCTGGGTGCCGTGTCCATGCACATCCGACGAGTCGCTGTTATTGTCGTACATATTCCATCCCGCTACCATTTGTCCGGCCAGATCAGGGTGATTGGGGTCGACGCCGGTATCCAGGATGGCGACGGTGACACCGTTGCCCAGCGTGGTGTTCCAGGCGGCGGGCGCCTGGATCTTCGGCAGATGCCAGGCATTGCCGTAGTAGGGGTCGTTTGCTGTCTGTTCCAGCGGGACCAGGCGGTCCAGTTCGGCGAATTTGATGTGACGATGTTTCGACAAGAGGTGCGCGATCGCCGCTTCATCGGCCTTCGGCGGCAGCTCCACGACCTGGAAGTTGATGTGCGGGATGCGGCGCATGGCGCGTCCGCCGTGGGGCTTGATGATTTTGTCGAGCTCGGTATCGGACAAGCCGGCGCGGGGCTGCACCAGTATTCGTTGCTTTACCCATTGACCGGGCGATTCGGCGGCATCCGCAGCCGGTGCTATCACCGAGAGGGTTAGGGTTGCCATGATGGCGGAAAGTAGGCGATAGGGATAAGAACCGGCCGATGTGTTGGATGTGTTCACGTGAGAATGCCTCCTTGTTTTATTGATGTCGTCCAGCGTATTGAAAAAGACACGTTGCTAATGCGGCGTCCGCCGCAGGGTTGGTGTGATGCGCTTCTCATGATGGGAACGTTTTGTATCCCGCGGGGGAATTTTTTGAGCGGTATTCTAGCAAATTCAATGAGGATTTCCCCTTACCTTTCATGATAATGTTCGAGCGGGTGAAACGTGGGAATTAAACGGCAGAAGTATTGGGCATGTCATTATTGCTGATTATTTTATTTCCTCTGCTGGGCGCAGTGCTGCCGACCATCGCTATCCGTTGGGGGCGCAATGCCAGTGCCGGGTCGGCGGCGGGAGTGGCGATCATTCCTTTGGCGCTGTTGTTTCTCGACGCGCCGCAGGTATTCGCGGGAAAGATCGTTCAGGCCGGTTGGGATTGGGTACCCGCCATCGGTCTTAACCTGACGTTCAGGCTGGATGGGCTGGGATTTTTGTTCGCTCTGCTGATCCTGGGTATCGGGCTGCTGGTCATTCTGTATGCCCGTTACTATCTGGCGGAGCGTGACCCGGTGGGACGCTTTTATGCATTCCTGCTGCTGTTCATGGCCGCGATGCTGGGCATCGTTTTATCAGACAATCTGCTGTTGCTGCTGGTGTTCTGGGAGCTGACCAGCCTGAGTTCCTTTCTGCTCATCGGTTACTGGAAGCACCACGCCGATGCGCGCCAGGGTGCGCGCATGGCGCTTGCTATTACGGGCGGCGGCGGGCTGGCGCTGCTGGCGGGGGTGCTGCTGCTGGGCCACATCGTGGGCAGTTTCGAGTTGCCGGTGATTCTGCGGTCGCGCGAGCTGATCCAGGGCAGCCCGCTTTACCTGCCGATGCTGGTGCTGATCCTGCTCGGCGCGTTCACAAAATCGGCGCAGTTTCCCTTCCACTTCTGGTTGCCGCACGCCATGGCGGCGCCCACGCCGGTGAGCGCCTATTTGCACTCGGCGACCATGGTGAAGGCGGGGGTGTTCCTGCTGGCGCGGCTCTATCCGGTATTGTCCGGCAGCGATGCGTGGTTTTATCTGGTGAGCGGCACGGGTTTGGTCACGCTGGTGTTCGCGGCATACGTGGCGATGTTCAAGCATGATCTCAAGGGCTTGCTGGCCTATTCCACCATCAGCCATCTGGGGCTCATCATGCTGCTGTTCGGCCTGAGCACACCGCTGGCGGCGGTGGCGGGGGTGTTCCATATCATCAATCATGCCACGTTCAAGGCGTCGCTGTTCATGGCGGCGGGCATCATCGATCATGAGAGCGGCAGCCGCGACATGCGCCGCTTGAACGGTTTGTGGAAATACATGCCGCACACGGCGGCGCTGGCGATGGTGGCGGCGGCGAGCATGGCCGGCGTGCCGCTGTTCAACGGGTTTCTGAGCAAGGAGATGTTCTTCACCGAGGCGCTGGAATTGCACCAGGCCGGAACGCTGTGGTGGATCGTACCGGCCGCCGCGACAGTGGCCGGTGTGTTCGCCGTGGCGTATTCTCTGCGTTTTATCCATGATGTTTTTTTCAACGGCGAACCCGTCGATTTGCCGCGCACGCCGCACGAGCCGCCGCGCTGGATGAAAGTGCCGGTGGAGATTCTGGTGGTACTGTGTCTGCTCGTGGGTATTTTTCCGGCGTATACTGTCGCGCCCTTGCTGGATGTCGCGGCGGGTAGCGTGTTGGGCGGGCCGCTGCCCGAATTCGATCTGGCGATCTGGCATGGCTTCACCTTTCCATTGCTGATGAGCGTGATGGCCTTGACCGGGGGTGTGCTGGTTTATTTTGCGCTGCAATATCGCTTTAACCTGCACATGATCGTGCAATCGCCTTCACCGGGCAGGCGCTTCTATAACCGGGCGTTGGCCCGATTGGCGGGCTTGTCCGTGGCCATCACGGGCGGATTGCAGAACGGTTCCTTGCAGAGTTATCTGGCGTTGCTCGTGGCGGTGACCCTGTTGGCCGGGGTGTTTCCTTTCTGGCAGCTTGGCTGGCATTCCGGCGGCCGGCCACTCGGCATGATGGATGGGGTGAGTGGGGTGGCCTGGTTGCTGTTGGTGGTGTCGGCGGTGTGCACTGTGATCTGGCATCGCCGGCGGCTGCTGGCACTGATTTTTGTTGGCGTGATCGGTCTGGTGGTGTCCCTGATATTTGTCCGTTTCTCCGCGCCGGACCTGGCCCTTACCCAGATTCTCGTGGAGGTGGTGTCCATCATCCTGTTGCTACTGGCGCTTTATCTGTTGCCGCAAACCACGCCGCGCGAATCTTCCGTGGCGCGTAGAATGCGCGATGCCGGTTTGGCGGTGGCGGCGGGGCTTGGCACGGGTGGTCTGGTGTGGGCGGTTTTGACGCGGCCGCAAAACACGATTTCCAGCTTCTTTCTGGAGCAGAGCGTTCCGGGAGGAGGAGGCAGCAATGTGGTGAATGTGATCCTGGTGGACTTTCGTGGTTTCGATACCTTCGGCGAAATTATCGTGCTGTCGATCGCGGCGCTGGGCATCTACGCCATGATCAGCGGCTTGCGTGTCGAGCGGCCTGCTTTGGATCCTGCCGGGCGCCCCTGGGCGGCGGGCGGCCATCCCTTGCTGCTGAGGGTGGCGTCCCGGATCTTGTTGCCGCTGGCCTTGATGGTGTCTGTATATCTCTTTTTGCGCGGACACAACGAGCCGGGTGGGGGATTCATCGCGGGCTTGGTGACGGCGGTTGCGTTAATCATGCAATATCTTGCCAGCGGCATTGCCTGGACGGAAGCGCGCCTGCGTCTGGATCATCAGCGGATGCTCGCCATCGGGGTGCTGATCGCCGGTCTCACAGGCGTGGCGAGCTGGCTTTTCGGCGCGCCCTTTCTCACCAGCGCATTCGCGCATTTGCACCTGCCCGTGCTGGGCGAGTTGCCGCTCACCAGCGCGATGATGTTCGATCTGGGGGTTTACCTTACTGTGGTGGCGACGACGATGCTTATGCTGGTGACGCTGGGCAAGATTGGCGCCAGGGAGAATGCGTGATGGAGTTGCTGGTCGCCAGCGCCATCGGTGTTCTCGTCGCGTGCGGTGTCTACTTGCTGCTGCGCGGCCGCACGTTTCCTGTGGTGCTCGGGCTTACACTATTATCCTACGGCGTGAATGTATTCATCTTCGTCATGGGCCGGTTGCAGAGCGGGACGCCGCCCATTATCAAAACGGGGGCGGCAGGGTATGCCGATCCATTGCCACAGGCTTTGGTGTTGACAGCGATAGTGATCGGTTTTGGCATGACCGCGTTTGTTTTGGCGCTGGCGGTGCGGGCTCGTTCCGCGCTTGGTAATGATCATGTCGATGGCGTCGAGCGTTCCGGGCCGGAGCGCGTGCGATGAGCCATTTGATCATCGTGCCTATTGTTCTGCCGGTGCTGGCGGCGGTGCTGGTATTGCTAGCCGGACAGCGGCGGCAAACACTGGCGCGCGCGATCAGCGTCGCATCGACGTCAGGGTTGGCGGCCGTGGCGCTCGCTCTTCTCATTGCCGCCGACACAGGCGAGTACCGAGTGTACGCACTGGGCCAGTGGGCGGCGCCCTTCGGCATCGTGCTGGTGCTGGACAGGCTGAGCGCCCTCATGCTGCTGCTCACCGCCGTCGTTGGCGTGTGCAGCCTTTTATACGCCGTGCAGGGCTGCGATCAGCAAGGCAAAAATTTTCATGCCTTGTTCCAGTTTCAACTGATGGGATTGAATGGCGCTTTCCTCACCGGCGATTTGTTCAATCTGTTTGTCTTTTTCGAGGTGTTCCTCATCGCGTCCTACGGCCTGCTGGCGCATGGCGGCGGCGAAGCGCGATTGCGCGCGGGCATTCACTATGTCGTGATCAATCTGGCCGGCTCGGCATTGTTTTTGATCGCGGTGAGCTTGCTCTACGGCGTGCTGGGCACGCTCAACATGGCCGATCTGGCGCTCAAGGTGGCGGCGGCGGACATTGAGGATGCCGCGCTGATTCGCAGCGCGGCGCTTTTGCTGCTGGTGGTGTTCGCGCTCAAGGCCGCCCTTTTCCCGCTCTATTTCTGGTTGCCCGACGCCTACAGCTCCGCCAGCGCCCCAGTGGCCGCGCTGTTTTCCATAATGACCAAAGTCGGTGTCTACGCTATTCTGCGCATGTACACCCTGGTGTTCGGCGCGGAGGCGGGCGCGGCACAGTGGGTGGCCGCGCCATGGCTGCTTCCCGCCGCGCTGGCGACGCTGGCGCTGGGAATGCTGGGGGCATTGGCCAGCCGCCGCCTGAAAGGATTGATCGCGTATCTCACCGTCGCTTCCGTGGGCACGCTGATGGCCGCGGTGGGATTGTTCAGTGTCGATGGCATCGGCGCAGCCTTGTACTACATGGCGCACAGTACCTTGATCATCGCCGTGCTGTTCCTGTTGTCCGATCTGATCGCTCGCCAGCGCGGCGATCACCGCGATCGTCTGGAGAGAGCCGCGCCGGTGGCGCAGCCGGTTCTGCTGGGGATTTTGTTTTTCGTCGGCGCGATCGGCGTTGCGGGACTGCCGCCGTTGAGCGGATTTATCGGCAAGGTAATGGTGTTGCAGAGCGCCACCGCCACAGGCGCGGTCTACTGGGTGTGGGGCGTGGTGCTGGCGGGAGGGTTGCTGTCCATCATCAGTTTGTCGCAGGCCGGAAGCCTGTTGTTCTGGAATACTGATGTCAAGGCTGAGAAGCCGTTCGTGGCCGCGCCGGCCTCCGCGGCCGCGATAATGCCCGTGGCCGCGCTGTTGGCGGGTATTGCCGCGCTGTCGGCGCTGGCGCAGCCCATGAAGCGTTTTGCCGGCGATGCGGCCGTCCAGCTATTGCATCCGGCGGGATATATTCACGCCGTTCTGGGATGAGAGGATTACAGTGAAGCGCGCTTTCGACAAACTGTTGCCCCATCCCGTACTCAGTGTGAACCTGCTGCTTGTCTGGCTATTGCTGATGAAAAGTATAGCGCCTGGACATATCGTGCTGGGTGCGATGCTCGGCGTGCTTATCCCTTTGGCGACGGCGCGGTTATGGATGGAAGAGGCCCGTCTTCATCGTCCACGCCTGATATTGCGGTTGATAGGCATCGTTTTGTGGGACATCCTGGTCGCCAGTATCGTTGTCACCCGGCTGATCCTGGGGCCAAAAGCCGCGCTGTGCCCTCGTTTTGTCGTGGTTCCTCTGGACATGACCAACCCTTATGCCATCGCCATGCTGGCCAGCATCATTTCACTAACGCCGGGCACCGTATCGGTATCGCTGAGCGATGACAACAAAGACTTGCTGTTGCACGGCCTGGACGTGCCGGATGCCGAGGAACTGATTCGTTCCGTCAAAACGAGGTACGAAACCCCCATCAAGGAGATATTCGAGTGCTAGCCGCCGCCATCATCATTGCCCTTACTGCCATCAGCCTCGCCATGCTGCTCAACCTGTGGCGCCTGCTGTGTGGCCCGGATTTGCCGGATCGCGTCCTTGCCCTGGATACGCTGTACATCAACACCATCGCGCTGTTGGTATTGCTCGGTATCCACTTCGATAGCCTGGTGTACTTCGAGGTTTCCCTGCTCATTGCCATAGTGGGTTTCATCGGCACCGTGGTCTTCAGCAAATATGTATTGCGCGGAGATGTGATCGAATGAGCGCGATGTCCACGACGCTGCTGGAAATCCTGATATCGCTGTTCTTGCTGGCCAGCGCATTTTTTACCCTGGTGGGATCCATCGGGCTGGCGCGCCTGCCGGATTTTTATACCCGTTTGCACGGTCCCACCAAGGCCACCACCTTGGGCGTGGGCGCAATGCTGGCCGCTTCGGTGATCTATTTCAGCGCACGCGGGGAGTGGTTGAGCCTGAATGAACTATTGATCACGGTATTCCTCTTCATCACCGCGCCGATCAGCGCGTATCTATTGGCTCAGGCGGCGTTACACCTGAAGGTGCGAGGTGTGTCCCAGGGCGTTGATGAGGCGCCGCCGCCTCCGGGCGAACAAGAGCGGTTAACAAAATGAATTCCCCTTGTATGTTCAATCGCATACGCGAAGGTAAAGGAACCTCTGATTAATTCCCATTTTCTGCGATACTACGCGTAATCACTTGTTCACCTATGGAGAGCCTACGCATGCGCCAACAGACCCTTGCTGAAGCGACCTTTGATCGGTACCGCAAGACGACACGCCGAGAGACGTTTCTCAGAGAGATGAACAAGGTGGTGCCGTGGTCTGAAGGAAGCTCTGAATAATTCCATCCTGGAATTTTCAGAGCATGAAAAGCAAAAATGTGATTTTGCTTTTCTTCCTTTTTAAGAACCTCTGAATTAATCAGAGTTTCCTTAAAGAAACATTCGGGTTAGAATGCCGATTATGGCGACATCGATCCGACGTATCGTTCAACTCCTGCTGATCACCCTGCTGGTCAATGCTGGTGGCTGGACGTTCAATGGCGCGGCTGTGGCCGATGTGTTTCTCCAGGAAACACAACAGAATGACGCGGCTGCGGCGCAGGCGGGTGAACCGGAATCCTGCACCACCAAGGCCGTGTGCAACCACTGGTGTCATGCAGTGGGCCATTTTATCGGATTATTCCCCCCGCCCCTGGGCATCATCCCGGCGGTCGCCACCGGCGACCGCTTTGCCGCCAAACGGCTCATCATCCTTCCCTTGCTTCCCGCAGGCCATTTCCGGCCACCACGACTCCTCTCCTGATCATCACCTGACGTATTCGTGATCGTTTCCTGAGCGCGCCCGCCGCCCTTGGTCGCGTTGGCGCGCTCGCAAAAACAAAAAGGGAGTTCATCGTGGAATTCTTACGACTGTGCCGCGGCGTTTTCGCCTGGCTACGGCGCGGCGGGCGCGCGTCCGCTGTGGCGTTATTGTTCACCGTTTGGCACACAGAGGCAGTCTCCATGCCACCCACCCCCATTATCACCCTGGAGCAGGCGTGGCAACTGGCCGAACAGGCCAACCCGGCGCTACGCGCCGCCGAGGCGACCTTTGCCACCGCCGAGGGCGAACTGCGTGACGCCCGCGCCCTGCTCTGGAACAACCCCGAACTTTCCACGGGCTGGCGCAGCCGCAACGTCCCTCAAACCGGAAACCCCGCTCAGACGCAACGCGAGTGGACCGCCGGCATCGCCCAGAGATTCGAGATCGCCGGCCAGCAGGGGGCGCGGCGCATTGCGGCGGAGCGGGCGCTGGCGGCAACCCGTGAGCTCGTAGCAGACACACGCCGCCAGGTGCGTGCCGAGGTGGAGCAGCGCTTCGTGCGGGTATTGAGCCTCCAGCTTCGTATCGCGACTGAGGGGCAGACTCTGAAACTCATCGAGGAGGCCGCCGGCGCGGTGCGCAAGCGGGTCGCCGCGGGTGAGGACAGCCGCTTGGACGGCAACCTGGCGAGCGTCGAGGCAGAGCGGGCGCGCAATCAGTTGGCCTCGCTGCGCGAACAGCTTGTCCAGTCCCAGGCCGAGCTTGCCGCCGCACTTCAGCTTCCCGACCAGACGTTACCCGAGGTGAGCGGCGCGCTCGATGTGAAGGCCGCCGCCTATGGCCTCGATGACCTGCTGGCAAGCACGGACGAACGTCCGCTGCTGCGCGCGCTGGATCACCAGGAAGAAGCGGCGCGGGCGCGGCTCGCACTGGAGCGGGCGGTGCGCTACCCGGACATCACCGTTGGATTGAACACCGGACGCGAAGGGTCCGCAGATCTGCGGGAAAGGGTGGCGGGCGTGAGCGTAACGCTGCCGTTGCCTCTTTTCCGCCGCAACGGTGGCGGTATCGGGCGGGCCGTGACCGATCTCACCCAGGCGGAAATCGAAAAACAGGCGGGGCGGCGCGACACGCGGACACAGGTGCTCGCCCTGTGGGAACGGCTGCGCAATCTGCGGGAGCGGGTGGCGCGGCTGCAAGAATCGGTGCTGCCGGGCCTGGAAGAAAACCAGCGGCTCGTGACGACCTCCTTCCGTGCCGGCGAGATCGGTCTCCTCCAACTGCTGCTGGTGAACCGTCAGGTTCTGGAAGGACGGCGGGATCTCCTGGAGGCTCGCACCGAGCTGCGCCGGGTGAGCGTTGCCCTGGAGGCGGCGGCGGGCTGGCATCAGGCGGATAGCAGCCGCTGAGACTAAAGAACATTCGATACAAGGAAACCATGCAATGAAGAAACTGTTCAATCTTGACAGCAAGACCCGCGGCGCGCGGCTCGCCGCATTGAGCCTGTTATGCACCGCGCTGGCGGCGCTGCTGGGAGGCTGCGAAAAGGCGCCCGGGCCGCCAGCGCCCGGTAAGGCCGCCGAGCGCCCGGCGGAAACGGCCGGGGCGATGGAACACGGCGCCGAGTTGGGGATCTCCCAGGAAGACGCTGCCAGGGCTGGCCTCAAGGTGCAGCGGGTTGAACTCCGGGAATGGGCCGGGCAGATCACCGTCACCGCCACCATCCAGGCGAACCAGGACAGGCTCGCCCACGTGATGCCGCGCGTGCCGGGCCGCCTCGTCGAAGTGCGCGCCCGGCTCGGCGACCGGGTGAAAGCGGGACAGACGCTGGCGCTGCTCGACAGTATCGATCTGGGTGCGGCGCGCTCCGCCTATCTTCAGGCGCATAGCGAGGAGGCGGTGACCAGAGCCGGTTTCGAGCGCGCCCAGCGCCTGCAGGCCGAGAACATCATCCCGGAAAAGGAATTCCTGCGTGCCCGCGCCGAATACGAAAAGGCCAGGGCGAGCCTGCGCGCCGCCGCCGACAAGCTCCTTATGCTGGGCGTGGCGCCCGACCAAGGGAGCGGCTCGATATTTCCGCTGACGACCCCGTTTACCGGCATCGTGATCGAAAAGAAGGCGGTGCTGGGGGAACTCGCCCAGCCCGACATGAACCTGTTCACCGTGGCCGATCTGTCCACCCTCTGGATAGAAAGTGATCTGTTCGAGAAGGACCTTGCCAAGGTCAAGATCGGCACCCAGGCCACTGTCACGGTGTCCGCCTATCCGGGTGAAGTGTTCAAGGGGCGGCTCACCTACATCAGCAGCACGATGGACAAAGAAACCCGCACCGTCAAGGCGCGCGTCGAGGTGCCCAACCCGGACGGGCGGCTGAAACCGGAAATGTTCGCTACTGTGGTGATCGGAACCGGGGGAAGCGCCAAGGCACTCACCGTGCCGGAAGACGCCGTGTTGCTGTTGCAAGGGCAACCGACGGTATTTGTCGCCGAAAGAGGCGGGTTCGAGCCGCGCGCCGTGGAAGTGGGCGAACGTGCCCAGGGGTACGCTGTGCTTAAATCCGGCGTGGCGCCGGGGGAGATGGTCGTGGTGAGCGGCGCTTATGCCCTCAAGGCGCGGCTGCTCAAATCGCAGATCGGCGAAGAGCACTGACAGGAGAACGGACATGTTGAACAAGATCGTCGATTTCTCTTTGCGTTATAAAGTGCTGGTGCTGGCGGCCTTCGCGCTGGTGATTTTCCTGGGGGTGAGGGCTTGGCAGAAAGTGCCGCTGGATGCCTTTCCCGATGTCACACCGGTGCAGGTGAGCGTGTACACCGAATCGCCGGGCCTTGCCTCCGAGGACGTGGAAAAGCTGCTCACTTTCCCCATCGAGACCGCCGTGGCGGGGTTGCCCGGTGTGCAGGAAATCCGCTCAGTCTCGCTGTTCGGCCTTTCCTACGTCAGTGTGTATTTCAGGGATGGCATGGACATCTATTTCGCCCGCCGCCTGATGAGCGAAAAGCTGTTAGAAGCCAAGGCGCGCATTCCGCAAGGCTATGGCGAGCCGGTATTGGGACCGAACACCTCCGGCCTCGGCCAGGTGTTCTGGTACACCATCGAGGCGGCGGACAAAAAGCTTTCAGAGATGGATCTGCGCACCCTTCAGGACTGGAGCGTGCGCCTGGTGCTGAGGACGACGCCCGGCGTGGATGACGTGATCTCCTGGGGCGGCCACGAAAAACAGTACCAGGTGCTCATCGACCCGAACAAGCTGATCAAGTACGGCCTGACCTTCAAGGAGGTGATGGTCGCCATCGGCCTGAATAATCGCCAGGTGGGCGGCCAGTATGTGAACCTCGGCCAGGAGCAATACCTGGTGCGCGGGTTGGGACTGGTTGCGGATACGCGCGATATCGGAAACATCGTCATCACCCAGCGCGAGAGCACGCCGGTGTATGTGCGCGACGTGGCGGAGGTGAAGGAGGCGCCCAGATTGCGTACCGGGGCCATCACCAGGGATGGCCGGGAGGTGGTGCTGGGCATGGCCCTCGCGCGCATCGGAGAGAACGCCCAGAACGTCGTGGAGGCGGTCAAGGAAAAGCTGGCGGTGGTCAAGGCGTCCTTGCCGGACGGCGTCAGCCTGCGACAGGTCTACGACCGCACCGAGCTGATCGGCAAGGCCATCGCCATGGCCGACCGAGCGATGATCGAGGGCGCGCTGCTGGTGATTGCGGTGCTGTTCCTGTTCCTGGGGGAGGTGCGCTCCGCGCTGATCGTGGTGGTCGCCATCCCGATGGCGCGCCTGATCGCCTTCATTTTCATGGACGAATACGGCGTCTCCGCCAACCTGATGTCGCTGGGCGGTCTCATCGTAGGGCTGGGCATGACCATCGACGGCCCGGTGGTGCTGGTGGAGAATGCCTTTCGTACGCTATCCCACCATGCCGGGAAGACGGTCAACCGCAGCCAGGTGGTGCTGGAGGCGGCGCGCGAGGTGATGAATCCCATCGCCTTCGGCGTGCTGATCATCATCGTGGTATTCCTGCCCCTGTTCGCCCTGACCGGTCTGGAGGGCAAGCTGTTCAAGCCCCTGGCGCTGAACATGACCTTTGCCATGATCGGCTCGCTGATCCTCACCGTAACCCTGATCCCGGTATTGGCGGCGCTGGGGTTGCGGGCGAAACGGGAGCGCGAACCGTTCATCGTGGCATGGCTGCGGCAGCGCTATACACCCCTCTTGCAGTGGGTACTCGATCACAAACGGCCGGTGACGATCGGTTCCGCACTGCTGTTTGCCGGTTCGCTGTCTCTTTTTCCGTTCCTGGGCAAGGAATTCATGCCCACGCTGCAAGAGCAGGCGATCATGTTCCGGGTGACCAGCATCCCTTCCACCTCCCTCGAAGAATCGGTGCGCATTTCCGAGGGCATCGAACAGGCGCTGAAGGCCTTTCCCCAGGTCAAATACAGCCTGGCCCTGATCGGACGGCCCGAGAAGCTGGAGACGGTGGATGTGAATTACATGGAAATCCTGGTGGACCTCAAACCCCAGGAGCAGTGGCCCAAAAAAATCAGCTACCAGGCCCTCACCCGCAAAATGCAGGAGGCCGCCGAACAGGCTGCGCCCAATGCCGTCATCGCGGCCACCCAACCCATCCAGATGCGGGTGGAAGAGCTGATCTCCGGGGTGAGGGCGACGCTGGTGGCCAAGATCTACGGCGAGGACCTCGCCACGCTGGGCCGCCTTGCCGCCGAGGTCAAGGCGGCGATCGAAACGGTGCCGGGGGCAGCCGATCTGTCCCTGGAAGCCAACATCGGCAAGCCGCAGATGGTGGTACGGGTAAACCGGGAAGCAGCGGCGCGCCTGGGTCTCAACGCCGATGACATCCTCGAAGTGGTGCAGGCCGGCATCGGCGGCAAGGCGGTGAGTACCCTCATCGACGGGATGAAGCGCTTCGACATCCAGGTATGGCTTGCCCCCGGCTTCCGTAACAGCGTGGAAGCCATCAATAACATCCCGATCCGCACCCCGGGCGGCGCGCTGGTGCCGTTGTCCCGCGTCGCATCGGTGGAACTGGGCGAAGG
This sequence comes from Gammaproteobacteria bacterium, assembly GCA_033717875.1. GTDB lineage: Bacteria > Pseudomonadota > Gammaproteobacteria > Ga007554 > SBBG01. Next base: position 159,221 of record JADDKJ010000001.1, read on the forward strand.
GTACTCCTTCGTGCGCCGCGAACAGTTGCAGCGTTACGCCGTGGTCCAGATGGACGTGCAGGGCCGGGACGTGGACGGCTTCGTGAAGGAGGCGGAAGCCGCCATCAAGCAGAAGGTGAAGTTGCCCGCCGGTTACTGGATCGAATGGGGCGGCGCCTTCGAGAATCAGCAGCGTGCCATGGCCAAGCTCGCGGTGATCGTGCCGCTCACCATCGGGCTGATTTTTATCCTGCTTTATACCGCGTTCAACTCGGTGAAGTACGCCACGCTGATCATCGCCAACGTGCCCTTCGCCGCGATTGGCGGCATCCTGTCCCTGTTCGTGAGCGGCCAGTATCTCTCGGTGCCGGCCGCCGTTGGTTTCATCGCCGTGTTCGGCGTGGCAATGCTCAACGGCATCGTGCTGATCTCGTTCCTGAATGGCTTGCGCCAGCGGGGGATAGGCATCCGCGAGACGGTGGTGACCGGTGCGACACTGCGCCTGCGCCCGGTATTGATGACGGCGCTGGTGGAGATCCTCGGTCTCATCCCGTTTCTGCTCGCCACCGGCGTGGGTTCGGAGATCCTGCGCCCGCTGGCGACGGTGGTGGTGGGCGGACTGTTCACCTCCACCGCGCTGACGTTACTTTTGCTGCCGCTCATGTACGAATGGCTGGAGAACCGCGCAGAACGCCGGGGCCGCACAGAAACATGACAATTCGAAGAGGACATGGACCCATGAGGCAAGATGAAGAAACAAGGGAAGCTGCCGGTTTCGCAGGCCCCTGGTGGCGCTATCCAACTTTGCGCAATGCGTTGCTGGCGGGCTTGATCGCGGCTGTGGGTTTCGTGGCGGCACATCTGGGGCTGATTGCGGAGACCGTCGAGAATCTTTTCTACTGGCTTGCAATCCCGCTCGGTGGCTGGCACTGGGCGCGGGAGGGGCTGGGGGAGCTTGTCGAAGAACGCGAGGTCGGCATCGAGATCCTGATGCTGGCAGCGACGATGGGCGCGGGCCTGCTGGGCTTGTGGGACGAGGCGGCGGCGCTCGTGTTTCTCTACGGCACAGCCGAAGGTGTCGAGGAATATACCTACGCGCGCACGCGCGCGAGCATCCGCGCGCTGCTCGACCTCGCTCCCAAGGAGGCGCGCGTGCTGCGCGACGGCCGGGAGATCACTGTCCCGGCGCAGACGCTGTTGGCCGGGGACATCTTGGTCGTGCGGCCAGGCGAGTCCATCCCAACGGATGGCATCATCCGCTCGGGTACATCGAGCCTCGACGAATCCCCCGTTACGGGCGAATCCGTCCCTGTGGACAAGGGGCCGGGCATGAAGGTCTTCGCCGCTTCGATCAACCGCCAGGGGGCATTGGAAGTCGTGGCTACAACCGCGTTCGCCGACAACACGCTGTTCAAGATCATCCACCTCGTCGAGGAAGCGCAGGAGCAAAAAGGCCGGGCGCAACAATGGATCGAGCGCTTCGGCCACCGTTACAGCCCTGCGGTGCTGGCGACCTCCCTACTCTTTCTCGCCACTCCCTGGCTGTTCGATCTCCCCTGGGAAGAATGGTCGCAGCGGGCGGTGGTGCTGCTGGTGGCAGCGGCGCCCTGCGCGCTCATCATGTCCATGCCGATTGCCATGGCCGCCGGCATCGGTGCCGCCGGTCGCCGGGGCATCCTGATCAAGGGCGGTGCGCACCTGGAGCATCTGGGCATGATCAGTGTGGTCGCCTTCGACAAGACCGGAACGCTTACCCACGGCGAGCCGGCAGTGACCGATGTCGTCCTCTTGCAAGACGCTACCGAGGATCTTCTGGCGCTTGCCGCCGGACTGGAGCACTACTCCGAGCATCCTCTGGCGCAGGCCATACTCCGGCACGCCGAGGCGGCGGGCATCGGGCCGCTTGCGGTACAGGGATTCGAGGCGCTCACCGGTGCCGGCGCAAAAGGAACAGTCGGTGAAACCACCTGGTACATCGGCAACCCCGACCTGTTCCAACGGTTGGGAGCGGATCTCGCGACGGTCGAGGCGCGCATCGGCGCCCTCCAGGAGGAGGGCAAGACGGTGGTGCTGCTCGGCAACGCGCAGCGGCTGCTCGGTCTGATCGCGCTGCGCGATTCCATCCGCACCGGCGTGACGGAGGTGATTGCCGCGCTGCATGGAATGGGCGTGCGCACCGCGATGCTGACCGGCGACAATGCGCGTGCCGCCCACGCCGTCGCCCGCCAGCTCGGCATCGACGATATACGCGCCGGTCTGAAACCTGAAGACAAGGTCGCCGCCGTGCGGCAACTGGAGGAACAACACGGCGCCGTGCTCATGGTGGGCGACGGCATCAACGACGCCCCGGCGCTCGCCGCCGCCACCTGCGGCATGGCGATGGGCGCAGCCGGCACCGACGCCGCCATCGAGGCGGCGGACATCGCCCTCATGGCCGATGATCTTGCCAAGGTGATCGAGGCCCTGCGTCTCGGACGCAAGGCGCGGCGCGTGAGCGCGCAGAACATTGTCTTCTCGCTCCTCGTGCTCGCCGTCATGATTCCGCTTGCGCTCGGCGGCATTCTCGGCGTCACCGCCACGGTACTCGTGCATGAGATGAGCGAACTGCTGGCCGTAGCCAACGGGTTGCGCGTCGCCCGCCTGCGCATCGAGCCGGACGCGAGAACTTGACTAGGCAGTTAATATATGCGTACTATTGCATATATGAAAACCGCTGATTTTTTCAAGATCCTCGCCGAGCCGACCCGCTATCGGCTCCTGCACGCCCTCACCGTGGGCGAGTTCTGTGTGTGCGAGCTGGTGGACGCCATTCAGGCTCCACAGTACGCCGTGTCCCGGCATCTCGCGGGGTTGCGCAAGGGCGGGTGGGTGACGGAGCGGCGCGATGGCACATGGATCTACTACCGGCTCGCCTCCGGGCACGCCGCCTTGATCAAGGACGTCATCCGGCTCGCCGTCAAGCATGGGCGTGATGCGGAGATGCTGGCGAAAGACGGGCAGCGCCTGAAAAAGCGTCTGACGCTACGCGAGAGCGGGCGGTGTGTGCTGGGCTATGACGAGATTTAGGATTTTTTTGGCTCTTTTGAAATTCGAGTGGGTTAGCGCGCCACATGGGGATTAAGCTTCGAGAAGTCGAGCTTTCCGGCGATCAGGAAGATCACGGTACGGATCGTGCTGAATTTGCCGTAGCCGCGCGCCTTGCGCTTGGCGGATTGAAACAGCCCATTGAGTGCCTCCAGGAAGCCGTTGGTCTGGCGGGTCTGGGCCCAGGCAACAAT
>JADDKJ010000002.1:0-137980 GCA_033717875.1 Gammaproteobacteria bacterium
TTCCACATATCCATCACCGCCAACTCGATGCGGGCGCCCTTTTTCGGCCCCAACTCAGCGAAAAAGCGATCAAGGTCGGCCTCCTTGCGCCCTTCGCCGCCGACCCAGATAGGGCGGCCCCGCTCCAGATCGCTGACGATGACCCGATAGTTATGGCCCTTGCGGATGGAGATCTCATCGATACCGATGGCGCGCGGGGCAGGCAAACCGGCACGAGCCACCTGCTGTTGCATGTAGAGCTTGTCGAGCTCCTTCACCGTGCCATGGTGCAGACGCTCCATCTCGGCGACCGCCTTGTTCGGCATGTCGCGGCACAGCTTGCCCACATGCAGGGCAAAGCGCTGGGTGTGGCGCGGGTTCTTCGCCAGCCAATCGAGGTGCTCTACGTGCACGCCGCCGCACCTCGGACAGTTGACGCGCCAGCGCTCGAACTCCAGGTAAATCCGCCAGTCGGCCACTCGGTGATCGCGCGTTCGACACGTGCGTTTGTCGTAACGGTGGCGGCAGCGATGGCCGCAGTTGGAACACACAGCCGTTTTTTTCGCCGCGTGAGGGTGATGATCCGTAATAGCTCGCGCACTGTGCGGGGAGATTTCATGGATTATCCTGTCATGGAGATGAAGCATGTTTTGGGATAACTGGAAAATGGTAAAACACTGGAATTATAGGGATGCGCGGCTATGAAATCCCGGGTTTTCACCCACACGATTCCGCGTAGACCCAAAAAATAAATCCACCCCCTTTTTCAGCCCCCAACAAAAAAGCCCCTTGCGGGGCTTTTTTGTTGGGGTGGTGGTCAGAATCAATCCTTACCGACCGCCTTCATGCTCAGGCGGATGCGGCCTTGTTTGTCGATTTCGAGCACTTTGACCTTGATGACATCCCCTTCCTTCAGTTTGTCGCTGACGTTCTCGACGCGCTCGTCGGAGATTTGCGAGATGTGCACCAGGCCGTCTTTGCCGGGCAGGATGGTGACGAAGGCGCCAAAGTCCATGAGCTTGGATACCTTGCCTTCGTAGATCTTGCCGACCTCGACATCGGCGGTGATCTCCTCGATGCGACGGCGTGCTTCCATACCGGCGGCTTTGTCGACCGAGGCGATTTTCACCGTGCCGTCATCGCTGATGTCGATGCTGGTGCCGGTTTCCTCGGTCAGGGCGCGGATGGTCGCGCCGCCCTTGCCGATCACGTCGCGGATACGCTCGGGATTGATCTTGAACGTGGTGTAGCGCGGCGCGTATTCGGAGAGGTCGCTGCGTGGCTTGGAAATGACCGCGTTCATCTTTTCCAGGATGTGGAGACGCCCTTCTTTGGCCTGGGCCAGGGCGACTTCCATGATCTCGCGGGTGATGCCGTCGATCTTGATATCCATCTGCAAGGCGCTGACGCCGTTCGTGGTGCCGGCCACCTTGAAATCCATGTCGCCCAGATGATCTTCGTCACCCAGGATATCGCTCAGCACGGCGAAGCTGTCGCCTTCCTTGATCAACCCCATGGCGATACCGGCGACGGGCGCCTTGATCGGCACGCCGGCGTCCATCAGCGCCAGACTGGAACCGCACACCGAGGCCATCGAGCTGGAGCCGTTGGATTCGGTGATTTCGGACACCACGCGGATGGAATAGGGGTATTCCTCCATGTTCGGCATGACCGCCACCACGCCGCGCTTGGCAAGACGGCCGTGGCCGATCTCACGGCGCTTGGGACTGCCGACCATGCCGGTCTCGCCGGTGCAGGAAGGCGGGAAGTTGTAGTGCAGCATGAAGGGCTCTTTGCGCTCGCCCTCGATGGCGTCGATGATTTGCGCGTCGCGCGCGGTGCCCAGCGTGGCGACGACCAGCGCCTGGGTCTCGCCGCGGGTGAACAACGCCGAGCCATGGGTGCGCGGCAGCACGCCGGTGCGAATGGTGATGGGGCGAATCGAACGGGTATCGCGCCCGTCGATGCGCGGCTCACCGGCCAGGATGCGGTTGCGCACGGTGTTGCTTTCCAGCGTCTCGATGGCGGTCTTGACCGCGTCGGCGGAGTAGGCGGCGCCTTCGCCAGACAGCTTGGCCACCACGTCGGCGTAAATCTCCGAGATGCGCTGGCGGCGCGCTTGTTTCTCCTTGATGCGATAAGCTTCCGCGATCGCACTGCCGCAGGCGCCCTTGACTGCCTCTTGCAAGGCCAGCTCGGCGGCCGGAGGCTGCCAGCCCCAGGCCGGTGTGCCGACTTCGGCAGCCAGTTCGCGGATGGCGCGGATCGCGGTCTGCATTTGTTCATGGCCATGGACCACGGCGCCCAGCATCACGGCTTCGGACAATTCACGCGCCTCGGACTCCACCATCAGCACGGCGTTTTCCGTGCCCGCCACCACCAGGTCGAGGTCGGAATCCTTCAACTGGCTGAGCGTGGGGTTGAGCAGATATTGGCCGTTCTTGTAACCGACGCGGGCGGCGCCGACCGGACCCTTGAAGGGGATGCCGGAAATGGCCACCGCGGCGGAGGCGCCGAGCATGGCGGGGATGTCAGGGTCGATATCGTTGTCCAGCGAAACGACAGTGGCGATGATCTGGACTTCGTTGATGAAACCTTCCGGGAAGAGCGGGCGGAGGGGGCGGTCAATCAGGCGGGAGGTCAGGGTTTCCTTCTCGGTGGGGCGTCCTTCGCGCTTGAAATAGCCTCCGGGAATCTTGCCGGCGGCGTAGCTGCGTTCCTGATAGTTGACCGTGAGGGGGAAGAAATCCCGGCCTTCAGCGGCTTCCTTGACGCCGACACAGGTAACCATCACCACCGTGTCACCCATGCTGCACATCACAGCGCCTGTAGCCTGACGAGCAACTTCACCCGTTTCAATCGTGACCGTGTGATCGCCGTATTGAAAAATCTTTTTGATAGGGGTCACATCAAATTCCTTAAAATTGCTGCAAGACCAGACGGCCGCGACGCAGCGGAGAACACGGGGCAACCCTTAACGGCGCAAACCAAGACGCGCGATGAGTTCGCGGTAGCGTTCGGTATCCCTGCTCTTGACGTAGTCCAGCAGCTTTCTGCGCTTGTTCACCATCTTCAGCAAACCCTGGCGGGAATGATGATCCTTGACGTGGGACTTGAAGTGCCCAGACAATTGTTCGATGCGCGCGGTAAGCAGCGCCACTTGAACTTCCGTCGATCCGGTATCGCCGGACGAGCGTTGATACTGTTTGACCAGCTCGGCCTTTTCTTGAGCGCTCAGCGGCATGAATGACTCCTCTTTAATGTCCACCGACTAATAAAACGGGTATTTTACCCCTGTAAGATGATGGGTGACAAGACAAACTTGCACCCACGGTCACCGCCCTCACCCTGACCCTCTCCCAGGGGGAGAGGGGAAGTAACTTTAAGAACAGGCTCCGCCGATCAAATGCGGGGGGCGCAGCTACCCGGCAACCAGCCTTTTGGGCGCGACGCGGCCGTCGTCCAGCACGCGCCCCACGCCCAGGAATGCCCTCTGGCGCGTATAAAGCTTGACCCATTCACCGACCGGCGCCTGCGGCACGCGCACCGCCTGGCCCTGCCGGATAAAATAGGCCGCGTCCTCCGCGAGCAGGACATCCGGCCACTGCGCCAGGGCGCTGTCCATCGGCTGCAACAGGGCATCCAATCCCTCCAGCCCTTCCTTCGCCGCGGCTTCGAGCTGATCGAATGTCACCATCCGCGCCGCGCCGAAGGGACCGGCCTTGGTGCGATGCAAACCGGCCACATGCGCACCACAACCCAGAGCCTCACCGATGTCCTCGGCCAGGGTGCGTATGTAGGTGCCCTTGGAACAATCAACGTCGATTTCCAGCAGGTCATCGCTAAAGCGCAGCGGGGTGATGCCGTAAATCGTTATCTGGCGCGGCTTGCGCGCGACGATGATGCCGCGCTGCGCCAATTTATAAAGCGGCTGGCCATTTTGCTTGATGGCGGAGAACATCGGCGGCACTTGCTCGATCGATCCGGTGAACCGGTGCAGCACCTGTGCGATGCGTTGCTCGTCGATACCCTGTACCGGCCGCTCCGCCACCACCGCGCCTTCGGCATCGCCGGTGGTGGTTTTGATGCCTAGCTTGATGACGGTGCGATAGGATTTGTCGGCATCGAGCAGGAAGGCGGACATTTTCGTGGCGTCACCCAGGCAGATCGGCAACAAGCCGGTCGCCAGCGGATCGAGATTGCCGGTATGGCCGGCCTTGCGCGCATGGAACAGGCGCTTGACGCGCTGCAAGGCCGGGTTGGAACCCACGTCATAGGGTTTGTCGAGCAGGATGATGCCGTGCACGTCACGGCGAGGGATGCGCGGGCGTTCCATGGGGCTTACTTTTTTTCTGATTTGTGATGATCCGCGGCGACCGCGGCATCGATCAGCGCGCTCAAGCTCGTCCCCTTCACCACCGAATCGTCATAGACGAAATGCAGCGCGGGGTTGGACCTCGTGGTCAGGCGTTGCGCCACTTCATGACGCAAGAAACCGGCCGCCTCACCCAAAACGTGCATCACTTCGCTGACCGGGCGGGTATTGCCTATCACGGTGATATACACCTTGGCGTTTTTCAGGTCGGGAGAAACATCGACATCCGAAACGGTGATCATACCCAACCCAGGCGCGCTGATTTCCTGCTGAATCAGGATCGCCAGCTCGCGCTGAATCAGGCTGGCGATGCGTTGTGTGCGACTGAATTCTTTGGCCATGGCGTGACAGTAACAAACAATAAATGTAGGGAGGGTAAGCGCCTTTTGCGTAACCCGCCGAGCGTGCGCAGCACACAACGTGTTTTTTTGAGTGCCTGGCGGGTTCGGCGTCCCTCACTCCAACCCTCTCCCAAAGAGAGAGGGTGACCGGAAGAGAGATGCATAAAGCGCGCCTCACCCGCCCTACATCTTACTATCTAGATCGTTCTCGCAACCTCGACGCGCTCGTAGACTTCGATCTGGTCGCCGACGCGCACATCGTTGTAGTCCTTGACACCGATACCGCATTCCGTGCCGGACCGGACCTCGCTCACGTCATCCTTGAAGCGGCGCAACGATTCGAGCTGGCCTTCGTAGATCACCACGTTGTCACGCAGCACGCGGATCGGGTTGTTGCGCTTCACCATGCCTTCCACTACCAGGCAACCGGCGATGGCGCCCAGCTTCGGCGAACGGAATACGTCGCGCACTTCGGCCAGACCGACGATCTGTTCCTTGATCTCGGGGGCGAGCATGCCGGAAATGGACCGCTTCACCTCGTCAATGACATCATAGATGATACTGTAATAGTGCAGATCGATGCCCGCATCCGCCGCAAGCCGGCGCGCGCTGGCGTCGGCGCGCACATTGAAGCCGACCATCACCGCCTGCGAAGCAATGGCGAGATTGACATCCGATTCATTGATGCCGCCCACGCCGCTGGCGATAACCTTGACCTGCACCTCGTCGGAGGACAGTCGCGTCAATGCCTCGCGCAGCGCCTCGACACTGCCCTGGACATCGGCCTTGACGACCAGATTCAGGGCGTGAACCTTGCCCTTCTCGATTTGCGAGAACACGTCTTCCAGTTTGGTCGCCTGCTGACGCGCCAGCTTCACGTCGCGGAATTTGCCTTGGCGGAACAGCGCGATCTCGCGCGCCTTGCGCTCCTCGGCCACCACCACGGCGGGATCGCCCGCATTGGGCGTGCCGGACAAACCGAGCACCACCACCGGCGTGGACGGCCCCGCCTCTTCGATATGCTTGCCGGCCTCGTCGAGCATGGCGCGCACGCGGCCGTATTCCTGACCGCTGAGCAGGATGTCGCCCTTGCGCAGCGTGCCGTTCTTCACCAGGATGGTGGCAACCGGGCCGCGCCCCTTGTCCAGGGTGGACTCGATCACCACACCGGACGCCGGAGAATCCTTGACGGCCGTCAGTTCCAGCACTTCGGCCTGCACCAGAATGGCATCGAGCAACTCGTCGACACCCGCGCCAGTCTTGGCGGACACGTAAGCGAAAATATTCTCGCCGCCCCATTCCTCGGGAATCACGCCTTGCTGCACGAGCTCCTGCTTGACGCGCTCGGCATCGGCGGCGGGCTTGTCGATCTTGTTGACGGCGACCACCAGCGGCACATTGCCCGCCTTGGCATGCTGAATGGCTTCCATGGTCTGCGGCATCACGCCGTCGTCGGCGGCCACCACCAGCACCACGATATCCGTGACCCTGGCGCCACGCGCGCGCATCGCGGTGAACGCCTCATGGCCTGGCGTATCGAGGAAGGTGATCATGCCCTTGTCGGTTTCCACATGGTACGCGCCAATGTGCTGGGTAATGCCTCCCGCTTCGCCCGCCGCGACCTTGGTGCGGCGAATATAGTCGAGTAGCGAGGTCTTGCCGTGATCGACATGGCCCATGATGGTCACCACCGGGGCGCGCGTCACCTTCTCGCCCGTCACTTCCTCGGCCTTCGCCAATTCTTCTTCCAGGGCGCTCTCGCGCATCAAGCGGGGAGTGTGCCCCATTTCCTCCACGAGGATCGCCGCAGTATCCTGATCGAGCACCTGGTTGATGGTGACCATGCTGCCCATTTTCATCAGGGCCTTGATCACCTCGACGGCCTTGACCGACATTTTCTGCGCCAGCTCGGCGACAGTGATCGTCTCCGGGATATTCACTTCGCGCACGATCGGCGCGGTGGGCTTTTCGAAACCATGCCTGGCGCCACCCGCCGCGAATGGAGCGGGCTTTTCCCTGACCTTCTTTCTGCGAAAACCGGTCTTTTCGGCGGCCACATGCAGTTCTTCGCGACCGTATTTGGTAACACGCTCTTCCTTCTCGCCGCGATGTTTGCCTTTTTTGGCGGCTTCCCGCTCCGCGATGGACTCTTCTTTCGCCCGAGGCGCCGCAGCGGGTGCAGCAGGAGCAACTTTGGGCTTGGTCTCGCGGACGGTCTTGCGCCGGGTTTCTTCCTCGGTCTTGCGCCGGGTCTCTTCCTCGGCCTTACGCTTGGCTTCCTGCTCCTCCTTGAGCCTTCTCTCCTGCTCGGCCTTTAGGCGCGCCGCCTCTTGCTCCCGGAGTTGCCGTTCCTCGATTTCCCGTTGTCGCACATCGTCCAGCACGGCGCGCTCTTCGGCCTCTTGACGGCCACGCTCGGCGAGGTGAGTTTCGAGCTTCGCCATTTCCTCGGCGGCGGCAATGCCGCGCTTGACCAGGGTGCGTCTGCCGCGCACTTCAACGTTGACCGTTTTGGTCTTGCCCGTCGAAGTCACCTGCCTCACTTCACTGACCGTTTTGCGCTTCACCGTCACCTTCTTGGGTTCGGCGACCGCCAGAGCCTCGCCTTCCACCCCATGTGACTGGCGCAAGTGCCGGAGCAAGAGCAATTTTTCCTTGTCGCTAATGGCCTCGCCTGCGCCTTTGACCGGCAAACCGGCCGCCCCTAACTGCGACAGCAGTTTCTCAACGGGGATGCCAACCGCGTTGGCAAATTGTTCAACTGTAACCTGCGACATTGCTCTCTCTTGCTCCTTCCTACCACTATTCGGCCGCAAACCAGGGAGCGCGCGCGGCCATGATCAATTTGCTGGCCAGGGCCGCATCCAGCCCTTCGATGTCCGTGAGGTCATCGACAGCCTGATCGGCCAGATCTTCCCGTGTCACAACGCCATGCTCGGCCAGCAGATAGGCCAGGCGCTGATCCATGCCTTCCAATTCCAGCAGATCGGGGGCAGGCGCGGTCTTTTCCAGATTTTCCTCGCTGGCGATGGCGCGGGTCAGCAGCACATCGCGCGCGCGGTTGCGCAGCTCATTGACGATGTCCTCGTCGAATTCCTCGATCTGCGTCATTTCCTGCACCGGCACATACGCCACTTCCTCGATGCTGGAGAAACCTTCCTGCACCAGGATGGCGGCGACTTCCTCATCGACGTCGAGCTGTTCCATGAACATCGCACGCAGCGTCTGCGCCTCGACCTCGCCCTTCTCCTCGGCCTGGCGTTCGGTCATCACGTTCAGTTCCCAAGCGGTCAACTGGCTGGCGAGGCGGACGTTCTGCCCACCGCGTCCGATGGCTTGCGACAGGTTGTCCTCCGCCACCGCGACATCCATGCTGTGCGCATCTTCGTCCACCACGATGGAGGTCACCTCGGCGGGCGACATGGCGTTTATGACAAACTGAGCGGAGTTTTCGTTCCATAGCACGATGTCGATGCGCTCGCCCGCCAGTTCGTTGGAGACCGCCTGCACGCGCGAGCCGCGCATGCCGACGCAGGCGCCCACGGGATCGATGCGCGGATCGTTCGACTTGACGGCGATCTTGGCGCGCGCGCCAGGGTCACGGGCGGCACCCATGATCTCGATCAACCCCTCGCCCGCTTCCGGCACTTCGAGCTTGAACAGCTCGATAAGGAACTCCGGCGCGGTGCGGCTGACGAAAAGCTGCGGGCCACGGCTTTCGGTGCGCACATCGCGCAGATAGCCGCGCAGACGGTCGCCGGAACGCACCGCCTCGCGCGGAATCAAGTCCTCGCGCCCCAGCAGCGCCTCGACATTGCCGCCCAGGTCGAGAATGACGCTGCCACGCTCGACACGCTTGATCACACCGGTCACCAACTGACCAATCCGGTCTTTGTACGCATCGACGACCTGCGCGCGTTCCGCTTCGCGCACCTTCTGCACGATCACTTGCTTGGCGGTCTGCGCCGCGATACGGCCGAAGGCAATGGATTCCATCGGCTCCTCAATATAACCGCCGGCCACCACCGCCGGGTCCTTCTGGCGCGCCTCGCCGAGCGTAAGCTCCTTGTCAGGAAATTCCGGCTCCACGGCGTCATCCACCACCAGCCAGCGGCGGAATGTTTCATAATTTCCGGTGGTGCGATCAATGGAGACACGCACATCGATATCGCTCTCATAACGCTTTTTGGTTGCTGTCGCAAGCGCCGCCTCGATCGCGCCAAAAATCACTTCCTTGCTGACGCCCTTTTCATTGGACACCGCATCCACTACCAGCAAAATCTCTTTACTCATGACTCCACCCTCGAATCATCGATCAGTTCACAGCAACCAAATTTCTTAAGGAGCCCATGCAATATATGGGCTTTTCGGCCTTAATCAAACTCCGGCACCAACCGCGCCGCTTCTATCTTTTCCAGCGGCAGCGCCCATTCCTTGCCTTCTTCCTCGATCAGCACATTGCCGTCCCGCACACCCCGCAGCACACCACTGAAATTACGCCGGCCCTCGACCATGACACCGGCCCCCAGGCGAATCTTCGCCCGCTTGCCGGAAAACCGGACAAAATGCTCGGCGCTGAACAACAGCCGGTCCGCCCCCGGTGATGACACCTCCAGGGTATACTGGCCGGGAATAGGGTCTTCCACATCGAGGGTCCCGGACACTTGATGACTGACACGTTCGCAGTCATCCAGCGTGATGCCGTCGGGCGCATCAATGTATATCCTGAGCAGGGAATGCCGCCCTTGAGGAATGTGCTGGATACCGACCAGCTCATAACCCAGCATGGTCACCACCGGCTCGATCAACTGCTGCAAATGCGAGGACGCCTGACGTACCATCTAAGTAACGAAAACAATCCGCTGAAACAAAAAAAGGGCCCAAGGCCCACTCCAAAAACCACTACAACTGCGAGCCCATTATAAATGACTCGCCGCCATAAAACCAATGACCTGAAATAACAAAGCCCCGAAACGGGGCCTATTGTTATCGTTTGGTAGCGGGGGCAGGATTTGAACCTGCGACCTTCGGGTTATGAGCCCGACGAGCTGCCAGACTGCTCCACCCCGCATCATTCAGTCCGCATATAATAAGGGAGTGCGGGGGCTTTTTCAAGTTTTTGTTGTCAGGTGTTCAACCTGGATGCCATTGACAAAAAAATCTAAAGGAAGATGATGGGAATCCGATAGCGTGTGTTAGCGATCAGGCAGAGCCGCCGGACAGCGATCAACCTCTGTCTGATCATAACTTCCCCCCTGTTTAAATGGAGCTTGATATGGCAGAGAACAAGACACTGACAACGGCCAACGGCATACCCGTCGCCGACAACCAGAATTCGCTGACCGCTGGCGAGCACGGCCCGGTACTGATCCAGGATCATCACCTCATCGAAAAGCTCGCGCACTTCAACCGCGAGCGCATTCCTGAGCGGATCGTCCACGCCAAAGGCGCCGGAGCCTACGGTCACTTCGAAGTGACCCATGACGTAAGCCGGTGGACCAAGGCGAAGTTCCTGGAAAAGATCGGCAAGAAGACCGAAGTTTTCTTGCGCTTTTCAACGGTGGGCGGTGAAAAGGGCTCCGCCGATACCGAGCGCGATCCGCGCGGCTTTGCCGTGAAATTCTATACCGAGGAAGGCAATTACGATATCACAGGCAACAATACCCCTGTCTTCTTCTTACGCGATCCACTCAAGTTTCCCGATTTCGTTCACACCCAGAAACGCAACCCGCAGACCAACCTGAAAGATCCCGACGCCGTCTGGGACTTCCTGTCACTCACCCCGGAATCGATCCACCAGGTCACGATCCTCTTTTCCAGCCGCGGCACACCTAAATCCTACCGCCACATGGACGGCTTTGGTTCGCATACCTTCATGTGGATCAACGCCGAAGGCAAGGGCGTATGGATCAAGTACCACTTCAAGACCGAAACCGGCATTCAAAGCATGACGCGGCAAGAAGCGACACGCCTGGCGGGCGAAGACCCCGATTATGCCACGCGTGATCTGTTCAACCACATCAAAAACGGCGGCGAGGCGGCATGGAAGCTCTATGTGCAGATCATGCCCTTCGAGGATGCGCCGAAATACCGCTTCAATCCCTTTGACGTGACCAAGGTATGGCCGCATAAGGATTATCCCTTGATCCCCGTGGGACGTATGGTGCTCAACCGCAACCCGGAGAATTATTTCGCCGAAGTCGAACAGGCGGCGTTTTCGCCGGGCAATATCGTGCCGGGCATCGGCTTCTCGCCGGACAAGATGCTGCAAGGGCGCATCTTCGCGTATGGCGATGCGCACCGCTACCGCCTCGGCGCGAACCATCAACTCCTGCCCGTCAACCGGCCGCGCGCCACCGAGGGGATCAATCACCAGCGTGATGGCGCCATGCGCTTCGACGGCAACGGTGGCTCAAGCCCCAATTATGAGCCCAACAGTTTTGACGGCATCAAGGAAGCGCCCCAACACGCGCCTTTCCCCTTGCCGGTTGAAGGCATCGCCGGCCATCATACCCTGTCGCATGGCGATGATTACGTGCAAGCGGGTAATCTGTACCGCCTGATGCCAGAAGCGGAAAAGGCCATGCTGGTCGATAACATCGCCTCTCATCTCAAAAACGCCAGGAAAGACATTCAACTGCGGCAGGTTGAACACTTCCGCCGCGCGGATGAGGATTATGGGAAGCGTGTCGCCAAGGGGTTAGGTTTGGAATAAAGCCGTTTCTGGGCGCACCGGAATCCCCGGGGAATCCCATGGATGAGGTTTCTCGGGGGATTATGTAATAATTGAGGGCAATCATCACAGGACGCCCGTCGCCATGCAATTCAACCTGGAACGCGACCCTCGCACCCATACCATCGTCTCCCACCGCCCCGGCCAGGTGATCGTCAGCGTTCCGTGGCGGGAAGGCGATGACACGCCTCTGTTGGTCGACGTGGACGGGCAGTTGCGGGGGCGCATCCGCCACGAAACTCTCACCGGCAGCCTCGTCGTCACGCCCGAGCATTTGATCCGGGATTGGTCGCCGCAGACCCCGGCAGAGATCACCCTCGCCCATTTCGAGGCCGTCGCCCACCTCGCCCCCGAGGTGGTTCTGTTCGGCTCCGGCACCCGGTTGTGCTGGCCACCCGGCACCCTGCTTGAACCGCTCATCCAGCGCGGCATCGGCATTGAAGTGATGGACACGTCTGCGGCCTGCCGCACCTATAACATTCTGGTTTATGAAGGGCGGAATGTCGCGGCGGCGTTGCTGATGACTTGACGCAAACTCAGCGGGTTTCAAAACCGTCGATCCCGGCCGGCGATTCGACTGGCGTACACGCCACATCGGTCACCCGCGCCAGCGGCGGCCCGGCCCACAACCATTCACGCAATTGCTCAACCTGATCCTGCCCGCCGCACGCCAGCACTTCGACCCGGCCATCGGGGAGGTTGCGCGCCCAGCCTTTGAGACCCAGCCCCAAGGCATGCCGGCGCGTTGCGGCACGGAATGATACGCCCTGCACCCGTCCCGATATCAGACAACGCAAACAGACAGTCATGGATAATCCAGGTTTATAATCTGCAAAAATCTTTCCGTATTCTCCCGCCTTTATGCGCGGCAAAAATCAAGGAGTCCTTATGTCCAACAATACCACCCACCGCACCGAAAAAGACAGCCTGGGCGAATTCCAGGTGCCGGCGGACGCCTGGTACGGCATCCAGACCGCGCGCGCCGTCGCCAATTTCCCTATCAGCGGGCGCGGGCCGGACCGCGATTTCGTCGTCGCCCATGTGCGCATCAAACGCGCCGCCGCCATCGCCAACCAGCAGGCCGGCTGGCTGGAGGATTCGCTTGCCAATGCCATCGTCGCGGCCTGCGACAAGATTATCGCCGGGGAATATCTCGACCAGTTCGTCGTCGATCGTTTCCAGGCCGGCGCGGGCACCAGCCACAACATGAACAGCAACGAGGTGATCGCCAACCTCGCCAACGTCGCCCTCGGCGGCCGTTGTGGCGTGTACAAGCCGGTGAATCCCAACGACCATGTCAACATGGGGCAGAGCACCAACGACACCATTCCCACCGCCATCCGCCTCACCGCGCTCGCCAAGTTGCCGCGCCTGGTCGACGCCGTGGAAACGATGGCTGGCGAGTATGCGCGCATTGCCGCCGACGAGGCCGATACCGTCAAGAGCGGCCGCACACACCTGCAAGACGCCGTGCCCACCACCATCGGCCACGAGTTCAACGCCTACGCTTGGACTCTACGCCGCTGCCGCCAGGGCCTGGAGCAGGTCCGCGCCCCGCTATGCGAGATCGGCCTGGGAGGCAGCGCCGCCGGCACCGGGCTGAACACCGCGCCGGACTATGCCGCCAATGCCGCCACGGAACTGGCCCGGCTGAGCGGCGAACCGATTCGCCCGGCCAGCAACCTGGTGGCGCAGATGCAGTCGATGCACGATATCCAGCGCGTGTCCTCGGCGATCCGCGATCTCACCCTGGAACTGATCCGCATCGCCAACGACATGCGCCTGCTGTGCTCCGGCCCGCGCACCGGCCTGGGCGAGATCGTGCTGCCGCCGGTGCAACCCGGCTCCAGCATCATGCCCGGCAAGGTCAATCCGGTGATGTTCGAGATGCTCAATCAAGTGTGCTACCAGGTATTGGGGCAAGACACCGCCATCACCGCGATGACCCAGGCCGGACAGTTGGAGCTGAACGTGATGATGCCGGGGCTGGGATCGGCGCTTTTCGACGCCATGGATTGGCTGACCAACGCCATCAACGCCGCCACCGAACGCAATCTCAAGGGCCTGAAGGTGGATCGCGAACGCTGCAAGACCTTCCTGCATAGCAGCGTGGGACTGGCCACCCTGCTCAACACCCGCATCGGCTACGCCGCCGCCGCCGAGATCGCCAAAACCTCGGAAAAAACCGGCCGCCCCGTGCGCGATATCGTCGCCGAACAAAAACTGATGACGGCGCAGGAGTTCGATGCGCTGGTGCTCAAGGCGGCGCGGGAGGGGAATATTTGAGGCACCCTTTGATTTTTGCCTTTCTCCATTTCTCAATCACTTGCCGTGATTGAACAATGCCGGCACATCGGTAGGCCGAGGAATCCCTGAATTATTCAGAGGTTCCTCGCCTTCTTTCACAGACAGCTTTTGACCAACAACACCCCCATAAAATACGATAATTTTTAATGGGCTTTGGCCAACATTGCGGCCATTGTGCAGAGCATTCGTCACCTCCGCCAGAGCTTCACCGGCCGTAAATCGCTTTGCTTGACCTGTTTTGAGCTGAACCTCAAGCTCACCCTCAAGCACCATGCCAAATGAAGGCACCGGGTGTGAATGCCAGCCCGTTTCACCACCTGGGGCAATCTCTACGACCACGCCGGTAATTTCCGGTTTTCCTTCTGGATAAACGATCGGCTGACCATCCCAACTCTTATCCGTTTTGAGAACCGTGGAGACTTTTACAGCGCTGGATAGCTCAATGGCATGGACCGAAAAAGACGACACCAAGCAGGAAACAACCGAAAACAAAATGCTTTTATATTTCACGCGAATTCCTCCCTTTATTCTCACGGTTTTTTTTAGTTTTTGCTCCAAAGCCCGCACGCCCAACAAAAAAGGCGGAGAATCTCTTCTCCGCCTTTGCGTTTACTTCCTAACAAGTAAAGACTTACTTGACCTGCGGGTCCAGCTCGCCCTTGGTGTAACGCTTGATCATCTGCTCCAGGGACACGGGCTTGATCTTGGAAGCGTTGCCGGCGGTGCCGAAGGCTTCGTAGCGGGCCTTGCAGATGTCCTTCATAGCCTTGGTGGAGGCTTTCAGGAATTTGCGCGGGTCGAATTCCTTCTTGTTTTCGGCCAGGAACTTGCGGACGGCGCCGGTGGAGGCCATGCGCAGGTCGGTGTCGATGTTCACCTTGCGCACGCCGTGCTTGATGCCGTTGACGATCTCTTCGACCGGCACGCCATAGGTCTGGCCCATGTCACCGCCGTAGTTGTTGATGATTTCCAGCCATTCCTGCGGCACCGAGCTGGAGCCGTGCATCACCAGATGGGTGTTGGGGATGCGGGCGTGAATTTCCTTGATGCGGCCGATCGCCAGGATGTCGCCGGTGGGCGGACGGGTGAACTTGTACGCGCCGTGGCTGGTGCCGATGGCGATGGCCAGGGCGTCGACCTTGGTCGCCTTGACGAACTGGGCGGCTTCTTCGGGGTCGGTCAGCAACTGGGAATGATCCAGCGTGCCTTCGGCGCCCACGCCGTCTTCCTCGCCGGCCATACCGGTTTCCAGCGAGCCCAGGCAGCCCAGCTCGCCTTCCACGGACACGCCGCAGGCGTGCGCCATGTCGACCACGCGGCGGGTCACATCGACGTTGTACTCATAAGTGGCCGGGGTTTTGGCGTCTTCCAGCAGCGAGCCGTCCATCATCACCGAGGTGAAGCCGCTCTGAATAGAGCGCATGCACACGCCGGGGGACGCGCCATGATCCTGGTGCACGACGATGGGAATGTGCGGATACATTTCCACGGCGGCATACATCAGGTGACGCAGGAAGGGTTCGCCGGCATAGGAACGGGCGCCCGCCGAAGCCTGCACGATCACCGGGCTGTCGGTTTCGTCCGCCGCCTGCATGATGGAGTGCATCTGCTCCAGGTTGTTGACGTTGAAAGCCGGCACGCCATAACCGCGCTCGGCGGCATGGTCCAGAAGCTGGCGCAGGGATATCAGAGCCATAGGATTCTCCTTTGAAGGTTATTGAAACAAAAAATCATTTGCGCGCGCCTGATTCAGGGAAGCTCTGACACATCAAAAGTTCGTCAGAAAGAGGGGCGCTCTTGTTATAGGGCCAATGATTCAACAGTTGAACCCATCCGTCAACCTTGCGGCGCGACCATATCGCCCACCCGCACGATCTTCATGGCGTTGGTGCCGCCATGCACACCCATCAGATCGCCCTTGGTGATGATGACCAGATCGCCATCGCGCACCGCGCCGCGGCGAACCAGCTCGTCGATGGCCTCCTTGTTGACGAGGACGTGATCCGTGGTGTTCACATCGAAACTCACCGGATAGACGCCGCGATAGAGGGTCACCTTGCGGCGTGTCGCCACATGGGGCGTCAGGGCATAGATCGGGATCGAGGAACTGATGCGCGACATCCACTGCGGGGTGGAGCCCGACTCGGTCAATGCCGCGATGGCCTTGACCCCGAGATGATTCGCCGTATACATCGACGCCATGGCGATGGCCTCGTCGATCCGGCCGAAGTGGGTGTTGATGCGGTGATCGGAAATGATGGCCAGGGGCTGTTTTTCCGCCTCCAGGCAGATCCGGCTCATCGCCGCCACCGCCTTCGCCGGATATTTGCCGCTAGCGGACTCCGCCGACAACATCACGGCATCCGTTCCGTCCAGCACGGCGTTCGCCACGTCAAACACCTCGGCGCGGGTCGGAATCGGATTCTCGATCATCGACTCCATCATCTGCGTGGCGGTGATAACCACCCGGTTCATGCTGCGGGCCAGTTTGATGATGCGTTTTTGCACGGCGGGCAATTCGGCATCGCCGATTTCCACGCCCAGATCACCGCGCGCCACCATCGCCGCATCGGAAGCGGCGATGATTTCCTCCAGACATTCAAGCGCCTCGGCGCGTTCGATTTTCGCCACGATACCGCCATGGCCGCCCGCCGCGCGCAGCAAGTCGCGCGCCAGGTTAACGTCGGCGGCGCTGCGCGGAAAAGACACCGCGATATAATCAGCCTGAATCTCCGCCGCGACGATGATGTCGGCGCGGTCCTTGTCGGTGAGCGCCGCCGCCGACAAGCCACCCCCCTGGCGGTTGATCCCCTTGTTGTTGGACAGCACGCCACCGACGGTCACCCGGCAGACGATCTGCTCGCCGGCAACCTCATCCACCCACAGCACGATGCGGCCATCGTCGAGCAGCAGGGTATCGCCACGATTCACGTCATTGGGCAGCGCCTTGTAGGTGAGCCCCACCCGCTGCTGATCGCCGTCATGCGTGCCGCAGCGCGCATCGAGAATGAACTTGTCGCCCTCGGCAAGGAGGATTTTTCCTTCCTTGAAGCGTTCGATCCTGATCTTGGGACCTTGCAGATCGGCCAACACACCCACTTGGCGGCCATAGGCCACGGCGCGATTGCGCACCGCCTCAGCACGCCGCTTGTGATCCTCCGGCGAGCCGTGAGAGAAATTGAGTCGCACCACATCGACACCGGCCTCGATGACGCCATCGAGGACTTTCGAATCGTCCGTGGCCGGGCCAAGTGTTGCGACAATTTTGGTTCGTCTTAGCAAATGTATAACTCCAGAAACCGAGACAAGGACACGAAGGCGCGCGGAAAACCGGGATCCTGGCTGTTTGCGTTAATCAAGATCACTTCACCGCGCGCTCTTCCAGAATCACCACCGCCGGCAATTTCTTGCCTTCCAGGAATTCCAGGAACGCACCGCCGCCGGTGGAGATATAGGAGATCTTGTCGGCGATATTGTATTTGGCGATCGCCGCCAGGGTATCACCGCCACCGGCGATCGAGAACGCCGGGCTTTCGGCGATGGCCAGCGCCAATTGTTTGGTGCCTTCGCCGAACTGGTCGAATTCGAATACGCCGACCGGACCGTTCCAGACGATGGTACCGGCCTTCTTCAGGATCTCGGCAAAGGCGGCGGAGGTCTGCGGACCGATGTCGAAGATCATGTCGTCATCGGCGACCGCATCGATCTTCTTCAACGTCGCGGCGGCGCTTTCCGAGAACTCCTTGCCCACCACGACATCGGTCGGCACGGGGATGGCGGCGTTACGCGCCTTGGCCTGTTCGGTGAGGCGCTGCGCCTCGGCGATCAGATCCTTCTCGTACAAGGATTTGCCGACGTTGTGGCCGGCCGCGGCGATGAAGGTGTTGGCGATACCGCCACCGACGATCATCTGGTCGACCACATTGGACAAGGACTCCAGCACGGTGAGCTTGGTGGAAACCTTGGAACCGCCGACGATGGCCACCAGCGGACGCTTGGGATTCTTCAGCGCCATGGCCAGCGCCTCCAGTTCGGCGGCCAGCAGCGGACCGGCGCAGGCGACCGGGGCGAACTTGGCGACACCATGCGTGGAGCCTTCCGCGCGGTGGGCGGTGCCGAAGGCGTCCATCACGAACACATCGCACAGCGCCGCGTATTTCCGGGCCAGCTCGTCGCTGTTCTTCTTCTCGCCCTTGTTGAAGCGCACGTTCTCGAATACCACCACTTCGCCAGGAGCGACATCGACGCCGCCCAGGTAGTCCTTGACCACTTCCACCGGCTTGCCCAGCAGGCTCGACAGGTGTTCGGCGACGGGTTTCATGGAATTCTCATCGCTGTAAACGCCTTCTTCGGGACGGCCCAGATGCGACATCACCATCACCCTGGCGCCAGCCTTCATCGCCCGCTCGATGGTCGGCAGCGACGCACGGATGCGGGTATCATCGGCCACCTTGCCATTCTTGAGCGGCACGTTGAGGTCTTCGCGGATCAGCACGCGCTTGCCGGCAAGATCGAGGTCGGTCATTTTGATTACGGACATGGGTGTACTCCTGGCTGAATTTAAAAGTCATCAGCGAAGGCGGGCGCCTTGGCTGATGGCTCTTTGATAAGGAAGCTCTGAATAATTCAGAGGTTCCTTAAGCAAAAAACAGGGCGGGTTAGGCAAAATACGCCAACCCGCCCGACATTTTTTACTTGGCGGCGTGCTGCACCATGCGCATCATGTTGCAGGTGTAGCCATACTCGTTGTCGTACCAGGAGATCACTTTAACAAACGTGCTGTCCAGGGCGATGCCGGCCTCGGCATCGAAGATGGAGGGGGTGCTGACGCCACGGAAATCGGTGGACACCACCTTCTCTTCGGTGTAACCCAGAACACCCTTCAGCTCGCCCGTGGAGGCGGCCTTCATCGCGGCGCAGATGTCGGCGTAGCTGGCCTGTTTGTTCAGCTCGACGGTCAGGTCGACCACCGAAACATCGGACGTCGGCACGCGGAACGCCATGCCGGTCAGCTTGCCCTTCAATTCCGGCAAGACCACGCCCACCGCCTTGGCGGCGCCGGTCGAGGACGGAATGATGTTTTCCAGGATACCACGGCCGCCGCGCCAATCCTTCATGGAAGGACCGTCGACCGTCTTCTGGGTGGCGGTCGCGGCGTGGACGGTGGACATCAAACCGCGCTTGATGCCGAAACTGTCGTTCAGCACCTTGGCCACCGGCGCCAGGCAGTTGGTGGTGCAAGACGCGGCGGAGATGATCGTCTGGCCGGTGTAGGTCTTGTGATTGACACCATAGACGAACATCGGGGTGTCGTCCTTGGAAGGCGCGCTCTGCACCACTTTCCTGGCGCCCGCGTCGACATGCTTCTGGCAGGTTTCCTTGGTCAGGAACAGGCCGGTGGATTCGATAACGATGTCGGCGCCGATTTCGTTCCACTTCAGTTCGGCGGGATCTTTGATCGCGGTCAGGCGGATCTTCTTGCCATTCACGATCAGGGTGTTGTTGTCCACGGAAATGTCGCCCTTGAAGCGGCCATGCACCGAGTCATACCGCAGCATATAGGCCAGGTAGTCCGGTTCGAGCAGGTCGTTGATGCCGACGATCTCGATATCCTTGAATTCAGCTTCCTGTGCGACCGCGCGGAACACCATACGCCCGATGCGGCCAAAGCCATTGATGCCAATTTTGATTGCCATAGGTTTACTCCCACGATTTATTAACAAAAAACCTTTCTCGCCGGGCCGGTCATTTCACGCGGCCAACCCAGGCCGATAATTCTTGATTTCAGAACGCAGGGCACGCCCTGCACACCCTGCGTTCCTGATGGTCAGAGAACGCTCTGGACGGCCTTGACGACATTGTCCACGGTGAAGCCGAACTCCTTGAACAAATCGCCCGCCGGGGCCGATTCGCCGAAGGTGTCGATACCGACCACCGCGCCTTCCAGGCCGACATATTTGCGCCAGCCGTCGGTCACACCGGCCTCGACGGCGACACGCACCACGCCCTTGGGCAGCACGCTGTCCTTGTAGGCCTGATCCTGGCGGTCGAACACGTTGGTGGACGGCATAGAAACGACGCGCACCGGCACACCCGCCGAAGCCAGCGCCTTCTGCGCATCCATGGCGAGCTGGACTTCCGAGCCGGTGGCGATGATCACGGCCTTGGGCTTGCCGCCCGCCGCTTCGGACAGAACATAACCGCCCTTGGCGATATTGGCAATGGTAGCCGCGTCGCGCTTCTGGAAGGCCAGATTCTGGCGGCTGAAGATCAGACTGCTCGGCCCCTTGGCGCGCTCGATGGCGGCGATCCAGGACACGGCGGATTCGACGGTATCGCACGGGCGCCACACATCCATATTCGGAATCAGGCGCAGCGTGGCGGTTTGTTCGACGGGCTGGTGGGTCGGGCCATCTTCGCCCAGGCCGATGGAGTCGTGGGTGAAGACGAAAATCGAGCGGATCTTCATCAGCGCCGCCATGCGCACGGCGTTGCGGGCATACTCGGAGAACATGAGGAAGGTCGCGCCGTAAGGAATCAGGCCGCCGTGCAGGGTAAGGCCGTTCATGATGGCGGCCATGCCGAACTCGCGCACGCCGTAATAGATGTAGTTGCCGCCACTCTCTTTGGACACGCCGCGCGAACCGGACCACAAGGTCAGGTTGGAGCTGGCCAGGTCCGCCGAACCGCCGATCAACTCGGGCAGGGCCGGAGCCAGACCTTCGATGCTGTTCTGCGAAGCCTTGCGGGTAGCAATGGTCTCGCCCTTGTCGTTCACTTTCGCCAGGAAGGCGGCGGCATGCGCCTGCCAATTGGCGGGCAGCTCACCGCTCATGCGGCGCTTGAACTCAGCGGCCTCGGCGGGATAAGCCTTGGCGTATTCGGCGAATTTGTTCTCCCACAACTTCTCCACGCCCTCGCCCTTCACCTTGGCGTCCCAGCCGTCATACACCTCTTGCGGGATCTCGAAGGGAGGATAATTCCAGCCGATATTGGCACGGGTGGCGGCCACTTCGGCATCGCCCAGCGCGGCACCGTGGCAGTCGTGGCTGCCGGCCTTGTTGGGCGAACCCTTGCCGATGATGGTCTTGCAGCAGATCAGGGTCGGCATGCCGGTGTTGGCCTTGGCCTGCTGGATCGCGGCATCGACCGCCGCGAAATCGTGGCCGTCGACATTCGGGATCACATGCCAGCCATAAGCCTCGAAACGCTTCGGGGTGTTGTCGGTGAACCAGCCCTCGACGTGACCGTCGATGGAGATGCCATTGTCGTCATAGAAGGCGATCAGCTTGCCCAGCCCCAGCGTGCCGGCCAGCGAACAAGCCTCATGGGAAATGCCTTCCATCAGGCAGCCGTCGCCAAGGAAGACATAGGTATGGTGATTGACGATTTCGTGGCCGGGCTTGTTGAATTCGGCGGCCAGCACCTTTTCGGCGATCGCCATGCCCACCGCATTGGTGATGCCCTGCCCCAGCGGGCCGGTGGTGGTTTCGATACCGGGCGCATAGCCGTATTCAGGATGGCCGGGCGTTTTGGAGTGCAACTGACGGAAGCGCTTGATCTCTTCCATCGGCAGATCATAGCCGGTCAGGTGCAACAGCGCGTATTGCAGCATGGAACCGTGGCCGTTGGAGAGGACGAAACGGTCGCGATCGGCCCACTTGGGGTTGGCCGGATTGTGCCGCAGATGATTATTCCACAAGACTTCCGCAATTTCCGCCATGCCCATGGGCGCACCGGGATGCCCTGAGTTGGCCTTTTGGACGGCATCCATCGCAAGCGCGCGGATGGCATTGGCTAAATCTTTACGGGAAGCAGCAGACATTTATCTTTATCCTCTGAAGGTTCTGAAAACTATCACATCACAGTCGAAATCAACCCGGGCTTTCGGGGGCGGAAAAGCTGCTATTTTCCCTTAGATCGGGCTGATCGGCAATACTAACGCCGGAAAAAGCGCTTATGCGGCGTCTTTCCACTTGATCGAACACCCCATGCTGGGAATCTGCTCGCGCGGACCCTGGCCCGTCAGCGCCACCTCCCTCATGGCCTCGAACAAATCGCGCCGCGCATCGGCCACGGCTTCTTTGCGGCTGGCATCGAGACGACCGCGGTACTGGAGTTGCAGGTCGGCGTTGTAGCCGAAGAAATCCGGGGTGCAGACCGCGCCGTAAGCCTTGGCGATTTCCTGGGTCTCGTCCAGCAGATAGGGGAAGGGGAAATTGTATTCGCGCGCGATTTTCCGCATGTTGTCGAAGGAGTCTTCGGGGTAATCGCTGGGATCGTTGGACATGATGGCGACGCTGTTGACGCCGTAATCGCGCAACTCTTTCGTGTCGCGCACGACGCGGTCGATCACCGCCTTGACATAAGGGCAGTGGTTACAAATGAACATCACCAGTAAACCCTTCTCGCCCCTGCACTGATCGAGGGTCCAGACTTTGCCGTCGACGCCGGGCAGGGCAAAATCGACAGCGGGTTTACCGAATTCGCAAATCGGGGTTTCCGTACGCACCATTTGTGTTTCCTCTCTGATTTCGTGGATAATTGGGGGTTTTTACAGTGGAATAATTGGAATACGCCAAGCTTCGGGCTACACTATGGCGATATTTTAGCGTCACTTGCAGAGGAAATGGGCACACATGTCGAAAAATAACTATTTATTTACCTCCGAATCGGTCTCCGAAGGCCATCCTGACAAAATCGCCGACCAGGTGTCGGATGCGATTCTGGACGCCATCCTCAGCCAGGACAGAACCGCGCGCGTGGCCTGCGAGACGCTGGTGAAGACCGGCATGGTGATGATCGCAGGGGAAATCACCACCTCGGCCTGGGTGGACATGGAAAGCGTGGTGCGCCAGACCGTCAAGAATATCGGCTACGACAAGCCCGAGATGGGTTTTGACTGGGAATCCTGCGCCGTGTTGACCGCCATCGGCAAGCAGTCCGTGGACATCGCGGTGGGCGTGGACGAAACGGCCGAGCATGAGCAGGGTGCCGGCGACCAGGGCCTGATGTTCGGCTACGCCACCAACGAAACCGACGTGCTGATGCCCGCCCCCATCACCTACGCCCACCGACTGGTGCAACGGCAGGCGCAGATGCGTAAAAGCGGCGTGCTGCACTGGCTGCGCCCGGACGCCAAGAGCCAGGTCACCTTCCGCTACGAGAACAACAAGCCGGTCGGCATCGACGCCGTGGTGCTGTCCACTCAGCATTCGCCGGACATCAAGCACAGCGACCTCACAGAGGCCGTAATGGAAGAGATCATCAAGCCGGTGCTGCCCGCCGAATGGCTGGACAAGAACACCCGCTACTATATCAACCCGACCGGGCGTTTCGTCATCGGCGGGCCGGTCGGCGACTGCGGCCTGACCGGGCGCAAGATCATCGTCGACAGCTACGGCGGCATGGGACGTCATGGCGGCGGCTGTTTCTCCGGCAAGGACCCCTCCAAGGTCGACCGCTCCGCGGCTTATGCCGCGCGCTACGTGGCCAAGAACATCGTCGCCGCCGGCCTGGCCGAGCGCTGCGAGATCCAGGTGTCCTACGCCATCGGCGTCGCCGAACCGACCTCGATCACCGTCGACACCTTCGGCACCGGCAAGATCGCTGACGAGCAGATCACCACGCTGGTGCGCGAGCATTTCGACCTGCGCCCCAAGGGTCTCATCAAGATGCTCGATCTGCTGCGGCCGATCTACACCAAAACGGCGGCCTACGGCCATTTCGGCCGCACCGAGGCTGAACTGACCTGGGAGCGCACTGATAAAGCCGAGGCGCTACGCAAGGCGGCGGGGATCTGATATTTAGGAAGCTCTGAATAATTCCATCCTGGAATTCTCAGAGCACGAAAAGCAAAAATGTGATTTTCGCTTTTCTTCATTTTTCAATCACTGGCCGTGATTGAAAAATGCCGGCACATCCTTGTGCCATGAAACCTCTGACACATCAGAGGTTCCTTTACACGCCGCCGCGAGGTGCGACGGCGCGGTTCTTTCTTCGAGGAGCGTTGCAACAGGGCTTTACCCTGCCAGGCTCGAAGAAAACATTCCACTTGCAACAACGGCGCTCGTTCATCCATGGAGAATATGCCAATGAACGCGGTAGTCAAATCAAACTTCACCGATTACAAGGTCGCGGACATCGCCCTGGCCGCCTGGGGCCGCAAAGAGATCAACATCGCCGAGACCGAGATGCCCGGTCTGATGACGGTGCGCGAAGAATACGCCACGAGCCAGCCGCTCAAGGGCGCGCGCATCGCCGGCTCCTTGCACATGACCATCCAGACCGCCGTGCTGATCGAGAGCCTGGTGGCGCTGGGCGCCGAGGTGCGCTGGGCTTCCTGCAACATCTTCTCCACCCAGGACCATGCCGCCGCCGCCATCGCCGCCGCGGGCATCCCGGTCTTCGCCTACAAGGGCGAGAGCCTGGAAGAGTACTGGGACTACACCCACCGCCTGTTCGAATGGCATGACGGCGGCACGCCCAATATGATCCTCGACGACGGCGGCGACGCCACGCTGCTCATCACCCTCGGCGCACGCGCCGAAAAGGATGCTTCGCTCATCGCCAACCCGACGAACGAAGAAGAAAGCGTCCTGTTCGCCGCGATCAAGAAGCGGCAGGCCGCGCAACCCGGCTGGTACTCGCGCATCCTGGCCAATATCCAGGGCGTGACCGAAGAGACCACCACGGGTGTGCATCGCCTGTACCAGATGGAAAAGGAAGGCCGATTACCCTTCCCCGCCATCAACGTCAACGACTCGGTCACCAAGAGCAAGTTCGATAACCTCTACGGCTGCCGTGAATCGCTGGTGGACGGCATCAAGCGCGCCACCGATGTGATGATCGCCGGCAAAATCGCCCTGGTGCTGGGCTATGGCGACGTGGGCAAGGGCTGTGCCCAGGCCTTCCGCGGCCTTGGCGCCACGGTGTGGGTCACCGAGATCGACCCGATCTGCGCTCTGCAGGCGGCGATGGAAGGCTATCGCGTGGTCACCATGGACTACGCCGCCGACAAGGCCGACATCTTCGTCACCGCCACCGGCAACGTCAACGTCATCAACCACGGCCACATGGCGCGCATGCGCCACAACGCCATCGTGTGCAACATCGGCCACTTCGACTCCGAAATCGAAGTCTCCAGCCTGCGTCAGTACCAATGGGAAAACATCAAGCCGCAGGTCGATCACATCATCTTTCCTGACGGCAAGCGCATCATCCTGCTCGCGGAAGGCCGCCTGGTGAACCTGGGCTGCGCCACCGGCCATCCCAGCTTCGTCATGTCCAATTCCTTCTCCAACCAGGTGCTGGCGCAGATCGAGCTGTTCAAGCACGGCGCCAAGTACGAGAACAAGGTGTATGTGCTGCCCAAACATCTGGATGAACATGTGGCGCGCCTGCACCTGAAGAAAATCGGCGCCGATCTGACGGAGCTGACACCCGAGCAAGCCGCGTACATCAGCGTGCCGGTGGACGGGCCGTACAAGCCGAATCATTACCGGTATTGAATGTAAAATGTAGGGCGGGTTAGCGTAGCGTAACCCGCCATGCCGCGCCGCAAGGCGCACCTTAAGGAATCGTTACGCGACGGTTGGCGGGTTTAGCCCGCCCTACATTTTTTGCTGGACTATCATGAACTCCCAAAAAAAATACCCCCGCACTTACAGCTTCGAGTTCTTCCCGCCCAAGACCGCCGAGGGTGCGGCCAAGCTGCGCGTGGTGCGCGACACGCTGGCGCAGCTCAAGCCGCTGTATTTCTCGGTCACCTTCGGCGCAGGCGGCAGCACGCGCGATCATACCTTCGACGCCGTGGTCGAAATCCAGCGCGACACCGGCATCGACGCCGCACCGCATCTTTCCTGCATCGCCTCCAGCCGCGACAGCATTCGCGCCCTGCTCCAGGCCTATATCGCCAACGGCATCCACCGCATCGTGGCCTTGCGCGGCGACATGCCTTCGGGGATGCGCGATATCGGCGAATTCCGCCATGCCAACGAACTGGTCGCCTTCATCCGCGAAGAAACCGGTGATCACTTTCACATCGAAGTCGCCGCCTACCCCGAGTTTCATCCCCAGGCGCCGTCCGCGCAGGCCGACCTGCTCAACTTCAAGCGCAAGGTCGAGGCCGGCGCCAGCGGCGCCCTGACGCAATACTTCTACAATGCGGACGCCTATTTCCGCTTCGTCGAGGCTTGCGAAAAGCTCGGCCTCGATCTGCCCATCGTACCCGGCATCATGCCCATCACCAACCATACCCAGCTCGCCCGCTTCTCCGACATGTGCGGCGCCGAGATTCCGCGCTGGCTGCGCAAGCGCCTGGAGGACTTCGGTGATGATATGGAGTCGTTGCGCGCCTTCGGCCTGGACGTCACCGCCGAACTGTGCCGCAAACTGCTCGACGGCGGCGCGCCGGGGCTGCATTTCTACACCATGAACCAGGCGGGGGCGACGATGGCGGTTTGGGAGGGTTTGGGATTGGGTAAACCATAAATTCGTCCGAGAGCATGAGCACCTCCAGGAAATTCGCCGCCTCTATGAACGAGGTATAACGATGCCGACAAAGAAACTGTCTCCCGTTCATCCAGGCGAGATTTTGCTGGAAGAATTCCTGATCCCTATGAACATCAGCCAAAACCGGCTTGCCCTGGACATGGGCATCTCAGCGCGGCGCATCAACGAGATCGTGCATGGCAAACGCGCTATCACAGCGGATACGGCCCTGCGCCTGGGACGGTATTTCGGCATGTCGCCTCAATTCTGGCTGGGATTGCAAATGGATTATGATCTGGATGTTACCGAAGATCGGTTCGCGGAAAAGATCATGCGCCAAGTGCATCCTCGCGCGGCATAACTACTCATACCTCAACGCCACCACCGGCCGCATCCTCGCCGCGCGGCGGGCGGGGTAGTAGCCGGAGAGGACGCCGACGCCGACCGAGACGGTGAGGGCGACCACGACCATGAACCAGGAGGGCGCCAGGGGGAAACCGGTCGCCAATGCCAGTCCGTAACTCGCCAGCGCCCCCACCATCAAGCCCAGCATGCCGCCAAGGGTGGAGATGAAGACCGCCTCCGCCAGAAACTGAAGCAGAATATCGCGCCGGCGCGCGCCGATGGCCTTGCGCAGGCCGATTTCGCGCGTCCGTTCCAGCACCGAGGTGCTCATGATGTTCATGATCCCCAGGCCCCCGACCAGCAGTGATACCGAAGCCGCCACCACACCGATCAGCGCCACGCCTTGCAGGATGCGATCGGCCGTGTCGATATACTGCGCCATCATCTCTCCCTTGTAGGCATAGCGGTCGCCGTGGCGGCGCTTGAGGGTGTCGATGATCTGGCTTACCGCGGCGCTGGCCTGGTCCTGGCGGACAGCTTCGGCTTGCAGCCAGTTGATTTCTTTTTTGCCAAGCTGCTGTTGATACAATGTGTAGGGTATCAGGATGCGATTGTTCGCGTCCTGCCCGCCGGCCGAGCCGATGCTGGCGAGAAAGCTGCGGCTCTTGGCTTTGAGCACGCCGACCACGGTGTATTTTTGCTGGCCGATGCGAATTTCCCTGCCGAGCGGATTTTGCGCCGCGCCGAACAGATCGGCATGCGGCTGGGGGCCGATGATGGCCACAGGGCGGCGGCGCTCTTCGTCCTGGATGCGGAAGGAACGGCCCAGCGCAAGGGTATCGTTGGTGATCGCGGTATATTCGCTGCCCACACCCTCGACGCTGGCGTTGCTGTAGCGGTTCCCGGCGCGGACCAACTGCCGTTTGCCGAAGTCATACACCACGGGGCTGACACGGCTGACCGCCGGGCAGCAGCCGGCGCGGACGGCGGCGTAATCATCGTTATCGATGCCGGTGCCCTTGCGCACGGCGCGGTGCGGGTCTTTGTCCTGCCGGTCGCGGAACACCCACACCGACTTGAGCCCGAACGTCTCCAGCTCGGAGAACACCAGATAATGACCGCCCTTGCTGATCGTACCCACCGCCATCACGGCGGTGATGCCGACCGCGATACCGAGCACGCTCAGCACGCTGCGCAGCCAGTTGTCCCTGAGCGCCCACCACGCCTGGACGACGATGTCGCGCCAATAACCGACAACTTTCACCTGCGCTCGTCCTTTTCGATCACACCATCCCGCAAGCGGATGACACGCCGCGCATAGGTCGCGATCTCTTCCTCGTGCGTCACCATCACGATGGTCTTGCCTTGCTGATGCAGATTAGAAAACAGGCGCATGATGTCGTGGCCCGACACCGAATCGAGACTGCCGGTCGGCTCGTCGGCGATGATGATGTCGGGATCGTTGATCAGCGCCCGCGCGATCGCCACGCGCTGCTGCTGCCCGCCGGACAGCCGGGCCGGGGAATGCGTTGCGCGACCCTCCAGCCCGACCCTCTTCAGCGCCGCATAGGCGCGACGCTGGCGCTCGGCGGGCGCAACGCGATGATAAACCATGGGCAGCTCGACATTGCGCAGGGCATTGATGCGCGGGATGAGATTGAACGACTGGAAAACGAACCCCAGGCGCGCATTGCGAAGCGCCGCCAGCTCATCCTCGGAGGCCGCCTCGATGGTAACGCCATCCAGCCGGTAGCTGCCCTGATCCACCGTATCCAGACAACCGATCACATTCAGCAGCGTGGACTTGCCCGAGCCAGAGGGTCCCATGATGGCAACAAACTCGCCCGCCTCGATATGTAGCGACAACCCCTTCAGCACCGGCAGCACCACTTCGCCGAAGCGATAGGATTTGCCGGCGTCTCGCAACTCTATCATCGCGGCTTTCTTGCCTCCACGCGCACGCGGTCGCCCTCGTTCAGCGTCTTGCCTTCGGCGAGGATGACCTGCTGCCCGGCGCTGACGCCTTGCAGAATCTCGGTATGCGTCAGATCCTCGATGCCGGTGACCACGGGCAGCAGCTTCACACGACCCTGCTCGATCGCCGCCACCCAGGTCTTTTCGTCCTTGCTGATCAACGCGGCGAACGGCACTTTGAGCGCCTTGGACCGGAAAGCGGTGCGGATCTTCACATCCACCTGTTGACCAAGGCGCAGCGGCGGCGCGCCATTGTCTATATCAGCGCCCAGACTCAGATAGACATTGACGGTATTGGCGGCTTCCTCTTTCTCCACCGACGGCGCCAGGCGCATCACCCGCTCGGACCACTGCCGTCCGGGAAAGGCGTCGCTGGACAGCGTGACTTCCTGCCCCACCGCGATGCCGGCGCTGTCGTCGGCGTCGACTTTCACCTCGATTTCGCGCCGCTCGAGATCGGCCAGCGTGAACAAGGCTTCGGGCGGCACGATCCACTGCCCGGCGCGCACCGGGCTCAGGGTGATCAGGCCGGCAAAAGGCGCCGTCACATTCAGATTGTCCAGCGCCACATGCGCCAGACGCAGCTCCGCTGCGGCGACACCTTCCTTCGCCTGAGCGCTCTTGAGCTGCGCTTCGGCATCCTCCAGTTTATAGGCCGGTTCAAGGCCGGACGGCACCACCCGCCGGAAACGCGCCACGGTCTGCGCCACCTGCGCCACCTCGGCCTGCGCCAGACGCAGCGCCGCCTCCACCTTGCCCATCTGGGCGCGCACCTCCTTGTCATCCAGCCGCGCCAGCACCTCTCCCGCCGCGACACGCTGCCCTTCCTTTGCATAAACCGCCTCCACCTGCCCCGCCGAGCGGGCGGTCACCTTCACTTCATGTCCGCTGGTAACCTTGCCTGTGGCGATAAGAAAAACCGACAGCGGTCCTTCCTCCACGGCGGCTGTCGTCACCGACACCCCTTCGGCGGCGCTGAATTTCCAGGCGGCAAGCGCGCCGGCCACTGCCAATGACAAGATGGCGATAACGATCAATTTACGCATTGATAAACTCTACCAAGAACCCAACATTTTCACTATCAAGGCTTTTCGAGAGGAATAAATCATGCATCCCAAACCGGATACACGCCAGGAAGGAATGTTGAGCTGTGAAGTCTGTATGAAGGAGATTCCCGCGTCGACCGCCAAAAGCTGCGAGGCGGAGGACTATGTGCACTATTTCTGCGGGGCGGAATGCTTTGAGAAATGGCGAAAAAGAGCGGCGGACAATGCTTTCAGGGAAAAATCGAAGTAAAGCGTTTCTTGGTCTTCAGTGCGGATGCTCGTCGGACGGTTCCTTGTAGCGCA
This sequence comes from Gammaproteobacteria bacterium, assembly GCA_033717875.1. Lineage (GTDB taxonomy): Bacteria > Pseudomonadota > Gammaproteobacteria > Ga007554 > SBBG01. The sequence goes on from JADDKJ010000002.1 coordinate 29,896, forward strand.
GCACTTCTTGCAAGGAACGGAAAGTGATCGCATCGAAATCACGAAACATGAAACCGACGCCATCGCCTGTCGCACGCACGACCTTGGCCCTGATTTTATGCTTTATCGGTTTGCCCCCTGACTTCAGCATGAAAATCAGTTCGACGTGCGCTTCCAGCGGCAGGGGCAACTCCGCAGCTTCGAGAAATACCCCGCCCAGGCCGATGTCCCGGGCCTTGCGCACCCCGACTTCTCCGCCCTTGTAAAAAATTCCGACATCTACGTGTATGGGCGTCCGCGTTGCCCAGCGGCGTTCCATGACAATAACCTCCGTTTTCGTTGCTTGAACCTGGAAACGCCAATCATCTGTACTGATTATCAGCGTAACGCCCCCGCTTTAACGAGTAGCAAAATACGCACCAAATGCCGGGGCAAAAACAATAACAAACGAAAAAACAAAGAGATAAAATATAATCAAATGATTGTTTTCTGATTCTCAGACAGGAAACACCCGGTATGGTGTAAATTTTTTCGACACTTCGACAGATAATTGGCGAGGCGCTACACGCGGAAGAGAGGAAACGCCATAACTTCGTCAAGCGCTCGCGCCTGCGCAGCGATCATGAGCACGCGGTCGACGCCCAACGCCACGCCGGAACAATCAGGCAATCCATGCTCCAGGGCCGCAAGCAAACGCTCGTCAACTGGAACATCGCTCAACCTGGCATCCCGCCGCCGCGCCCGATCAGCCTCGAAACGGTACCGCTGCTCACGGGCATCTCCCAGCTCATGATAACCATTGGCCAGCTCGATCCCGTCGATATACAGCTCGAAACGCTCCGCTACAGGCGGATTTCCAGGGCGGATGCGGGCCAGGGCGGCTTGCGAGGGCGGGTAATCAAAAATAAATATCGGCCGCTCCTTGCCCAGATGAGGCTCGACCAAATGCGTCAGCAGCAGATCGAGCCAGCCATCTCTGTCGTCGCCCGCAAGACTGAGTGATTCACTAAACTTTTCGACCGAAGCGATACGTTGAAGTTCAGCGGCGGTTGCCGCATGCGGATCGATACCCGCATAGCGGATGAACGCTTCGGCATAGCTGAGACGTTCGGCGGCGGGCGTGCCCAACAGGCTCGCCATCAGCGCATCCATCTCGTCCATCAAGGCATGCAGATCGAACCCCGGGCGATACCATTCGAGCAGGGTGAACTCGGGATTGTGGCGCCGCCCCGCCTCGCCATTTCTAAACACCTTGCCCAGTTGATAGATGGACCCGCTGCCGGCGGCGAGCAGGCGTTTCATAGCGAACTCCGGCGAGGTTTGAAGATAGAGGGTTTGGCCGGCGGCGGCGCCGGGGCCGGTATAGCGGGCGACAAAACTGTCCAGGTGCGGATCGGTCGCTGTCGTGGAAGACAGTAGCGGCGTCTCCACCTCCAGCACACCGCGCTCGGCGAAAAAAGCGCGAATGGCGGCCAGCATGCGGGCGCGCAGCCGCAGGTTTTCAAGCGTTGCGGTGGGCCGCCATTCGAGGGGAGAGTCGTTTTGCAAACGGCGCGTCAGGCCTTGGCCCGCGACAGATACTCCCCTGTGCGGGTGTTCACCTTGAGGATGTCGCCGATCTCGACGAACAGCGGCACGCGCACCACGGCGCCCGTCTCCAGCGTGGCGGGCTTGCCGCCGCCGCCCGAGGTGTCGCCGCGCAGGCCGGGATCGGTGTCGACCACCTTGAGCGTGACGGTATTCGGCGGCGTGACGCTCAGAGGCACGCCATTCCATAGCGTAACCACACAGACATCCTGCTCCTTCAGCCACTTGATGGCGTCTTCCACGGCGGGTTTGTCCGCGGCCACCTGCTCGAAAGTCTCCGGCACCATGAAATGCCAGTGCTGACCATCGTTATACAGATATTGCATCTCGACATCGACCACGTCCGCGCCTTCCACGGTATCGCCGGATTTGAAGGTGCGCTCGATGACGCGGCCGGTCTTTAGATTGCGGAATTTGACGCGGTTGAACGCCTGTCCCTTGCCGGGCTTGACGAATTCGTTCTCCAGAATCGCACAAGGGTCGCCGTCCATCATGATCTTGAGACCCGATTTGAATTCGTTGGTGCTGAATGTGGCCATGCCTTCCTCGCTGAGATAGGTGTTTGTGGATACGGAGGTGCCCGGAACTTTCGTACTGCTGTAAACTGTGCGCATATGTTACCGCGAACTCTCCATTCTGGGCAGCCTTCCCAATGGCAAAAATTATTGGCCCAGGCGATCAGCGACCCTTTTGAGCTGTTAGCGCGGCTGGGCCTGCCCCCGGACATCCTTCCCCCCAGCGCCATCGCCCGCCGCCAGTTCTCGCTGCGCGTGCCGCGCGGCTATGTGGCGCGGATGCGCAAGGGCGACCCCGGCGACCCGTTGCTGCGCCAGATATTTCCGCATCAGGATGAAGAACACGATGCGCCGGGATTCAGCCCGGATCCGGTCGGGGATCTCGCCGCCATGCCGCTTCCCGGCCTATTGCACAAATACCACGGCCGCGCCCTGCTGGTCGCCACCGGGGCCTGCGCCATTCATTGCCGTTATTGCTTCCGCCGACACTTTCCCTATGGCGATGCCAATCCCGCCGCCGGCCAGTGGGACGCGGCGCTGGACTATCTCGCCTCGGACGCCTCGATCACCGAGATCATCCTGAGCGGCGGCGATCCCCTCACGCTCACCGACTTGCGCCTGGCGCCCCTGGCGCAGCGGCTCTCCGCCATCCCGCACCTGAAAAGGCTGCGCATCCATACCCGCCTGCCCGTGGTGTTGCCCGAGCGCGTCGATGACGGACTGCTCGCCTGGCTTGGGAACACACGCCTGAAACCGGTCATGGTGATCCACGCCAACCACGCCAACGAGATCGACGATCAGGTGCGCCATGCCCTGGCGATGCTGGCCGAGGCGGGTGTGACGCTATTCAACCAATCGGTGCTGCTGCGCGGAGTGAACGACAGCGCGCAGGCATTGGCCAACCTCAGCGAAACGCTGTTCGACAGCGGCGTCACGCCCTATTACCTGCACCTGCTGGACAAGGTGCGCGGCGCCACCCATTTCGACACCGGCGCCTCCCGCGCCGAAACGCTCCTGACCGAGCTGCGCAATCGCCTGCCCGGCTATCTCGTCCCGCGCCTGGTTCGCGAAGAAGCGGGCGCCCCCAGCAAATTACCTTTGTAAAATAAATGTAGGGCGGGTTAACAACCCACCAAGCGTGCGAAGCACACAAGCTGTTTACGGAGCGCCTGGCGCCACGAATGGCGGATTACGGCGCCGAAAAGAGCGCCTAACCCGCTCCACATCAATTCGCTCTCCCCCCAGAAAATTATCTTTCCAAAACAAGGAGCAAGGAAACACCCCTGTTTCCCGCAAGAATCCTGCTAAGCATCCCGCAGCCTTGGCCGATACAGTGGTGACAAAACTTTTCACCCTGGAACACTCGCCATGATGGACAATTGCGATCTGAGACTATACCTTCCGCCCAAGCAGGAATCCCAGAATCTGGCCTGCGAGCCCCACCCTCCCAAGGTGAAGGAATGGCTGGAACGGCTGCCGTTAAGCAATACCGGTGAAACCGCACGCCTGGTTTATCACGAACTGAAGGCGCTGAACCGGATGAGCATCGCCATCCAGTCGCGGCTCCAGATTCTCGAATTGTTCAAATCGCCGGTGCGGCACATCACCGGCGAACTGAAAAAACATTATCTTGGCGCGCCACTGCCGCTGGCCGAGATCAACTTCAAGGCCGCCCACCTGGTCCGCGAACTCCACGCGGAGATGGCCAATGGTTACAAGATCATCGCCACCAGCCTGCTGACCAATGAAGCCACGGCCAGCATGACGCTCCCTCACCTTCATCGCGCCATGCGCCATCTCAGCGAAATGGCGCTGACTTCTTATCTGATGTACGCACCATGCCCGCAAACGCTATGGCGCGACCTTCATGAGATCTACCGCTTCACGGAACAGAAGAAGCTTCATGAAAGCCCCTTGCCGGACAACGAGGATACGGCGGGCCGGCCACGCAGCATCAGCGAAATGTACAAACACGCGCTGCTGCTGGCCCTGGCAAATCCTTACCAGCTCGCCCAGGAAGGCATCATGGAAGTCACGACGGCGCTCAACATGCTGGCCTCACATAGCCATCTGAACACGCTGTCCAGCCCGGCCGATGCGACAGGATCGTTCGTCATCAACCTGGAAAAAGACGCGCCGCCGATGTCACTGGCGAACAACAAGGATTGCGGCCTTGATTCCTGCCGGGCACTCGACACCACGGACCTGATCCATCGCCTCTACCTTGCCGCAAGCGCCATCGAAGCGCCCGAACCCTCTCAGGAAGACAGCGATGAACCGGCACCGCTGTCAGCCGGCCTTGCACGCTGGCTGATCTCGGCCTGGGGCATCGTTTCCAGGCGGTCCTTGCCGCGTCTGCGGAAAACCGGACATGTCGTTGTCACGACGGGGCTGGACGCCATTTATAACGCGCTCAGCAGAACTTCCGTGGTGGATGCGGCGCACTCCTTCAGGAAAAAGGACACATCCGTGGCGGAAAAAGCGCCTGGAGAAACAACCGCCGCCGTGCTGTCACGCGGCGATCATTTCAAGAAACAGCGCGAGCAAAAAACGGCCGCGCCGAAAAATCCGCTTTATACAACGCACATCTGCGCGGTCATCAACGAAAGCGAGTGCGGCGCCTGTCTGTCATGGAAAACGAACGATACGAAAAAGCCGCCCTTCGACGCCGATGAGCTAATCGCCATTCAGGAAAACAACGAATCAGACACGAACGAATGGAGCATCGCGGTTATTCGCTGGACGAAAAACACATCGAACTCGGAACTGGAGTTCGGCCTTGAAATGTTATCGCCTTCTGCGGAGCCGGTGCTTGTCCGCACCCTCCGGGCGGATCGTTCCGATGAAACACCCTTGACCGGCCTGTTGTTGCCCGAGCTAAAGGCCAGCAATGCGCCCGCCAGACTGATAACGCCGGCAAAAGCATTCCAGACAGGCGCCCAGATCATCATCAACACTCCCGGCGGAACACAGCATGCGTTACTCACCGAGATCACGGAAAGCAACCGCAACTTCACTCAATTTCATTTCATGCCCGTCCAGGCGGCCAGCCACGGCATGCTTTCCCCCGCAGCGCAGGAACAGGACATGAGCTTCGATCTGTTGTGGAACTCCCTCTAGCAAACCTCGCACCCTGCACAGCCTGCCAATGACAGGCTGCCAGTCTGACTCCACCTGACAGCGGAAGACCGGCCTCTTCCTCGCATCACCGCTCGTCTAAAGCTTTCAAAAACCGCGCCGATAATACGGATAACCCTTTAACGATCAAGCGGGAGGATCAGCGCCGTGGAAAATGCCGCCATTCACCTGAGCACTCCGTGCCCGGAAAAGCAACAAACATTGGCGTTTGACGCGCATCCTGTCAAAGTCAAGTCCTGGATCGACAATCTCCCCTTGGCCAACTCTGGCGAGACCGCACATTCAATCTACCACGCGCTGACTTCCATCAACCGTACCATCATACCCGTACAGCATCGCTGCCAAATCCTGAAGCTTTTTAGACCACCCCTGCGACATGTCATGAATATGCTCAGAAAACATTATATCGGCGCCTCCTTCCCATTATCCGATACCGGCATGAAAGCCGCGCTGCTGGCCCGTGAACTCCAAATTGAAATGGCCCATGGTTACAAGATCGCGCTCAACAACCTGGTGAGCCATCCTTCCACGCTACCTACAACGGCGAAAACGCTGCCGCTACTGCATCACGCGATGCGGTATCTGATCGAAGCGCTGCTCACTTCGTATCAAACCTACATATCATCCCCGGGCGCCGTGTGGCGGGATATCCACCAAATGTATCTTTATGCCGAGAGCAAGAGGCTTCATGAAAGCGCCATTCATGACAAGGAAGATCCGCTGATTTCGCATCATAGTATCAGCGACCTCTACAAACAGGCGCTGCTGTTGGCGCTTGCCAGTCCTTATCACCTGCCGCAACGCGACATCGGAACCATCGCAACAACCTTGGACAACTGGCCGACTTACGCGAAATTAAGTTTTGTTATTGACCTTGAAACTCCGCCGGAATCGTTTTTAATCGACCTTGAAAAGGACGAACCAACCTCCGCCCCGGCAACACAAAGAAACCCCCGCCTGACATCGTACCGGCTGCTGGAACTCACTGACTTGATCAATCATCTACGCGAATTGAGCAGCGAGGAGCATACGCAAACCGACAAGACACCTTCGCATGAACTACTGAGAAAGCTGATCACGGCCTGGGGCGCGCCGGCGAAACGCCATTTCTCCCGCATGAATAAAAATAGCCGTATCACCGTTGTGCTGGGCTTGGATGCGCTATATCAGGCCTACGGCGGCGCATCCTCAACGTCCGACCCTCCAGCAACATCCCTGGAGTTATCCACAAAGAATCAGGGCAAGGCACGGTTCACCAGCCGCCCCGTGATGGGCATGCACGGGCCGCAGGAAAACTGGGACGGCGAGGAAAGAGAAGACGAAGAGCGGAATGCGCCGGATGTATGGGATGTTACCACTCAAACAGCCTATTTCAAAAAACAACACGCCGAGAAAGAAGCGCAAACCCAGAAAAAGGCTGTCCAGGCAGCAGCCCCCTATACAGCGTATGATTGTGAGGTCATCAATGAAAGCGCCGGCGGCGCATGCCTAGCCTGGGAAGGCGACAAAAAAGAAGCGAAATTCAAGATCGGTGAACTGATCGGTGTGAGCATCGTCGACCAGTCGGATGCTCACGAATGGGGTGTGGCGGTCATCCGCTGGATGAAACACGTCAAGAAGTCGCGGATGGAATTTGGCATTCAGATGATCACTCCTACCGCCGAAGCCGTTTCGCTGCGCCACAGCGATGACGCAACACAAAGCGCGGTTCACGAAATGGGCTTGCTACTGCCGGAAATCAAAGTTATCCAGCAGGCCGCAACGCTGATAGTTTCGAGTCATCTGTTCAGATCGGGAGACAAACTGACCTGCACTACGAGTGATGGCGTGCTCCGGCAAATCGTGCTCACCGAATTGACCCAAGATAACGGTCTGTTCGCGCAGTTCCGCTTCACGCCGCTGGAAAGTATGGCCTCTTACAAAACCACCGCATCACAGGAAAAACCGGAGCGCAATGATTTCGAAATGCTTTGGAATTCCATTTGAAGCGGTAAATCAATACCGCACCATATCCGAACTCTCTATCCGGCACCTTTGGTTCGCTGAAAAAACTCCGTCAGCGCCACCGGATAATGAATGGCGCCGCCTCCCGCCAGCGATCCCTTGATCAGCTCTATCGCCTGCACGGATTCTTCCGGCACCGGCAGAGGACATTGGATGTTCCGCCTGGAAGCCTTCTCGAAGCCGAACTTCGCATAAAACTCGGGATGGCCCACGACGATGATGGCGCGCCAGCCGAGGCTCGCCGCCTTGGTAAGCGCCGCGCGCACCAGCGCCGAACCTATGCCGCGATGAGACTGGGAAGGCACCACGGCCATGGGCGCCAGGGCCAACACGTCGATCTCGCCAGCGGGCTGAGCAAGGTGCGCCCGTGACAAAAGGATATGGCCGACGATACGGTGATCGATCTCGGCCACCAGAGATAATTCCGGGATGAAGTCTTCGGACTTGCGCAGCGCCGTCACCAGCACCGCCTCCGCCTCCCCTTGAAAAGCGCTGAGGTTGACCACGTCAATCGCACGAATGTCATCGGCGCTCTCTTGCCGGACGATAATATCGGTCATGCTCATTTTTGTTCTCCTTGTTCCATTTCAATTCTTTAGGAACCTCTGAATAATTCAGAGGTTCCGCAGCACAGGGATGTGCCGGCATTGTTCAATCACTTGCCGTGATTGAACAATGAAGAAAAGCAAAAATCGCATTTTTGCTTTTCGTGCTCTGAGAATTCCAGGATGGAATTATTCAGAGCTTCCTTTAGCGCCCCAAAAACAGAGACACCCGCGAAGGGGTGTCTCTGGGGTCTTTCCTGTTACTGTTAATCGCGCGCGGCGCGCAATGCCGCGATACGTTCATCCAGCGGCGGATGACTCATGAACAGGCGCCGCAGACCGTGGCCGATACCGCCGGAGATGCCGAATGCCGCCATCTGGTCGGGCAGGTGCGGCTGACCCGCGTTCGCCTTCAAGCGCTCCAGGGCCGAGATCATTTTCTCGCGGCCGGCAAGACTGGCGCCACCGGCATCGGCGCGGAATTCACGCCGACGGCTGAACCACATGACGATGATGCTCGCCAACACCCCGAGCACCAGTTCGGCGACAATGGAAGTCACCCAGAAGGCCGGGCCATGGCCGCGTTCGGTCTTGAACACCACTCTGTCCACCAGATGACCGACCACCCGCGACAGCACGATGACGAAGGTATTCACCACACCCTGTATCAGCGCCAGGGTCACCATGTCGCCATTGGCGACATGGCTGACCTCGTGCGCCAGCACCGCCTCGGCTTCGTCCTGGTTCATGGAGCGCAACAGCCCCGTGCTCACCGCCACCAGGGCGTTATTGCGCCGCATGCCGGTGGCGAAGGCATTGACATCGGGCGAATCATAGATCGCCACTTCCGGCATACCGATCCCAGCCTTCTGCGCCTGACGCCGCACCACCTCCACCAGCCACGCCTCGGTGGCGTTCGCCGGGCGTTCTATGACGCGCGCCCCGGTCATGTTCTTGGCGCTCCACTTGGACATCGCCAGCGAGATGAACGAACCGCTCATGCCGATGATCGCTGCGTAGATGAGCAGCGAATTCATGTTCAGATCGACGCCCTGCTGGTCGAGAATACCTTCTATCCCGAGCACTCGCATCGAAATGCTGAGAACGACCAGCACGGCAATATTGGTGGCCAGGAACAGAAAAATGCGTTTCATTCAAAACCTCGTAAGTTATAAACACGAATCATTAGATAGGGTCAACCGCCAAAGAGTTCAAGTCTTTTGCGCCGGACAATCCACACAAATGAGATTGTATTTTGCCATAATTACAATAAGTTATAAATAGGCGACCTATTTCCCGCCGCTGGCCTGCCAGGCCGTCAGCTTGCCGTGCATGCGCCGCACATGGCTTCCTTCCCAATAAACCTTGCCGCACTGAGGACAATAAAAAAGGTGGTTGATCGTCACCCGGGAGCGGTGCGGCACGTCGCACCACTGTTCCGGCGCAGCCTCGGTGAGCGGCGTATTGCACACCAGGCAACGTGTGAAGGGTTGAAACGTCCAGTCGATACCGAGCCGCCCCGTCAGTTCCTGGATGCAATCCTGCACGGCATTCGAACGCAGCAGAATCACCACCCCCGGCGCCTCGCGAAATTCCATGAGTTTGCGGTCGCGCGTGATCAACAGCCGTCCTTCACGCACCGCCCGCTGGATCAGATCGCGGTCGCTGACACCGTCACCCTCGATCACCGTGTCATACCCCGCCGCGCGTAGCCAGCGCCCAAGGCGCTTGAGCATCTCGTCGCACAAAAACTTCATGGCGTTTCGATAAGCGCCCGCACCACCGCCGTCCAGGCGCGCGCCAGGTTATCCAGATCATACCCGCCACCCCCCAGTGCCAGGATGCGCCCCTGACAGCACTCCTCGGCGATCTCGCACAACCGGGCCGCCGCCCGGGCGTGGCTGGCGGGCGAATACGTCAGATTTGCCAAAGGATCACCGGCAAGACTATCGGCGCCGCATTGCAGAATGATGAATTCGGGGCGGGCATGACGCACAAACGCCTCGATACGCGGCCAGACTTGTAAAAAAGCCCTGTCCCCGGCACCGGGCGGCAAGGAGATGTTGAGCTTGGTGCCCGCCGCCACGCCACGGCCGGTCTCGTGCGCCTCGCCGGTGCCGGGGAAGAGATAGCGGCCATCCTCATGGACATCGGCGTTTTTAGGATCCATACGCCATACGCTAACTTAGCGGGGTGGCAGGGTCAAGGAGGGAACAACAAAACAGGCGCGCACAAAAAAGCCCGCAACCGCGGGCCTTTTTGTGCTCTCGACATTCTGCCAAGGAAGCGCTGATTTATTGGCGCCTCCCTAAAACTCAAGGCCGCGCATCCACGCCCTCGCCTTCCTTCTTTACCGGCATCAGGTTGCTTCTGCTAACACCCAACCACATCACGATAGGACTAGCCACCAGCACCGAGGAATAGATGCCGAATACGATACCGATGGTGAGTGCCAGTGCGAAATAGAACAGCGTCTCGCCGCCGAAGAACAGCATCGACAGCACCACCAGTTCGGTCATCCCATGAGTGATGACGGTACGGGACATGGTGCGGGTGATGGCGTTGTCGATAATCTCGGGAACAGTAGCTTTGCGCATCTTGCGGAAGTTTTCGCGGATCCGGTCGAACACCACCACCGATTCGTTCACCGAATACCCGAGGATGGCGAGCACACCCGCCAGTACGGTGAGAGAGAATTCCCACTGAAACAAGGCAAAAAAACCCAGGATGATAACGACGTCATGTATGTTGGCGATGATCGCCGCAACCGAGAAACGCCATTCGAAACGCACCGCCAGATAGGCCATGATGCCAATGCACACCAACAGCAGTGCCAGTCCGCCACCCTCGTACAACTCCTGCCCCACCTGCGGGCCGACGAATTCGGCCCGTCGCAGCTCCACGCTGGCATCCTGCGTCTTGAGTGCGTGCATGATCTCGTCGCTGAGCATCGCCGACGACACATTCTTCTTCGCCGGCAGACGAATGAGCACATCCTGGGTAGTGCCGAAGTTTTGCACCGTCACATCGTGATATCCGCTCCCTTGCAGCGCGGTACGGATCTGCTGCACATCCACCGCATGGGAATAATGCACCTCCACCACGGTGCCGCCCGTAAACTCGATGCTCAGATTCAATCCCCGCGCAACAATGGCTCCGACCGCGACGACAAACATCACGACCGAGATCACCGTGGTGATGCGCGCATAACGCATGAACGGGATATCATGCTTGATGCGGAAAAGTTCCATGTAACTACCCTCGAGTTTAAATCGGCAGTCTGGCGAGCCTGCGCTGGCCGTATATCAAATTGACCATGGAGCGCGACACCATCACCGCGCTGAACATGGATGTCAGAATACCGATGCACAACACCACCGCGAAGCCGCGCACCGGCCCGGAACCGAGAAGAAACAACGCGAAACCGGCGATCAATGTCGTGACGTTCGAATCCAGAATCGTGCCCCACGCGCGCTCATAGCCGGCGTGAATCGACGCCTGAGGCGTGTTCCCACCGCGCAGCTCCTCACGTATTCGTTCAAAGATCAGCACGTTGGCGTCGATGGCCATGCCGACGGTAAGGGCGATGGCCGCGATACCCGGCAAGGTGAGCGTAGCCTGCAGCATGGACAAAACCGCCACCAACAACACCATATTCAAGAACAACGATACACTCGCGATGACACCAAAAATCCGATAATAGACGCTCATGAAGATGGCGATGGCGGCAAAACCGGCGAGTGTCGAGTTGAATCCCTTGGCGATGTTCTCCGCACCCAGGCTGGGACCAACGGTGCGCTCTTCCACGATATCCATCGGTGCGGCCAGCGCGCCGGCGCGCAGCAGCAGAGCAAGATCGCGCGCCTCATTGGAACTATCCAGGCCGGTGATCTGGAAGCGTTTGCTGAGCGCCTCACGTATGGTTGCGACGTTGATCACCTCTTCGACTATTTTCCTGGTCTTGATGGCCTTGCCATCGACAATGCGTGTCTCACTCTTGCTCTCGATGAACACAACGGCCATCGGTTTGCCGACGTTATCCTTGGTGACGTTATACATCATCTTGGAACCCTTTCCATCGAGCGAGATGAACACCGCTGGACTACCGTCACGCTGGTCGATGCCGGAGGAGGCATCGACGATGTCCTGACCGGTGATGATCACGCGCTTCTGTAATAGGATGGGGGCGCCGCCGCGTTCCTTGTAGAGTTTGGCGCTCGGCGGCACACGCCCGGCCACGGCATCCTGCGCATTGTGTTCTGTATCCACCAGCCGGAATTCCAGGGTCGCGGTGGCGCCGAGGATCTCCTTGGCACGCGCGGTATCCTGCACGCCGGGCAGTTGCACCACGATGCGGTCCGACCCTTGCTGCTGGATGACCGGCTCGGACACGCCCAGTTCATTGACGCGGTTGCGTAACGCGGTAATGTTCTGCTGTACAGCGAACTTTCGAATCTCGCGTCGCTCCGCCTCATTGATCGAAGCCGTCACATAAAACTCGGCGCCACGCTCATCGTCCCTAAGCACCAGACCCGGAAATTCGGTCTTCATCTTGGCCAGCGCCTGATCGCGCTCATCAGCCGCGCGGAACTTGATCTCCAGGCCGCCGGCGCCCTGCCGGACGACGGTGAGATAACGCAACTTCTCGTTACGCAGCAGGGTACGAATATCCCCGACATAACGCTCTTCGGCCTGAGCCAGCGCGGCCACAGTATCCACCTGCATCTGGAAATGCACACCACCGCGCAGGTCCAACCCCAGATACATCGGCGAAGCGCCAAGCGAATTCAGCCACGCCGGCGTCGTAGGCGCCAGATTCAGCGCGACCACGAAATCGTCGCCCAGCGCCGCGCCGACGATATCCTTGGCCTTGAGCTGATCATCGGTATTCGCAAACCGCACCAGCAAGCCGTTGGCCGCGGTCTCGATCGGCTGAGAAGCAATACCGGCCTGCTTCAAAACATCCTGAACCTTGCCGCGCGTCGCCATATCGATCGGCGTGCCACGGCTCGACGAGATCTGCAAGGCCGGGTCTTCCCCGTACAGATTGGGCAGCGCGTATACCGCCGCCACGGCGAGAATCGCCCCGATCAGCAGGTATTTCCATAACGGATACTTATTCATGAATCATCCTTCCGGCCGGAAGCAAGTAAGAGCTATGACTTGTAAGTCCCCTTCGGCATCAGCGCGGAGATGGCATTGCGCTGCACCTTGACCTCGACGCCTTGGGCGATTTCCAGCATGACAAAAGTTTCCTCGACGCGCGTGATTTTGCCGAGCAGGCCGCCGGTGGTGACCACCTCATCATTCTTGGACAGCGCCTCGGTCATCTTGCGGTGTTCCTTGGCACGCTTCATCTGCGGCCGGATCAGCAGGAAATAGAAAACAATGAAAATCAGCAGCAGCGGAACGAATTCCAGCAGACCGGGAGCGGGCGAAGCGGCGGGGGCGGCTTCCGCCCAGGCATCGGAGATGAAAAAGCTCATACTATTTCCTTCTTGGTCCTTGGGGTTTGCAAACTGGCAATTATGACACAGGCGATGTGCTTTGCGTGCGTTTTGCATGGAAATCGGCCGCAAACGCCTCCAGCCGGCCGGATTCGATCGCCGCACGCAGGCCACGCATCAGCTCTTGATAATAATAAAGGTTGTGAATCGTATTGAGCCGCGCGCCCAGAATCTCGCGGCATTGGTCCAAATGGCGCAAATAGGCCCGGCTATAGTTGCGGCAGGTATAGCAGCCGCATTCCTCATCCAGAGGACGGGTATCGGTGCGATAGATGCTGTTGCGGATGCGCACATCGCCGTAGCGGGTAAACAGGTGGCCGTTGCGGGCGTTGCGCGTCGGCATCACGCAATCGAACATGTCGATGCCGCGCCGTACCGCCTCGACGATATCCTCGGGAGTGCCCACCCCCATCAGATAGCGCGGCTGGCCGGCGGGCAACACCGGCGTAGTGTGCTCCAGCACGCGCAAACGGTCTTCCTTGGGCTCGCCCACCGACAGGCCACCGATCGCATAGCCATCAAAGCCCACGTCCAGCAAACCCGCCGCCGAAATCTGGCGCAACTCCGGGTAAACGCCGCCCTGCACAATACCGAACAACGCCGCCGGGCTGTCGCCGTGGGCATCGCGGCTGCGCCTGGCCCAGCGCAGCGACAGCTCCATCGACGCGCGCGCCTGCTGTTCGGTGGCCGGATAGGGCGTGCATTCGTCGAACACCATCACGATGTCCGAGCCCAGCGCGCGCTGCACAGCCATAGATCGCTCCGGGTCGAGAAACACTTTGTCGCCGTTCACCGGCGAGCGGAATTCCACGCCCCGCTCGCTGATCTTGCGCATCTCGCCGAGGCTGAAAACCTGGAAACCGCCGGAATCGGTGAGGATGGGGCCGTCCCAGTGCATGAAATCATGCAGATCGCCGTGCGCCTGTATCACTTCGGTGCCGGGGCGCAACATGAGGTGAAAGGTATTGCCAAGGATGATCTGCGCGCCGGTCTCGCGCACCTCCTCGGGCGTCATCGCCTTGACCGTGCCGTAGGTGCCCACCGGCATGAAGGCCGGAGTCTCGACCACGCCACGGGCAAACGAGAGCCGCCCACGCCGCGCGGCATGGTCAGTAATTAACAGTTCGAAATTCATGGGCTGTGATTATAGCCGGATTTTTGGTAGAGTTTTAACCTAAAAACGTGCCCCGCAGACACGGAGGCGCCGAGACAAAAGAACTTTATTTCATCGCCATCCGCCTTTGCGCCTTTGCATTCCGTTTTAGCAGGAGTCATCTCGCCTTGACCAAGAAAAAATCCCCCACCCCACCCGATTTCGAGTCGGCGCTCAAGGAACTGGAATCCCTCGTGGCGCGCATGGAACAGGGTGATATCTCCCTTGAAGAATCGCTGGCCTGCTTCGAGCGCGGCATCGGCCTGACGCGCGCCTGTCAGCAGTCGCTCAAGGAAGCCGAGCAGAAGGTGCAGATGTTGATTGAAAAAAACGGGCGGGAAGAACTGCGCCCCTTCGATCAACCTCAGGGCGACTCCCTCACATCCTCGCCAGGCGGCACCGAATCCAATGAAGTCTGAATTCAAAGACTGGCTGACGGCCTGCCAGTCGCGCATCGAACAGAAACTCGATCACTGGCTGCCTGCCGCCGGCATTCATCCCACCGGCCTGCATGAGGCGATGCGCTATGCCGTACTGGGCGGGGGCAAGCGCATACGCCCGCTGCTGGTCTATGCCGCCGGAGGCGCGCTGGGAGTGGCGGAAGAAGCGCTGGATGGCCCGGCCTGCGCCGTGGAATTCATCCACGTCTACTCGCTGGTGCACGATGACCTGCCGGCGATGGACGATGACGATCTGCGCCGCGGCAAACCGACTTGCCATAAGGCGTTCGACGAGCCCACCGCTATCCTCGCCGGCGACGCGCTGCAAACCCTGGCGTTTTATGTCCTCGCCCACGACCCCGCTATCCAGACGGACGCCGGCTCGCGCCTGAAGATGATCGAAACCCTGGCGCTGGCTACGGGCAGCCGCGGCATGGCGGGCGGTCAGGCCATTGATCTCGCCGCCGTTGGGCGCGCGCTGACGCTTGCCGAACTGGAAGACATGCACATCCACAAGACCGGCGCCCTGATCCGCGCCAGCGTGACGCTGGGCGCACTCAGCCTGCCCGGCGTCGATCACACCCTGCTGGAACGGCTCGACCGTTACGCCAAGTGCATCGGCCTGGCCTTCCAGATCCGCGACGACATCATCGACATCGAAAGCGACACCGCCACCTTGGGCAAGACCCAGGGCGCCGATGCCGCCCGCAACAAGCCCACCTACCCCGCCCTGCTCGGCATGGCGGAGGCCAAGCAGCGCGCCCTGGATCTCCACCAGGAGGCATTGCAGTGTCTCGACGCGCTCGACGAACGCGCCGACCCCCTGCGCTGGATTGCCGGGTATATCGTGGAAAGAATCAGTTGATGGTAACCAATGCCAGCTTTACTGCGCTCTCCAGCGCATCGAGATTGGGAATATAGGCGGCCTGCCCCTGAACATTGATGTGTTTGAGAATCAATGGCGCGGTTACGTCATGGCTGTCCGGCGCCACCATTTCCTTATCCACCCGGAGCGCGCGCGGAATACCCTGCATCACGAGGGCAATGAAAGGCAGCTCGGGATCATTACCCAGCGTCTTCAACACCACGATTTTTTGCTGCGCCGGCGGCGACACGGGCAGGGATTCGCCGCACGCGCCTTCGAAAAAGATCAGTGGAATGCGCAGCCCGCGCCAAAGCAACATGCCGGCCAGCCAGGCCGGGGCATGCGACACCGGCTCGGCCTTCTGGTACGCCACGACTTCCGCGACGGTGGCATGCGGCAACAGCATTTTGCCATGCACCGGCAAAAGCAAACTATGAATCATATCGGGCATCATGGCCATTTCTCGTGCTCCAATGCTCAGGCCGCCCGTTCGGCGGCATGGCGGCCCGTCAGCCGCCGGACGTGGTCGAGCAATTCCTGCTCCTGATAGGGCTTGCCCAGATACTCGTTCACCCCGATGCGCAAGGCGTGTTCGCGGTGCTTGTCGCCGGTGCGCGAAGTGATCATGATGATGGGGATATGCTTCAAGCGTTCATCGTTGCGGATGGCGGAAGCCAGTTCGTAGCCGTCCATGCGTGGCATTTCGATATCCAGCAGCATGATGTCGGGCAGATGGTGCTGCAATACCTCCAGCGCGTCCACGCCATCTTTTGCTACGAGCACTTGCATCTGGTTGCGTTCCAGCAGGCGTGAAGTGATCTTTCGCACCGTGATGGAGTCGTCCACCACCATGACAGTCACCGCTCCGGCGCCATGCACCTGGCTGCCCGATACATTTTGCCGCGCCATCGGCGCTGGCGCATGACCGGCAACCGATCCCATGCGCAACAAAGCGGGGATATCCAGAATCAACGCCACGCCGCCATCGCCCATAATGGTCGCGCCCATCACGCCCCGCACTTCGCTCAACTGTGGCCCCAGCGATTTGACGACGATTTCGCGGCTTTCCACGAATGCATCGATGCGCAACGCGGCGCGCTGACCGCCGCCATGAACCATCAGCAGCAGATGACGGTCATCTTGCCCCGGCGGCAAGAGAGACGCATCTTCACCCAGCAAATCACGCAACGCTCGCAATGGATAGGATACACCGCCGTATTCGATGGCCGGAGCCTCGCCGCGCCACGCCCGTTCCAGCGTGGCGCGGCTGACCCGCATGACACCGGCGATGCTGGAATGGGGAATGGCATACATTTGCTCAACGTCGCGGACGATCAGGGCCTTGGTGATGGACAGCGCGACAGGCAAGCGAATGGTGAAAACGCTGCCCTGCCCCGTCACGGATTCGATATACAAGCTGCCGCCGAGCTGTTTGATCTGGCTATTCACCACGTCCATGCCGACGCCACGGCCCGAGACCTGTGTCACTTGGCTGGCGGTGCTGAAGCCCGAGTCGAGCACGAATTGCATCAGACTTTGATCGTCGATCGCGGCGTTTTCCTGCAACAAGCCGCGCTCGATGGCTTTACGCCGAATCGCTGGCAAATTCAGACCGCGCCCGTCGTCGCTCAGGCGCAACACCATTTCCACGCCCTCCTTGCTCAACCTCAGCGTAAGCGAGCCCATATCGGGTTTACCCAAAGCATGACGATCGGCGGGACTTTCAATGCCATGATCGACGGCATTGCGCACCATGTGCTCCAGCGGCGCGATGATACGGTCGAGCACGGTGCGATCCATTTCAAGATCCGCGCCGGCAACATGCAGCCCGGCCTGTTTTCCCACGTCCCGCGCGGTCTGACGGACCACGCGCCGCAGCCGCGATACCACACCGGCAAAGGGCAACATGCGGGTGCGCATCATGCCTTCCTGCAATTCGGTATTGAGCCGCGCCTGTTGCAGCAATATCACTTCGGAATCGCTGATCTGTTTGTCCAGGTGATCCTCGATGCTGACAAGGTCAGCGACCGACTCCATCATGCCGCGCGCCAATTGCTGCACCAGTGAATAACGGTCGAATTCCAGCGGATCGAATTCCTGGCCTTGCAAGCTCAGCTCTTGATGGCGGAACAGGACTTGCGCCTCGGTTTCGATGTCCAGCTTGCGCAATTGCTCGCGCATGCGCGCGACCGTCTGCTTCATTTCCGCGACGCCGCTACGGAAGGCATGAACCTGCTGTTCCAGGCGGGCGCGTGAAATGCTGAGCTCACCGCCCTGATTCACGAGATGATCCAGCAGATCGGCACGCACGCGGATCTGTTCAGCGGCGGGTGTACGATCCAGCCACACCGGCTCGGCATCGCCTCCCGGGGACTCGTCGCCCTCCGCAACGGAAGGCGATGATGCTTGCAAAACCACGGCGTCCGCCTCATCGATCTCGCTGGCGACAAGTGCGCCTTCCTCGCGATCATGCTGCGTTCCGGCATCTCTCTCCACCTCGATCACCGGAAGCGCGTCCGCGAGTTCTTCCGTGACGGAGGCCATGACCATTGACTGTTCCGAATCCATCGGAATATCTTGGCCGTCCTCCGTACCCGCCAAGGCTTCCAGGCGCAGAACAAAATCCTGGGCATCCCTGACGGGCTGGCGCATCATCGCCTGCTCCAGCATTTCCTGAAGACGGTCATAAGATTGCTCGAATATCCCGAAAATATCATCCGTGACCGTGACCTGTCCGTTCGCAATGGCACGCAACAAGGATTCGAAACTGTGGCTGAGGTCGCCAAGCGCGGCGATGCCCGCGGTGCGTGCACTGCCCTTGAAGGTATGCAGTTCGCGTTCCAGTCTTGCCACTGCCTCCCGGTCGCCCGGCTCCCGCATCCAGCGCCGCAACAGGGTTTCGATGTTACCCAGAATTTCCGCCGCCTCTTCCAGAAAGACCGCCAGTACCTCGTCCATGTCATTGCGTGGCGCCGCCCTGGCGGTCCTGTCCAGTTCTTCGGAGGTGGTCACCGACTGTTCCTCGTCAGCGATAAAATTCGCTGCCCGGCGCGTCAATCCAGCGATTCTTTCCAGCATCGCCGCCTTTTCCGGCGATTCGCCCAGAGGCTGCGCCAGTCCCAGTGTTTCATGAAACACGTCGACGAATTCGCTCAAGGCGCGCATCGCATCTTCCGTGACTTCGCCCTGGCCGCGATTGAGCAGAGTGACATAGTCCTCGAAGCAACCGCTCAAGTCGGCAATCTCCACAAACCCGGCCATGTGCGCACTGCCCTGCAAGGTGTGCAGGTTGCGCAACAGCGATTCCGTCACACGGCCTCGCCCCGCCGGGCTGCAAGCGTTGATGAAATTCCGCACTTCCGCCAAACGTCCTTGCGATTCGTGCTTGAAGATCTCCAGCAGCACAGGATCGCTCTGCGGCGCGTGTTCGCTTGTGTCATCTGACGTTGCGATCCGCGGTTGTTCCATTTCATCGGCGGCGGAACGGGGCGGTACGCTCAATGCCTGCGCCTCGTCTATCAGCGCCTGGACAGTGCTGTCGATATCCGTCTCGCCTTTCGCGCATTGGAATTGCCGCAATAATCCAGGCATTGCCGCATGCGCACGCGCCACCACATCGAATATCGCGGGGCCAGCCGGGATCTCACCGGCGATCACGGTATTCAGAAGATGTTCTATCGCCCACGCCACTTCGCCGATCACCTTCGCCCCGACCAGCCGTCCACTACCTTTCAGGGTATGAAACGAGCGGCGGATGGTCTTGAGCGCATCCTCGCTACCTTGCCGCCAGCGGGTATGATTTTCGGCGATCGATGTCAGCTCTTCGCCCGCTTCTTCAGCAAAGACCTCCATGACCTCATCCGCCATGTCTTCGTCCTGCCCGGGCACCGGAGCCGGCGCAGTATCGGCGGGCATGGACACAGTGACGCCTTCCACCACCGGCGCATCCGCGATGCTCTCCAGGGCGTGAGTCTCGATGATCACCATGGGTTGATCGACAACTTCCGGCGCTTGCACCGCGCATTCCGCGTTATCGGCAATGACGGCGGACTCTCCCTCGGAGCCGGAAACATCCGCGCCCCCATCATCCATCGGTATATCGCCAACCACATCGATCGGATAACCCAGCGTCGCGACCTGCCCTTCCGCCATTTCGAGCAGCGAATCAAGATTCATCTGACTCTCGGCCAGTGTTTCGAGATAAAACTCGACACTGGTCAATACATCGGCCAGGGTATTGAGCACATCCTGGGAACAAGCCGTCTGGTTTGCGGATAGATCACGACGGAGATAGTGGAAAATCGATTTCAACAGAGTGGCCGGACGCGGTAGCGATAGCACGATCAGAACACCTATGATACGCCGCAGCGTGGCAGGACATGAGGCGATCAGACCGTATTGCGCGGGCGCGCTGGCGAACGCCATGATGTCTTCCTTGACCCGAGTCATATCGGCCATGGTCTCGCGGATGACGGTGCAACGTATCTCGTGATATTCAACTGCGCTTATCAGCGCGGCATTTTCCGAAAGCGCCTTATCCGGCGCGTCCGATGCCGAATCTTCCGGCATTGGAACATCGCGCAGCAACGATTGCACATAGACCAGGGCATTGGCCACTTCCACCAGGCGTGGATCGTTGAGTATCGTTCCTTCTTCGATAACCGTGTCGATCACCCCGGTTTGCTGGCGCACCCGCTGGCGCAATTCCCAGCGGCCCAGCATATCGAACGTGTTCGATACTCGCTTCAACACATCCGCGATGGAGCGCAAATCCCGGGGCGTGTGCCGCCCGCCGGCGCGTGCAAACTCATCCAGCTTATCCTTCGCCCATGCCAGCTCTTCCTTGACGGCATCGGCGGCCATCTCCAGCAAGATGGGATTCGCGGCAGCCGGGCTGTCGCCTTGCCCCGGCGAAGATTGCCCGGCAACAGCCATCGCTCCTTCCATGGCCGGCGCGCTTTTTGTATCGGCATAGGCGATGTAATAAAGAAGATTCTTGATGAGCTCCGCCGGGGGATGGTCACGCAGATCCTGGGCGCCGGAAGCGGCAACCCGGCCAATCTGCCGCTCCACCTGTCCCAGCAGCAGCTTGATGGCGGGATTGACTTCGAGTGCATCCTTGAGGAGTCTTTCGATCAACCCCTCGGCCACCATCCACAGCCCCTCTTCCGGGCAAGACTGCTGAAGTTGCGTGACCACTTGCATCAGCCGCCGCAAGGCCGCCTTGTTGCCGGAATCCCGGTACCATACCAGCAAGCCGGCCTGATATACCGGCCGCAGGCGCTGCGCCAGGACCGTCATATCGTCCGCGACCGCATCTTCCGTTTCGGGATGGCTCGGGTTGATAACAGAGAGGGCATCCGGCCCGAACACCATGCTCTCGGAGAGCGGCGGCATACCCGCCGCCACGCGCAGATCATTGATCAATGGGAGGAGAGTTTTCGGAGTGTCATGGCGCCCTTCTTGCAGCCGCGCCACAGACTCGCTCAAGCTTGTGATCGCCCGAGCCAGGGTCTCATAAGCCCATGTCTTGCACTTGCTGCTGTCCCTGCCCATCGCTGAAACAGCATGTCCCGTCGCTTCCGCAAGCGCCGCAAGACCCGTGAGATCCAGCATCTTCAGCGCACCGTGAACCTCATGCAACAGCGCAACACAAGATTGCACTTGCGCGTCATCGCCAGAACACAGGCAAAATGTTTCCAGCACATGACGCGCCTGTTGCAGATTCACATCGATCTCGCCCTTGACCCATTTCAGGGCGTTATAGTCCATCTGATCGGTCGCTATCATGCCGTTGTCACCTGTTCATGATCCAATGCGCCTCTGAGAATCGGTTCAAGATCTCGATCAAGGGATGCAGCGCAAGGCGAAAGTGGCCGAAAAAGCGGAGCATACACGGAGTATGTGAGCATTTTGAGGACACTTTCAACGCCGCGATGCGCCCTTCAGCGAGATCTTGAACAGGTTCTGAGAGGCTAATGAGAACCTTGCCATCTACGCTGGCAATTTAAAGCCCGCCACCGAGCTCTTGAGCTGACCGGCCATGATGGTCAATTCGCCGATCGAGTTTGCCGCCTGCCGGGTTCCAAGCGAGGTTTGCGTGGTGACATTCTGTATCGTCTTCATGGTATCAGCCACGCTGTTGGCGATCACCGTCTGCTGCTGGGCAGCGCCGGAGATGTCGTCGATCAGGTGAGCAAGATCCGTGGAAACGTTTTCGATTTCACCCAGCGCTTGACCCGCCGCTTGAGCCAGGCGGGTACCACTCACCACACCGGCGGTACTCTTCTCCATAGAGATAACCGCTTCGTTGGTGTCGGTCTGAATGGTTTTCACCAGCGTGGCGATCTGCTTGGTGGAGTTCGCCACACGTTCCGAGAGACGCTGCACCTCGTCGGCAACCACCGCGAAGCCGCGCCCCGCTTCACCGGCCATCGCCGCCTGAATCGAGGCATTCAAGGCCAGGATGTTGGTCTGGTCGGCGATGTCGTTGATCAGGCCGACGATTTCACCGATCTCCTGTGAGCTTTCGCCCAGCCGCTTGATACGTTTCGACGTTTCCTGAATCTGCTCGCGAATCGCCTCCATGCCGGCGATGGTATCCTGCACCGTTTGCGAACCCTTCTTGGCGATATCCACCGACTTTTCCGCCACCGCCGTCGATTGAGCGGCGTTGGCCGACACACGCTCGCTGGACTTGGTCATTTCATAAATCGCCACGCCCGCGGTTTCAATCTCCTGCGCCTGCAGGTCACTGGCCTCGGTCAACCGGACGGCAGTGGATTGCGTTTCCGCGGCAGCGGTGGAAACTTTCAGCGCCGTGTCATTGATTGATCCCACCACACCGCGCAACGTTTCGATGGCATAGCCCAGCGAATCGGCGATGGCGCCGGTGAAATCCTCGGTCACGAGAGGTTTCTTGGTCAAATCACCATCCGCCAGATCGCCCACCTCGTCGAGCAAGCGTAGAATCGCATCCTGGTTGCGGCGGTTCTGTTGTTCGGCCTCGGCCAGCATGGTGTTCACCTTGTTGACGGCCTGATTGACGCCACGCCGGATAGGAAACGCCAAGGCGAAGGTGATCACCAGAGCCGCGATCACCACGATGACAAAAATCATACTGCTGCGAGCAAAGGCTTCTTGCGCCTCTTGCTTGTCCTTCTCAAGATTATTGGTAATATGAGCATCCATGCTTTTGATCAATGTCTCCATCTGCTCCGTAGAGGCACGGTCCTGCCCCTTCACCAGATCATCCACAAGACGGGCGCTTTCGCCGGCGCGGGCCTGATCATACCCCTTCAATGCCTCCTTATAGCGAGCCCCCAGCTCCGCGTGTTTCTTCAACAACGCATCCACCTGCTCGACATCAAGCCCTGGCTGCTGCGTCATCACCTGCCGTAATTCCTTGAGATTCGATTGCACCTTCGCTTCTTCCTTCTCGAAAGCACCAAGGTGATTGGCATAACGTTCTGGATCACCCCCCCAGAGCAGGATATCCTTCCACTCCTGAATTTGCTTCTTGAACGTTATTTCAGCCCCCTGCGCAAGCTTGACCATCTTGAGATCCTGCTCCGCGTCATTAACGGTCCGGGCAACAAGCGCTTGCTCCTTGTAGGTACTGTAAAACCCGAATGCTCCGATACTCACAATCGCCAGCGACATCAGCCCCACCAGTAACCACAGCAGTGTGTTAACGCCCATGTTCCTGAACGCATCGAGGCCACGGAACCCGCCCGCGCCGATAGTTTTAAGACCACTCATTTTCATATCCTTTATCCTCTACAGCCTAAACACAACACAATAACCCCCGGTTCATTGCGCCGCATGCATGAATTCCGGCTCCACCAGCAATTTACGGGCATCGAACACCAACCATACATCGCGGTCTTTGCGATAGGCGAACGGCCGCACATAGTTCATCACGCCCCCCGATTCCAGCGTCGGCAGCGGACAGCGATCCTCGTCAAGGAAATGTCTTTGCCCAAGCACTTCGTCGACCAGAATTCCAACCGACAACATGCCGTGCCTGAGAACGAGAATGCGCGCGGCTCGTAGCGAAGGTGTTTTTTCCCCGCCAAGATATACACTCAGATCAATGATGGGCAGCAAATGCCCACGCACATTGGCGATCCCCTTCAACCATGCCTTGGTTCGTGGCACCGGCGTGTATGGAGGGCAGTCCATAACCTCCGCTATATCATGCAGCGAAGCCGCCAGAAGATTGCTGTCCAGCTTGAAGACAACTCCCGCCCATTCCGGCTTCCTTTCCTCTTCTCTCGGAAGTTCAGCGCCGGATGCGAGACTGCGCCGCTCGATGTCGCGCAGCAGCCCGAACGGCGTCTCATCGGCGCTCAACGACGTCATGCGTTTCATCTCCCCATCACGGTTTTGACCTTGCTCATCAGCTCCGATTCATCGACCGGCTTGGTGACATAATCCTTGGCACCCTGGCGCAAGCCCCACACCTTGTCGGTTTCCTGATTCTTGGTGGTGACGATGATGACCGGAATGGCGGCGGTCTCCGGGTCCTTGGTGATCTGCCGGGTGGCCTGAAACCCATTGAGCCCCGGCATCACCACGTCCATCAGAATCAGATCCGGTTTTTCCGTCTTGGATTTGGCGATGCCTTCCTCTCCGCTGCTGGCGGCCACCGTCTGATAGCCATTCTTCTCCAGCATGCCTTTCAGCACATACGCCTCCGTGGGTGAATCATCCACAATCAATACACGAGCCATTTTTGCTCCTCCTCGTTACAATCCCGTCAACACAAGTTCTTCACCTTCAATACCGGCCTGCTCCGCCGTGCCCTGCCCGCGACGAACATGGCGCTTGACCGCTTCCAGCAACTCCTCACCGGTGAAAGGTTTGGTCAAATACTCTTCCGCGCCGACCAGCCGCCCCTTCGCCTTGTCGAACAACCCATCCTTGCTGGACAGCATGATCAGCGGCGTGCGTTGAAAAACGAGATTGTGTTTGATCAAGGCGCAGGTCTGATAACCATCCAGGCGCGGCATCATGATGTCGCAAAAAATGATGTCGGGGGCATGATCGACGATCTTCGCCAGCGACTCGAAGCCATCGCTCGCGGCAATCACCTCGCACCCCGCCTTTTGCAAAATGATCTCCGCCGTGCGGCGTATCGTCTTGCTGTCATCGATCACCATCACCTTGACGCCAGTAAAGCTGTACTCGCCGGCATTGCTTTCCATCATCATGTAACCCCTTTTCATCGCTTGAAACGCGATTTGCTCCGCTCTTGTATCGGCAGAAAGGAAGAGATCTTTAAAGCGTGCCGACGAACAACGCGGCCGTCCGATGCGCGAAGCAATATGGGGTGTGGAAGAACGACTGCCCGCAGAGGGGGGCGTCGTGAAGGAAGGGGGAGTAAAAGTCCGCGAAGAGCCCTCCTTGGCTCCCCCGGCAGAAGGACCTTTAATGCGCCGGCTTGTGCATCAATCGGTCGGTATAAGCCATCGCCACAGCGGAAGCGACGAACGTCAGATGGATGATCACCTGCCACATCATGGTTTTTTCCTCCAGGTGCGGGGCGTTGATGAAGGTCTTGAGCAGGTGGATGGAAGAGATGCCGATCAGCGCCATCGACAGCTTGATCTTCATGGTGCTGGCATTGACGTGGCTCAGCCATTCGGGGTGATCGGGATGGCCTTCCTTGTAGAGGCGGGAGACGAAGGTTTCATAACCGCCGATGATCACCATGATCAGCAGATTGGCGATCATCACCACGTCGATCAGACCGAGCACGATGAGCATGATCTCGGTTTCGCCGATGGTCACTGCCTTGTGCACCAGATGCCACAGTTCCACCATGAAGTGAAAGACATACACCCCCTGGGCGACGATCAGCCCGAGGTAGAGCGGCGCTTGCAGCCAGCGGCTCCAGAAAACCAGGTTTCTCAGGACCGTCATGGAGCGGCGTTCGGGCACAACGGCAGACGTTGAATCAGGCGAAGGTGAATTGTTAGCCATGCGATTTTTCCATACGAAAACGATTGACAAAACCTGTTAATGATACCATCATCCCGTCCCCTTTGTTTTCGCCGCCATCTCCAGCGCGGCCTGGATAGCGGCCTCAAGACTGCCGCTATCAACCTTGCCAGTCCCGGCAAGATCCAGCGCCGTGCCATGATCCACCGAAGTGCGGATGATGGGCAGGCCAAGGGTGATATTGATCGCGCGGCCGAACCCGGCGTGCTTGAGCACCGGCAGGCCCTGGTCGTGATACATCGCCAGCACCGCATCGGCGGCGTGCAGGTATTTGGGGATGAACAGGGTATCGGCGGGCAACGGGCCGACGAGGCGCATGTCCTCGGTGCGCAACCGCTCCAGCACCGGCGCGATGATCTCTTCGTCTTCCCCGCCCAGATGACCGCCCTCGCCGGCGTGAGGGTTGAGGCCGCACACCAGAATGCGGGGCACGGCGATGCCGAAGTGTCTTTGCAGATCACCATGCAGCATGCGCAGCACGCTTTCCAGCAGCGGCGCAGTGATGGCGTCGGCCACTTGCCGCAATGGCAGGTGGGTGGTGGCCAGCGCCACACGCAGCCCCGGTATCGCCAGCATCATCACCACCTGCGGCGATTGCGTCAGCTCGGCGAGAAACTCGGTATGGCCGGTAAACGGCATGCCCGCCTGGTTGATCACGCTCTTTTGCACCGGCCCGGTTACCAGCGCATCGCACTGCCCGGCGAGGCAGGCGTGGGTAGCCGCGCGCAGCGTTTCGAGCACATACGCCGCATTGCCGGTGTCAAGCCGGCCGCAAACGGCGGGGTTGGCGAGCGGCACCCGCAAGATCTTGAGTGTGCCCGGCTGATGGGCTTCGGGAGGATGCGCGGGATCGAACTCCTCCAATCGCAACGGCAAACCCAGCAAGCGGGCGCGCGATAGCAACAGCTCACCATCGGCCACCGCGACCAGCTCGGCGGCATACGCCTGCTGGGCAATCCGCACGCACAGGTCGGGGCCGATGCCGGCCGGTTCTCCGGGAGTGATTGCGAGACGAGGAAGCATGGCTGGCTCGGAGACCACTAGGAAGCGGCATCCTCCAGCCGGTATTCCACATAAGCTTCGTCACGCAAACGGCGCAGCCAGGTCTGGTATTCCTCTTCGACCTTGCGGTTGCGAATCGCCTCGAAGGCCTGGCTGCGGTTGAATTGCTCGGTGTTGTCCTGCTCGCGCCGCTGCTGTACCTGGACGATATGCCAGCCGAATTCACTCCTGAACGGCTTGCTGATCTCGCCCGGCTGTAGCTGGCCCATAGCCTGCTCGAAGGCGGAGACCATTTCGCCCGGACTGACCCAGCCCAGCTCGCCGCCGCTGGCGGCGCTGCCCTTGTCGTCGGAATTGGCACGCGCCAACTCGGCGAAATCCGCGCCCTTTTCGATGCGTTGCCGCAATTGTTCGAGGCGGATGCTGGCATCATCGTCGCTGATCAGCTCGTTGGTCTTGATCAGAATGTGACGCGCCTGGGTCTGCGTGACCATGTGCTGCTTGCCGCCACGGTAATCGGCCACTTTTATGATGTGGAAACCGGACGGCGAACGGATGAGATCGCTCAATTCGCCTTTTTTCATTTTCACCACCAATGGCGCGAACAGCGAGGGGAGTTGCGCAGGGCCACGCCAGCCCAAATCCCCTCCTTCGAGCGCCTGCGCGCCATCAGAAACGGCGACCGCCGTCTCGCGGAAATCAGCTCCACCGCGCAGACTGTCCAACACCCCCTGCGCTTTTTGTTTAGCCTCCTGGATCTGCTCCGGCGAAGCGGCCTCGGGCACGCCGATCAGAATGTGCATTACGCGGTATTCATCATCCGCTCGGCCCTGACCGGCCTTATCGGCAAGCAGGCGATTGACCTCCTGCTCCGTCACGGTGATGCGGCTATCGACTTGGCGCTGCCGCAAGCGGGTGATGGTGATTTCCTCGCGGATGTTCTCGCGGAAGCTGGCGAAATTGAATCCGTCCTTCTCCAGCGCATCGCGAAACTCCGCCAGCGACAGCTTGTTTTGTTCGGCGATGCGCCCTATCGCGCGATTGAGCGCGTCGTCATCGACACGGATGCCGGTGCTGGCGGCGAGTTGCAATTGCAGACGATTGATCACCAGACGTTCGAGCACCTGCTTGCGCAGCGCGGCCTCGGGGGGCGTGCCACCGCCGCGCTGGCGCATCTGCTGCTTGATCACGCCGATCTCTTCATCCAGCTCGCCGCGCGTGATGATGTCGTCATTGACAATGGCAACGATACGATCGATGGCAACGGCATCCGCCGCCACCACGCCGGGCACAAGCACGGCGGCCGGCAGCATCAGCATCAAACCTGCGACTATTCTTTGTATAAACCGGATCATGTCATCACAACCTTCATATAAAAATGGGCACCTCTAAAAATTCGATCAAGGCGCGAGGGCAAGGCCCCCTGTTTATAAAGGGGGGGCGAAAAAGCGGAGTGTACACGCAGTCTGCCGCTTCCCGGCCCCGCATTTTGAGCCACTTTTCAACGCCGCCATCGCGGCTTTAGCGGATTTTTAGAGGTACCCTCTTATCGCCCACCTTGATAACCCAAAATACCACGCTCCAACACCGTCCTGATCGACTGTCCGACACTCATCAGCCCCTTGAGTTCCAATTGCATCATCAACGCCCGGGTGGTCGTCGCGGTGCCCGTGGTATAACTCCGGGTGAGGATGGTGAATGCCCAGCAGCAACTGTTGTACTCCAGCCCCGCCAGCGATTCCAGGACGCGGTTATCGGGCATCGAATAGTACCAGCGCCCGATGGCGTTCCAGTTGCGGTGCAGCGGCCAGAAAAACGAGATATCCATCTGTTCAAGCTGATCGCGCCGATAGCGATAGGCCAGATTCAGGATATGATTCCGCCGCGGCTGATACTGAAGGCGGACGGATCCGCGCGCGGTCTCCTCGACATGCGGATTCCAGTGCAGATCGGCGCTCGCGGTCCAGCCCGGCGTCAGGTTGACCGCCGCCTCGCCGATGATATTGGAGGTCGGCCGGGTTTCCACCGCGCCGCCCGGAAACGCCACGCGGCGGTCCTGCATATAGTATATCTGACCAATGCTTGCGCGGATAAGCTCCTCGCCACTGTCTCGGTTGAGCAGACGGCTCGCCAGCGCGGCGCTGAACTGATTGGCGTCACCCACGCGATCCACGCCGCTGTAGCGATTGTCGCGGAACAACTGCGTGGCGTTGAAATCCATCGCGGCACTGTCGAACACCGGCAACGCGGACTGGTCACGATACGGCGCATACAGATAAAACAGGCGCGGCTCCAGCGTCTGCAACAGCGGTGAACGGCCGATATCGAGATCACGCTCGAAAAACAGGCCGCTGTCCAGCGTGGCGACCGGCAGTGTGCGGGTCGGGTTTTCCGGCGCTCCCGGCGCGGTATTGTCCAGCGCATAGCGCGTGTGCCGCAGCACCAGCCGGGGAGTGACATAGCCCGCCGCCCGCTCCCATGGCAGGCTCACCTCGGGCTGCATATCAAGACGCGAGCCGGTCAGCTTGTCTTCCTGGTCGAACCGCACGAGCTCGCTCTGAAGACGGTAGTTCAGCGCCCCCGAACCCGCCGGCCATGCGGCGGTCAGCAGCAATTGCGGCAGGCGGCGATAGGGGCGCAAAGCCGATGGCAGCGTCCTGTCGACCGGCTGCAAGCCTTGCACGCGCCCCAGAAAAGATAGGTTTTCCCGCTGATACGTCACATCGAAGCGGCGCTCCACAAAAGGCGTGCTGGCAACGCCCAGACTCGTGCCGAAATTCCTGAAATAATCCTTGTCGGAAACGTAATTGAGATTCAGATCGGTACCCCAGCCAGAAAGCAGACTACCCGCATGCTTATAAGCAAACATGGCGCGATCGCTGCCGTACACAGCGTCGTCTGGCAAATACTCGGCATCCACCTGCCCACGGCTGGCGCGGTTGAGATAACGGAACTCGCCATCCATCATCAAACCGCGCCGGCTCATGTAACGGGCCGCGATCGTCGCATCGCGGTTGGGGGCGAGATTGAGATAGTACGGTATCCTGATATCCATGCCCGACACGGAGGTGTTACCGATGCGCGGGATCAAAAATCCGCTTTTGCGCTGGTTGTCGATCGGAAAGGAGATATAAGGCAAATATAAAAACGGCACCCCCATGAACCGCACCGTGGCGTTATACATCTCGCCGGTGCCTTTGGCCTGGTCCAGCTTGATCGTGGACGAGCGCAACAACCATGCCTCGCCGCCCGGATTGCAGGTGGTGTAAGTGGATTGCTTGAGTCGCAACACATCACGGCTTTCCCTGATCGCGGTAACCGCCTCGCCACGGGCATGCTGCTCTTCGAGACGGTATTTCGCATTGTCGAATTGGCCCGTCTCCGCCCCCAGCTCGACATGCCCGGCATCGCCATCGACCGACAGATTTTCGTCGCGGTAGCGCACGTTGCCCTGCGCCTGCGCGGTATCTTTCCCCTGATCATAGATCACCGTATCGGCTTGCAACTGCTCCGGGCCACGGCGCACCAGCACATCGCCGCTGAACACCGCCAGGCTATCCTTGACGGCAAAGCCGTGATCGGCGCTTAGGTGCGTCGGCAACTCCTTCGGCGAGACCGCGCTCTTTGTGCGCGGTTTGGGCGCGGCGTGCATGTCGCACAGCCCCCACGCCCCTTCCGTCACCGGCTCCGCGGGCGCGGCGGCAAAAGCGATCGGTGCAAAGGCGCTCGACGCCAGCAGCACGAATGTAGCCAGCCGGAGGATGTTCACGAAGCGGGATTCATCTTGGTTGTTGGCCGGAAAGTTGCTTATACAAGGAGCTATACTTAGAATTTTACGCCATGACACAGCAGAGATAGACCAATCTCCACGATCCGGCAAATTTTATAAAACAGTCATTATATCGTTTCTTGACCACCCGCTCCCGAGAATAAACCCCATGCCCGACCGCCTGAATGAACTCACCCGCTGGCTGCGTACCGATGCCGGCCTGCCCTCGTTCGAAATCGCTCCCGCCTCGTCGGACGCCAGTTTCCGCCGTTATTTCCGCGTCCGCTATGCCGATCAGAGCCGCATCGTCATGGACGCCCCGCCGGACAAGGAAGATTGCCGCCCGTTCATTTCCGTGGCCCGCGCCTTCCATGCACTGGGCCTGAACGTCCCCGAAATACTGGAAATCAACCTGGATCAGGGGTTTTTGCTGCTGAGCGACCTGGGCGATCGCCAATATCTGAGCGAACTCAACGAAACCAGCGTTACTTCGCTGTATGGCGATGCCATGCACGCACTGCGCATGCTGCAACATCCGGCCGCCCGCCGCACCGGTCTGCTGCCTCCTTATGACCGCGCCTTGCTGCTGCGCGAGATGGCGCTGTTCCGTGACTGGTTCATGGAAAAGCATCTGGGACTTACGCCAACTCAGGCGTTGGACAGCGTATTCGACACCCTCGCCCGTTCGGCACTGGAACAACCGCAGGTATGGGTGCACCGCGATTACCACTCGCGCAACCTGATGATCACCGCGCACGGCAACCCCGGCATTCTCGACTTCCAGGACGCCGTCACCGGCCCCGTGACCTACGACCTGGTGTCGCTGCTGCGCGACTGCTACATCGCCTGGCCGCGCGAACAGGTGGAAAGCTGGGTTGAAGAGTATCACGGCAGAGCCCTGGAAGCCGGCATCATCGAAGATGTGGGGACGGCGCAATTCCTGCGCTGGTTCGACCTGATGGGCGTGCAGCGCCACCTCAAGGCCATCGGCATCTTCGCCCGGCTCAACATCCGCGATGGCAAACCGGGCTACCTCAAGGATATTCCGCGCACGCTGGGATATGTGGCAGACGTCAGCAGCCGTTACCCGGAGCTGGACGGTTTGAGCAGGCTGATTCAGGAAGAGGTGCTACCGAGGATGGCACTACCGGCGCAATACGGCTATCGCCTATTGCGTCCTACACGGACTGGTGAGCGCCCGGTTGACTGAACTTTTATGCCGCTGACTCAAGCGGAACATCCCAGCCGGGGAACAGAAGAACAGCCGGATGGCATTTCAGGGCACGAGCGAGTACTTTGGCGCGCTCCACCCCAAGGTTGACGCGACCATTTTCAATGGCTGAAATGGTAGCCTGCGGAATACCGGTAAGCTCCGACAATTGATTTTGGCTCAGTTCTTGAAGCTCGCGAATAATGCGTACAGATTCACCGACAGAAACTTCAATGCGTTTTTTAGCAGGGCGAAACTCTTTCATGCTACGGCCTCCGATAATCATGCGGTGTAACCTGAATCACCTGAACCAACAAAACGTCAGCGACAACCCGATAGATAACCCGCCATTGCAGCCCTAAACGAGAAGAGCGATAGCCCTTCCACTCACCTGATAAGGCCTCATCGTGGAACCCTTTGATTGCGCGCAGCCCAGGCGGGCCGGAAATTGCGGCAACATCTTTCCACTTCTCATACCGCTTTAGCACCTCCTTCGGCACGCTAGCGGAGAGCTGTTTATCGACACGGCGGTGTTCTTCAATTCTCCACATACCAAATTATGCTTATATTATTTTTGATATGTCAAGGGGCGTGACTCTTAAGCGGTATGATGTCTTGTTTAACCGGCAGCACGTAGGGCGAAAAACCTGCTGGCATTGTGCCAGATGAGACAACAACCATTCGGCGCAATACGGCTATCGCCTATTGCACCCTACGCGGGCTGCAGATACTTGTTGGATTGCGTCTAAACATATACGTTTCGGTCGTCTCGAGAATAAAGAACCGGAACTTGCTTTAAGCCAGATCTTTCTAACAGCTGTTTCGCGGCTGCCGCGCACTCTTCTGTTGCCTTTGGCGACATAACCACGGCTTCGATAAGTACGTCCAATTGCACCGGCAACCAGACGTTTTCTGGTGGGCTATCAGCGATATTGGGCCAGTGTACAATTCGTATTTCGTTTTCGAGGCTAAAGTGAAGATCTTTCCAGAAAAAGATACTCGGTGTTCCAAAATAGTCAATCCACTGTCCGCCCGCATGATCAAAATAGTTGACCAAAGAAATATCCAGGGGCCACTTTTCAATCGCTTCATCACACGCTCTTTCGAGCGCCGCTACAGTCGACTTAACCGCGACACCCGGTGACTTTCGGACATAGCCCTTCCACATTAGGTCGAAGTCAGTATCGCCCACACACCAGCAATTGATATAGGTACGGAGCCGATCCCGCGCTCTCGCTTCGCGCTCATTTAGAACCTCATCGGAGTCAGTAACCTTTTCAATCCACTGTTCCATATCCACCAATTGACGGCGCGAGTATGTGCCTTCAAAGCGGTCTTCAAGCCGATCTGCCCTACATAGATACAATGATCGTGTATTCAAAAGAGATTCGAACTTATACCAGTCCATGTACCGCCATACGCTAGTCGACCGATCTTCGGGCAAGCAACACTTCGAATGCACGTCTCGCTTCAGGTTTATGTACTGGTCGCTCATGTTAAGAAATCCAAACGTGAATCAACCTCACTTTCGACGCAAAAAAAGGCGTCAATAGTGAAATCTAATCCGCATTTCTTTTGCTATATTTATGAATCTTCTACAGTGAAAAAATAAAAATCATCACTATCAAAAGAAGTTTTACTGCATGGCGTCACGATCCATCAAGCACCGTTTGCTGCGGGACCACCTTCTCCCGCTGGGAAAAGAAAACAGGCGGACATAAGATAAAGAGCGCCCAGCACATCACCTGACCCAAATCGTTTTCGCATTCACGAACTCACGCAGGCCGTGATATGACAGCTCGCGGCCGTAGCCGGAGGCTTTGATGCCGCCGAAGGGCAGGCGCGGATCGCTTTTGACCATGCCGTTGACGAAGCACGCGCCCGCCTCCACGCGCCGGGCCAAGGCTTCGCCGCGCGCGGCATCGCGCGTCCAGACGCTGCCGCCGAGGCCGAAACGTGAGCCGTTGGCGAGGCACAGCGCGTCTTCCTCGTCGCGTGCGCGAATGACGATGGCCACCGGGCCGAACAATTCTTCGTCGAAGGCGCGTTGGCCGGTAGTGACATGATCGAGGATCGACGCCTGATAATAGGCGCCTGAACCGGACAGTGGCGCGCAGCCGGTCACGGCAACGGCGCCTTGGCGGATGCTGTCGGCAACCTGCTGGTGCAGCTCGTCACGCAGGTCGGCGCGCGCCATCGGCGCCAACGTGGTCGACTCGCTGAGTGGATCGCCGGGCTTGAGCTGCTCTACCACCGCTTTGAATCGCGCGACGAACTCGTCGGCAATGGTCTCGACGACGATGAAGCGCTTGGCGGCGATGCAGCTCTGCCCCGCATTGAGAAAACGCGAGGCCACGGCGTTGCTCACCGCCAGCTCCAGATCGGCATCCTCCAGCACGATGAAGGCATCCGACCCACCCAGCTCCAGCACCGATTTCTTCAAGTGGGCTCCGGCCACCGCCGCCACCTTGCGCCCCGCCGCTTCGCTGCCGGTGAGCGTGACGGCGTGAATGCGCGGGTCGGCGATGACCTGCTCGACCTGGGCGGCGGAAATCATCAGGGTGCGGAACACGCCCGGGGGAAACCCGCTTTCGCCAAACACCCGTTCGATGGCCTGAGCGCACTGCGGCACGTTGGAGGCGTGCTTCAAGACGCCGGTGTTACCCGCCACCAGTGCGGGCGCGGCGAAGCGGAACACCTGCCAGAAGGGGAAATTCCACGGCATGACCGCCAGCACCGTGCCCAGCGGCTGATAGGCGACGTAGCTCTTGCCGGCATCGGAAACAATCACTTCGTCGGCAAGAAAGGCCGGGCCGTGCTCGGCGTAGTAGTCGCAGGCCAGCGCGCACTTCTCGATCTCCGCCCTGGCTTCCTTGATCAGCTTGCCCATCTCCAGGGTGATAATGCGCGCCAGCGCGTCGCGATGATCGCGCAAATACTGCGCGGCCCGGCGCATCAGGCGGCAACGTTCCGGCAGCGGCGTGACGGCCCAGCCAGGCGCGGCAGCGGTGGCCTGCGTCAGCGCCGTCTCAAGCTGCGCCGCGTCCCAGACTGGAAATTCCGCGAGCACGGCGCTGTCTACGGGGTTTATCGACTGGAATGTCATGATGGACTCCTTGGAAGCTGTTGGCGTTTCGGGGCATCACGCTGCACGTGACAGGGGATGAACTTCCTTTTCCAGCCTGTCCTCAAGCGCCTCCAACGCCACTTCCATGTCATAGTGGGATTGGAGGTTGAGCCAAAACTGCGCCTCCATGTTGAAATATCGCCCAAGCCGCAATGCGGTATCGGCGGTGATCGCACGGCGGCCATGCACAATTTCATTGATGCGCCGGGGGGTGACTCCAATATCTTTTGCGAGCCGATACTGGCTGATCCCCAGAGGCTCCAGAAATTCCGCAAGGAGAATTTCGCCAGGATGAATGGGAGAAAAATCACGCTTTGCCATAATGACCTCTCAATGGTAGTCGGCAATTTCGACGTCGTAAGCATCGCTGCCTTGCCATACGAAACAGATCCGCCACTGCTTGTTGATGCGTATGCTGTATTGACCTTTTCTGTCGCCACGAAGCGCCTCCAGGTGATTCGACGGTGGAACACGGAGCGTTTCAAGAAGACCTGCGGCATTCAATATCTTAAGCTTCATGCTTGCTGCGCGCTGGATTGTTTGCGGCAACTTTGTCGAAAACCGGCCGTGGAAGAGCTTTTCCGTCTCTCGACATTTGAAGGATTTGATCATGCTTTTTTGATACTATCCTTCCAGGATAATATCGTCAAGAGATATTAGACGGGTGCAGAGCGCCACCTCTTGACATTTAAATGATAATGATTATCATTTACAGATATCTGTTCGTGCAAGGAGGTGCCGTATGCGATACATCATTGACGCCTGGCTGGAAGATGGAGATCCTCGCTTGAGCATCCGCGACGCGGACACGGGGGCGGTACGGATGCAGTGGGACTATGAGAGGCCGCGCGATGCGGTGGCGCGTGAGCGTGCGGCCAGCAAGGCGCTCCAGGGTTTGTTCAGGAAGCTGATGCTGCTGTCGTGCGCCGACAGGATCAGTCTACCGGCGCGAAGCGCCTCCCCCGGCTTCGGCGCGGAATGCCTTGATTGCGGAGAGTGTGTCGCAGAGAAGGAGCGCTAAGACTTCGAACAAGTTCGAGCAACACACCGTTCTTGACCATCACCCGCCAGACAAGGACAATCAACGGGAAAATTTCGAGGGCCGTTGATCGTGTTTGAAGTTGAACCAGAAATGAAGAAACGCAGCATTTGTGTATTGGGGGCCAGCGGCTTTGTCGGCCGTCACCTGGTCAATCAGTTGGTCAAGGAAGGCTGCCGGCTGAGGCTGATCGTGCGGCACCCGGAGCGGCACCGTGACTTGACGGTGTGGCCGGGTGTGGAAGTGGTGGATGCCGATGTTCACGATCCCGAGGCGCTCAAACGCGCCTTTGCGGGCTGCGACACCGTCATCAATCTGATCGGCATCCTCAACGAGAACCGCAAGACCACCTTCCAGGCCACGCATGTCGAACTGCCGCGAAAGGTGGTGCAAGCCTGCGTTGCCCAGGGTGTGACGCGCCTGCTGCACATGAGCGCGCTCAATGCCGATGCCGCGAAAGGCCCCAGCCGCTATCTGCGCAGCAAGGGCGAAGGCGAGGGTATTGTCCACGCCGCGTCGGCGCAGGGACTGCGTGTAACCAGTTTCCGTCCCTCCGTGATCTTCGGCCCCGGCGACCATTTCTTCAATCGCTTCGCGACGCTGCTGAAACTTGCACCCATCCTGCCGCTGGCCTGCCCCGAGGCGCGCTTCGCCCCGGTGTATGTCGGCGATGTCGTTCACGCCTTTGTCACCGCGCTGCGCGACAAGGCCACGGTCGGTGAACGCTACGATCTGTGCGGTCCGCGCGGCTATACGCTCAAACAACTGGTCGAATATGCCGCCCATGTGCTGAGCATCGACCGTGTCATTATCGGCCTGGGTGATTCGCTGTCGCGGCTGATGGCAGGCGTAATGCAATTCGCCCCCGGCAAACCGCTCAGCCCCGACAATTACCTGTCGATGCGGGTGGACAGCGAGTGCAAGGGAGAATTCCCCGCCGTGTTCGGCATCCAGCCGACGGCCATCGAGGCGGTGGTTCCGTTTTATCTGAACAAGCGTGATCAGCGCGCCCGCTATTATGACTTCCGGCGGGTAGCGCGGCGCGATTAGGGGCTGTTGCGACGATGGAAATCTACCAGGTCGGCGGTTCGGTGCGCGACAAGCGGCTCGGCCTGCCGGTGCAGGACCGCGACTGGGTGGTGATCGGCGCGACGCCGCAGCAGATGCTGGATCTGGGATACCGGCAGGTGGGCAAGGACTTCCCGGTGTTTCTGCACCCGGAAAGCCGCGAGGAATACGCCCTGGCGCGCACCGAACGCAAGACCGGCCCCGGTTACAAGGGTTTTGCCGTCCATGCCGCACCCGATGTGACGCTGATCGACGATCTGCGCCGCCGCGATCTCACCATCAATGCCATGGCCGAAACACCGGATGGCGAGTTGATCGATCCTTTCGGCGGCGCGGAGGATCTGCGTCAGCGCCTGCTGCGCCATGTCTCGCCCGCCTTTGCCGAAGACCCGGTGCGCATCCTGCGCGTGGCGCGTTTCGCCGCGCGGTTTGCCGGTATGGGCTTTCGCGTTGCCGGGGAGACCAATGCACTGATGCGCCGCATGGTCGAGTCGGGCGAGGTCGATGCCCTGGTGCCGGAACGGGTATGGACGGAGTTGGAACGGGCGCTGGGCGAATCGCGTCCGGCGCGCTTCTTCGAAGTGTTGCGCGACTGCGGCGCCCTGGCGCGGCTGTTCCCCGAAATCGACCGCTTGTTTGGCGTGCCCCAGCCCATCGAACATCACCCCGAAATCGACACCGGCGTGCATGTGATGATGGTGCTGGACCAAGCGGTGCGCCTGTCCAGCGACCCGTGCGTGCGCTTTGCCGCGCTGATGCACGACCTCGGCAAGGGAACCACACCGGCGGAGGAATGGCCACGCCACCTCGGCCACGAAGAACGTGGCGTGACGCTGGTGCTGAACCTGTGCCGGCGGCTGCGCGCACCGGCCGACTACCGCGATCTCGCCGTGCTGGCGGCGCGCTATCACACCCATTGCCACCGCGCCGACGAGTTGCGGCCCTCCACCTTGCTCGACACCCTGCAAGCGCTGGACGCCTTCCGCCGCCCGCAACGCTTCGAAGGCTTTCTGCTGGCGTGCGAGGCCGACTCGCGCGGCAGACCGGGCTACGAAGAGCGCCCTTATCCCCAGGCCGATCTGTTCCGCGCCGCCCTGCGAGCGGCGCAGGCGGTGGAGGTCAAACCCTTGGTGGAAAAGGGCTACACCGGTGACAAGCTGGCCGAGCAATTACGCTATCAACGCATCGCCGCGGTGGCGCGGATCACGAAAACCAAAGACGAGGAACCTGAGTGAGCGTATTGCTGACGCGCGCCGCCGAGTTGCTGGTGCTGCCGCCTGCCGCGAATCTGCTCCTCGCCGCCCTCGGCCTCGCTCTGCTGCACAAGAAAAAACGGCTGGGCATGGCCCTGCTGGCGCTCTCCCTGACGACCTTATACCTGTTCAGCATCCCCGCCACGGCGCTGTGGCTGATGAATTCATTGCAAAAGGATTATCCCGCCCTCACCGCCGCCGATCTTCAACATCCCAAAGCGCAAGCGATCGTCGTGCTGGGCGCGGGGCGCAACTATGACACACCGGAATATGGCGGAGACACCGCATCCAAATTCGGCCTGGAACGGCTGCGCTATGGCGCCCATCTGCACCGGCTGACCGGCTTGCCGATCCTGGTCACCGGCGGCGCCCCGCACGGTGAAACCCCGCCCGAAGCAAAGATCATGAAAGACGTGCTGGTCAACGACTTCCGCGTGCCCGTGAAATGGCTCGAAGACAAAAGCCTCACCACCTTCGAAAACGCCCGCCACAGTCGCCCCCTTCTTGAACAAGCCCACATCCGGCGCGTTTACCTCGTCACCCACGCCTGGCACATGCCACGCTCCGTGCTCGCTTTCGAACAAGCAGGCCTCACAGTCATCCCCGCCCCCACCGGCTTCGTCACCCCCTGGCCAATAGAACGTGGCGCATTCGCCTGGCTGCCTTCCGCGCACGCGCTGCAAACGTCTTACTATGCGCTGCATGAGATGGGGGGACGGGTGTGGTATGAGCTGCGGGGGTTATAGCGTGTTCCGGCCAGCGCGCATATCCCGATGTTAGGCAATCTGAAAGGAGTGGTTACTTTTCAATGCGGGGGTAATACATCAGGTGCTAAAATAAAAATATGGCACCGACGATCTTTCGTGAAGGCAGCTTTCGCTTCTTTTTCTTCTCCCGCGAAGAAACGCGAATGTACGTACACGTCTCGCACCCGGACGGCGAGGAAAAGTTCTGGCTAACCCCAGAGTTGGCTTTGGCAACGAGTATAGGTCTTTCATCGAAGCAGCTTAAGAAAGCCGAAAATCTTGTTGCGACTCATTTGGAGGAAATAATTCATGCCTGGAATACCCATTTCCCAAGCTGAAGTTACCCATGTTTCAAAGCATGGCCTCTGGCTGCTGTTGGACGACGAGGAGTTGTTTCTTTCGTTCACCGATTTTCCTTGGTTCAAAGCCGCAACTATTGATCAACTTTGCGAGATTGAGCGCCCGACAGAAGACCATCTTTATTGGCCATCGCTAGACGTTGATCTAGCTGTTGCGTCCATTCGTAATCCATCGGCATTTCCATTGGTTTCTGTGGCGCGCGCCTAATTCTTACGATGCGCACTCCCCGGCCAATACTACCATTGAAGCATTCGGCTCCGGCCAGCATGGCGCGTGGGCACAAAAGGCGTTTCCACCCTACTTGGCTGCACGCACTCGATTCTTGAAAACCTGGGCGAAATCTTGGCGATTTGATAAAAACCAAATAAAGTGCTCTAATGGGTACATTATTGAGTACAGGAGTTAAGCATGAACATCATCCCCGCCCAGGAAATCAAGCGCCGCGGCATCGCTGCCGTGGACGAGGCACTGGCCCAAGGCCCCGTGCACATCATTAAGAATAACCGCCCGCAATACGTGGTGCTGACCGAAGAACGTTACAACGAACTGCTTGAAACGCAGGAAGAAGCCGTCCTCGCCCGCATCAAGGCCTCGCTGGAAGACGCCAAGGCTGGTCGCACCCTTCGGCACAGCAGTGTTGATGCCCTCCTAAAGCACCTGGACAAAACCGCCGAATGAGCTGGGCGCTCGTCACAACCGCCAGCTTCGACCGTCGCGCCCGCAAGTTCCTGACCAGGCACCCCGACCTGCGTCCCCGTCTCGCCGAGACCCTGGAAAAACTGCACACCGACCCCTTCGAACCCAGCCTGCGACTGCATCCCCTGACCGGCAAGCTCCAAGGCATACAGGCCGTCAGCCTCACCTACGGCTATCGTATCACCCTCACCCTGCGAATCACCGAGCATGAAATCCTCCTGCTCGACATCGGCAGCCATGATGAGGTGTACAGATGAGTAGACATAGGGGGGGCGTGATAGGTGATGTTCCGGCCAGCGCGCATATCCCGATGATGTATACTCGTACAATCATAAACAAGTCGCGCTGCGCCGTTCCGGCCAGCGCGCATATCCCGATGATGTATACTGACGGAATTGCAGGCCATCAATGCGTTCTAGTTCCGGCCAGCGCGCATATCCCGATGATGTATACTCGGCGTTACGAGTGGCCGGGGTTTATCGTGTTCCGGCCAGCGCGCATATCCCGATGATGTATACTCGAGGCGGGAACAATATCTATCAAGTCTCGGGTTCCGGCCAGCGCGCATATCCCGATGATGTATACTGCTGATGCGATCCACCCGCTGAAACCCGCGCGTTCCGGCCAGCGCGCATATCCCGATGATGTATACTCCTCAATGGCCCACGATACCACGCGCACGAGTGTTCCGGCCAGCGCGCATATCCCGATGATGTATACTGCAAGAAAATCATCCCCAGCGGATTCGCCGGGGTTCCGGCCAGCGCGCATATCCCGATGATGTATACTTGGTCAACCCGGTAGCAACACTCAATGCAGGTTCCGGCCAGCGCGCATATCCCGATGATGTATACTAGACCGCGAATTGCCGTCCGATCTGGATGGGTTCCGGCCAGCGCGCATATCCCGATGATGTATACTTACTACGCGAGGTTCTTGCAGGTCATTACGGTTCCGGCCAGCGCGCATATCCCGATGATGTATACTCCGTGCGATATTCGATGCGCTCCGTAGAGGGTTCCGGCCAGCGCGCATATCCCGATGATGTATACTACACCCATTTTTCTCGATGACAATAAGAAGGTTCCGGCCAGCGCGCATATCCCGATGATGTATACTACGATTCGAGCGCGAAGTCGCCAAGGATCCGTTCCGGCCAGCGCGCATATCCCGATGATGTATACTCCGTATAGCATAACCCACTGATTCACCGGTGGGTTTTTGCTTTTCTTGCGCCAGGAAACGGCTGCGCGCATCAAAACAATTCAAATTGATCCGGTGATTTTTTCGCGGGTTGCTTGGCTTTTCCATAGTAGGAAATGATTCGTTCATACTGTTTGTCGGTGAAGGTCAGGATATTGACTTTACCTCCTTCCGGCAAGGCTTGCTCCACTCGTTTACAGTAGGTATCGATCTGCGCCTGACTGGTGCAGAAGCGCATGTATACTGAGAACTGCGCCATCTCGAATCCCATATCCAGGAGTTTGTTGCGAAAGTCCGCCGCGGCTTTGCGCTCTTTCTTTTCCACGACGGGCAGATCGAACATGACGGCCATCCACATTAGGCGATATCCGCTGAGCATGATGTATCAATCATCAGCCAGATCCGCCGCCATGGACAGCGGGAGCCCCGGCAGTGGGAGATCAACCTTTTCGCGCTCCTTGAGGTACACCTGCGCCAGCGACACCGCCAGCCGCTGCATACACACCATAACGGGTGTGGCTCCCGAGGTGGTTTGCATGTCGTCGTACAGGCTGCGAACCAGCGTGCGCTTGCTGTCCGGCGTGATGCTGCTTTCCCCCGATCGTTGCAGCTTCCATACATGCAAATCGACCACGGGGCGAAAAGGTTCCATCAGATCATCAACCAGGCGCATGGGGTTGCCTTCATTGGCATGATGCAGCCCCAAAGTGGGGTGGAGGCCGGCGGCGATCACGGCGCGCGCCATGGCGGCACGTAGGACGGTATAACCGTAATTGAGCAAGGCATTGACGCCGCCACCGTTCTGGTCACGGCGGAAGTCATCGCCAAACAACAGGTTCCAATAGCGGCGAGCGCCTTGCGCCTCGATATTATCAGGGTCGCCGGATCGCACCTTGGCCACAAGCGCCGCAAGCGGCACGAAAGGCGCGCCCGCCGCTTCAAGAGCGGCCGCCTGCTGATGTAGTTTGCTGCGTACCACCTCCGCCCATAGCCGCTTGTGGGTGGGGCGGGTGGCGGCGAGCTGCGCGTCGAAGCGCTTGGCCTGCTGGAAGTTGCCATCTATGGGCCACAACATACCAATAGCGTTATGGTTGGCAGCGCACAGCACAAAAGGTACGCCGCGCTCGGCCAACGCCACCAACAGGTTGTTGGTATAGCTCAGGCCGTGCGCGTTGGCGATGACGGCGGCAATGTCATCCAGCGGCACCTGTCCAAGCTCCTTGCGCTCACCTCCTGTGTCTTGCACCACCATGAAGCCACGCGAAGCGAACAAGTGCCGCCGATCGTCCGCGACCTCGACTATGCGGCCAATCATGGTGTTTAGCCTTTGAAGCCTGGATCGCGCAGGTCACCAATTTCGGAGACGGTGGTTCGCCGTCCCCGGGCCTTCTGGAGAGAGCCCGGGTACTTCGATACATACGTGAACGAATCTTCCTTGTCCCGATTTCGGGCGTCCACATTGGCCTCATTGTGATCACACATGAATATCTGGCCATTGCCTCCGATCTTGACCACGCGCATGGTCACCGCTTTGCCATCAATGTCGAGTTTAATCATGTCATCGATCATCAATCGCATGACCAGCGGTTTGTCCGACTGACTGTACGCCGGATTTCTTAGCCTCTTGAACCCCTCCACCTCTCCGTGCTTGCGAATCAATTGATAGGCTTCAAACGTCGAAATCACATCCCCATCCCACTTGCCCTTCTCATTTCGCCAGATTTCGATGCAATAATTGCTGCCACCCACATAGCCTTTGTACGCACGCGGCTGCCCATCCTCAGCCAGCCCGTGGCGCTGCGGATCATGTGTGCTACTGATGGCGACGAGACTCCTGTTCTTGAACTCGCGCTGACGCGGCCCACCATCTTCCGGCCTTACTCGCCGAGTTACCACACCATCGCCACGCAAGCCCCAGGCCGTTTTCTCGTGCATGGCACCCTGGTAGCCATGATCCGGCTTATGACTCACGATGATATGATTCAATGCCCGCGCAACATGCTCCCGGTAGCTGGGCCATGGCAATGGCATTTCCTCCACCAGCCGGTTGAGCTGATTCTCACGAGCGCTGGCGCTGGCGTTGGCGAACCGTTGCAGCAAACCCTGATCGGTAATTCCGATGACGGCGGCATCCAGCGCGTGGTGTCGATGGTCGTTACGATTCTTCGCCTCCGAGCCGGAAAGCAGTTGGTTCAGCCCAAATTTCCCCCGCAGCAGCGCCGTCATGCGGCCAGGAATGGCCCGCACTTTGTTGGGCGGGCAGATCAGTGAAAGGTATTCCTTGGCAATGCGCGAGAAATAGGCCGTGTCGTTCAGCGCCCTGGCAATAAAGTCTTTGTCTTCCTTGAGCCACCGCTGGTAACCATCCGGCGCAAAACGTTTGGCCTTTTCTTTGGGCATGAGCGCCGCGCGCTGGAGAATGGCCTCATAGTCGTACTCAGGCGCCAGGCGTTCGCCAAATGCCTCATGAGGTGTGCGATTGCCCTTGTCGCGATTGGCGCGTCGCAACGATACGGTTTTGTTGTTCAGACTGTCATCCAGCGTCTTTGAATAGGGCAGAATATGCTCTATTTCCACCTCGCTGGACAGCAGGCGCTCAATACTGATCTGTTCGCCGGTGTAAGGGC
The DNA here is from genome assembly GCA_033717875.1 of Gammaproteobacteria bacterium. Lineage (GTDB taxonomy): Bacteria > Pseudomonadota > Gammaproteobacteria > Ga007554 > SBBG01. The sequence continues at coordinate 73,734 of JADDKJ010000002.1, forward strand.
ATCGGCGATCGGCCACATTCTTTGGATTCAGCTCCACCCAAAGCTGCATTTTATGGGAAAGTTCGCGGCGCTTGGCGCGGTCAAGATTGGCGGAAACCAATCCGAGTACAGCACAGGCTTCGGTGACCTGCTTGTCATTGAGATCCTGCCGCTCCTTTTGCTCACGCTGGATATCCAACTTTCTTTCACGGCTCAATTTCAGGTCGCGCGCCACCTCCACAATCACCTCGCTCGGATGGCCGTAGCGTTTGATCAGCGCGTTCACCACCTTTCGCAATTCATTCAGGCCGATGTGCACCGTGGGATTGGCGATTTTTCCATAGCGCTCTTCATCATTACGCGGATTATCCTTGGCAAAGGCGACATGGCGACGTAAGGGAATGCCGTAATAGGGCAGGGAGTCCATGATTTCGCCGGTCTGCTGCGCGTGTGAGAGCTCGCTATGGCTATCAAACCCGGCACGAGTAACGGCCTCGGAGTAAACAACAACGTCCTTGGCAAGCTCGGGCAGTACCCGTGCCAGGGCGACGCGACTGATGCTGCCATACCCTTCGGGAAGGCCACTGTTGGCTATCCGCTCAGCCGCGGCTTCATCCACTCCGGTGTTCTCTTGTAGCCATTTCACGAGTGCTGACTCGCTGGCTTCGTTTAACAGCCGATCCACTACGTTATCTTGCAGTATGAGATCAAAGGTGTGCCATTGCTCGCCAAATGCGGTTTCCCTGGAAAGGGCGGCTGACGTGGCGTTGCCCTTGAGCCGGTCACGCTTGATGTCTTCAAGATTGAATTTGGTTGTGCCTGGCAGGTTCAGCACCTTGAGAATTTTTGTGAACCGGACATCGCCTTGCCGTTCGAGCAGGTCAACAACCCGATTTCGCTGTTCCAGCGTCAGCTTTTGCTCGCGCAAGTCACGGCTAAGCAATCGCAAGTGATTGACCTCTTGGTAGATACGAAAACGCTGCGTGCTTGGCAATGCCAGCGGCGCGCGCTCCTCGTCCGGCAGCAGGGTACAACGGCCAGGGCGGACAGGCTTGAGGGGGCGCTGGTGTAGCAGCACGTCTTTAATCTCGTCGCGCGCCGCATCGTTGAAAAGCACCGGATTCAGGCTGCTCTGTTTGGCCCAAAGTGTGTCGAACTCATGTTCGATCATGGCCCGGTCGGCATAGAAGTCGTAGGCCTTGTCCTTCTGTGTTTTGCCGCGCAATCGAGCGCGCACGCTTAATCGCGCCTCATGACGTTTTGCAAGCCACTCGCCGAGCGTCTGACAGCTTTCCCGAGCCAGCTTCTCGCGCAAATCCCTGATGGCTTTCTTGAGAACGCCGCTGTCGCTGTCTTTTTTATCCGTTTTGCGGTTGCTTAAGAACCCACGCCGCTGGTTGATGTGAAACAGAGCACGGGCGAATTCAGGACCACTCAGCGCTTCGTACAAACCCTTCTTGCGCAGGGCATAGGGGTCGAGATTAACCAACGCACGACGCTGGTTTTCGTCTTGAGGAAAAAAGCCCAATTTGGTGAGGGCGGATTGCATTCGCTCTTTGCGCTTGAGCAACCGGTCTCGGCGACGACGCATCTGGCGTGCATTGCGGCGGGTAACCGCCAATGAGCTGCCGTCCTCCGGATTTCGCCCATCAGAAAAAATGCGTACCCCCATGCGAATAATGGCTACGGGTTCATTATTGGCATTCAGACGAATCATGCACCAGCCGACGGATGTTGAACCCATATCCAGAGCCAGCCGGTAATGCATTTTGGGTAACATATTTTTTTCCTTGAGTTGATTTCCCATTCAATAAAAGTATAGAATAAAATTTGTATACTGCATCGGGATATGCGCTCTGTCCGCTAACAAGCTGAAAGATGCACCAAATGAGAGGCCGCTATAAGCGGCCTTTTTCTTTGGCCCGAATTTATGAAACATTCGGGTTAGGGTACCCCACGTAAATCCCAGCCATTAAAAAAGCCCCGGAGTTTAACGCTCCGAGGCTTTATTTACGGGTAACTACAATCCCGCGTAGGATGTCACAAATCTGGCGAACAATACGCCGCAAATAATCACCGTGATAATACCGATAATCGCCGGCGCGATGTCCTTCACCCGGTAAAGCTCATCGACATCCTTCTGCTTGCTTGAATGCATAACCATCCCCTTACAATGAACACTACGGAATCGCAGGGCGCGTCTCACGCACCGCGAGACACCGGGGTACGGACAACGCCATTGCGGTGCGCACGGCGCACCCTACAACTGCCCATGTATCGGAACTTACCACTCAACATGCACGGACCACAAAGCTCCGGTACAGCACTTCCAGTCTAGCAAAAATTCCTGAGATTCCAAGTAGGATTTTCCTGCCAGAAAGGTTATCGGACGCTTTGTTTAATCTTCTTGAAGCTGATCCGGATTTTCGGATGCCAGTAGCGCGGCATTCCCACCCACGGCGGCGGTGTTGGTGCTGACCACCCGCTCCACGGCAAAGCGCGGCAGCGTATGCGGGCCGCCTGCTTTGGGGCCGGTGCCGGACAGTCCTTCGCCGCCGAAGGGCTGGACGCCGACGACGGCGCCGATCATGTTGCGATTGACATAGATATTGCCGACGCGCGCACGGTGTTGGATATGGCGGATGGTTTCTTCGATGCGGCTGTGAATGCCGAGCGTCAATCCGTAGCCTGTGTTGTTGATCGCTTCGATCGCCTGATCCAGCTTGTTCGATGAATAGCGGACGATGTGCAGGCAGGGACCGAATATCTCGCGCTCGAGACACGTGATGCTGTCGATTTCGAACACGCGCGGGGCGAAGAACGTGCCGTGTTCCGTGCCTGGGGGGAGGACGAGTTCGCGGATGATTTTTTCCTGGGCTGACATGTGCTGCGCGTGCGTCTCCAGGTTCGCCTTGGCGGCGGCGTCGATCACGGGGCCTATGTCCGTAGACAGTCGCGCGGGGTCACCGATGCGCAGCTCGTCCATCGCGCAAGCCAGTGCGCCGATGGCGCGCGATGCTATCTCCTCCTGCACGAACAGCACACGCAACGCCGAACAGCGCTGTCCGGCGCTGTTGAAGGCGGAGCGGATGGCGTCGCTCACCACCTGCTCGATCAAGGCGGAGCTGTCGGCGATCATCGCATTCTGGCCGCCGGTTTCGGCGATGAAGGGAACGATGGGACCGGAGCGGGCGGCGAGCGCCTGGTTGATCGCCCGCGCCGTTTCGGTGGAGCCGGTGAAGGCCACGCCGGCGACGCGCGGATCGGTGACCAGCCTGGCGCCCACCACGTTGCCCCGGCCCGGCAGCAGATGCAGCGCGTCGCCCGGCACACCGGCCTCGTGCAGCAGGCGCACCGCGTGAACGGCGATCAAGGGTGTCTGGGCGGCGGGCTTGGCGATCACGGCATTGCCTGCGGCGAGGGCGGCGGTGATCTGGCCGATGAAGATGGCGAGAGGAAAATTCCACGGGCTGATGCAGGCGAAAACGCCGCGGCCATGCAGGCTGAGCCGGTTGGATTCGCCGGTGGGGCCAGGCAAGGTGCTGGCCGCACCAAAATCGCGCCGCGCGAGCATGGCATAGTAGCGGCAGTAATCCACCGCCTCGCGCACCTCGGCCAGCGCATCGGGCACGGTCTTGCCACCCTCGCGCACGCACAAGGCGATGAACTCCACATGGCGCTGCTCGAACAGATCGGCGGCGCGCCCCAGGATCTGCGCGCGCATTGCGGCGGGCGTGCGGTCCCAGTCGGGCGCAGCGGCGGACGCGAGCCGGAGCGCCTGTTCCGCCATCGCGGTATCGGCCAATGCCACCGCACCGATCTCACGGCGGCCATCGCTGGGATCATGCACACGTTGGAGCGACCCGGAAAATTCTTTGCCGCCGACGATGGGGGCAGCTGACCAGCGGCGCGTCAAAGGCTCATGCAGGGCCTGATAGAGATTCTCCACCTCGACGGGATCGGCGAGATTGACGCCACGCGCATTGCGGCGCTCCGCGCCGTACAGATCGACGGGCAGCGGCAGGCGCGGATTGGGCTTGTCCGCAAGGGCGTTCAGCTCGTCCACCGGATCCGCGATCACCTGCTCGACGGGCAACCGCTCATCGACAATGCGATTGACGAAAGAGGTGTTGGCGCCATTCTCCAGCAGCCGCCTCACTAGATAGGGCAGCAGATCGGTTTCGCCGCCCACCGGCGCATAGACCCGGCAAGCCACGCCGGACCCATCGCTGCCCAGCAACTCGCCATACAGCGCCTCACCCATGCCGTGCAGGCGCTGGAATTCGAAATTGCGACCCTGCCCGGCAAGTTCCAGGATATAGGCCACGGTATGCGCGTTATGCGTGGCGAACTGCGGATAAAAAGCATCCTGCGCCGCGAACAGCCGCCGCGCGCAGGCGAGATACGAAACATCCGTCGCGGCCTTGCGCGTGTATACCGGGTAACCGGCCAGCCCCTGCACCTGGGCGCGCTTGATCTCGCTGTCCCAGTAAGCGCCTTTCACCAGGCGCAGCGGGATGCGCCGCCCTTCACGGCGGGCCACGGCGGCCAGCCAGTCCAACACAGCGGGCGCGCGCTTTTGGTAAGCCTGTATGGCAAGACCGAATCCTTCCCAATCCTTGAGGAACGAATCACGGAACACGGCTTCGAAAATATCCAGCGACAGCTCCAGACGCTCCGCTTCTTCGGCATCCAGGGTGAGAGCGATACCCGCCGCCCTGGCCTGCCGCGCCAGTGCCAGCACCCTGGGCACGAGTTCGTCCAGGACGCGCTCGCGCTGGGCAGCTTCGTAACGCGGATGCAATGCGGAAAGTTTCACCGAGATGCTCGGTGCGCTGAACACATCACCCCCTCGATCAGGGTCGGCCAGGGTATCGATGGCCTGGGAATACGCAGCGAAATAACGCCCGGCATCGCCGGCGCACAGCGCCGCCTCGCCGAGCATGTCGAAGGAATAACGATAACCTCGGCCACCTTCGGACTGGGTGCGCTGGAGTGCCTGCGTTATGGTTGAGCCCATCACGAACTGCTGCGCCAGAATATGCATCGCCTGCTTTAGCGCCAGACGAATCAATGGCACACCGCTTCTCACCGCCAAGCGCTCCAATACGACGGATATGCGCTGTGGCGTGACCGTTTCGAACTTGACGACGCGCCCGGTCAGCATCAGACCCCACGTCGCGGCATTGACCAGCAGGGAATGGCCGTGGCCCAGATGCGCATCCCATTGCCCTTGGGAGAACTTGTCGCGGATCAGCCGGTCGGCGGTCTCGGCATCGGGAATGCGCAGCAGCGCCTCGGCCAGGCACATCAGGATCACGCCTTCTTCGGAAGAAAGATCGTACTCGCGCAGAAAGGCATCGAGCCCCTGCTCCCTGCCCTTCGCACGCACAGCGGCGACCAGTCGAGCCGCTCGCGCCTGCACGCGCCGCGCGGCCTCGTCGTCCAGCCGTGCCTCGTTCAGCAGGGATTCGATACAGGTAGCTTCATCCGCGCCATAGACGGCGCGGATGGCGACGCGGAGTGAGTCGAATGAATGAAGCATCATGGCATGGCCTCCTCCTGAGCGGCGCGGTACTTCGATAGAGGCGCCTTATACTGTTATCGGCCGTGGATACGGATCATTCCACTCCACCACAATCCCCTCCTCGCCTCCTTCCGCCTGAAACGGCTCGCAGATCCACAGGCCCACCACCGCCGCTAATTGATCTCCGACAAAGATCAACGGAATGCGCTCGCGCTGCCAGGGCGGAATGCCGCGTTCCTGGAAGAGTTTCTTCAACTCATGGGTATGGCCGCGCCCGGCGGGGCGGCATCGTTCCCCGCCTTGGCGGAAGCGTACGGTGACGGGTTGAGCATGACAGAGCGATGTCTTGAGACCGCCGCCGATAACGGTACGCGCGGTCAGTAGGCTGCCGTCCGGCAGGGTCAACGGCTGCGCCATGTCCCATTGCAACACAGCGCCTGGGTCGTGCGGCGGCAAGGGGCGCATGGCGTAAAGTATATCGCGATAGCGGCGCACCTCTGCGCCGGGCCAGCGCACGCACGGCATGCTGTCCTCGGCGGCGCGCAGCACGTCGGTCTGGATGCGATCGAGATGGGATGTCCACGGCGCGGGAAGATCGAGTTTTTTGAACCAGCGGCGCAGCGCGTTGCGAGCGCGCGCCGCGCTCAGTTGCAGCAACGGGGTAACGGCAAGCGTATCGGGGCGGGAACTGCGCATGGTTTGCAAATCGCCGTCAGCCAGCGCGTCCAGCAAGACGGCCGCTTCGGCGGCATGGCCTGCGGCACGCGACAGCGTGGCGGCACAGGCTGGCCAACGTTCTGTGAGGCGCGGCATGACCGCATGACGCAGGTGATTGCGATTAAAGCCGGTATCGGAATTGCTCGGATCTTCGATCCAGGACAGACTATGTTGCGCGGCATAAGCGGCCAGTTCATCGCGCGCAAACCCGAGCAGTGGGCGGGCGATGAAACCTTTGGAAAAAGGCACGTGCGCGGGCATAGCAGCCAGACCGTGCGGCCCTGCGCCGCGCAGCAGTTGAAGCAGCAGCGTTTCGGCCTGATCATCCTGGTGGTGCGCGGTAAGCAGGCCATCAGCCGGTTCGATGAGCGCGGCAATGGCCCGGTAACGCGCCTGCCGCGCGGCCGCCTCGGGGCTTTCACCGGGCTGGGGTTTGGCATTGACGCGCAATGTTTGACAGGGAATGCCCAGCACCGCGCACGCCGCCTCGCAGTGGCGCGCCCATTCTCCCGAGTGGCGGCTCAGGCCATGATCGACATGCACCGCGCGCAGTTCCAAATCGGCAGGGAGTAAGGGGCGAAGACCAGCGAGCGTATGCAGCAGCACAGTGGAATCACGGCCGCCGCTGTAGGCGACCCACCAGCGTCGCGTGGGCGGCAGGTGGTTCAGTGCGCCAAGAAGGCGCTCAAGAAAGGCATCAGCAGGTGGCGGTTGCTCACTTGCGCGCGGAGGCGTAATGCCCATGCCGCATCAGACGCGCGTAGCGCGCTTCCAGCAGTTTGTCGACATCCATTCCGTTCAGGCGGTCCAGCTCGCTCACCAGCACGGCCTTGAGCCTTTCTGCCATCGCATCCGGGTCGCGGTGGCTCCCTCCCAGCGGCTCTTCAATGACGTGGTCGACCAGACCCAGCTCCTTGAGTTTGGCGGAGGTTATGCCCAGCGCCTCAGCGGCTTCGGGCGCCTTCTCCGCGCTCTTCCACAGAATGGAGGCGCAGCCTTCCGGCGAGATCACCGAGTAGGTGCTGTATTGCAGCATCTGCACATGGTCGCCCACGCCGATGGCCAGCGCGCCACCCGAACCGCCTTCGCCGATCACGGTGCAGATGATGGGGATGCGCAGTTCGGACATGACGAACAGGTTGCGCGCGATGGCCTCGCTCTGGTTGCGCTCTTCGGCATCGATGCCGGGATAGGCGCCAGGGGTGTCTATGAAGGTCAGCAGCGGCAACTTGAAGCGCTCGGCCATCTGCATCAGGCGCAGCGCCTTGCGGTAGCCCTCGGGGCGCGGCATGCCGAAGTTGCGTTTCGCCCGTTCCTTGGTGTCGCGCCCTTTCTGCTGACCGACGATCATCACCGGCTTTCCTTCCAGACGAGCGACTCCACCGACGATGGACAGGTCGTCGGCGCAAGTACGATCGCCATGCAGCTCTTCGAAGTCGGTGAAGATGCGGCTCACGTAATCCAGCGTGTAGGGCCGCTGCGGATGGCGCGCCAGTTGCGCGGTCTGCCAGGCGGTCAGCGAGGAAAAGATCGTCTTGGTCAGCGTCTTGCTGCGCGCCTCGAGACGAGCGATTTCATTGCCGATGTTGATCTCGTTGTCGTTACTGACGTAACGCAACTCTTCGATCTTCGCCTCCAGCTCGGCGATGGGACGTTCGAATTCAAGAAAGTTCAGGTTCATAAGAAACAGAGAAAAGAGAAAAGTTAAAGACCAGGAAAATTATACCCCACACAGCCTTCACTTTTCTCTTTATCTCTTTTCAGCCTTTAATAAACGACTCTCACCTGTGCTGCCCCCGCGAAATCCTTCAAACGATGCAGCAGCTCGTCGGTGGGATGCACGCACCACTCCTGGCCCAAGGCGAGCTGAGCGCGGGCGCTGGGCGTGCGGTAGTCGATCCAGATGGGACAGACACCTTCGCGGAAGGGGCCGAGCAACTGCGCCAGCTCGCCGGTAAAACCATTCCCGGCGCGGCGTTCATCGACATCGATCACCAGCCGTTTGGCATAGGTCTCGCGCGCCTGGTCGATATCGTGGATCTTGTTCGCGCTCATTTTGAAGCCGCCGGAGTATTCGTCCACGCTTACCACGCCCTCCACCACCAGCAACTTGTCCTTGATGAGGAGGTGACGCGACTTCTGGAAAATTTCGGAGAACACCGCCAGCTCGATGCGGCCGCTGCGATCGTCAAGGGTGATGAAGGCCATGCGATCGCCCTTGCGGCTGATCATGGTGCGCATCGCCACCACCAGCCCCGCCACCACCACCGTCTGATCGCGGCCGGGTTTGAGATCGACGATGCGCGCGGTGATGAAACGCGCCAGTTCCGGCTCGTAACGGGCGATGGGATGACCGGTGAGATACAACCCCAGTGTTTCCTTTTCGCCGAGCAGACGCTGGTCGTCGCTCCATTCGGGCGTCTCGACATAGGCCGCCGTCTGACCTTTATGCACGGCGCCGTCCTCGCCGGACAGACCGCCGAACAAGTCGTCCTGTCCCACGGCGTCGTTATGCGAATGCTGTTCCGCCAACTGGATGGCGGCTGTCAACGAGGCCATCAAGGTGGCGCGGTTCTTTCCCAGCTTATCCATCGCCCCGGCGCGGATCAACGCCTCCAGCACACGCCGGTTGGCCTTGCGCAGGTCGATGCGGCGGCAGAAATCGAACAGATCGCCGAACGGCCCCTGCCGGCGAGCGGCGATCATGCCCTCGATGGCCGCCGCCCCCACGCCCTTGATCGCCCCCAGCCCATACAGAATGCTGCTTTCGCCGTTCACCGCGAAGGCGCATTCGCAGGTATTGATATCCGGCGGCAGCACCTCGATCTTCATGTCGCGGCACTCGTCGATCAGCGTCACCACCTTGTCGGTGTTGTCCATGTCGGCGGACAGCACCGCCGCCATGAAAGCAGCCGGATAATGGGCCTTGAGCCACGCGGTCTGGTATGACAACAAAGCATACGCCGCAGAGTGCGACTTGTTGAAGCCATAGCCGGCGAACTTTTCCATCAGGTCGAAGATATAGGTGGCGACTCTTTCCTCGACGCCGTTGTTCTTCGCCCCATCGACGAAAATGGCGCGCTGCTTGGCCATCTCCTCGGGCTTTTTCTTACCCATGGCGCGGCGCAGCATGTCCGCCGATCCCAGTGTGTAACCAGCCAACACCTGGGCGATCTGCATGACCTGCTCTTGATACAGGATCACGCCGTAGGTGGGCTTGAGGATCGGCTCCAGTGCGGGGTGCGGGTATTCCACCCGGGTGCGGCCGTGCTTGCGGTTGATGAAGTCATCCACCATGCCGGATTGCAGCGGACCGGGGCGGAACAGCGCTACCAGCGCGACGATGTCTTCGAAGCAATCGGGTTGCAGACGCTTGATGAGGTCCTTCATGCCGCGCGATTCGAGCTGGAACACCGCCGTTGTCGCGCAGCGTTTGAGCAGGGTGTAGGCCCGCGCGTCATCGAGCGGGATGCGCGCGATGTCCAGCGCTTCTTCACCCTGTGCGGCGCGGCTGCGGTTGATGTTCTTCAGCGCCCAATCGATGATGGTAAGCGTGCGCAGGCCGAGGAAGTCGAACTTCACCAGGCCGATCGCCTCGACATCATCCTTGTCGAACTGCGTCACCGTCCCCGCCGCGCCCTGTTCGCAGTAGAGCGGCGTGAAATCGGTGAGCGCCGAGGGCGCGATCACCACGCCACCGGCATGCTTGCCGGCGTTGCGTGTCAGCCCCTCCAGCGAGCGCGCCAGGTCGATGAGGGCGCGCACGTCTTCTTCCTGCTCGTAGCGCGTGCGCAATACCTCTTCCTTCTCCAGCGCGTCGTCGAGCGTGATGCCAAGCTCGAAGGGAATCAGCTTGGCGATCTGATCGACGAAGCCGTAAGGATGGCCCAGCACGCGCCCGACATCGCGCACCACCGCCTTGGCCGCCATGCTACCGTAGGTGATGATCTGCGACACGCGGTCGCGACCGTAGTGCTCCGTCACATATTCGATGACGCGATCGCGCCCGTCCATGCAAAAATCGACATCGAAGTCGGGCAACGAGACACGCTCGGGATTGAGGAAGCGCTCGAACAGCAGGTCGTAGCGGAGCGGATCGAGATCGGTGATTTCCAGCGCATAGGCCACCAGCGAGCCCGCGCCCGAGCCGCGCCCCGGCCCTACCGGCACGCCGTTTTCCCTGGCCCAGCGGATAAAGTCGGCGACGATCAAAAAGTAACCGGCGAAGCCCATGTTGATGATCACATCGAGCTCGAGCGCCAGGCGCTCGTCGTAAGCCTTGCGCCGCTGCTCGAATTCCGGCGCCTGGACATCGAACAGGAAGGCCAGGCGCTTCTCCAGTCCGTCACGCGCGCAGGCACGGAAGTAGGCGTCCATGGTCATGCCTTCCGGCACCGGGAAATCGGGCAAAAAGTTCTTGCCCAGCGTCAGCTCCAGATTGCAGCGGCGCGCGATCTCGACGGTGTTTTCCAGCGCCTCGGGCAGATCGGCGAACAGCTCCGCCATCTCCTGCGGCGTTTTGAGATATTGCTGCTCGGAATAGCGGCGCGGGCGGCGCGGGTCGTCCAGCACCCGTCCCTCGTGAATGCACACCCGGGCCTCGTGCGCCTCGAAATCCCCAGGCTTGATGAAGCGCACATCGTTGGTCGCCACCACCGGCACATCCCGCGCCTGGGCCAGATCGACCGCGTCGTGCAGATAGTCCTCCTCGTGCTCCCGCCCGGTGCGCTGCAACTCCATATAGTAGCGGTCGGGGAACAGCGCCTTCCAGCCATCGAGCAGCGCCTCGGCGACCGCGCGGTTGCCCGCCAGCAAGGCCTGCCCGACATCGCCGGCGCGCCCGCCGGACAGCGCGATCAGCCCGCCGCTCGCGCCACTCAGCCAGTCCTTGCGGAGCGTGGGAATGCCGCGCTGTTGCCCCTCGATATAGCTGCGCGACAGCAGGCGGGTGAGGTTGAGATAGCCCTCGCGGTTCTGGCACAACAACACCAGCCGCGACGGCTGGCCATTCTCCACCTCGTTGTGCAGCCATACGTCCACCCCGATGATCGGCTTCACCCCCGCCGCCATGGCCGCACGGTAAAATTTCACCATCGCAAACAGGTTGGACTGATCGGTCACCGCGCACGCCGCCATCCCCGCCTGCGCACACGCCTTCGCCAGCGGCTTGACGCGCACGATGCCGTCGACCAGGGAGTATTCGGTATGGACGTGGAGATGGACAAAACCGGGAGTCATGGCATCAGTATCGCGTTTCAAATGCTTAAGGAACCTCTGATTATTCAGAGGTTCCACGGTACAAGGATGTGCCGGCATTTTTCAATCACTCCAAGTGATTGAAAAATGGAGAAAAGCAAAAATCACATTTTTGCTTTTCGTGCGCTGAGAATTCCAGGATGGAATTATTCAGAGCCTCCTTAACAGACAAACATTATAAACGCTAATCCGCGGCTTGCGCGGAACGCTGATATCACCTTGAAAAATAAAAAGATTACATGAGGGCCGCTTATTTGATATACCGCATCCGCGTTCCATGCAACAACGACAGGGTAATCTCTTCCGCAGTCAGCTCAGCCGGAAAATAGGCGCCGGCGATCTTGGTGGCATGGATGCTGGCCCCTTCCAGACGAGCCTTACTGAGATCGACGCCACGCAGATCGGCCTGGCGGAAATAACAGCCGCTCAGATCCAGCCCGTGGACGTCCAGACCGCGCAGATCCAGGCCGCGAAAATCGCAATTGACCAGATCGACCTTGGCCCCTTGCGCCTTCTTTTGATTGAACTCGGCGATTTGTCCATCGCGCAGCAGGCGATACATCACATCGTCGTTCTTGACCCGAGGAGCATTGTTGCTGGCCATCATGGGAGATCTCCTTCTATCAAAGCCTCGTATTCAGTATATCGGTTGCGCGCCCTCTTTTCCGTAGGATATGCTCAGCGCCATCGAATACCGGGACACCCGCATGGCTCAAGAACTCCTCCCATCCGTCGAAATCGACCCCGAAACTCCTCCCGCCGCCAGCGTCATCTGGTTGCATGGACTGGGCGCCGACGGCCATGATTTCATCGACATCATCCCGCAACTCCACTTACCCAGGGAGACCGGCGTGCGCTTCGTCTTTCCTCACGCTCCTCATCGACCGGTAACCATCAACGGTGGCTATGTGATGCGCGCCTGGTACGACATTTTCAGCGGCGACATACCGCAACGGGAGGACGAGCAGGGCATCCGCGCCTCGGAACGGATGGTCCAGGCATTGATACAACGCGAGATCGAGCGCGGCATTCCCGCTCATCATATCGTACTCGCGGGTTTCTCCCAGGGCGGCGCCATCGCCCTCCACACCGGATTGCGCCAGCCACAGCGGCTGGCGGGCATCCTGGCGCTGTCCACGTACCTGCCGTTGCACACCCGTCTGCACGCGGAAGCGCACCCCGCCAATGCGGACATACCCATCATGATGATGCACGGCACGGAAGACAACATCATACCCCCGGTCTATGGCGAAATGTCATGCAAGACGCTTCGTGAAGCGGGGTATCCGGTCGAGTGGCACAGCTATCCCATGCCGCATACGTTGTGCCCCCGGCAAATTCAGGATATCAGCGATTGGCTGCGGAAGGTACTGGGCGTTTGATATCGGAAGCTCTGAATAATTCCATCCTGGAATTCTCAGAGCCGGCACATCCTTGTGCCGTGGAACCTCTGGCACATCAGAGATTCCTATCCTCTATCTCCGCCAGCGCCTCGTTCAGCTTCCCTTCGATATATTTCTTGTGGCTGAGAAAGTGAATCGTCGGCAGCCTTTCCGGCTCGCTACCGGAACCGGAGTGCGGTAAGTCGATGTCGGTAATATAAATCGGATAGCGCTCTCCGCTCCGGCGCAGCTTGAGCACTTGGCTGGCCACTTCACGAAACAGGTTATTGCCGTGCGCCAACGAACTGAACTCATGATCGCCACAGTAGATGGTGAATGCCAGCTTATCGCCACTTAGCCTGTTGGCGACAACCTGAATGCTCAGATAGCCCTTCAACTGCTTTTGCCGCAACGCTTCCTGCTTCACCAGGAGCGTTTTTCCCAGATCGTCTTTCCTTATCTGATAAATCTCGATCACGTCGAACGGCTTCGCGGCTGAAAAATCCAGCAGACGCCGGCGGCGAATCACCGCATCGAAAAACAAGGTGAATTGATTGATCAGCGCGGCGCTTTCACAGGACTCGATGGTCTGGCAATACAGCGAACCATATTCATCCAGCACATAGACATCAGTATGCGATGCGCCGGCCTGATAAAACATCTGGATGACCTGTGGCTTGTTGACAGAAAATATCTGCGGCAACGGCGTATCACGCAAAGCATGATTGTCGATTCCGACATGAGCATACGTCGATTTTTCCTCGCCAAGAAAAGTCAGCAGCTCCGGGTAAGACTCGATTCGCCGGTACCGCAAGCTGTCTCTTTCCGTCCATAGAACGTAATGACAAAGATGCTCCACGGACAACACATAATGCCTTTCCTGGCCAGGAAAACCACCATAAAAGAAACGCTTGATGCTATCGAACAATTCCTCGGTTCTTTTTTCAATGGTGACACCATGACTCACCGAAAAACAATGTATCGAGAACGGCGCACACGGATAGCCTTGCGCCGGCGGATTCCAGCGCATATATTCGGCGATGCAACTCATCAGGCCATCCATGCCGAGATACCTGAAGGTCAACACCTCCTTCCAGCTCGTCATCACCACCAGATCGAAGGTAAGCGCAAGGTTCTCGCCCATCCCGCCATAACTGAACGCATCCGTCTTGTTGCTCATGTAATGCCGTCCCTGGCGTGTATGCACCGCCATCGGATCGACACCCACATTGACGAACAATGCCGCCGTCACCATGGTTGATGAACGGGACAGCTCCTCCATGCCCGTCTCGTTTTCATCAGTATTCGGAAAAAGCTGCTGAAAACGATTGAGCAATGCGCGCAGCTCTTTTGGCGCAAGATCGCTCTTTTGCGTATGCAACCCCAATATCGTTGCACCATCCATCATTTCATTGAAATGGCACCAGGCAATAAGCTCGATCACACTGTGAGACCGCCGAATGGGTTGCGTGCCGCCGCTTTCAACCGAACTTAAGGGGGCGATATAAAGCGCCCAATTCTCCTGCCCAGGATCGAAGCCCGTCTCCCAAAAAGTCAAATGACTTTCCTGAAGATTCTGCGATATTCCGCGATTGACGATTTCGACCTTGCCCGCCTTGCGCTCGAATGCGGCATACAGTTTGCGCCCCAGAATATTCATATCCTTTTGATTGATCATCGCCAGCCGCGCATGTTCGTGGGCGAAATCGGACAGGAAACGGTAGCTTTGCGTCAGCTCATTGGTGAGTATCCTGCGCTCCCTGAGCACGCGATGGATTTTCCACAAAGGCCGCGCATCGAGCATCTCGAGATAGGCATCGTCCCACTCCCAGGAGCGGGCAAGATCTTTCATCAGATCGCGACGCCAGCCGTCCCTCCCCGTTGTGCGCGCCACGCTCAGTTTTTCATTCACCTTGAAATAAAAACTGCGCCTGAACAATTCGAGCCGTTCTTTTTCTCCTGCCTTTGTCAGATGCTCCTCAATCCTGGCGTAGAGCATGATATAAGGATCAAGCCTGTCCAGGGATGTCTCGCCCTCGTAAATCGCCTTCTTGAAACGCTGGCAAAGCAAGTCACTGGCGGGATATTCATGGGCATAGACTTCCATCAACAGCAGCTTTAGCACTGATTTATAAGGTGAATCAATACCCTTGAAGAGCTGCCACAAGGCCGCACCAAAAAACTCTTCCGCGGGTATCTGTGGTATCCCGCCGAAATCGATGTATTCCGTTTCACGCACCGCATAGGAATTTTTCAGGGCAGCGAGATGGTCATCATAGCCATCCTCCTCACCGGGAGGCACCAGCCACCATGCCGGATAACGGCCCGCGAGCAGTAGGCCCGTGCGATAGAACTCTTCCAGTAACAAGGAGTGTTGAGCGCTGCCACTGCCCTCTTTGGACAATTCGCCTCGTCCGCCCGCCTTGAAACGGGCCGCATTCATGAGAAAAAAATGGACTTCGAGATCGAGCTGCGCCGCCCATCGCTCTATCGCGCCGGCCTTTCTTCGCAACTCATCGAGCGATTCGTCGGCAATATCCGGTTGATGACAGATCCAAATGTCGAAATCGCTCTTTCCTGAATGGGCGATGGTGCCGCTGCTGCCCATCAGAAAAATCGAGAGGATATCGTAGCGCCGCAGGGCCTTGCGCTTATATGTGAAATTGCGAGTGATTTTCTTCGCCGCTTCGAGCGCTCGGCTGTCGGGCGAATAATCGGAAACACCCACCGGCGTCCGGGTCGAGATGAAGCCCGGCAACAGCATGTGATTGGTATGAAACAGCAAAGGCAACAAATCGAGAAAATCGCGCTGCCGCTCGCGCAGTGAATCCTGTGCGCGCCGCAACCGCTCGCGATTGATCGCCAGAAAACGCCGCTTGACCGCGTTTACATCCGCCAGTTTCACCCCGGATACCTTACTCAAACCACAGTTGCCCCAGGGTGTTATCGGCCACTAGTGGATTATTTTGATGATCCGCTATGGATTATCCGGGTAACACGACCCCTCCCTCACCCAGGCGCCGCTCTGGCAGCGGAGCAATTCGTTACCGCTGCATATGCGCTGCCCCTCCCGGTATGCTATATCGTTGAAATAACACACCCCTGTTTCCGGCGCCTCCTGTTCCAACACCTCGAAGTCTTCATCAGATTCCTCGATAACCAAGGAAGTGCGCAATTCGGGATCGGGCGCTCCTACAACGGGGGCATGAATATGTTCCGGCCTTTTTGACATGGTGTTGTTTCCTCATGGGATGTTGCAATCGTGACTTCAGCGAATTTTTAGAAGTGCCCTAAAGTTTTTCCACTTGTGACCGATGATACTATTTTCAGGTAGTCTATACCTTGATCTGGATCAAACAACAGAGGGAGGGCGTTGCGCCATGACAGAGCCACTCAATTCAACCCTTGCCGCAACCATTTTGCAGAGCGCGCCTTTTGGCGTCGCCCTGCTGGATGCGCAGAACCGGCTGGTGATGGTCAACCGGGCGCTCGAGACTTTCCTCGGCATGCCCGCGGCGAAACTCACCACAGAAGACGCGGATCTTGCCCAGGATATCAGGAAATGCCTGTACGACCCGCAAGAACTCATTCATCTGCCGCAGAGCGGAGCGCGCCCGGCACGCTGGCTGAAATGCTGGCGCCAAACGCTGGAGGGAGGGCAGGGAAACGTGCGCTTCTACGCCGACGTCACCACACAGCAGCAACTCCAGCAAGAAAATGAACGCCTGAGGGAACAGCACGATCTTCAGGATCCCCTCACCTCGCTGCCCAACCGCCGCGCCATCGTGCAGGCACTGGAACCACAGGTCTCGCGCAGCCGGCGCTATGAAAACCCGCTGTCCGTCATCGTGCTGAAAATCGCCAACTATTCTCGCCTGGGCGCCGATGGCGATAGCAGCGCGGACCGGGCGGTGGTGGCCATCGGCCAATTTCTCAAAGACCAGGTGCGCTGGGTCGACATGACGGGGCGCATGGACAACGACGAATTTTTATTGATACTGCCGGAAACCCCCGAGGCCGCCGCGCGGGAACTGGCCACCAAACTTCACAACCGCATTTCCGATCTGGCTATCGCCACCGCCGATGGCCGGTCTGTCAATGTTGATGTGCGTTGCGGCGTGGCTGGCTGGATCAAAGGCGACGACACCAACAAACTGTTACAGCGCGCCCACCAGACGTTATCAGGCGGCTGAAAAAGATCGGATTTCGCAGGGTGCGTCTCATACACTACGCGCCATAATCATAGATGGCGCGCACGGCGCACCCTACGTCTCAACGATAAACTCAAAGGTATTTCCATCCGGGTCCCGAGTGAACAGCGCGGGACGCCCGGACCCGGATCGTGTAAACGGCACACCCGCTCGCTCCAGCGCCGCCACAAGATCCTCAAGATCCCCCACCGCCAGCGCCACATGACGGTCTCTCCCACCATGCACAGGCCGTCCTGTCACAGGATCAGGATTGGGCAGTTGCATGAGATGGATCTGCTGCCCTGACCCCAGGTTATACCAGACCCCCGCATAGCCCAGATCGGGCCGCGATTCATCCGGCCGCAGGCCGAGCACGCCCTCATAGAAACGCCGCGACCGGTCGAGATCGGCCACTATCCATGTAACGTGCATGATGCCGAGAATATCAACCATTCCGATCCGCCCCCGTGAAAAACATCACAATATTATAAATGGTCTTCGTGAAATGACCTTCACGGCAGGTTCGACAACAACCACCAACGGCACGGCAACATTGAACGGCGCTTCGAGACAACTGCTGTCACTGCGCTCCGGCGCGGCCGGGCACGCGCTGGAACTTCGTGGTCAACTCCGGCGTCACCAAAGCCATTTCCTATGTCAGCGTCGCGGATTCGGATGCCTCGAGTACGGTCACGGTATCCGGTATCGCCCTGACGGCGGGTCAATCGGCGACGGTGAAATTCCGGGTAACCGTGCAATAGGGTGCACCGTGCGCACCCTACGAAGAATGTTTACCCTTGCTCTCTTCAAGATGCTGCCGGGAACAATAATAATGTTCACCGTCGCGCATGGCCTCGATTTTGGGGATATGCAGACCACACTGCTCGCAGCGCACCATGTCGCCCGGCTGCTTCGATGAAATGCGGGATGAGTCTTTGGAAGGACGATTGAGGAAACGCTTGACCAGGCGAAATACCAGCCAAACCACGACTACCAGGAGGATGAAGCGGAGAAGGTTCATACTGTTCCGACGTTATTGGTCGGGGTGAGAGGATTCGAACCTCCGGCCCCTAGCTCCCGAAGCTAGTGCTCTACCAGGCTGAGCTACACCCCGTGGTCAACGGCTCAATAAGTGCGGGTTACGGAAAATTCGGCCAGTGCATACAGGGCATCCCGATACGGCGTATCGGGGATAACCGCAAGTGCCTCGGCGGCCTTGCGGGCTTCCGCCTGAGCCGAGCGCGCAGTGTACGCGATCGCTCCGGTAGATTCAATGGCTTTTGTGACCTGGGCGATATTTTCCCGCCCGCCGTGCTCGATGGCCTGCCGGATGACGGCCGCCTGTTCCGGAGTGCCGGCGCGCATGGCGTGGATCAGTGGCAGGGTAGGCTTGCCCTCGGCCAGGTCGTCGCCGACATTTTTCCCCATCTCCTGCGGCGAGGCGCTGTAATCGAGCACATCGTCGATGAGCTGGAACGCCGTACCCAGGTGCATGCCATAGGCGGCCATTGCCCGTTCTTCCTCCTCCGAACGCCCGCTGATCACCGCCCCCAGTTGCGCCGCGGCCTCGAACAGCTTGGCCGTCTTGCAGTGAATGACATTGAGATAGCGCTCCTCGGTGGTGTCGGCGTCATGACAATTGAGCAACTGCATGACCTCGCCCTCGGCGATGGTGTTGGTGGCGTGAGACAGGATCTCCATCACCCGCATGCTGCGCACATCCACCATCATCTCGAAAGAGCGGGAATAGAGGAAATCGCCCACCAGCACACTGGCCTCGTTGCCCCAGATGGCATTGGCGGTTTCCCGGCCACGGCGCAGCTCCGAGCCGTCCACCACGTCGTCATGGAGCAGCGTCGCGGTATGGATGAATTCGATGATGGCGGCAAGATCGATGTGATGCCGGCCCCGGTAGCCGAACGCCTGGGCGCTGAGCAGCACCAGTTGCGGGCGCAGGCGCTTGCCGCCACTATTGATGATGTAATGCCCGAGCTGGTTGATCAGCACGACTTCCGAATGCAGCCTGCCGCGAATCACGCCGTCCACGGCGCGCATGTCGTCCGCGATCAGGGCGTGCACGTTTTCAATGTTCATCATTGGCTTGTTATAGTAGTAATTGGCTGTGTTTTGCATCTCGCCATTGTAGAAGCTTGAATCAGCGCCTTACAAGCGTAAATTTTGAAAGGGGATGGCTCTTTAGTTCGTTTTCGTGTTTGACCTTTGCCCATCGGATCGCTAAAATGGGCGTTTATTTAAAGCGCGCAGGATCATTTGCGCTTGCTTTGAGTGGCAAGAATTCTGGAGAAAACAATCATGTATGCGGTAATCGTGACGGGCGGCAAGCAATACCGGGTCGCCGAGGGTGATGTGGTGAAGGTCGAAAAACTGCCGGTCGAGGCAGGCACTTCTATCGACCTCGACAACGTGCTGATGGTCGCCAACGGCGATGATATCAAGGTCGGCGCGCCTTATGTCGCGGGCGGCAAAGTCACCGCCACCGTCAAGTCGCACGGCCGCGGCGACAAGGTGAAGATCGTCAAGATGCGCCGCCGCAAGCACTACCGCAAGCAGGCGGGACACCGCCAGCATTACACGGAACTGCAAATCACCGGCATCAGCGGCTAGGTTAAGACTCTAAATTACGGCAACACCTGTTTCGCAGGAGTGCGTCTCAACGCAGGTGCGCACGGCGCACCCTACTACTGAGGTAACACAGCAATGGCACATAAAAAAGCAGGCGGCTCCACACGCAACGGCCGCGATTCGGAATCAAAACGACTGGGCGTGAAGCGTTTCGGCGGTCAGCGTGTGCTGGCCGGCAACATTCTGATCCGGCAGCGTGGCACACACTTCCACCCCGGCGTGAATGTCGGCTGCGGCCGCGATCATACCCTGTTCGCCACAGCGCCCGGCACGGTTGTTTTCGGCACCAAGGGTCCCGAGAACCGCAAGACGGTGAGCGTGATCGCGGATTGATATCGCGATTCGGCAAGGCATCCGCAAAAAGCCCCGTCACTGCACGGGGCTTTTTGTTTAGAATAACCGGCTGAACCACAGAGGGCGCGAAGAGCGCGGAGATGTGACATGGATCGCCTTGTGCCCATCCGAACCCCCGCAACTCAGGCATGTTGATCCTCTTTGCGTCCTCGGTGTCCTCTGCGGTACAACCGTGTTTTCAGGATTATTTTCATTCAGTCTGAACCATGAAATTTGTCGACGAAGCAACCATCGATGTCAAAGGCGGAGACGGCGGCAATGGCTGCGTCAGTTTCCGCCGTGAAAAATTCATCCCCCTGGGCGGCCCGGACGGTGGCGATGGGGGGGATGGCGGCAGCGTCTATCTGATCGCCGACAGCGGCCTGAATACCTTGGCCGACTTCCGCTATACCCGCCGATTCGACGCCGAGCGTGGCCAGAATGGCATGGGCAGGGATTGCAGGGGCAAGAGCGGCGCCGATTCGCATATCCAGGTACCGGTCGGCACGGCGGTGATCGACGCCGGCACCGATGAGGTGATCGGCGACCTGGTCGCGCCAGGGCAGGTGCTGCTGGTGGCGAAGGGCGGCTTTCATGGTCTGGGCAATGCCCGCTTCAAGAGCAGCATCAACCGCGCACCGCGCCAATCCACGCCCGGCACACCCGGCGAGGAACGCCGTCTGCGGCTGGAGCTGAAACTGCTGGCGGATGTCGGTCTGCTGGGCATGCCCAATGCCGGCAAATCAACCCTGATCCGCGCCATCTCGGCGGCGCGGCCGAAGGTGGCGGATTATCCCTTCACCACGCTTCATCCTAATCTTGGCGTGGTGAGTATCGCACCGCACCGCAGTTTTGTCGTGGCGGACATTCCGGGACTGATCGAGGGCGCCGCCGAAGGCGCGGGTTTGGGTATCCAGTTCCTCAAGCATTTGTCACGCACCACGCTGCTGCTACATCTGGTCGATGCCGCCCCGCTGGGAGAGGTTTCCGATCCGGTGGATGATGTGCGCAAAATCGAAGCCGAACTGCAAAAATTCAGCCCGGAACTCGCCGCGCGCGAACGCTGGCTGGTGCTGAACAAAATCGATCTGCTCCCTGAAGAAGAGCGCGAGGCGCGCTGCCGGGAAATCGTTGCAAGGCTGGACTGGAGCGGGCCGGTGTTCCGCATCTGCGCAATCAAGGGCGAAGGCACGAAAGAGCTGACCTATAAAATCATGGAACACCTGGAACAGCGCCGGGAAACTCAGATGCCGATGTCCCAGTCAGCGAACGCTGAAAATGGCAAATAGCGCAACCATAGAGCACCGAGCAAATACCGGAGGATTCCTGATCTTTCCTTCCCTCACAGGCTGCTTCGGCCGCTACCGCTGAGCGCCTCTCGGCCAGTATGGCCTCGACGGCTTGCGCCTCCATCGGTTTGTCGAAATAATAACCTTGGCCATATTCACACCCCAGGGCACGCAATTCACTGAACTGCGCTTCCGTCTCTATACCTTCGGCCACCACGTTCATGCCCAGCCCATGCGCCAGCAACAGGATGGACTTGGCGATCTCGCGGCTCTCGGCGATCTCCATCATGTCACGAACGAACGAGCGGTCGATCTTGAGGGTATCGAGCGGAAAGCGGTGCAAATAGCTGAGCGAAGAATAGCCGGTGCCAAAATCATCGATGGATAAACGTAATCCCATCGCCCGCAACACCGTCAGCGCTCCCCTGGCGGACATGGCATTGGCCATCACCACGCTCTCGGTGATTTCGAGCTTGAGATAATCGGCGGGCAGGCCGGTCTCTTCGAGCACGCGTCCAATCTGACCGGGCAAGTCGGGTTGCGCGAATTGCTTGCCTGAGAGATTCACACTGACGAACAAGGGCGACAAATCAGCATACCGGACACGCCATTCCTGGAGCTGTCGGCAAGCCTCCCGCAATACCTCTTGACCTATCGCCCCGATCAAACCCGTCTCCTCCGCAAGAGGAATGAACTCGCCCGGCAAAACCAGGCCGCGCTCGGGATGACGCCATCTCACCAAGGCTTCATAGCCCACCAACCGGCCGCTGTTCAAGGCCACGATGGGCTGGTAGTGAACGAGAAATTCCCGGCGCTCTATAGCGCGCCGCAAATCGCCTTCCAGGCGCATCAAGGCCAAGGCGCGGGCATGCATGCTCTCATCGAACACCCGATGACATGCCTTGCCGGCCGCCTTGGCGCGATACATCGCGATATCGGCATCGCGCAGCATATTCTCGGGGCTATCATAGCCGGTCGAACTGATCGTGACACCGATGCTGGCCGTGGTGAATACCTCGTGCCCATCGATGACGACGGGCCGTGATATCTGCTTCTGGAGCCGTTCAGCCACGGCTATTGTGGCGAACATGTCCTTGACATCATCCAGCAGCACGCAGAACTCGTCCCCACCCAGCCGCGCAGCAGTATCCGTGTTGCGCAGAGATTCGATAATCCGTTTCGATACCGTAACCAGCAATTCGTCACCCGCCAGATGACCAAGGCTGTCATTGACGATTTTGAAGCGATCCAGATCCACGAACAGCACGGCAAAAGTGTAATCCCCGCTCCGCTTGCTACGCCTGATGGCGTGACGAAGGCGGTCCATGAACAGTAGCCGGTTAGGCAAGCCGGTCAGGGTATCGTGAAAGGCATCGTGCTGCAGACGCTCTTCCGCCATTTTACGCTCGCTGACATCGCGGGCAACGGCATAGTAGAGCTGCTCATCGCGGAACGCCGTCACGGCCCAGCACAGCCATTTGTGCGAACCATCCTTGCACAGGCAACGATTCTCGAAATATACCTTGTCATGTCCCAGCAGGGTCAGCTGGGCCAGCTTTTCCAGGGTGAAGGGCCGGTCATCGGGATGAACGATCTCAAAAAAGTAGCCCGACTTGATTTCTTCGGCGCCGTATCCGAGCGTCTCCGACCAGGCGGGATTGAGTTGGCTGAAATAACCTGCGAAATCGATAATGCCCATCATGTCGAGCGACAAGGCAAAAAAGCGCTCGCGCTCCATGAGCGCCTGTTTCAGGCTGTCGTTGCGTAGCGCCTGGGCGGCCAGCAGGGAAAAACGATGCGCCAATTTGAGATGCTTCTGACCAAAGAACCCGCGCTCGTCGTGGGTGTAGACCAGTAATGCGGCCTGTTGCCCGTCATCCAGCGGGACGTGCAATGCCGAGCGCACGCCATCGCGCAATGCCACCGGTTGCGTCCGCCACTCTTCCACCTGCTCGATGTCGAAGACGGCTGCCGGCTTGCCGCGAAGGACACGATCAAACAGCGCACCCGCTTGCCATACGGCACGGGCATAGACAGGCGCCGTAGCGGCGGCCGCCCTTAATGAACCATCGACATCACGGACAAGGATAAAAGCATCGCGAAACGGCACAATGGTGCGTGATGTCGCGATCAATTCCTCGAACAGCGGCGCCTTACCCTGATTGAGCGCCAATGCCTGCAACCCGCCGAGCAGCACCTCGGATTCCTGGCGCAACTCGCATTCCCGATTCCGGGCACGCTCCAGATCAATCAGCGCCTCATGGAGCTGTTCGGCCATGCTGCTATTTTTCATGTGATTCAGCCCCCGAAAACAAGCACTGAAATCATGAGATTGCCGTGACGATTTTCACCTCCGATAAAACGACCCTGCTCGCCGAACGTAAACACCCCCAGAAAAGGTTTGCCAGAAAGGGCGCTGCGCAGCCCTCCTATCACCTCATCCATGCGTTCCTTCACCGTCAGCATGCAACCGGCGCAAAATACCACCAATGCCCCGCTAGCCTCTTCCGCCCGGGCACCATGGTTCTGCAAGGCGCATGCGGCAACGCGGCCAGCGCGACTGGCAAGGCTTGCGGGCGTCCCCCGCATAAGAATCAGCTCATCACCTACTGTGACGTCGGCAAAGAGGGTCAAGGCATGCCCCTCGCTAATCTGATCCGGGTGCGCCAGGATAAAATACGGCACCCCTCCCACCGCGCCCACCACCCTACCCAAGGGATGCAGGGCAACGCGCCCGAGAATGCTGCCGCCTTCACACAGCGCATCGGAGAGGGTGCCTCCCAGCCATTCGTTATAAACTTCTGCCGCAGGACGGCCATCAATCTCGTAGAGGGTCCGCCCTTCCGCCCGAGTGACCTTGCCTTTGCAGTCGGTGGGCTCATAACCGCTATGGAAGGCAAAACATACTTCCCTGCCGGGAAACATCGCCATGATCACTACCGCATCCCGGTATACCCGACCATTGGCGAACTGTTGCCACTCCCCGGTCACGGTGTTATCACCCGAGCTGCCGCCGGCCATTGGAACGTTACCGCCGACCACACCTTCGATTCCCCTGATAATCTGCTCCTCGTGACCGGGCACAGTGAAAATCCAGATCATCGCCGGTACCTCGCCAGGCCGCCCGGCCTGACTCAGCGCGCATTGCGTGGCCTCTGCCGCTGCGGCATACGGGTCATTGCCCACCTCCACGGCTGCGATGCCATAGCTGCCATCAGGATCGACAATCCCCAACAACCCCAATCCCACGCCATGCTCGCTGTGGAAACCATCCTCGGTCATGACGCCCAGACATGACGTGCCGCCGTGAACCGGAATGCCGGGCGCCAATTCGTTCAGTCGTTTTAATACCCGCGTCCAGTCATACGTGGCCGAGCCATGCAACAGGAGCAAATCAGGAGCGCCGCCGATACGCTCAACAAGATGATTATAGGCGCCGGAAATCGCCTGCTCTGGATCGCCGGCGGCGGACCAGGCGGTCGCTATCCTCATGTTCATATACGCATTTCCTTGTTCACGTTTGTTGTTGTGGAATTACGATCGTCGCGCCAAGGGAAATCACTCACAAAGATGACTTGGCAAAGCGTTTGCGCAGAAAGATAAGGAGGCGCTGATTTATCAGCGCCTCCTTACGGCACATGGAAGTGCCACTGAGAATTCCAGGATGGAATTATTCAGCGCTTCCATAAAGTGACGATTTTTCATCACCATGTAATGCGCGCGGTTATTTTGAGCAATTAATGTGCCACAATGATCGCGAATGGTTTTTGACTCTGGCGCAGATGGCAAGGATACGGAAGTTTTCAGAAAAGTCGCAAGTGACGTATGGTTATAATCAGAAACAAAATATAGAATCAGCAATATGCAAATGAAATAATACCGCCATGCAACTGACCTTATACACAGATTATTCTTTGCGGGTGTTGCTCTATCTCGGCATCCACAAAAACGAGAAGGCGACCATCAACGAAATTGCCGACTACTTCAAGATCTCGCGCAATCATTTGGTGAAGGTGGTGCATAATCTGGCTGTCTGCGGTTACATCCATACTGTCCGCGGCAAGGGTGGCGGCATGTCTCTGGCGCGGCCGGCAGAGGAAATCAACATTGGCGATGTTGTGCGCCACACAGAACCAAATTTCCATGTCGTCGAGTGCTTCAATCCGCAGACGACGCATTGCCCCGCCTATAATGTATGCACCCTGATAGACGTGCTGAACAGCGCACTGACAAACTTCTTTGCCATACTCGACAGGTATACCCTGGCGGATCTTCTGAAGAAACCAGGCATGATAAGTAAACCGTTGCAGTTTGTACCCATGCAGGCGCGGCCCGCCCCAGCCGCGGGTAGAAAACACCCTTCGCGGCGCAAAACCACAGCAAGACGGTTGAGCGTCTAAAGAAGCTGCGCCCGCAAGGCATCTACCACGGGCCGGGTCTGTGGGTGCACGCCACGCCACAAAAAAAACGCTTCGGCGGCCTGCTCCACGAGCATACCCAGGCCATCCAGCGCCTGTTGCGCGCCGTGCTCGATGGCCCATCTCATGAAGGGGGTCGGCTGCGCCCCATACATCATGTCGTAGCAACAGCCTCCGGCAGCCAGCACTGTCGCAGGCAAGGGTGGCATCTCGCCCTTGAGGCTGGCGGCCGTGCCATTGATGATGAGATCGAAGCGTTCCGCGTCAAGATCTTGATAGCCGCATCCTGCAACCTTCCCCAAATCCGTCAATTCTTTGGCTAATTCCACCGCCTTGTCCGCCGTGCGATTGGCGATCACCAGTTGCGCCGGCCGCTCTTCCAGCAACGGCCCGGCCACGCCGCGCACGGCCCCGCCTGCCCCGAGCAACAAGACACGCCGCCCCTGGATCCTTATGCCGTGATTGTCACGCAGATCGCGCACCAAACCGATGCCATCGGTATTGTCGCCGTACCTTCCCCCCTCGGGACGAAACAGAATGGTATTCACCGCGCCCGCCCTTGCGGCGCGCGGACTGCGCTCATCCACCAGCTCCCACGCCTCGCGCTTGAAAGGCACGGTGATATTCAATCCTTTGCCGCCCGCCGCCGCAAAACCGGCCACTGCTTCGGCGAAATGTCCCAGCTCCACCAGAATCGCGGTATACACCAGATCCTGACCGGTCTGACGCGCGAACAGGGTATGAATCTGAGGGGATTTGCTATGGGCGACGGGGTTACCCATAACGGCGTAGTGATCGGGTTTTGCGCTCATCATCTCGGCATTCATAGACAACATCGTGTTTCTATCGGATCAACGGTAAAAAATGATAACGCAAACCGCAATATCAGGTATGATTTTTGCGTTATTCAAATTACAGGAAGATGTACGCCAATTTGAACATTGATGCAATGGAACGCAATCCAACCGTAAACATCCGGCGAATTCTGGCCAGCCTGTGTTGCATCGCCTGCCTGTGGATGTCATTCGGACATACCACAGCTGGTGAAACACGGCACATGGTATTGGTTACCGGCGCGACATCCTATGTCCCTGCCCTGACACCCGCCGAGGTGCGCAAACTGTTTCTTGGCATCGTCGTCGTGAAGGATGGCCTGCGCATTGAACCGCTGATCAATCTCACCGATCCTCGCCTCCACCAGATGTTCTTGCAAAAAATAGTGTTCATGTCTTCCTACAATTATGAACACCACTTAGTGGCTCACTCACGCCAAGTAGGCGACCCCCTTCCCCAGGAATACACCGACCCCTGGCAACTGATCAGCGCCCTGCGCAGCCGGCCTGGCTCCGTCAGCTACATGTGGGCCAAGGACGCACAACCCAGAATGGGACTGAAGATAGTCCAGGAATTATGGCCAAGCCAACAGGAATAGCGGGCCTTTCACGGGGACTGGTCGGCCGCTTGATGGCGGGGGTGGTGATCATACACGTGATATTGATCCCCTTGCTGTTTGCCGGCGTGCTCTATATCGTCAAGCAAGGCTATCAGTCGCTGTTCATCAATCAAGCACGCGCCGGCTCCCATCTGCTCGCCGTGCTGGCGGGACGGGACCCACGCCCGGCGCAGCTGCAGACCCTGTTTGAAGAAGTGATGTTGAGCGGCAGTGTGGTTTCCCTCGCCGCACTGGACACGTCAAACAAGGTTATTGCCAGCGCCGGCCAGCTGGACATAGAAGAAAATTTTCAGGAAGATTTCTTCTTCGGCGAATACGGCGACTCGGTCTATCATGTCTCTGTCCCGATATATGACAACGGCGGCACACTGCTCGGCACGCTGCGGCTGGGATACGATGAAACCCCCACCCAGGAGCAGATCGCCAGCACGGAGACGAGGGGAATATATCTTGGCATAGGCTATATTTCACTGACCCTGTTCCTGGTCATTCTCGGCAGCAAAACTCTCAACCTGATGCGCAAAAAGCTGGTGACTCAGGCCCATGCGCTCGAACACCAAGCCCTGCACGACACCCTTACTGGCCTGCCCAACCGCGCCTTGCTGCAGGATCGGTTGCAACAGGTGATACTTGGCAGCCAGCGTGAACGCGCCCCTTTTGCGCTGTTTCTGATGGACCTCGACCGCTTCAAGGAAGTCAACGACACGTTGGGACACCAGGCGGGCGATACCATTCTTGAACAAACCGCTGCGCGTCTGCGCGAGGTGATCCGTGAGTCCGATACCGTGGCGCGGCTGGGGGGCGACGAATTCGCCGTGGTGTTACCCAAGGTCGATGCCGATGACGCGGTTTTGATCGCGGAAAAACTGCTCAAGGCCCTGTACGAACCTTTCGTTGTCGATGCACGGCCCCTGCCGCTCGGCGCGAGTATCGGCATCGCCCTGTTCCCGGAGCACGGCGAAGATGCCAGCACCCTGCTGCGCCGCGCCGATGTGGCGATGTACGCCGCCAAACATGGCGGCGGCGGCCTGACCATCTATGACGCCGATCTGGACAAACACAGCGTGGACCGGCTGACGCTGACCACGGAATTGAAACAGGGTCTCGAACGCGATGAGATCGAGGTGTTTTATCAGCCCAAGGTCGATTTGCACAGCGGCGAGATTTGCGGCGTCGAAGCCTTGGCGCGCTGGCGCCATCCCGAGCGCGGGCTGATCCTGCCCGCCGATTTCATCCCGCTCGCCGAGCGCGCGGGCATCATCAATGCCCTGACGCTGCGCATCATCGAAATCAGCACGCAGCACTGCAAGGATTTGTCGGACAAAAAGGGGTGCATCAATATCGCCATCAATCTTTCGCCTCTGAGCCTGCTGGATAGCAAATTCGCCGATAAGGTCGAGAATATCCTGCGCCATCGCGCATTCCCCCCCTGCACCCTGATTCTGGAAGTGACCGAAAGCACGATCATGGCCGACACACCCCAGACACAGGAGACCTTTGCCCGGCTGGCCGCCATGGGCATAAAAATCTCGATCGACGATTTCGGCACAGGATATTCGTCGCTAATGCGCCTTAAAAAACTGCCGGTATCGGAGGTCAAGATCGATAAGTCGTTCGTCATCGACATGCTGCATGACGACAACGATGCCGCGATCGTGCGCGCCACCATCGATCTGGCGCACAACCTCGGGCTGAAGGTGGTCGCGGAGGGGGTGGAAACACAAGGGCACCTGGATGCACTCCATGCCTTCGGCTGCGACATGGCGCAAGGCTATCACATCGAGCGGCCGCTGCCGCCCCTGGAAATTCAACACCTGCTGGCAACGAAGAAAAGAATCGCCGCTGTGAAGGAAGAAAGCGATGGGAAACCGCTGTTCAGCGGGTTATAAAATGTAGCGCGCGAAACACACAAGCTGTTTTTTGAATGAGTGCCTGTCGGCACGGCTGGCGGGTTACGGCGCCGAAAAGAGCACCTAACCCGCCCTACATTGAACCCTTCAGCCATCCCGCCGCACGCTTGGCGAAATAGGTGAGTATACCATCGGCTCCGGCGCGCTTTATCGACAGCAGCGACTCCAGCACCACCGCGCGCTCGTTCAACCAGCCATTCTGGCTGGCCGCCATCAGCATGGCGTATTCGCCGCTCACCTGATAAACGAAGGTGGGCGCGCCGAATTCGTCCTTCACGCGACGGACGATATCAAGGTAGGGCATGCCAGGCTTGACCATCACCATGTCCGCCCCCTCCTCCAGATCCAGCGCGACCTCGTGCAGGGCCTCGTCGCTGTTGGCCGGATCCATTTGATAAGTATATTTGTTGCCGCCGCCGAGATTGGCGGCCGAACCCACCGCGTCGCGGAACGGACCATAAAAGCTAGAGGCGTACTTCGCGGAATAGGCGAGAATGCGGGTATGGATATGGTCGGCGGCTTCCAGCGCGTCGCGGATCGCCCCAATGCGGCCGTCCATCATGTCCGATGGCGCCACCACATCGGCCCCCGCCTCGGCATGGGAAAGCGCCTGCTTGACCAGCACCGCCACCGTCTCGTCGTTCATGACGTAGCCGGTTTCACCGATCAACCCATCCTGGCCATGAGTGGTGAAGGGATCCAGCGCCACATCGGTGATCACCCCAAGTTGGGGGAATTCGCGTTTGAGCGCGCGCACCGCGCGCTGGGCCAGCCCTTGCGGGTTATAGGCCTCGCGGGCATCCTCGGTCTTCGTGTCCTGCGGTGTCACCGGAAACAGCGCCACCGCCGGCACGCCCAGCCCCACCAGTTCGGCAGCCTCTTTCAGCAACTCGTCGATACTCACCCGCTCCACGCCGGGCATGGAGGCGACCGCCTCGCGCTTGCCACTTCCCTCCAGGACGAAAACGGGGCAGATCAGATCATCCGCGGTGAGTACAGTTTCACGCATCATGCGGCGCGAAAAGTCGTCACGCCGCATACGGCGCATACGCCGGCGGGGGAAAACGCCTTCTTTGGCGGCTGGGTTAGCCATCGGAAGTTACCTCGAAATACCAAGCATACTGGCCGCGAGAGAACGCGGGATTAGAAAGGACGAGAAAAGTTTCCCTGCCTCCACCAGCGGAAGACAGGGAAACCAGCACTACTTACTTCTTCTTGCCGGCCTTCTTGGCGACAACCTTCTTCTTGGGCGCCACCTTGACCTTGGCGGCAGGCGCGGCTTTCTTCACCGCTGCCTTCTTGAGCGCGGCCTTGGGCATCGCCTTCTTCATCGCCCCTTTCTTGGGTGCGGCTTTTGCTATTGCTTTTTTCGCAATCGCCTTCTTCGGAGCAACCTTCTTGGCGGGTGCCTTCTTGGCGATCATCTTCTTGACGGGCGCCTTCTTCGCCGCCGTCTTCTTTGCTACCGCCTTCTTCGCTACCGCTTTTTTCGCCGGGGCTTTCTTGGCCGGAGCCTTCTTCGCCACCGCCTTCTTCAAGGTAGCAGCCAATGCCTTGGCGGTCTTGGCCACTTTCTTCTGCGCGAACTTCGCTGTCTTGGCGACGGCCTTGGCCTCTTTCTTGACTGTGGCGGCGGCCTTGGTGGCGGCCTTGACGACTTTCTTCTCGACCTTCACGGCAGCCTTCTTGACGACAACGGCTTCCTTCTTGGCCACGGCGACAGCCTTGGCAGCGGCTTTGACCACTTTCTTCTCGGCCTTCACCACAGCCTTCTTAGCGACGACAACCTCTTTCCTGGCGGTGGCAACCGCTTTGGTGGCGGCGGCAGCGGCCTTTTTCTCAACATTCTGGACAGCTTTCACAGCGGCTTTAACCTCTTTTTTGACAGTGGCAACAACTTCCCTGGCGGCAGGAGCCGCTTTCTTCTCCGGGGCTTTTTGGGGCGCCGCCGCGGGAGCAACCGCCGGTTTCTTCACGGCAGGCTTGGCGGCAACAGCGGGTTTCGGCACCGGCGCGGGCATCGGCTCGCTGATGATTTTTTGGATCGCGGCGAAGATGTCCTTGATTTCCCCCACGCCCTGCACGGTGCACAGCTTGCCCTGATTACGGTAGTACGCCACCACCGGGGCGGTCTGGGCCTCATAAACCCGCAGACGGTTGCTGATGGTCTCCTCGTTGTCATCGGCGCGGTGACGCAGATTGCCGCCGCATTTGTCGCAGCGTTCGTCGAGCTTGGAGGGAGAAGTGTAGATGTTATAGGTCTGCCCGCAGGATTCGCAGGTGCGGCGCCCCGTGAGGCGCTGCAACAGAATCTCGAAATCGACGTCAATCAGCAGCCCGATCTCCAGCGGCTGCCGGACCTTTTCCAGCATGGCATCCAATGCCTCGGCCTGCGGAATGTTGCGCGGAAAACCATCGAGGATGAATCCTTTCTTGGCATCGGGCTGTCCCAGCCGTTCCTCGATCATGCCCAGGACGATCTCATCCGACACCAGTTGTCCGGCATCCATCGCGGCCTTGGCTTGCAACCCCAGCGGCGTTCCCGCCGCCACCGCGGCGCGCAACAGATCGCCGGTGGAGATTTGCGGAATATGATGTTTTTCGACGAGCAGCTTGGCTTGCGTGCCTTTTCCCGAACCAGGCGCTCCTAAAAGTACAATTCTCATAGCGGCGTTTGCACTCCCTTTCTCTGGCTTATTGATTGTTGAATCGGTTCTCTACGTCAACAGCGCTTCAGCTTCTTGTTGCGCACATTTCAGCGTCACGCCTGCTTTGCCTTGTAAATCGAAAACTCAATTTTAAGAAAGAAGTTTTTTCGGCTTTTTTCCAGTTGCCTAAACTACTCTGAGTGATATGTTTAAGTCAATGAACTTTATGCAAGGAAATCACAATTTTCAACTAACGCTGCGCGTACAAGCGACATTGGTTTACCGTCGGCAGTGCCGGTATAATGGCGGCTCCTGAATTTTCAACCACACGAGAGAAATCCGCCATGAGCCTGCACAACATCAGCCCCGGACGCGACGTTCCCAACGACATCAACGTCATCATCGAAATCCCCGCGCACAGCGGCCCGGTGAAATACGAAATCGACAAGGACAGCGGCGCGCTGTTCGTCGATCGCTTCATGGGCACCGCCATGTATTACCCCTGCAATTATGGCTACGTCCCCAACACGCTCTCCGAAGACGGCGATCCGGTGGATGTACTGGTCGTCACTCCGGTGCCGCTGATCAACGGTTCGGTGATCCGCTGCCGCCCGGTCGGCATGCTGAAAATGACCGACGAATCCGGCATCGACGCCAAGGTGCTCGCCGTGCCGGTGGACAAGCTTTCGCCGCTCTACTCCAATGCGCAATCGCCGGAAGACATGCCGCAATCCCTGCTGGCGCAGATCGGCCACTTTTTCGAACACTACAAGGACCTCGAAAAGGGCAAGTGGGCCAAGGTGGAAGGCTGGGTGGGCCAAGCGGAAGCCAAGGCCGAAATCCTGGCGGCGCTGGCGCGTTTCAATAAATAGCTTGCAGTGCGCATAAGCAAAACGCCTCGCACCGGATGTTTCGCATCCGGTGCGAGGCGGATCGCGCCCTGCGGGCTCTGCTCACCACTGCCTCCATGAACCACCACACCCATCATCACCATATCCACAACAATCTGACGTGGGCGCTGGTGTTCACCCTTGCCTTTGCCGCCGTCGAAGCAATGGCGGGATGGCAGGCGGGATCGCTGGCGCTGCTGGGCGATGCGGGGCACATGGTGACGGATGCCGCCGCGCTGGGGCTGGCCGCCTTCGCCGCCTGGATCGCCAAACGCCCGCCCTCGGTGCGCCACTCGTATGGCCTGGGCCGAGCCGAGATCATCGCCGCATTGGTCAATTCCCTCTTCATGCTGGGCATCGTGGCCGGCATCGTGATCGCCGCCATCCAGCGCCTGCAAGCGCCGCAACCGGTCGCCGGCGGGGTGGTGATGGGCGTGGCGGCGCTGGGCCTGGCGGTGAATGTCATCGTCGCGTGGATGCTGAGCCACGGCGAGGAAACGCTCAACACCCGTGCCGCCCTGCTGCACGTCCTGGGTGACCTGCTCGGCTCCGTGGCCGCCTTGATTGCCGGCGCGGTGATTTATTTCACCGGCTGGACCGCCATCGACCCGATCCTGTCGCTGGTCATCTGCGCACTGATCCTGTTTTCCGGTTTCCGCCTGATGCGCGAAGCCCTGCATGTCCTGATGGAAGGCGTGCCCTCCTTTCTCGACCTGCCGGAAATAGGCCGCGCCATGGCGGGGGTGCAAGGCGTCGCCTCGGTGCACGACCTTCATATCTGGGCGCTGTCATCGGGCACGGTGATGCTCTCGGCCCATGTGACTGTCCCGGATATGTCCCGATGGCAGACCATCCTCGCGGCGCAGCAAGAACTGCTCCACGAGCGCTACGGCATCGAACACATCACCCTGCAACCGGAACTCGCGGCGCAAGAAAAGGTGGTCCGGCTGATGCCAGACCGGTGATCTGTACGACCAGCCCATTTCCATGTTAATTTTGCATGTTTGGTTTCACTTTGCGTCCTGATATGCTGATCGACTTCACCAAAATGCACGGCCTGGGCAACGACTTCGTTGTCATCGACGCCATTTCCCAGCCCGTCTCGCTGACGGCGGATCAGATCCGCCGCATTGCGGACCGGCATTTTGGCGTCGGCTGCGACCAGGTGCTGCTGGTGGAAGCCGCGCGCGATGCGAACGCGGATTTCCGCTATCGCATCTACAACGCCGACGGCGGCGAAGTGGAACAGTGCGGCAATGGCGCGCGCTGTTTCGCCCGCTTCGTGCTCGACCGCCATCTGACGGACAAGCACGAGATCGCCGTGAAAACGGCCGGTGGCATCATCCACCCGCGCATCGAGGCCGACGGCCAGGTCACCGTCGACATGGGCGTGCCGCGCTTTGCCCCGGCGCAGATTCCCTTCGTGGCGGATGCCGAGACTGACGCCTACACACTGGAGGTGGCGGGACAACAGTTGACCATCGGCGCGGTGTCGATGGGCAATCCCCACGCCGTGCTGCTGGCCGATGACGTGACGACCGCGCCGGTAGCCGCATTGGGACCGCTGATCGAGAAGCACGCGCGGTTCCCGAACCGCGTCAACGTGGGGTTCATGCAGATTCTGGATCGCGGCCATATCCGGTTGCGCGTCTACGAGCGGGGCGCCGGGGAAACCCTGGCCTGCGGCACGGGCGCCTGCGCCGCCGTGGCGGTGGGCCGCAAGCGTGGCCTGCTCGACGAAGTGGTTCGTGTGGATTTGCCGGGCGGGATGCTGCTGATCCGCTGGCCAGGGGGAACCGCGCCGGTGTCGATGACCGGCCCGGTCGCTTATGTATTCGAGGGAAACATGGAACTATGAGCACGCAACACAAACACGAGCAGGCGGATGTACCCGCCGCAACAGACGCCAGCGTCGCCCACTATCTGCGCGCCCACCCCGACTTTTTCTCCGCCCACCCCGAGGTGTTGACCGACATGGTGGTGCCTCATCCCAGCGGAGCGGCAATCTCCCTCATCGAGCGCCAGGTTGCCGCTTTGCGCGAGCAGAACCGCAAACTCAAGCGTCAGTTGCAAGAGCTGGTGCAGATCGCCCGCGACAACGACCGCCTCGGCGAGCGTATGCAGCGCCTGACCTTGGCCTTGATGGAGTGCACCAGCCTCGAAGAGGTATTCATCGCTCTGCACGATGGCCTGCGCAACGATTTCCACGCCGACGCCGTCGTGCTGCGCTTGATGGTCAAACCCGGACAACCGATCGGCCCAGGACAGATCGAAGCCCTGCCCGATGCCTTGTTCACCGATCCGGACGATCCCGCATGGGGTGCGTTCAGGGGTGTGTTGAAAGGCGCGAAACCCTTGTGCGGCGTGCTGAATGCCGTGCAACTCCATCATCTGTTTGGCGACGAGGCCGCCACGATAAGCTCGGCAGTGCTGATCCCACTGACGACGCCCGCCACTTCGGCCAGCCTGATGCCGTCGATCGGCCTGCTCGCGATAGGCAGCCATGATGCCGAACGCTTCCACGCCGGCATGGGAACACACTTCCTGGACCAGATGAGCGAACTGATCAGTTGCGCCATCCGGCCCTACCTGGCATAGCGACCGGCCTTGGTGGCTCACGCCAACACCGGATGGATCGAAAAATTTCTCGCCCACCTGCGCGATGAACGCCGCTTATCGCCACTGACGGTGAAAAGTTACCGGCGCGACCTCGGCAAGGTCAGCGCCTGGTGCAGCCAGCAAGGAATCGAAGACTGGCCGTCCCTCACCAGCCACCACATCCGCGCCCTCACCGCCGCCCTGCACCGGGCCGGCCTGGAAGGGCGCAGCCTGCAACGCCTGTTATCGGCGCTGCGCTCGTTCTGCAACTATCTGATCGGCGAAAATGTCCTCGCACACAACCCCGCTGCCGCGGTGCGCGCACCGAAGTCGCCGCGCAAACTGCCAAAGACACTGGACGCCGACCAGATGAAACACCTGCTGGAAGCAGGCGAGCCGGGGCAAAATGAAGCCGTGCTGATGCTGCGTGATCGTGCCATCATGGAATTGATGTACTCCTCGGGCCTGCGCCTCGGCGAGCTGATCGGCCTTGATTACGGCGATATTGATCTTGATGAAGGCTTGGTGACCGTCACCGGCAAGGGCAACAAGACCCGCCGCGTGCCGGTCGGCCAGTACGCGCGCGCGGCGGTGCGGCGGTGGCTGCAAGCGCGCGCGATGCTGGCGTCGATGGATGAAACCGCGTTATTCGTCGGACACCGCGGCACCCGCCTCACGCCGCGCGCCGTGCAATCGAGGATGCGCGAATGGGCGATCAGGCATGGCGGCGAGACGCATCTCCACCCCCACATGCTGCGCCACTCCTTCGCCAGCCACCTGCTGGAATCCAGCGGTGATCTGCGCGCGGTGCAGGAACTGCTCGGCCACGCCAATCTTTCCACCACCCAGGTCTATACCCACCTCGATTTTCAGCACCTCGCCAGCGTGTACGACCGGGCCCATCCCCGGGCGAAAAAGCGGGACACTACGTAGGGTGCGCCGTGCGCACCCGACAGGCCCGTTCCCCGGATCACTGCTCATACCCCCCGGCAATGTGATTGACGGTGATCTGGAGCATTTCGCGCCATTCCTTTTCGAGCTCGGGGTTGAATTGCGGATCCACTTCGGAGACCGCCTTGATGAAACTATCCAGCCAACAGGAATACAGCCCCGGATCGATATTGATCTTCTTCTTGCTGTGACTCTCACGGATCCTCGAAATCCCCCCCGATCCAACAGGATTGCCCTCGGCAAACATGATCGCCAGATTGATACCGTTTTTGAGCAGCGCCTTTTGCGCCTGCATGTCGGTCTTGACAAAGCGAGGCCGGATCGCCGGGTGACTGTCTAGAAATATCTCGTAAAACCGCTCGAACAAATCCTTGCCGGAATTGATGCAACGCCCCAAGCTGAGCTTGGTCTTGGTAAAGTCTTTCGCCATTTTTCGTCCTCTTTTGCGCCATGCAATGCAATAGATACCCGCGCCAACGCCGCAGGGTGTGCCGCGCGCACCTGCCTAATTTAGCGGCGCGATCAAGAAAAACCTGTGGAATTCTTGAGCCTTTTCTTGAAACTCCGCACCCATAATTTTTAAATCATTTAAAAACAAAGACATAAAAAATACACCACCGCTCCGCGAAAACAACATAAAAACCCGCTAAAGCTTCACCGCCCACCCGCCGATAACCTAGACGAAGGTATGAGTCCTTCAGGATTTGTACAAATCTTTCATGAAGCGAGACGGCAGGAGCTATCTCCAGACGCTCAATTACTAAATGAGGAGATAATGCATATGCGCAAGGCAATCAAAATCATCAGCTCTGCCGGTTCCGCCGCGCTCCTTCTTGCGGGAACGGCGATGGCCGCCCCGCCGACGGGAGTAAGCTTCGACAATTGGGAAATCAGTGGCGGTAATGTCGATCTCATCGGCGCTGGCACTGGCAGCCCCTGCCCCGCCGGCTACACCTGCCAGGAACTCGCCAAGGGCACGGGCTTCCTGCAACAACAGATCACGGAAACCGCATCAGGCAAGAAATACTTCTGGACGGTGATCTCCGAAGGCGCCGACGGCGCCGCGAACCTGGCGGGCAGACCATTCGCCAGCGAGGATTTCGTTCAACTGGGAACGGGTGGCAGCAGCACACCTGGCCTGTACGCCAATCAGAGGATATCGGACGGCGCCGTTTCCCCCATCGGCACCGCCCAAGCCGCCGTGACCAATGGATTTTCGACCTCCACCCAGATCTCCACCGGATGGGCCGTCAATAACGTCGCCAACAGCACCGAAACGGTCATCAATCTTAATGTGTCCGATGCCGGCGTGGCCGCCGCCAACGACGAGTTCCTGTCGGCCTTCAATGTCAGCAGCGCCACCCCCGCCGGCGGCGGCGCCAATGTGGTCAGCGCCCTGACCATCGACCAGGTGGCCTGGATCGGCGACACCACCGCCGCCGCGGCGCCCAGTGACAGACAGTACTTCTACACCAAGCTGGTCGCCTCCACCGCCGCTTCGCCCGTGGGCGGATTCACCTTTACACCGGGCGGCGCGAGCGCCGTAACGGTGCAAGGAACACCGATCGATTGGGCTTTGGGCGACAAGATCCAGGTCGTCTGGGTAGGCCAGACCATCGGCGGCCTGGGCAGCTTCGGCGCCGAGAACCTGACCCAGGTAACCGGAACGACTTTGGGAACGGTCAGCTCGTCCTCGACCACCGCCACAGGCCCCTGGGATTGGGCCGCCGGCGGAACATTGGCCACGCAATTTGGAACCGCGCCGACGTTCTGATCGCTTTCCCCCTGCAAGGACCGGAAAAGAGAAGGGCATCCCCCCCTTCTCTTTTCTTTTTGGCAGAGGCAGCACGACCTTTACTTTCGTTATATGCCACACCATTTCGTGCGTGCGGCGCACACTACGCTCGCTCAACACAAGCGACTTACGAGCAAGGCGCCGTATTCATGGCTTACCCGCCATAAAACGTTTTCTCTCCAGCCGGTCGCGTCTTGAAACGACGATGCACCCATAGATACTGTTCGGGAATACGGCGAATCTGTTCTTCGAAGAGGGCGTTGATGCGGGCGGCGTCGTGGCCGGCATCTTCGCTGGGGAAATTTTCCAGGGCGGGGGCAAGGGCGATGCGGTAACCCGCATCGCCCGGCAGCCGCTCGGGAAATACCGGGATGACCGGCGCGCCGCTCAGCCGCGACAGCTCGGCGGTCGCGGTCATGGTGGCAGCGGGGATGCCGAAAAAGGGGACAAACGTGCTGTGCTTGCCTGCATAATTCTGATCGGGCGAGTACCACACCGGCTTGTTGTCCTTGAGCACACGCAGCATGGCGCGGATGTTGCCATGGGGTATCACGGGCGCGTGCCGCTGCCGGGCGCGGCGCATGACTTCGTCGAAAAGCGGATTCTTGTGCGGGCGGTAGGTCGCGCGCAGCGGTATGTGCATGGATAGCAACGTCGTGCCGATCTCCACGGTGGTGAAGTGGGCCATCAGCAGGATCGCGCCCCGGCCTTTCTTCAGCGCCTCGTCCAGGTGTTCGAGTCCTTCCATTCTTGCCAAGCCGCGCAGCCGGGCAGGAGGGGTCCACCAGCACAGCATGGTCTCCATGAGACTCATGCCCAGCGACTGGAAATGTCTTTTCAGCAAATAGCGGCGCTGCGGCTCGGTCAGATCTGGAAAGCACAACGCGAGATTGACCGTGGCGACGCGCCGCCGGTGCCCCGGCAGGATTCCGAGAACATGCCCCAGCACGCGGCCGATACGCATCAGCCAGGCATAGGGCAAGCGGGCGATGCACCACGAGGCGCCTATTCCGGCCCAGGTTGGCCAATAGCGGGGGGAGATGAAACGGCTGAGGAGCGCTGAAGTATCGGTCACAATGGTTGAAGCTTGTCTATAGCCGGCACATTCTACCACGCAGGCGGCAGTTTCTCGTTGACCGTGATGGTTTTACCCTCGATATGAATGTATCCACCCGTCACCAGATCACGCAGAATG
The DNA here is from genome assembly GCA_033717875.1 of Gammaproteobacteria bacterium. GTDB lineage: Bacteria > Pseudomonadota > Gammaproteobacteria > Ga007554 > SBBG01. The sequence continues at coordinate 112,908 of JADDKJ010000002.1, forward strand.
CGCCCCACCATCTCGCGCGAAGCGCCGACGCGGTTGGCGATCTCCTGATGGGTGATCCCGCTTTCAATGACCATCTTGCCCTCGCGCGGCTGGGCGAGACTCAGCAACAGCTTGGCCACGCGGCCATAGACATCCATCAGCGCCAGGCTTTTCACGTTGTCGGTGAGCAGACGCAGCCGCCGGCACAGGCCCTTGATCAAGACCAGGGCGACATCCGGGTGATCGGCCAGATATTGCCGGAAATCGCTCTTTGAAATCACCTGGAAAGATGATTTCTCCAAAGTCATTACCGACGCCGAACGCGGCTGGTCATCGACCAGGGCCAGCTCGCCGAAGTATTCACCCGGCCCATGGAAATTGAGAATGATCTCCTTGCCCTCCTCATCCTGGAGAAAGACCTTCACCCGTCCCTCCAGAATCACATAAAGCGAATCACTCTGATCGCCTTCGGTGATGACAATGGTATTCTTGGGAACAACCTTCCTGACGGCGCGCTCCAGCAACGGGCGCAGCGTCTCTTCGCTCAATCCTTTAAACAGAGAGATGTTTGCCAACATGGGCGATCACCAGAGCATGAATCAGAAGACATACATTTTATCCCGGCCGGCTTTTAATTACACTCATGGACATCGCGACGGGATTTCGTAGCACACCATGAAAACGAGGCGACTGGCCAAAGCCGGAATACTGGGCATGCTGACAGCCACGTTGGGCGTGGCGATCAGCCTGACACCCTTCGGCGCGATGCTGGAAGAGAACATTGGCCTGGACGCCCTGTTTGCCTGGCGCGGCGCCGCCACACCACCCGCCGAGATGGTAGTAATCACCATCGACAAAGCTTCCTCCGACCAGTTCGGATTGCCCAATAATCCGGCCAAGTGGCCGCGCGCGCATCACGCCCGCCTCATCGACAACCTAGCCGGGCAGGGCGCGCGCGTCGTCGCCTTCGACATCCTGTTCGCTGAACCGCGCGAAGCCGCGGGCGACCAGGCCCTCGCCAGAGCCATGGGCGCGGCGCGCAACGTGGTATTGGTCGAAGCGCTCAAAAGCGAGGCGGTCACGACAGGCGGCACGTCCATTCGCAACGGCGGCGATGCCGCACTGGAACGGCTCGTTCCTTCGTTGCCGCTGTTCACCGACAACGCGCTGGCCAGCGCGCCTTTCCCCCTGCCCAAGGTGCCCGTCAGAGTCAGCCGCTTCTGGACCTTCAAGGCAGGCGCGGGAGAAACGCCGACATTACCGGCCGTCGCCTTGCAGCTTTATGCGCTGCCCGTGTATGACGCATTCCACGCCCTCATCGCGCGCGCCGCCCCCTCCCACGCCGCGCGCCTGCCGTCGGATCAGGCGGAGGCCTTGCGCACCGGCGTCGTACCTCTCGCCCAGACGCTGCGCGCCCTATTCACCCGCGACCCATCGCTGGCGGAAGAGATGCGCCAGATACTGGACAGCCAGCGTCATCCCCAAGCAAACCTGCTGCGCGCACTGATCAACCTTTATTCCGGCGTTGATTATCCTTACCTGAACTTCTATGGCCCGCCCCATACCATCTCCACCCTGTCTTATCACGAGGCATTACAACTAGCGGAACAGCCCCGGCCGCATTTCAAGGACAAGGTGGTTTTCGTCGGCTTTTCAGAACACCTGCAACCGGAACAGAAAGACGGTTTTTATACCGTATTCTCACAAGAAGACAACGGTCTCGATGTCAGCGGCGTGGAAATCGCCGCCACAGCCTTCGCCAATCTTCTGGAAACCCGGCCGGTGCGGCCTGCCAGTCCCATGCTATATCTCGCCATTCTGCTGGGTTGGGGCTTGCTACTCGGCGTAGGGTGCCGGCTGCTTCCGATTGCCATCGCCCTTTCCGGCAGCGCGGTTTCGATCATCGCTTATGCCGCGTTCGCCGCTCATCAATTCGAAACAACGGCGCTGTGGCTGCCGCTGGTCATTCCGCTTTTGATCCAGGCGCCGTTCGCGCTGGCCGGCGCGACATTATGGCGTTATATCGACACCCATCGGGAACGGCGCGTCATCCACACCGCATTCGGCCATTACCTTCCCTCCACCGTCGTCGATGAAATCGCCAAGGGCACAGGCAACATCGCGCCCGAAGGGCGTTTGGTGCATGGCGTATGCCTCTGCACCGATGCGGCGCAATACACCACGCTTGCGGAAATGCTCGACCCCGCGCGCCTGCAAACCCTGATGAACGACTATTACAAGACGATTTTCACGCCGGTGCGCGAACATGGCGGCATCATTTCCGACGTTGTCGGCGATGCCATGCTGGCGCTCTGGACCGATCCCGCCGCCAACATCGAATCGCGGCGGCAAGCTTGCCGGGCGGCGCTGGATCTTGCGCAAGCCACCGACCGGTTCAACAACGATTTGGGCCATCCGCCACTGCCCACGCGCATCGGTTTGCACAGCGGCGACGTCATGCTGGGCAACATTGGCGCGGTGGATCACTTCGAATACCGCGCGGTGGGCGACATCGTGAACACCGCCACACGCATCCAGACGCTCAACAAGCAGATTGGAACAAAAATATTAGTATCGAACGATATTCTTAAAGATATCGACGCATTTTTAGTGCGGAAACTGGGAATTTTTCCCCTTGTGGGAAAATCCCAGCCCGTCGCCATTTGTGAACTGCTCTGCCGCATCGAAGACGCTACGGAATCGCAACGGCAAATTTGCGGCATCTTCGACGCGGGACTCGCCGCCTTCAGGGAGCAGCGCTGGCGCGAGGCAGCGGAGAGCTTCAGCGCTGTGCTACGCCTCGATGAACAGGATGGTCCCGCGCGCTTCTATCTCGCACTGTGCGACCGCGATCGTCACCGCCGCCGCTCCGATCCCATGCACGGCATTTTTCCCGCCGATATTTCAGAAAAAAGCGATTGACAAAAGTTTATTTTATGTAACACACTCCGCGCTCAAGTAAAAAAACGACAAACAACAGCAGGGATGAAGAAAACGAATGCAACAAGCTGTCGCGCGGAAAAACAAGCAGCGCCTGATACTGCCCGTGGCATTTCTGGCGATGATCTCGCCCACCCCCGGTCACACCGCACCGGATGAGTGCGCGGATTGGGTGGCGAGGGCCGTATCAATGGAAGGAAACGTGGAGGGACACAGCGGCATGGATCCCGTCTGGCAGCCCGTCAGACCCAATCAAGTTTTCTGCCCCGGCAGCGCCATACGTACCGGGCCGCGCAGCCGCGCCGCCCTGCTACTGCGCAACCAGAGCGTGCTGCGCATCGACCAGCGTTCCGCCATCACCTTCCCCGCCGCCGAGAGCGAAACACCCTTCTGGCTCAGAATGCTCAACGGCGCGGTGAACGTCATCACCCGCACACCGAAAAAATTCCAGATCGACACTCCTTTCGTCAATGCCGCGGTGGACGGCACGGAATTCCTCGTCGCCACCACGGAAAACGAAGCCACCGTCTCGGTATTCGAGGGTCAGGTCAGCGCCACCAACCCCCAAGGACAACGGGTGCTGAAAAGCGGCGAATCGGCCAGCGCCAGCCCCGGCCAGGCGCCCGTCCCGCACATCCTCGCTCGTCCGCGCGACGCCGTGCAGTGGGCGCTCTATTACCCGCCGGTGCTGACATTCCGCCGCGAAGATTTCCGCGAAGGCGATGAAAACGCCTGGCAAGGGCGCGTGCGCCGATCCATCGCCGCTTATCGGGAGAGCCGCCTGTCCGATGCGCTGGAGATCATCGCCCAGACGCCGCAAGACAACCCCGGCGCATCCTTCTTCACCTGGCGCGCCGCATTACTGCTCGAAACCGGGCGCAGCGACGAGGCCGGCACCGATCTTCAGACCGCCCTCGGTCTCGACCCGAACCACGGACCCGCTTATGCCCAGCAAGCGATCATCGCCGTCACGCAGAACCGGCGCAATGAAGCGCTCGAACAAGCAAGACGCGCCACCACTCTGACACCGCAAAACGCCGCTTCCTGGATCGCCCTCTCCTACGCCGAACAGGCCAGCTTCAACCTCCAGGCCGCGCTCGACGCTGCACAGCAAGCCATTGAGAAAGAACCCGGCAACGCCCTGGCCTGGGCGCGGCTCGCCGAACTGCGGTTGTCACTGGCCGACTTGGACGGCGCGCTGGCCGCCGCCGAAAAAGCCGCGGCGCTCGACCCGAACCTGGCCCGCACCCACAGCGTGCTCGGCTTCGTCCGGCTCGCCCAGATCAATACCCGCGACGCACGCCTATCGTTCGAACACGCCATCGCCCTCGTCCCCTCCGACCCCCTCCCCCGCCTCGGCCTGGGCCTCGCCAAAATCCGCAACGGCGAACTCGCCGCCGGCCGCGAAGACATCGAAATCGCCACCGCCCTTGACCCCAACAACGCGCTGGTGCGCAGCTACATGGGCAAGGCCTATTACGAAGAAAAACGCGCCAGCCTGGCGGCAAGCCAATTCGACATCGCCAAGGCGCTCGACCCCAATGATCCTACGCCGTGGTTCTATGACGCCATTCTCAAGCAGAGCGTCAACCGGCCTGTCGAGGCATTGCAGGATTTGCAAAAATCCATCGAGTTGAATGACAACCGCGCGGTTTACCGTTCACGCCTACTGCTCGATAGCGACGCAGCCGCACGTAGCGCCAGCCAAGCACGGATATACAGTGACCTTGGTTTTCAACAACTGGCCATGGTCGAGGGCTGGAAATCTCTCAACACCGACCCCGCCAACCACTCTGCGCACAGGTTCCTCGCCGACTCCTATGCCGGCATACCACGCCACGAAATCGCCCGTGTCAGCGAGCTGCTGCAAGCGCAACTGCTGCAACCGCTCAACATCAACCCGATTCAGCCCCAGTTGGCGGAGAGCAATCTTGGAATACTGGATGGAGCGGGGCCATCGCGAGCAGGGTTTAATGAATTTAACCCGCTTTTTGCACGTGACCGGGTTGGGTTCCAGGTAAATGGGATAGGGGGCGGAAATAACACGCTAGGAAATGATCTCGTCATTTCAGGAACGCAGGGAAAACTATCCTACAGCATAGGGCAGTTCCACTACCAGACAGATGGATTCCGGAAAAACAACGATATCAAGCAAGACCTCTACACCCTGTTTGTACAGGGCGCCTTGTCCCATAAAACCAGCGTACAGGCCGAATTCAGGTCATCGGACAGAGAGAACGGCGACTTGGCTCTGCGCTTTTCTCCGGATAACTTTTCAGCAGCGCTACGGGAGAATACCAATACCGAGACATCAAGACTCGGATTCCGTCATGCTTTCTCACCATCGTCGGATTTGATCGGGTCAATCATTTTCCAGAATTCCGATTCAGACAATCATGATACAAATCCATTCCTGTCCATCACTTCCGCCAGAAAGGATCAGGGTTATATCGGTGAAATACAGCACCTGTTCCGTTCGATGCGATTCAATCTTGTCAGCGGCATCGGGCATTACTCCCTGGAAAGAAAAACGGTGATCACAACGGACTTTGGCATACCTTTCATTCCCAAAGCGACGTCATCCAAGACAGGTGATGTCGAGAGAGGCAATGCTTATTTCTATTCACGGACAAATGTCTTGGAAAATATGACATTTGCGCTAGGCATAAGCGCCGACAAATATCAGGGAACATTTATGGATAAAAACCAGATAAATCCCAAACTCGGACTGATCTGGAATATCTCGCCGGCGACCACTGTGCGTGCCGCTGCTTTCAGAGTCCTGAAAAGAGACCTGATCACCAACCAAACCCTTGAACCAACACAAGTCGCCGGCTTTAATCAATTTTTTGATGATATTAACGGCACGGATTCCAAACGCTACGGCGTAGCCCTCGACCAACAGTTAACACACTCTTCATATAGTGGGATAGAGCTTTCCAGGAGGGATATGAGCGTCCCTTACAACAACCCCTTTTCAGGAGAAACTCTCACTGCGAAATGGAAAGAGAACATTGGCCGCTTTTATTTATATTGGTCGCCACAGCCCTGGCTTTCCAGCAGTATGGAATATAACTTTGAACGGATCGAAAGAGATGCGAATTTTACAACGGGAAATTTATTGGACCTAAAGACACACAAGCTGCCTTTGGCCATCAATCTGTTTTCCCCATCCGGGCTCACTATGCAATTCAAGGCAACCTACTTCAATCAAGCGGGGGATTTTTTTGATCCCGCATCCTCACTCGTCACATACGGGAGCGATCAATTCTGGCTTGCGAACTTCAATGCAAGCTATCGGCTACCCAAGCGTTATGGAATCATTTCGGCAGGAGTCAACAATTTATTCAACAAACGATTCAGCTTTCAGGATACCGATCCGGCGACCCCACGCGTGAGTCCGCAACGATTGATCTTTCTCAAGTTCACACTCACGTTTTAGGTTTTCAGACAGCCCCCGAGTCAACCAGCCGCAAATGGAGACACCACAATGATGAAGAACGCCAAAAACACCGCCTTTTCACTTGCCCTGAGCCTGGCGATTCTACCGCTGGGCGCATGCGCGGTCATGAAAGACAAAAAAGACGGGGACGACACGGGCAAAGAACCATCAACGTCGTCCCTGCTACCTTTCAGTATTGTTTTCGACACCAAAGGTAATCCGTTTGTTCAGGACGAAAAAGGAAGGCTGATTTCCCCTGAACAAGTCAAATTCCCAATAAAAGACGTAAAAGAAATCGAAAATCTTCATGCCATTTCTGTCATGGGTGTTATTGGCTCACACTATTACATCGTAATAATCGGCGGTAATGCTTATAAGATAATGTTGCCGCACTGAACCGGAAATCTGCGAGACAGCTGCACAGAAATAAAGGGCGGGTTAGCATTTTATGCGAACCCGCCAAGCGTGCGAAGCACACAACTCGTTTCAAAGGAGTGCCGTTGGCACGGCTGGCGGGTGACGGTGCTGGAAAGATCGCCTAACCCACCCTCCATATTTTCTCCACCCCCCTCCCAGTCGCAGGTGACGGCTCAACACCCAATAACGCCGAAAACATCGTGCGGCAGCGCTGATACACTCCCAGCGCTTCGACGCGGCGGCCCTGCTGCTGGTAGCAGGCGATGAGGCGCTGATATAGCAGTTCCGCCAGCGGATCGGTCTCCAGCCCCTTGCGGTAGCAAGTGATGGCCTGTTCCCAGGCTCCGGCATGCTCGAACTGTCTGCCGAGCTGCTCGACATGACGCAGAAATTTGCTGCGCAGGCGTTCGCGCAACGGCAGAATCCATGGCTCCCCGGACTCCTTGGCGAGAAAATGTCCCTGATAGAGATCCAGGAACTTTTCGGCGTGGGAGGTTGAATCCATGTCTTGTGCTTTGCCGGCCAGCCGCTCGAACGCCCAGACATCCACCCAGCAGCGGGACGCATCCAGCGTGATGCAGCCATCGCGCACGATGACGGCCTTTTCATCGCCGAGGAACTGGCGCAGACGGTGGAGGGTGGTGCGGAATGCCTGGTGTGCGGCATCACCTTCGGCATCGGGCCAGAGGGCGTCCATCAACTGGACTTCGTTCACATCGCGCCCGCCGAAAGCAATCAGCGCTTTCAACAGAGAGAGCGGCTTGCCTTGAGCGGCGCCGCGGGCGTGTAGCGTCTTGCCTTCCCTGAGCACCGAGAACCGCCCCAAGGTGTAAATCTTCACCGGCCAGGGCCAGTGGTCGCACTCCAGCGGTGGGCAGGGCGGGCGCAAACCATACTGGCGAATGATGTCGCGGATATATTCGACTTCGATGCCGTTATCCAGCGCCTTCTTGCACAGCACGGCCATCATGCAGGGACGCCAGCCGGGAATGATCATATAGCCTTGCGCCCGGCTCAACGCGAAGGTCTTGCGCAGCAGGACGACGCTGCGCCCGTCGCGCTGCTGAATACAGCAGAACATCGCCTCCAGGATCAGCGCCATATATTCGAGCCAGCCGCTCTTCATGCCGCGAGCAAGATCGCGCAACTCCTTGACGTGAACGGAAGCCTCACGCCGCCCGCCATACTCGAGCAGGGCCTGGGCAAGCACGCCATGGCACAACGCCTGCTGAAAGGGTGCATCGACTTCAACCGCGGATGCCAGCGCGGCCTGTGCCTGCTCGACGGCCAGGCGGAAGTCGCCACGGCAGAGCGACTGCCAGGCTGACAGAAAGCTATGGACGGACACGTCCAGGCGGCGATCACTATCCAGCATTGCGCTCATGTTGCCAAGAAAACCGCTCGCGGCCTCGAGATTACCCGTGCTCAATGCGCCGCACACGCCTTGGGCATACAAATCGAAATCCATGCCCTGTATACCGGCGACCCGCATCGTCTCCAACCCTTGGGTCACCGCCTGCGAGCAAGCTTCAGGATCGTTGGCAAACCAGCCAAGCGCCGCCTCGCTTGCGCACCACTCGGCCTGAATCGCCACAGAGGCTTTTTCAACGTCGGGCTTCATCGCTTCCATGATGTTACCTGCCTTCGCGAATTCACCTTTCCACACATAGTAGCGCGCCAGGCGACTTCCCAATACAAGCTGATGATCAAAGCCCAGGCCGCACGACAGCAACCACAACGCGCTCATCTCCCATTTCCTGGTATCTCGATGATGTGGCTGGTGGAGCGTCAGAACACGCAGCATGGCCGCAGTGACACTGGCCTCGACTTCGTGAGAGGGAAAAGCGGGGTGAATACGCACCAGATCATCCAGAACGGCAACCCATGTCGCCAGCGGCGCATAATCCTTGCGTGCAGCCACGCAGGCATCCACGATACCGGCCCAGGACAGGAATATTCCCGAGACATCCTGCTTCCATTTGAACAGGGCGAAAGCCTCTTCCAGATCGGCGCGGCTCCGCGCAGGATCGCTGGACAGATGACACATGCCCCGCCAGTAGAGCAGCCACGGCGTTTCTGCCAAAATCGCCCGAGGAACGCGGCTCAAGCGACCCTCCAGCGTCTGGTGCCGCCCTTGGGAAATCAGCAACGGAGCCTGTTTGATGATGACCTGTGTTACCGTATCCCAGTCATTGATCGGCGAAGGCAGGGATTTGGTCTTCTCCGTAACATTGATTCTTGCAACGACAGGCGCATGCTCGACGCCCTCAAGCATGGGGCGACGGGAAATTTTGAGCAGAGGAGCATCCATTTTTCTGATTCCTTTGTGATCGATTCAACCTAAAAACCTCAGTTGGAGCCATAGCGAGAATGACTAAGGCGCTGAAGATGGGCGATTTTCTCGCCCAGATTCGGTACATTAGGCATTCGCGGTAGGCTCCAACTGAGGTTTTTAGGTTCAACCTTGTTCGGGACAGAGACCACTCACCCGATTCTCTCGAACCAGGCGGACTTCATTGGCCACCGATCTTGAATAACGACATTGTCCCGCCCTTCAACAGAATCATAAAATAAGAAATTCAAGAGGGGAAAAGAAGGTAATATTGCACTTGGCGGAAGTGACTTATTGCCGGGCGGTATGGCTATGCATCACGATATCAATGGTAGCGTGCTCTGTGCGCACGCTACCATTGACGCCTGTAGCCGAAGGTTTTTTTGAGGGGTTTTGGAAAAACGATCAGCTTGGCGAGTTACCAACCCGCCCTACATTTGATCCAAGAAAGTCAGCGGCGAAAGTTTGCGTCTGTTGCCCACGGCGACTCCAGAAGCCAGCGCTCGAATTCCTCGATGGGCATGGGACGACTGATGAAATAACCCTGGGCCACATCACAGTTCAGCCCCTCCAGCAAATCATAGGCGCTTTTGTCTTCAACGCCTTCCGCAACGACCCTGAGGCCGATATTGTGCGCCAGATCGATCGTGGAGCGAACGATCACCGCGTCGCTCTCATCCACGGCCATGCCCATGACGAATGACTTGTCGATTTTCAGCTCATGGACAGGCAATTGCTTGAGATAGGCCAGCGAGGAATAACCCGTACCGAAATCGTCGATGGACAACCCCACGCCCATCTCGCGCAAACCGCCAAGCACTGTCAGGGCGCGGGCCGGATCCGCCATCATGGCGGTTTCGGTGATTTCGAAACAGAGCCGGGACGACTGTGTGCGCATGTCCTGCAAAAGCGATGCAAGGACTTTGGGGAATTGGCTGTCCAGTAGATTGCGCGCCGACAGATTAACGGCGATGGTCAGCGTCAAACCTGCATCGTGCCACTTCCGGCATTGTTCGACGGCTGCCCTCACCACCCACTCCGTGAGAGGATTGATCAAACCGACTTGCTCCGCCAGGGGGATGAATCCATCGGGGAACATCAAGCCATAACGGGGATGACGCCATCTGACCAGCGCCTCGGCGCCGATCACCCGGCCGGTCGACAGGGAAATCTTGGGCTGATAATAAAGAATGAGGTCATTGTGCTCGATAGCGGCGCGCAATTCTCCCATGAGAGAGAGATTGCGCAGGCTGTGCTGGTCCTTGGTCGGGTCGTAAATCGCATACCCCAGATTGCCGCGCTTGGCGACATACATCGCCACATCGGCGTGCCGCATCAGAGCGCCTTCGTCGCGGCCGTGATCGGGGAACATCGCGATGCCAAAACTCGCCCCGACATGCAACGAATGCTCCTCGATAACAAACGGCTCCTCCAGAACGGCCGCGAGTTTCTGCGCAATGGCGATCGCCTGATCGAGCTCCACCGCCGGCAATACCATGGCGAACTCGTCCCCCCCCAGCCGTGCGATGGTATCCGACTCGCGCAGTGCGCCGCTCAGCCTCTGCGCCACCTGCTGCAAAATGAGATCGCCGTTCTGATGGCCGAGGGTATCGTTGATTTCCTTGAAGCGGTCAAGATCGGTCAGCACCAGGGCCAGTTGCGCTCCGTCGCGGCTGGCGCGCAGTATGGCCTGGCTGACCCGGTCCGAGAACAATGTGCGATTCGGCAAAGCAGTCAGCGCGTCGTGCAACGCTTGATACTCCAGCGCCGCCATCTGCTCTTTGCGTTCGGTGATATCACTGACAATGCCGATGAAGCGGCGCTGCCCGCCCAGCCGCATCTCGCTCACCGCGATGTCGATGGGGAACGTCGAACCATTCTTGCGTATGCCGATGACTTCACGCCGGGCGCCGATGATGCGCGCCTTGCCGGTATGCACGTAATTCTCGAGATATTCGTCGTGCATGCTCCGGTAAGGTTCGGGCATGAGCTTCTTGACGTTCTGGCCGACCAACTCGCTGGAAGCGTAACCGAACATCTTCTCGGCGGCCGGGTTAAGCGATTCGATAACGCCATGCTCATCAATGGTGATGATGGTATCCACCACATTATCCATCACCGCCCGGATGCGGGTCTCGTAAGCCTGCAAATCATCCTGCATGCGGTTGAAAACATCCGCCACATCACCCAGCTCATCCTTGCGCAGCGCGAGCAGCCGGGCATTGCGGTCTCCCTGACCGGCCCGGACGATGGCGCTACGCAAGCTGCCGATCGGGCGCAGCACACTCATGCGCAGCGAGCTCCACAGCGCCACGCCAAGAAACATCACCAGCAGACTTCCGGCCCCCCAGAGGTAATAGCGCATTTCCCGGATGCGCGCCTCGCCGCTCTCGGTGGAAACCATCAGCTTCAAAACGCCGCGCAGGGGCTCATTTTCGTATCCATGACACGCCAGGCACTCGGTTTTCGCGGCTATCGGCGCCAGCACCGTCATTGCCTCGGCATCGCGAGCGATCACAAACTGACCCTGCAATGCTTTCTGAAAAATGTCTGGAGGGGGTGGGATGGGATCGCGGGGCAGCGTGGCCGCACGCTGGAAGCGCGGCACGTTCAGATAACGATTGACCTGCTCCACCGTGGCGAGATCGGTAAACGCCTCCCGGCCGTCGCGGCGCAATACCTCGATGTCAATGATACCGGCCGTCCCGTGCATGCGATCCAGCCACTCGCGGGCGAGGGTACCCTGGCCGTTCAGCATCAATGTTTGCAGGCTGGCGAGCAAGGTCTTGGCGTGGGTTTGCGCCTGTTCTTTTTCCTCCTCGTAAATCGCCGCGGTCAATTGCCGTTGCAACCAGAGACCGGCGACGACCATCAGGCAAAGCAGCACGCCGGAAATAACCACCGCAAGACGAGTGCCGAGACTCCTCATGCCTGTATCCCGGCGCTCAGGTTATCCATGGCGGCTCTTACTTCATTTGTGCGGCGATATGGGCTACCCCGCCGAAGCTGCCTATCCACATGCTGCCATCGGCCGCATGCGCCATGGAAAATACGTTGTCCGCATACAGGCCGTCGGCGGTGGTCATCACGGTGAAACTCTTGCCATCGTCATTGAGCCGCGCCAGGCCATGGTTGGTGCCCGCCCATAATTTGCCCTGCGGATCCAGATACAGCATGAAGATGTGATTGGCCGGTAAACCATCCGCCGTGGTGAAATTACGCCATGTCTTGCCGTCGAAACGCGCCAGCCCCGCGCCCCAGGTGCCGCACCACACCACGCCCTGCCGATCGACCTTGAGCGAGATGATGTAGTTCGGATTGTAAGCCACGTTCACGTCCTGCAATCCTTGCTCGGCCTTCTGCTGTGCGTGATGCGAGGAAGATTTGGCGGGGTCGTTGGTGGACTGTATCGCGTCGCGTACCGCCTCGAAGGGTGCGCCCAGCCCTTCCTCGTGCTGCCAGTTCTGCCACTGACCGTCCTTGTAACGCGCCAAGCCATCCTCGGTGGCGAACCACATCTCGCCGTTCTTGCCTTCCTCGACACCATACACCCACGGGTTGGGCAGGCCGCCCTTGGTGTTTTCGACGGTAAAGGTTTCCCATTTCGTCGGGTCTGTCAGCAATCCACCCTTGACGCGGTTCGCGCCGGACCAGGTAGCGATCCACGCATCGCCGTTGGATGCCTTGGTTACATCATAGACGAACTGATCGGCCAGACCGTCGGGAATATTGAGATTTCTCCATTTGTCGGCCTTGGGATCGTAGATCGACAACCCGCCGCCGTAGGTCCCGGCGAGAACCTGGTCACCCAGCTTGCTGACATGAAAAACGCCGTTGGAAAGCAGACCTTTGACCTTGTTATCGAAGATGCGGAAATTGTCGGTGCTCGAATCGTAACGGATGACGCCGCCGGACGTGGCGATCCAGATGATGTTGCCATCGGCGTACATGCTTTTCACGTTGCGGTTGCCGACGCGAAAGTGGGTGAATTTGCCATTCCCGGCGATGGCGGGATGATTCGCCGGCGTCTGCGCCGCGACGGCGGTACTGACTCCGCCGGAACCCGTCGCGGTTTCCGCCTTGCCGCCGGTCTGTTTCTGACCCAAGGCAAAGGCGCCCGCCACCAGGCCGCCACCCACCAGCGTCAGCACCGCCCATCCTTTGTAATCGAGTTTCACGTTAACCACCCGCCTTCGTTTGTTCCTTAGGGTATCCTATCCGCACCACCCCGCCTCTTGAGCCCGCCCATACTTCGCCATCCGGCGTCGCCGCCAGCGCATAGACGTTGTCATTTATCAGACCGTCCTTGCGGGTGTAAGTGCGCCAACTCTTGCCGTCATAGCGTGTCAAACCACGGTCGGTGCCAAACCAGAACACACCCTCCTTGTCCTGGGCGATGCTGAACACCACATTGCTCGCCAGGCCATCGCTTGTGGTGTAGCTGCTCCAGCGCGTACCGTCGAAGCGGCTCACGCCACCGCCCCAAGTGCCCGCCCATACCGTATTGTCACGGGCAATATGGATGCAAAAAACGTAATTCGGATTGTACGTCGGCTTGCCATCCACCATCACCGTCAAGTCATGACGTGAACGCGTTCCCAGCCCGGTGTTGGGGCTCGCCGGCAAACCTTCGCTGTTCGGCGCACCCAAGCCGTCGTTATGCGTCCAGGTTGCCCACTTCTGGCCGTCGAACATCGCCACACCGCCCTCGGTACCGAACCATATCCGGTCCTGGGCATCGACACCGATGCCGTACACCCACTCGTTGGGCAATTCCTTGACATAGGTCGTGAATTCGCCGCTGCGGGTATCGACGCGGTTGACACCATACCAGGTGCCTATCCACAACGTGCCGTCCTTCTGTTCGCCAAACGAGTACACCCAATAGTCCGCCAAGCCGTGCATGGGGAAAAACGTCTTCCATTTGCCGTCCTTGTAGCGCGATGCCCCGCCGCCGTTGGTGCCGAACCATTTGTGGCCCTTGCCGTCGACGAAGATGTCGAAGACATACTCGTTGGCCAGTCCTTCCTTGCGGGTAAAGGTATCGCGCACGTCGCGGCTGACCAGATCAACCTCATGCACGCCGATCGATGTGCCTACCCAGATGCTGTTTTTCCCCGGCTCGACCGCCAGCGACCGCACATATATATCGTCACCGACACCGAAAGTCTCCAGCACGCGCGGTTCGTTGGCGGCCGTTGTTTCTCTCAACAGATCTCTGGCCGCCGGCGACTGGGCGGCATTGGCCTGACCGGCCGACTTGGCAGACGCGGTTTCCTCCGCGTTCGAACAAGCCGAGACGGCCAGCACCGCGAACAGAACCGCACACAGAGGAAGGCGCACCAAGAACGCCGGAAGTAAAGTCGCCTGGGCGAGCGAATTTCGCGCCGAGACAAGGAAGGCGGCGCGAAAAAATCCGAGGCGTATCCGCTGCGATACGTTGAGGATTTTTTCGCGTCGTCTGACGCCGTCGCAGGCCGAAAGGTGCCGTCCAGGCGACTTTACTTCCGGCGTTCTTGGTATACATCGCATCAGCGGAATGTTCTCAGATAGGCGATGACATCAAGGATTTCCTGATCGGTAAGCAACCCTTTGTAAGCAGGCATCACGCTGATGCCGTCACGGATACTGACTAGCAGCGCCGTATCCGGCTTGAACATCCGCTCGCGGCGCGCGAAATCGGGCGTACCGGGCATGGTGCTCACCCCGTCATCGCCGTGACAACTGGAACAATGCGTCGCATAGATCTTTCCGCCATTGCCCGGATCGGCAGCATGAACCGTGCCACTTGCCACCAGCAACAAACTGGCGCCAGCGAGGGCGCCGGCCAGTCTCCACATCGATGGAAGCACATTTGAAATAACAAGATAGCGCATCGCTAAATCCTCCCCGGTGACTGGTAAATGCGAATGACCTCCAATACTAACAGCCCACCATAGCACATGGAAGGCGGCAACTGGACTGGCGGGCATTACATACCGACAAAAACCACGCGCAGGCCGTCAACCCGCGTAAACGGGAATGTCCTCCACCCGCACCGGCTTACCGTCAAAGGCGTCGCGCAACAGATCATGCATGGCCTGGCTCTCCCACTGGCGCGGACCGACCATCTGCCCGATCAGTGTGCCGTCGGGGGCGACAAGGATCGTGGTGGGGTAAACGCTGACGCCCAGCAGATCGCGGACGATTTTCAGGTCTTTGTCGATAAAGCGGGCGAAGGTGATGCCCTTGTCATTCAGGTATTCGCGCACCACATGCTCGTCTTCATCGACCGACAGGCCGATGACGGCAAAACGTTGCGGGTCGAGCGAGCGGCCCAGGCGCTCCAGATCGGGCATCTCACGCCGGCACGGCGGACACCAGGTCGCCCAGATGTTCAGCACGACCAGCTTGCCGCGAAACGATTCGGAAGGGATGGCGCCACCCTCCAGCGCCATGAAGGATACCGAGGGGAAGGGTTTGGCGGAATGCGTGGCGCCGGCGGCGTCAGGTTTTTTTTCACACCCCGCCGCGCCCAGCAACGACACCAGCAATAGGACAATCCATCTGACCATGGGTAACCCGAGCGTAGGGTGCCGGGGACGACGCACCCTACAGTTTTTTAAGTGTACCTCAAGGCACCACCGAATCAATCACCACCTTCACCCCGCTGGCGCCGACCTTGACCGCCTGGCTGTCGCCCTGCAAGTCGCCGGGCTGCGGCATGGCGTTGCCGGACTTCGAGACGCGCGCGCTGACGATAACCTCGCTGGCATTCGACAGCTTCATGGTCGGCATCGCGGCCATCGAGTCATCCAGCGAAAACTGCAAGGGCAGGTCCTTAGCCTGGGCGCGCATGATCGCCAGCGGCATGCGCGGCCCCTGCGCGGCGCGGGCGAAGATGAATACCGTATCACCGGGTGCGATCTTGCCGGCCAGCGCCGGGGCCAGATTGACCACCCCGCCCACCGTCGCGCCGGCCACCCCGGCGGCGGCTGGCGCGGCTTGGGCCGACGGCGGCCGGCCGGAGGCCAGTCCGCGCGCTTCTTCGATATTGGAGGCCATGGTATTGGCGACCTCGGAACCCGGCGGCAGCAATTTCAGCAAACGCTCCCAATAACCGACCGCCGCCGTGAAGTTACCGGCCTCGAACTCCGCCGTACCGGCCAGCCAGAGCGCCTTCTGGTTGTTCGGATCGGCCTGTATCGCCCGCTTGATCAGTGCGACGGACCGCTCGTCCAGCCGCTCACCGTTGGCCATCGCCATCGAATCGGCGTAATCGGCCAGAAGCTGCGCGTCATTGGGCGCCAGCGCCGCCGCCCGGGAAAAGGCTTCGGTCGCTTCATCGTGGCGGGCCAGCGCATACAGCGAACGGCCCAACACCGTCCAGCCCTCGGCATCCTGCGGATTCTGCTTCAGGCGCTCGATGAGGCGGCCGATCATCATCTCGATCTTGGCCGGATCGTCGGCATGCTGCTCCGCCGTGGCGGCGGCCTGCACCTTGGCCATCGCCTCGGGCGAGAGCACATCGGGATTGCCCAGTTTGAAATAAAGCAATACGGCGAAGACCGGCACAGCGATACCGATCACCGCCGCCGTGATGCGCCCGATGCCGGATGCCCCCTGTTTCGCCGCCGAAGCAGGGGGAGAAGTGGCGGATTGCTCCGTCTCGACATCTTCAAGCAGGCGCTGTTCCAGCTCGCGGCGGCCCTGGGCGTACAGCTCGGGCTGCACCATGTCATTGCGCAGATCGGTTTCCAGTTCGACAAGCTGATCGCGATAAATGGAGGTATTGATCGCCCGGCGCTCCGTCGCCTCTTTCTTTTCCTTGTCGCTGCGCTGCAATAGCGGGGGTAATACGAAAAGCAGGGCGGCGATGATGAAACACGCCGCCACAATCCAAAAAACTGTCATGCCTTGGTCTCTCCCGCCTCTTCATTCACTCCGCCATTCAATAGCGCCGCGGCGCGCTTGCGCTGCTCGTCCGTCAGCGCCGCATCGGCAATGCGCTTGCGGCGGCGCACCAGACTGACGAACAGTACGACCGCGCCGATCACGGCCAGGATCAGCGGGCCGAACCACAGCAACGCGGTGGTCGATTTGACGGGCGGACGGTAGCGCACGAAATCGCCATAGCGCGCCACCAGATAATCCACCACCTCGGCGTCGCTCTTGCCTTCCTTCATCAGATCGCGCACCTCGCGGCGCAGATCGGCGGCCAGCTCGGCATGGGAATCGGCCAGCGACTGGTTCTGGCACACCAGGCAGCGCAGCTCGGCGGACAGCGCCATGACACGCTTTTCCAGCGCCGGATCGTCGAACATCGGCTGGGCCTCGTTGGCCGTCACCGCCAAGGATGCGAGGGCCAGCATCACAATGAGGAAAAAGCGCTTCAGGGCGCTTCTAAAAATTTGATCAAGGCGCGAGGGCAAGGCGGAAATGTGCGAAAAAGCGGAGTGTACACGCAGTACATGAGCATTTTGAGCACATTTCCAACGCGGCCATCGCGGCTTCAGCAGATTTTTAGAAACGCCCTTCATGATTTTTCCAGCTCCTTTACCATAGGCAGAATCTTGTCCTGCACCGCCTTCACCGTTACCGGCCCGATGTGCTTGTAGCGGATGACACCCTGACGGTCGATGACGAATGTTTCCGGCACACCGTACACGCCGAAGTCGATGCCCACCCGGCCGTCGTTGTCGAAGGCGCTCGTTACATAGGGATTGCCGAACTGCGCCAGCCAGTTCACGCCGTCCTCCCGTTTGTCCTTGTAATTGAGACCGTAGATCGGCACCGCGCCGGCACGCGACAGCTCCATCAGCACCGGATGCTCCTGGCGGCACGACACGCACCAGGACGCCCAGACATTGAGCAGCCACACCTTGCCGCGCAGATCGGCGGGGCCGATCTGCTGGTTGGGGTCGTGCAACTGGGTCAAGCGGAAATCCGGCGCGGCCTTGTTGATCAAGGGCGAAGGCAACGCCTCACGCTTGCCTTCCGGCTGATTCAGGGCGACCAGAAAAATCCCCGCCAGAGCGAGAAAACCGGCCAGCGGCAAAAGGAAACGCAAGCGCAACATGTCAGAACTTGCCCTCCATCTCCGCCATTTGCGCGGAGCCCAGCACCGGCGCGGGCTTCAATCCCGCCTTGGCCTTGCTGGCATCGGCTTCGCCTTGTGCTTTCGCCTTGCGCGACGCCAGCCGGTAGCGGCGATCGGTCATGGCGACAAAGCCACCCAGCGCCATGAAGAACGTCCCACCCCAGATCCAGTCGACGAACGGCTTGTAATAGATGCGCACACTCCATGCGCCATTGCTCACCGGCTCACCCAGCGACACGTACAGATCGCGGAACAGGCCGGTGTCGATGGCCGCCTCGGTCATCGGCATCTGCTGTTGCGCATGATAGATGCGCTTTTCCGGGTGCATCACCTGGACTTCCTTGCCGTCCTTGCTCACCTGGATGTAACCACGGCTGGCCCGGTAATTGGGTCCATCGACATCCACCACTCCGTCAAAGCGGAACGCATAGGCGCCGACGGTCGTAGTATCGCCGATATCCATGCGCACATCCTTCTCGGTCTCGTACCCCTTGACCAGGGTGACGCCGATGATGAACACCGCCACACCCAGATGCGCCAGCAGCATGCCGTAATAGCCTCGCGGCTGGGCGGCCAGTTTGGTCCACACCGTATCGGAACCCTGCGGCTTGCCGACGCGGGTCCACAGGTTATAAACGGAGGTGGTGATGATCCACGCCGCCATCAACAGGCCCAGGCTGACCAGCGGATACCACTGCCCCATGACGAACGGCAGCGCCACCGCCGTCACCGCGCTGACAACGAACGCCCAGCGCAGCCGCACCGCCAGCTCCGGCAGGCTGGCCTGCTTCCAGCGAGCGATCGGTCCCAGCCCCATGAGGAAAATCGCCGGCGCCATCAGCGGCAGGAACACCGTATCGAAATACGGCGGACCGACCGAGATCTTGCCCATGTCCAACGACTCGAGCACCAGCGGATACAGCGTGCCCAGCAGCACCGAACCGGCGGCCACGGTGAACAGCACGTTATTGGTGAGCAGCATGGATTCGCGCGACACCAGGCCGAAGCTGCCGCCCAGCCCCACCTTGGGCGCGCGCCAGGCATAGAGCAGCAGCGAGCTGCCGATCACGATCACCAGGAAGGCCAGGATGAACATGCCGCGCTCGGGATCGGAGGCGAAGGAATGTACCGAGGTCAGCACGCCGGAGCGTACCAGGAAGGTGCCGAGCAGGCTCAGCGAAAAGGCGAAGATCGCCAGCAGCACCGTCCAGCTCTTGAAGCCGCCGCGCTTTTCCGTCACCGCCAGCGAATGGATCAGCGCCGTGCCAACCAGCCAGGGCATGAACGAGGCGTTTTCGACCGGATCCCAGAACCACCAGCCGCCCCAGCCCAGCTCGTAATAGGCCCACCAGCTCCCGAGGCCGATGCCGATGGTCAGGAAACACCAGGCAACCGTGGTCCAGGGCCGCGACCAGCGCGCCCAGGCAGCGTCGAGCTTGCCGGACAGCAGCGCCGCGATGGCGAAAGCAAAGGCCACAGAGAATCCGACATAACCCATGTAAAGCATCGGGGGATGGATCACCAGACCAGGGTCTTGCAAGAGGGGATTCAGATCGCGCCCGTCGGGGGCGGCGGGGATCAAACGCTGGAAGGGGTTGGAGGTAAACAGCATGAACATCAGAAAGCCAACGCTGACCAGACCCATCACGCCCAGCACACGGGCAACGATGTCCGCCGGCAGATGGCGGCTGAACAGCGTCACCGCCACGGTCCAGATGGCCAGAATCGCCACCCATAACAGCAGCGAGCCTTCATGACCGCCCCACACCGCCGACAGACGGTATTCCATCGGCAGCAAGGAATTGGAATTGGTGGCGACGTAAAGAACGGAGAAATCGTTGACGGAAAAGGCATACATCAGGCAACCGAAGGCGATCACCACGAACAGTGCTTGGCCTTGCGCCACCGGCCTTGCCAGCGCGATCCAGCGGTCGATGCCGCGTTGCGCGCCGATGATGGGCAGTGTACCTTGCACCACGGCCAGCGCCAGCGCGATGATCAGCGCCAAATTGCCAATTTCTGGAATCATTGTTTCGCCTCTCTAAACATGGAGAATGGACGACCGTCCGTCCCGGGGTATTATTGTTGAACCGAACCCGCCTTGGCAGCGGCATTCTTGCCCTCGTCCAGGGCTTTTTTCACTTCCGGCGGCATATAATTTTCGTCATGCTTGGCCAGCACCTCTTCGGCGCGGAACACCCCGCCCGTTTCCAGCTTGCCCTGCGCCACCACACCCTGACCTTCCTTGAACAAGTCGGGGAGGATACCTTTATACGTGACGGGAATGGTCTTGTGCATATCCGTAACCACGAAATGCACCGTCAGCCCATCGTCCTCACGCTTGAGGCTGCCTTTTTCCACCAACCCGCCAAGGCGGAAAGCGCGGCCTTCGGGTGCCTCCTTGGCCAGCACCTGGGTAGGGCTGAAAAAGAACACCATATTGTCATTGAAGGCATTCATCACCAACGCGGCGGCGCCGGCCAGTCCGGCCAACCCGGCAATGACGAACGCCAGGCGTTTATGTCTGGACTTCATTGGACTTGCTTACCTCGGCGGTTACCCGATTAGTACGACTCAAACGCTGCAATAAAGTTCGCTTTCTGCGCAGCAGCAGCACCACTTCGACCACCATGCACAACGCGGTCACGCCATAAGAGCCCCACACGAACAGGGCATAGCCGCCCATGGCCAGGAATTCGGACAGGCTGGACCAGTTGCTCATTTCGATCCGCCTACCGCCTGGGCCACCCACTCGGTGTGGCGCTCCCGCTCAAGGATCTCGCAACGCACCCTCATCAACGCCACCGCAATGGTATACATCCAGAACGCGAATGTCAGCAGGATCATCGAGGTAAACATGCTCGCCGCCATGGTCGGCGCCTTGGTTACGGTGATGGACGCGCCCTGGTGCAGGGTATTCCACCATTGCACCGAGAAATAGATGATCGGGATATTCACCACCCCCACCAGCGCCAGCACGGCGGAGGCCCGCGCGGCGCGGCGCGGCTCGTCGATGGCGGCCTGCAACGACATGAAGCCGATGTAGAGGAACAGCAGGATCAACTCGGAGGTAAGACGGGCATCCCACACCCACCATGCGCCCCACATCGGCTTGCCCCACAGCGAACCGGTCCACAGCGCAAGGAAGGTGAACATCGCGCCAGTCGGCGCCAGCGCCGAGGCCATCATCGACGATAACCGCGAGTTCAATACCAGTCCCATGCCGGCATAACCCGCCATCACCACATAAATGAACATCGACATCCACGCCGCCGGGACATGAATGAACATGATGCGGTAGGACTCGCCCTGTTGGTAGTCCGGCGGCGCGACGAAAAACCCGACGTACAGCCCCGGCAGGGTAAACGCCACCGCCAGCGCCGTGAACCACGGGATCATCTTCCCGGCCAGCGGGTAAAAAGCCTGCGGCGAGGAGTATTTGAACCAGTTGATTTTAGACATATTTTTAACCTAAAAATCTCGGTTTGGAGCCGTAGCGAGAATGACTAAGGCGCTGAAGATGGGTGAGAAAATCGCAAAATATTCCGCAGCCGTAGCCATGCGCTACGGTGAGGACAGATTTTGCGATTTTCTCGCGCAGATTCTGTGCATTAGGCATTCGCAGTAGACTCCAACCGAGGTTTTTAGGTTTATTCCATCGAAATCCGCAGCGCCGCCCCGGCCGCCCACGGCGCCAGGATCAACGCGCCCAGCAGGAATGCCCCGAGCAGTGACAAATGCGCCTGCGCGCCCAGACCGGACATCACCGCATCCACGCCGCCCGCGCCGAAGATCAGCACCGGGATGTAGAGTGGCAACACCAGCAGCGACACCAGCACCCCGCCGCCGCGCACTCCCAGCGTCAAACCCGCGCCGATCGCACCGATCAGGCTCAATACCGGCGTCCCTATCAAGAGGGAGACAGCCAAAATCAGCAACCCTTCCGGCGGCAGATCATACTGCACCCCCAGCAAGGGCGCTATCAGCACCAGCGGCAGGCCGGACACCAGCCAATGCGCGAACACCTTGCCCAGCACCAGCACCGGCAACGGTTGCGGCGTAAGCAGCATCTGCTCCAGCGTACCGTCCCGGTAGTCGGCGGAAAACATCCGCTCCAGCGACAGCATGGAAGCCAGCAGCGCCGCCACCCACACCACGCCCGGCGCCATCATGCGCAGCGTCGCCATTTCCGGCCCCACGCCGAGCGGGAAAAGACTCACCACTATGACGAAAAAAAACAGCGTGGTCAAAACATCCGCGCGGCGGCGCATCGCCAGCGTCAGATCGCGCGCCACGATGCAACGGAAGCCGCTCCACAGGCTGGAATCAACCGATTCAACGCGATTCATTTGTTAATTCAAATGGATGCGCCGCACCGTACCGGCCGGGATATCCACCTCCTGATGGGTCGTCAGAACGACCATGCCCCCATTATGCAAATGTTCGCTTAACAATTGCTGAACCACTTTCACCGCCGCCACATCCAGCGCGGTGAACGGCTCGTCCAGGATCCACAACCGGGTCGGACAGAGCAGCAGACGCGCCAGCGCCACGCGGCGCTTTTGCCCCTGCGACAGCACCTTGGCCGGCAAATCCTCACGTCCCGCCAGCCCCATCCTGCCCAGTGCATCGAGCAGGCTGTCCTCGGCGCTGTCGCCACCGGCCAGTTGCACCGCGACGCGGAGATTCTCCAGCGCCGTCAGCTCCTCCTTGATGCCCGCCAGATGGCCGAAATAGGTCATCTCCTTGAAATAATCCTCGCGCAAACCGCGGATGCTCTCGCCATTCCAGCGAATCTCCCCTTCGGCGGGCGCGGCCAGACCACACAGCATGCGCAACAGACTGGTCTTGCCGCTGCCATTCGGGCCATGCACATGCAACAGCTCGCCGGGCTGCACGGAGAAATTCATCCCCGCGAACAACCGGCGGTCACCTCGCACACACTCAAGATTGGAAACTTCCAGCATCGACCAGGCTCATGCGCCTAAAAGATTTCGATTATACATAATGGAGGGGATGGGTTGGAAATTCGATATTGTGCCGCGCCGGACTTGCCGCCCGAAACGATTTACTGCCTCTACGGAAACCTCGCCAGACGAAACCCCGTCGCGCTGTCATTCATATCCACGCCCTGGGAACCGCGCGCCGCGGAACGGAGGGAGGCCGCCGGGCTGTCCCAGCCGCCACCGCGCACTACCCGCGCACTGCAATCCCCGCCTTGCCAGACCCGGCCGTCGGGCGGCGCGCCGGTGTAGTCGGGATGCCAGCAATCCGCCACCCATTCCCAGACGTTGCCATAGACATCGTACAAGCCCCACGGATTGGGGTTTTTCTTGCCCGCCGGGGCCGTGCCCACGTCGCCTTGCCCGCCGAACCAGGCATATTGCGGCAAGGTATCCGCGCTGTCGCCAAACCAATAAGCGCCGGTACTGCCCCCGCGCGCGGCGTATTCCCATTCCGCTTCGGAGGGCAGGCGGTATTTGTTGGTGTTTTCCTTGAGATTGAGTTTTTGTATGAATTCCTGCACCTGTAACCAGTTGACCTGATCCACCGGCCGGCGCGGGTCCTTGTAACGGCTGGGGTTATAGTCCATCACCGCCACCCATTGCGCCTGGGTCACCTCCTGCGTGCCCATCAGAAACGGCAGGATCATCACGCTGCGCGCCGGCGATTCGTCGGCGGCGCCTTGCCCGGCGCCGGAAACACGTCCCATGGTGAAATTGCCGCCCGGGATGGGGGCCATGCGCATGCCTATGGAGTTGGTCACGATCTCGGCGCCAGACGGCGGCACCGCGACCGCCGCGCTTTGTGACGCATCACGGGGGGAGGCATCGCGGGCGCTCATGGTCCAAGTCAATATCACCGCCACGCCGATGATCGACGCCACGGCCACCGCCAGCAGGGAAATTTCAGATCTGGAATTCACCGCGCTCAACCTTATACTTGCAGGATTGCACAGATTAAACCCCGGATAGAGGGCGCAAGGCAAGGGCGGAAAAGCGGGCGCTTCCCTTTATGGCCGGTGAAGAGCCTTATAAATAAGGGAAGCGGTCGCGGCAGGAATGCCAGTTGCCTGCACCCCCCGCACAGATCCGTACGTGCGGAATTACCGCATACGGCTCCTGCCTCGGGTCATGGCGCGAAAACGCTCTAACGGGTAAGGGATATACCCGTTTCGCTTGGCGGTTTCACGTACGCGTTCGAGTCCCGTCAACGCATTTTCCCAGCTCGGTGTCCGGCATGCGGGCGACTCGCCGGCGTTTCCCTTGGCTACGCCCCTTTCCTCCACGTCCTCCGCAGGTCGCCCCTTTGTTCGGCCGCTTCTTCGGTGCTACGGGCACATCCGAACTTCTCAACGGCGTCAATGTCAGGATTTCGGTTTCCCTTCCCTGACCCGCCCGACTTGTTGCCGCCGGGCGCCGTCGAGATCTCCCGGCTCCTGTGCAAGCAACTTCCCGGCATGCTCAGGGTATGCGACCGCGCAGGACCACAGCTCGACTCGCGCTTCGCACCTCGCTGTATGTTGCCTTCCGCTTTGGGGAACAGCGCCGGCATCCCAGATTGAAAATTTCGCGGCTCAATGGCTGGCCTGCCGGTGGCCCCTGCCAACGCTTCGCTTCTCATCTCACGATGAGTAACGCATGGCTCGGGGCAAAGACAGTTCGCTACTCCTTTCTCGTGTCGGACTTTCACCAACTATCACTTGCCAGTTTATGCTGGCGCACTCCCCCTTATTTCAATTACAGATAAAAACATGAATAATATAGCCATGATTTTTCCTCTGGAGGAAGCATGGCACGAAAAGCGAGTGGACAAGAGCAACTCGAAGCGGCCAAGGCGTTATTGAGAAAAGCCAAGACAGTCGAAGAGTTGAGGGCGGCGCA
>JADDKJ010000003.1:0-1014 GCA_033717875.1 Gammaproteobacteria bacterium
ATGTCAGTGCGTTTCTCGAAGTCGGGTACCACCGGATCTTCCGCCGTAACAGCTATCGGATTCTCATAGGGTCGTTCATAGGGCTTAACGACGACAGCTTTCACGCGACCTCCCTCAAACCTAACGTAAAGTTGAGGGGCGCCTCGCCAGAGGCGTCCCTCTCGAACGCCATGTTAGCCGTTTTGGTTTTTTCATTACCGCTTCTCAGGAGGTAAACCACCTTGTGCAGCTAACAGTTTCGCGTGCTCTCCCAGGTTCACTGGTCTGTGTTTCACTTTCGTACTTGCTGGGTCGGCACCAAGGAAGTTATTGCCTTTCCAGTTTTTTGATGGCCGGATTGGTCTTGGCACAAACCCGCCGCCACAATTCGGGCATGTATTTTTCAGAATCGTATCTACGCAGGTAGCGCAAAAAGTACATTCATAAGTGCAGATGCGCGCCTCGGTCGAGGCAGGCGGCAACGCCTTGTTGCAGTGCTCGCAGGTTGGCCTAAGCTCGAGCATGGCTTCTCCTTTTTTACGGCTAACGCAGAGCTAAGCGGCGGCGCAGCCGTCCGCTTGAGCGCCGGGTTGGAACGCGGTGGTGCGGTGAATGAGGAACATGAAAAGAACTCGACACCTGACGCCTCGCTGTTTTTCAAACCCTGGACAGGATTACTGTACTCGAACCGGTTACCGTTGAACAGCACCCATGAACGGGCTTTGCTTGACGAGGTTGAGAAGATCCCTGCCACACGCGGCACCGCCCGAAAAGAACTGACGCGGGGGGAGGGAACCCGTAAACTGGCAAGGCTCATTTGCACTGGAAAGAAATAACACCGCGGGCAAGAACCCGACGCCCAAGTCTTGCCCACGCACCCAACAGAACCACAACCTGAAGCGCGCTCCAACGTTAAATTAAGGGGCACGCCAATGATGAAGCCAGAACAACGCCCCTGCGCTGATGAAACCCATGAACCGAAAAATGCCTCGCCAAGGCGTGTCCCCTTGAATGCAATGTTAGAACGCGGCGGTG
>JADDKJ010000003.1:1111-105725 GCA_033717875.1 Gammaproteobacteria bacterium
TCCAACGTTAAATTAAGGGGCACGCCAATGATGAAGCCAGAACAACGCCCCTGCGCTGATGAAACCCATGAACCGAAAAATGCCTCGCCAAGGCGTGTCCCCTTGAATGCAATGTTAGAACGCGGCGGTGCGGCGAATTATGAACATGAAAAGAAGTGAACACGTTGCACCACCGCTGTTTTTCAAGCCCTGGAAAAGGATTACTGTAGCCGAATCGTTTACTGTTTAACAGCGCCCGTGAACCTGATTTTACCCTGGAGAGTTGAGAAACCCACACCAGTGGGAACACAGCCTGAAAAGAACCGGCGCGGCGATAAAGAACCCCTGCGCTGGCAAGGCTTGGCGACATCGCAAAGAAACAGCGCCGCTGGCAAGAACACCGCGCCTGAATGCCGCCAATGCGCCCAACAAAATAAACACCTTATGAGCGCTCTAACGCAAAGCTAAGCGGCGGCGCAGCCGTCCGCTTGAGCGTTGGGTTAGGGCGCGGCGGTGCAGTGAATGATGAACATGAAAAGAACCCTGCACCTGACGCCTCTGCTGTTTTTCAAACCCTGAAAGGATTACTGACCCCGAACCATTTACCGTCGAACAGCACCCGTGAATTGGCTTCACCTGATGCCCTTGAAAAAGACCCCTGCTACACGCAGCGCCGCCCAAAAAGAACTGACGCCGATGGGGAGAACCGTTGTACTTCCAAAGCTCAATCGCACCGGAAAGAAATAACACTACCGACAAGAATACTGCACCCGAAGCTGCCCCCACGCGGCTGATGATGGGCAGAGCGATGAAGTTAGAATCTTGCCCACACGCCCAATAAAACCACAACCTGAAGAGCGCTCTAACGTTAAATTAAGGGGCACGCCAATGATGAAGTCAGAACAACGCTCCAACGCTGATGAAACCCATGAACCGAAAAATGCCTCGCCAAGGCGTGTCCCCTTGAATGCAATGTTAGGATTTGCCCGCGATGTGTACTATGTTAGTACCAACGCGCTCTGGAAAAAAGCCCTGTCAGTGCCTTGCACTTGATGCCACCCACACAAAAACTGGCCAAGGAGAGTGAAGCAATAGGTTCTCGACATTTCCCAGGGAACGACTCACTGCGTGGCGCGAGTGAGATTTTTCCGTGACCGCTGCACTTTCCAACTGGCCGCACTCCTTGGCTGATAATGAACTGATCGCGTGCAGCAACGGTTACCTCTGCGCTGAAATATAACTGCTACGTCAATAGCTCCTAACGCTCCGCTTGAGGCGGGAGCGGAAGCGGCGGAACGCCGCTGTAGCGGATCGCCTCGAAGCGGTTGTTAGCAGGCATTTGGGGAGGAACTATGAGCAAAGATGTTGAATGTCCTTATTGTGGCGCTGACGCGGAAATAAACCACGATGATGGTTACGAATACGAGGAAGACCAGTTGCATGAGCAGGAATGCCGGGAGTGCGAAAAGGTATTTGCATACATCACATGGATAACTGTGCACCACGAAGCAAGGCGGGCGGACTGTCTGAACGGCGCATCGCACAAGTACGAGCGGACGAAAACCTACCCGCCAGAGTTTGCGCGGATGCGGTGTACTGAATGCGGGCATGAGATGGACTTGCCTGCTAACGTGCTAGCTAACCGGCCGCCGGAGCGGCGAAGCCGCGGAGGGAACCTGTAAGCGCAGCTTGCAGGCGGTCCGGTTGAGCGGAGGGTTGGGCATCATTTTGTAGAATGTTGCTTCCGGAATTCTTGTGGCGAGATAACGCTATCGAGCCAGACAGAGGCTGATGTGCACGTGATGCTATGGCGAATAACACCTTCCTCGGGATATGAAACATGATGATGAAAGGTAGGAAAGCGCGTGGGATCACCTCGCCTGTTGTTTAGACGGGAATGCAGAATTGAGATTCCGGAGTAACCGCCGTAGTGGAGTGCCAAATCGTGGAGCACTACAGCTTCTGACTCTTGGGAGATGCGATGCGATGGGACGTGCTCGTGGAAGGCAATGAGCATTTTTCCGTCTTTGTACTGTTGTACGACGAAGCACTTTTGGCCCGGCTTTAGCTCAGGGCAAAGATGGTCTCGCGTATACATACCTGCTGTCATGATGCCCAACGTTAAATTAAGGGGCACGCCAACGATGAGGCCAGAACAACGTCCCTACGTTGATGGCACCTATGACCTAAAAATGCCTCGCCAAGGCGTGTCCCCTTGAATGCAATGTTAGGGTGCGGCAGTGCGGTGAACGATGGACATGAAAAGAACTCTGCACTTGGCACCACCACTGTTTTTCAAACCCCGGAAAGGATTACTGTACTCGAACCGTTTACCGTTGAACAGCACCCGTGAACGGGCTTTATCTGACGCGGCCAAAAAAGACTCTGCTACACGCAGCACCGCCCAAAAAGAAATGACGCTGCTGGAAGGGCTGCTTGCTCTGGCAAAAATCACCTGCGCCGGAAAGAAACAACACCGATGATAAGAACTCTGAACCCCAAGTCTCCCATGCGGCTGATGCCAGACATGCGATGAACTCGCCATGAACCAAAACCTGATGAGCGCTCTAACGTTAAATTAAGGGGCACGCCAACGATGGGGCCAGAACAAAGCCCCTGTGCTGGTGACACCCGTGAACATAAAAATGCCTCGCCAAGGCGTGTCCCCTTGAATGAAATGTTAGGGATGGGGCGCTCTGAAAACTATATTAGTACCAACACGCCAAAGAAAACAGCCCAGTTTTTCTCGCGCGCTTGGCGCTGCTGCCCACACATAACACTTGCCAAGGCGAGCAAGCTAAAACGGATGTTCGAAACTTGCCAGGAAACGACACATTGCGGAGCGGAGTGAAACCTGTCCGCAATCGCTGCACCTGCTCTCTGGACGAACTCCTTGGCTAGAAATATACCAAACACGTGATGCGAAGAGCACCGCTCTTTCGCCCTGCGCTTGATGCCACCCACACAAGAAACTTGCTAAAGCATAGAAGGTAAAAGGTTACCCGGCACTGGCACATCGTAGGGCGAAGTGAACACTTTCAGGCGCTCTTTCACCTGCTTTCTCGATGTTACCCGCACACCGAAAAAAGACCACCTTTTTTCAGAACCCCTAACGTTAAATTAAGGGGCACGCCAACGATGGGGCTGGAACAACGCCCCAACGCTGGTGACACCCGTGAACTTAAAAATGCCTCGCCAAGGCGTGTCCCCTTGAATGCAATGTTAGGGATGGAGTGCTTTGAGCACTATATTAGTACCAGCACGCCAAAGAAAACAGCCCCGGTATTTTCTGTGTTTGGGGCGACCCTCTCAAAAACTCTCCAAGGCGAGAAAGCTAAAACGGATGTTCTAAACTTGCCAGGAAACAACGCATTGCGGAGCGGAGTGAAGCCTGTCCGCAATCGCTGCACCTGCTCTCGGCCCGCACTCCTTGGCCAGAAAAGAACCCCATACATAACGACATCAGTTACCGCTGAATTTGATGTCGCCCATACAACAGACTTGCCAGGGCGAGGTGGGTGAAAAGCTACCCAACACTTTCCCGGAAATGACGCGTTACGGACGGAGTGAAACCTGTCCGTAGCGGCTGAACTTGCCTGCTCGCCGCACTCCTTGGCTGGGGAGAAATCGAATTTCAGTGCGCAACGAAGTCAACACTTTCAGGCGCTCTTTCACCTGCTTTCTCGATGTTACCCACACACTGAAAAAAGACGACCTTTTTTCAGAACTCCTAACGTTAAATTAAGGGGCACGCCAATGATGAAGCCGGAATAACGCCCCAGCGTTGATGAAACCCATGACCCAAAAATGCCTCGCCAAGGCGTGTCCCCTTGAATGCAATGTTAGGGCTGGAATGCTCTGAATACTATATTAGTACCAATACACTCAAGAAAAAAGCCGTGGTTTTTCCCTTCACTTGATGCGACCCGCTCACCAAAACCTTGGAGCAACATTAACAGGTCGATGTGACCCGCCCCGGCTTGCGTCGCGCCGTATGGAGTGGCGCAAACGGAAAGGGCTACAGGGTGAAATCTGTCTGCGACCGCTGTGCCTGCTCTCGGCCCGCACTCCTTGGCCAGAAGTAGACTGAACACATGATGCGAAGAGCACCGTTCTTTCGCCCTGCGCTCGATGCCACCCACACAAGAAACTTGCTAAAGCAAAGAAGGTAAAAGGTTACTCGGCATTGGCACATCGTAGGGCGAAGTGAAATCTGTCCGCAACCCCTGAGATTGCCCTCTGGCCGCAGCCCATGATCGGGGAAGGATGAAATTCAGTGAGCAACGAAGTCAACACTTTCAGGCGCTCTTTCACCAGCTTTCTCGATGTTACCCACACACCGAAAAAAAGACGACCTTTTTTCAGACCCCCTAACGTTAAATTAAGGGGCACGCCAATGACGAGGCCGGAACAACACCCCTGCACAGATGAAACCCATGGCCTGAAAATGCCTCGCCAAGGCGTGTCCCCTTGAATGCAATGTTGGGCGCCATGCTTATTGACGCTCCCATGACTCTACTTGGCCTATACGCACCTCAAACATAGGGTGTGGCTCTGGCGTTGTCGTTTCTTGCCATTTCTGATAGAGCACGGAATTGCGTACTTTCAATTTGTTCATCAGGTGGGTCCACTCGTAGTCCAATTGTCCGGACGTAACCACCAACGTTGCCGGTTCTGCTGTAGCCTGAATCTTGCTCTTGTCGAAAGCATACCCACGCGCCATCGCCTCCGCGTAAATAGCCTGTAGGTACAGAGATATGGCCGCGAGTGGTGTTGTGTGGTTCTTGAAACGTTCGAGCTGCGGATGGCTACGGTAGCCGCGTGTTTCTCCACGCAGCACAGCTTTCGCCAAAAGCGCTTCCCGCCAAAGTGCTACGAGGCCTTGCGGATCAAGGTATTTCGGGTGAAGAGACCAGAGTCGCATGCTCTAAGGCGCCCAACGTTAAATTAAGGGGCACGCCAATGATGAAGCCAGAACAACGCCCCTGCGCTGATGAAACCCATGAACCGAAAAATGCCTCGCCAAGGCGTGTCCCCTTGAATGCAATGTTAGAACGCGGCGGTGCGGCGAATTATGAACATGAAAAGAAGTGAACACGTTGCACCACCGCTGTTTTTCAAGCCCTGGAAAAGGATTACTGTAGCCGAATCGTTTACTGTTTAACAGCGCCCGTGAACCTGATTTTACCCTGGAGAGTTGAGAAACCCACACCAGTGGGAACACAGCCTGAAAAGAACCGGCGCGGCGATAAAGAACCCCTGCGCTGGCAAGGCTTGGCGACATCGCAAAGAAACAGCGCCGCTGGCAAGAACACCGCGCCTGAATGCCGCCAATGCGCCCAACAAAATAAACACCTTATGAGCGCTCTAACGTTAAATTAAGGGGCACGCCAACGATGAAGCCAGAACAACGCCCCAACGCTGATAAAACCCGTGACATAAAAATGCCTCGCCAAGGCGTGTCCCCTTGAATGCAATGTTAGAAATTATTTCCATACGGTGTTTGCCCAAAAAGTGAATTTACTTCTACTGATTGCCCTGAAATAACATGATGACAAAAACCCTTGTATGGCCCAGAAAAATAAACATTGCCGACCGATGACACACCAAAAACGTAATTATAATTTTTCGTTAAATTACCATCGCTTCGTGCGACTACCAACTCGCCAGCCACTAAACCAACGGATGGATTAACCTGTGCATCCGTATAACCAGTAGCATAGTAAGAAGATACACCCGTCATTTTCTTTATTTGTTCAGGCAACAAGGTATTGCTTATTGGGTAAACCATACCAGCCGAATTTGTTAAGGTCGTTAAGGTTTTTGCCGCCGCTGCGTCGACCTTGTGCCATTTGAATTCATCGCTTTGGTTTTTCATAATTTCTAACGTAAAGTAGACCCCAATAAAATACCTAAAATTTTATCGGACTGTCGTATAAAATTTTATTCAACCATGAAGGTGTTTTAAAATCAATATGGATGACCTGTTATTGGTGATAGTTCTCGTTTTTTAGCGCACCATTTGTTTCATTTTATATGCTGCTTTTTATCCCCCGGGAGAAGCATCCAGGGCAAACAGCCTCTCGGTTAATTGGGCGCGCCACTGCAGTCTGTGCTTGCGGGTTCCCTCTGCGCTTCGCGCTCCGGCGGTCGGTTGCCTCAACGGATATTCGTTTGCCCCGGCAGGCTTGGTATGCTAAGGTAATACCTAGTGATACTATTGACGGGGGCCACCATGACTGCTGCCGCAACTCGCCCTGTGGCGATCAAGATCGACGCCGCGATGAAGGAGCGCGTGAAGCGCTTGGCGGATGCTCGCCATCGCACGCCGCACTGGCTCATGCGCGAGGCTATCACCCAGTACGTTGAGCGCGAAGAGAAGCGCGAGGCCTTCCGTCAGGATGCGATCAAGGCATGGGAAGAGTACCAAGTTACCGGCCTGCACGCGACGGCTGATGAAGTGGATGCTTGGCTGGCCAAGCTCGAAGAAGGTCAAGACGCTGAGCCGCCCGAGTGTCACGCCTGATCTGTTCACCTCCGGCGCTGCGCGACGTGGGGCGTCTTCATCGCTTTCTTGCCGAGAAGAACAGCGACGCTGCCAAACGAGCTGTGAAAGCGATCCGCGACGGCGTGAAAATGCTCGCGCACCAGCCCGCCGTCGGCCGTCCTGCCGAGGACATGGAGCCGGAGTACCGGGAGTGGTTCATCGACTTCGGCGACAGCGGCTATGTTGCGCTCTATCGCTATGACGGCAAGACGGCCGTGATTCTGGCTGTGCGCCACCAGAGGGAGGTTGGCTACTTTACGGCAGGCTGACAGGGCTCGGGGCGACCCAGGTGTCGCTGCGGTGTTCGGCGACCACGGTGGTGTAGATGCCGCCGCGCACGTTGAATTCGGCGGTGATGCGCATGAAATGCGGTTCGCAGGCGCGCGCCAGGTCGTCGAGGATGCGGTTGGTGACGGCTTCGTGGAACGCGCCTTCGTCGCGGTAGGACCAGATATAGAGTTTCAGCGACTTCAGTTCGACGCAGCGCAGGTTGGGCACGTATTCGATGTTGATGGTGGCAAAGTCCGGCTGGCCGGTTTTGGGGCACAGGCAGGTGAATTCCGGGGTGCGGATACGGATGGTGTAATCGCGGCCCGGCATGGGGTTGTCGAAGGTTTCGAGTTCTTTGCTGGCTTGGGTGGACATGTTTTCTCGGTTCTCTATGGTTTGAATATCGGGTTTGTCCGGCAATCAAATCCATTTGCTTTTCCGGATCTTCTCCCGGGTGTAGGGTGCGCCGTGCGCACCATCCTGCGGTGCGTGAGACGCACCCTACGAAACTTCTCCCTCATCCGGCCCTGCGGCCACCTTCTCCCCTGTGGGAGAAGGAAAACAGAGCGGCCTTCGGCCGTGCTTTTTAGTGATGCGTTGATGCCATCTCCATCGGCACTGGTGCGGTGAACAGCAGTTCCGCGTCTATGCTGTCCAGTTCGTAATGTTGCCCGCAAAACTCGCAATCGACCTTGATCGAGCCCTGTTCGTTGAGGATGCCGTGAATTTCCTCGCTGCCGAGCATGCGCAGCATCAGGGTGACGCGGTCGCGGGAGCATGAGCAGCGGAAGCTCACGGGTTCGCCCTCGAACAGACGGATGTCTTCCTCGTGGTAGAGACGGTGGACGATCTCGGGGGCGGGCAGCGCCAGCAGTTCGTCGCGGGTGAGGGTGGTGCCGAGATGCATGGCGCGCTGCCAGGCGTCCGCATCCTCATCAGTGCCGCCGGGCAGCCGTTGCAGCAGCATGCCGGTGGCTTGACCGTCATCGGCGGCCAGCCAAAGACGGGTGTCGAGCTGCTCGGATCGGGTCAGGTAATTTTCCAGCACGGCGGCGATGCTGTCGCCTTCCAGTCCGACGATGCCCTGATATCGTTCCGTGCCCTCGCTCGGGTTGACGGTGATGACCAGCCGTCCGTCGCCCAGCATATCTGCCAGCGGTCCCGGCTGAACATCATCGTCCCAGTGCGCCACAGCACGCAAGGTGTTGTCGCTGGTGCACTCCACCACCAGCAGCGGCACCGGCCCGTCGCCCTGCACCTGCATGATGAGCGAGCCATTGAATTTGATGGTCGCCGCAAGCAGTGCCGCGGCCGCCATGGTCTCACCCAGCAGGGCGCGTACCGCCGGCGGGTAGTCGCGGCGTTCCAGCACGGCTTGCCAGGTGGCGTTGAGCCGCACGATCTCGCCGCGGATCGGCGCTTGTTCAAAAATGAAGCGTTGCAAGGTGTCGTTGGAATTCATTGGCTTTCAGCAGGGCGGATCGGCGGTGGTCAGGGTAGTCTCTATTATAAATCACGGCATGATATGCTGTCCCGCTACTGAAAAATCAAGTGACCGGCCGATTTGTGGGGAATGACAACGATGAGCGATAGCGCCGGCTGCCAGCGAGAGGTGAGCTTCTCGGAGGCATTTCGTTTTTGGCTCAAGCTTGGCTTTATCAGCTTTGGCGGACCGGCCGGGCAGATCGCCATCATGCATCAAGAACTCGTAGAGAAGCGGCGCTGGATTTCCGAGTGGCGCTTCCTGCACGCGCTCAACTATTGCATGGTGCTGCCGGGTCCCGAGGCGCAGCAGCTTGCCACGTACATCGGCTGGCTGATGCACCGCACCTGGGGCGGTATCATGGCCGGCGCGCTGTTCGTGCTGCCGTCGCTGTTTATTCTGGTTGGGCTGTCCTGGATTTATATTGCGTTCGGCGACACGCCGCTGGTGGCGGGACTGTTTTATGGTATCAAGCCGGCGGTCACGGCGATCGTGGCGCAGGCGGCGTACCGTATTGGCTCGCGGACACTCAAGAATAATCTGTTATGGGGTATCTGTAGCGCCTCGTTCGTGGCAATTTTCGCTTTCAACGTGCCATTTCCCGCCATCGTCGCGGCAGCGGCGCTCTGCGGTTACATAGGTGGCCGTGTCGCGCCGGACAAGTTTCGCGCGGGCGGCGGTCATGGCAAAGGGGCGGCGTCCTTCGGTCAAGCGCTGATCGACGATGATACCCCGCCGCCTGTGCATGCCCGTTTCCGCCGTGCGCAGCTCGCGCGCGTGGTGATTGTTGGCGGCCTGTTATGGCTGTTGCCAATGGCGGCGCTGATCGCGCTGAACGGTTGGCAGGGGACGCTCACGCAGATGGGTTGGTTCTTCACCAAGGCGGCGCTGCTGACCTTTGGCGGTGCTTATGCCGTGTTACCCTATGTTTACCAGGGCGCGGTCGATCATTATGGTTGGCTGTCGGGTCCGCAGATGATCGACGGTCTGGCGCTGGGTGAAACGACGCCCGGCCCGCTGATCATGGTCGTGGCCTTTGTCGGTTTCATCGGCGGCTGGCTGAAGGCGGTGTTCGGCCCGGAAAACCTGTTCCTCTCGGGTGCGGCGGCGGCCTGTCTCGTCACGTATTTCACTTTTCTGCCATCTTTTCTTTTCATTCTCGCCGGCGGGCCGCTGGTGGAATCGACGCATAACGACCTGAAATTCACCGCGCCCCTGGCTGCGATCACCGCCGCCGTGGTCGGCGTGATTCTGAATCTCGCATTATTCTTCGGCTACCACGTGCTGTGGCCGCAGGGGTTCGGCGGTGTGTTCGATGGAGTGTCGGCCCTGATCGCGATCGGCGCCGCTATCGCCCTGTTCTGGTTCAGGGCGGGGGTGATTCCGGTGATCGGGGGATGCGCGGCAGTGGGGCTCATGGTGAAGGCTTTGGGTGCGTGACGGGCTGCGTCGAATATGGCGCCGGGATCGTCACAAGGGCCGTTGGCCAATTGGGGGTGGAGCAGGGGGTTCATCGCATGGGCGGGTTCGCTGTGGCCGAGAATCGGGGTGCAGCAAGTGACGAATTTATGGTAACATTTTCAATTTATGCAAAAGGTCTGGTGCTGTCACCTGAATATAACGAAAAGCCCTGTGGCCAGCGTGCTGGAGGCCTGTAAGGACGCCGTTTCCCGATGAATCAATTCGCCAAAGAAGTTCTCCCCGTCAATATCGAAGAGGAGATGAAGCAGTCGTACATGGAGTACGCGATGAGTGTCATCGTCGGGCGTGCGCTGCCTGATGTCCGCGATGGCCTCAAGCCGGTGCACCGGCGCGTGCTGTTTGCCATGCGCGAGCTTGGCAATGACTGGAACAAGCCCTACAAGAAATCGGCCCGCGTGGTGGGTGATGTCATCGGTAAATATCACCCGCATGGCGACACCGCTGTTTACGATACCATCGTGCGCATGGCCCAGCCGTTTTCGTTGCGCTACATGCTGGTGGACGGACAGGGCAATTTCGGTTCGGTGGACGGCGACGCGCCGGCGGCGATGCGTTACACCGAGGTGCGCATGTCGCGCATCGCGCACGAGCTGCTGGCCGATATCGACAAGGAAACGGTCGACTTTGTCCCCAACTACGACGAGTCGGAGCGCGAACCACGGGTCTTTCCCGCGCGCATTCCCAACCTGCTGATCAATGGTTCGGCGGGCATCGCGGTGGGGCTGGCGACCAACATTCCGCCGCACAATCTCACCGAGGTGGTCAACGCCTGCATCGCGCTGATCGATGATCCCGTCATCGACATCGCCGGATTGATGGCCTATGTTCCCGGGCCGGATTTTCCCACCAGCGCCATTATCAACGGCGCGCGCGGCATCGTCGACGCCTATCACACCGGCCGCGGCCGCATTTATGTGCGGGCCCGCACCCACATCGAGACCGACGACAGGGGCGGCGGCAAGCAGAGCATCATCGTCACCGAGCTGCCGTATCAGGTCAACAAGGCGCTGCTGCTGGAGAAGATCGCGGAACTGGTGAAGGAGAAGAAGGTCGAGGGTATCACCGAGCTGCGCGACGAGTCCGACAAGGACGGCATGCGCATGGTGATCGAGCTGCGCCGCGGCGAGGTGGCCGAAGTGGTGCTCAACAACCTCTGGCAGCACACCCAGATGCAGAGCGTGTTCGGCATCAACATGGTCGCCCTGGTGGACGGCCAGCCGCGCCTGCTCAATCTCAAGCAGATCCTCGAAGCCTTCATCCGTCACCGCCGTGAGGTGGTGACGCGCCGCACGCTGTTCGAATTGCGCAAGGCGCGCGAGCGGGCGCATATTTTGGAAGGTCTGGCGGTCGCCCTGGCCAATATCGACGAGATCATCGCCCTGATCAAGGCGGCGCCCAATCCGGCCGAGGCCAAGGCCGGGTTGATGGCGCGGGTGTGGGCGCCGGGCGTGGTGACCCAGATGCTGGAACGGGCTGGCGGCGGCGTGTCGCGCCCCGAGGGTCTGGGCGCGGAATTCGGGCTCGGCACGCAAGGGTATCGTTTGTCCGACACCCAGGCGCAGGCGATCCTGGATCTGCGACTGCATCGCCTTACCGGGCTGGAGCAGGACAAGATAGTTAATGAATACAAAGAGATACTGGATAAAATTAAAGATCTTCTTGATATTCTTGGTGGCCCCGAGCGCCTGATGCAGGTAATCCGCGACGAGTTGCTGGCGATCCGCGAGCAGTACGGCGACAAGCGCCGCACCGAAATCATCACCACGCAGCAGGATCTCAGCCTGGAAGACCTGATCAGCGAGGAAGACGTGGTCGTGACCCTCTCCCACGCCGGCTACGCCAAGTCGCAGCCGCTGTCCATGTACCGCGCCCAGCGACGCGGCGGCAAGGGCAAGGCGGCGACGAGTATGAAGGAAGAGGATGTCATCGACAAGCTGTTCGTCGCCAGCACCCATGACACCATTCTGTGCTTCTCCAGCCGTGGCAAGGTCTACTGGATGAAAGTGTATGAACTGCCCCAGGCCAGCCGCATCGCGCGCGGCAAGCCGATGGTCAATCTGCTGCCGCTGGAGGAGGGCGAGCGCATCACCGCCATCCTGCCGGTGCGCGAGTATGAGAAAGACAAATATGTCTTCATGGCGACCAGTAGCGGCACGGTGAAAAAGACACCGTTGGAGGATTTCTCACGTCCGCGTACCAGCGGCATCATCGCCCTGGATCTGATGGGCGACGATTGTCTGGTGGGCGTGGACATCACCGATGGAACGAAGAATGTCATGCTGTTCTCCAGCGGCGGCAAAGCGGTGCGTTTCAAGGAAGACGACGTCCGCCCGATGGGCCGCACTGCGCGCGGCGTGCGCGGCATCACGCTGGGACGGGATCAGGAAGTGATCTCGCTCATCATCGCGGGCGAGGAGGGCGATGTGCTGACCGCCACCGAGCGCGGTTACGGCAAACGCACGCCGATCAACGATTACCCGCTGCACGGCCGCGGCGGCCAGGGCGTGTTCTCCATCCAGACCAGCGAGCGCAACGGCAATGTCATCGGCGCGGTGCTGGTGCGCGAAGACGACGAGATCATGCTGATCAGCGACGGCGGCACCCTGGTGCGCACGCGGGTAAGCGAGGTTTCGGTGCTGGGGCGCAACACCCAGGGTGTCAGGCTGATCAGTCTCGATGAAAGCGAGAAGCTGGTGGTAGTCGAGAGAGTGGAAAGTCTTGGCGAAGAAGGGGAAGATGCCGGTGAGCCGGAGGCGGAGACGCCATCCCAGCCCTGAAAGGTTTCAGCTTTCGGACTTAAATAATGAGGAGAATCCCAATGTCACGCGTCTACAATTTCAGCGCCGGACCGGCAATGGTGCCGCAGGAAGTCCTGGAACAGGCCCGCGAAGAACTGCTCGATTGGCGCGGTTCGGGTATGTCGGTGATGGAGATGAGTCACCGCGGCAAGGAGTTTGTCTCGATCGCCGAAAAGGCCGAAGCCGATCTGCGTGAACTGCTGGCGGTGCCGGCCAATTACAAGGTGCTGTTCCTGCAGGGCGGGGCGAGCAGCCAGTTCGCGATGGTGCCGATGAATCTGCTGCGTGGCAAGGGGAAGGCCGATTATGTCAACACCGGCATCTGGTCGGAAAAGGCCATCGGCGAGGCGAAGCGCTATTGCGATGTCAATGTCGCGGCCAGCGCCAAGGACAGCAATTTCAGCACCGTGCCGTCGCAGGCGCAATGGCGGCTCGATCCCTCCAGCGCCTATCTCCATTACACGCCGAACGAGACCATCGGCGGTGTCGAATTCCATTGGCTGCCGGAGAGTGGCGATGTGCCGCTGGTGGCGGACATGTCATCCACCCTCCTGTCGCGCCCTATCGATGTCAGCAAATTCGGTGTCATTTACGCCGGTGCGCAGAAGAACATCGGCCCGGCGGGTCTGACGGTGGTCATCGTGCGCGACGACCTGATCGGTCACGCCGCCGCCGGCACGCCTGCCATGTTCGACTATAAAATCCATGCCGACAACGGCTCGATGTACAATACCCCCCCGACCTACGCCTGGTATTGCGCCGGGCTGGTGTTCGAGTGGATCAAGCGCAAGGGCGGCCTGGCCGGCATGGCGGCGATCAACAAGCGCAAGGCGGACAAGCTGTATGCCGCCATCGACAACTCCGACTTTTACGCCAACCCGATCGATCCGGCGTGCCGCTCGTGGATGAACGTGCCGTTCACCCTGGCCGACGCCAATCTCGAAAAGCCCTTTCTCAAGGAAGCCGAGTCCGCCGGACTGATAGCCCTGGCCGGACACCGTTCCGTGGGCGGCATGCGCGCCAGCATCTATAATGCGATGCCGGAAGAAGGGGTGGATGCGCTGATCGCGTTCATGAAGGAATTTGCGCGGCGGTATGGGTGATTCGAATATGCGGAGATAGAGGGAGTTCTCCTTGTGACCGGAGGGGTGCATGGGCGCATCTAAAGTTGTGTCAACAATACTTGTGACAATCGTGTCAGTCAGCGCTTTGACCGGTTGCGCTACTCGCCCCAAAAAATATCAAGGCATGAATTATCAAGGCATGGATCTAGCCAAGTTTGTTTCTCAGATGGAAGGTCAGGATACCCCGAAACTGGCAGAGAAATATATGGCAACTCATGCTAAAAGTTTTTCTGTGGATGGCGCGAGGGAAAGACAAAGCCCATATATGTCCATTGATCGCGATATAGCCATTGAGTCATTTATGCAGTGGTGCAGGCAAAATGGGGGTGAACCGCGTTCACCATGGGGCTCTATGATCTCTATGCCGGAAGATTTTGCCATGGCCTCCGATACATGGCACCACATAAAGTTGGATTCTGCAAGGTTGGAGGGTGCTCGTCGTGGAGATTACAACTACAGAGAGGTGGTTGCATGTGGCCTAGTTCATAAGGGAGTATCACAGCCACTTGCAGGAATGATTGCATATAGTAGTTCTGGGCGTGGATATGAAAGTAACCAAGATGTTCTTTACTTCGATGGGCCAGCAATAAAGCGATTTACGGCGTTCTACCTGGAAGAGCAAAAGAAGATTGATGCCGCTAGGGCAGCTGAAGTGGCCCGCGCAGTAGAGGAGGCAGTAGAGGAGAGAGATCGTAAAGCCAGAATCAAATTGGAAAGGGATAGATCGATCCGCTCCAGTTTGCGCGTAGGTGACGTGGTGGGGATGGTGGTAGAAGAAGGGCCGCCTAGAATGCTGATCAATGTTCTTGTTGTGGAAGTTAAGTTTCCCCTCGCTCTAGTGCAGAAAAAGATGCTGGATGGTAGTGCGCAGGTCGAATGGGTTCCGATAGATACCATTGAAGCGCCAATGTGAGCCTTCATCATTTCTCATTTTCTCACTGTCGTGAGCGAAACAGAAATACCAGTCTCGGAGGAAATCGATATGAAACTGGAGCGAATCGAGAATGAGGCGCTTCAACTCCCTGAGGGAGAACGAGCGAAATTAG
Source organism: Gammaproteobacteria bacterium (assembly GCA_033717875.1). GTDB lineage: Bacteria > Pseudomonadota > Gammaproteobacteria > Ga007554 > SBBG01. The sequence goes on from JADDKJ010000003.1 coordinate 15,841, forward strand.
TGCTGAAACTTTTGCTCAGCCTCGATATGCCAGCCGAGGATGAAATTGCGGAAGACTGGCTGGTGGAAGCACAACGCCGGGCGCGCGAGCTGGATGAGGGCGTCGTCCAACCTATTCCAGCGGAAGAGGTTAGGCGCAAGGCCCGGGTGTTGTTGCGGTGAGCTATGTATTCCATCCGGCTGCGGAGACGGAATACCTCGAATCCATCGGTTATTTCGAATCCAAGTGTCCAGGGCTGGGAGCGTCCTACCTTGCGGAATTCGAGTCGACGATGGCTAAGGTGTGCGAGTCACCTCACCGTTACCCGGTCGAAAAACCGCTTGGTGTGCGATGCATTCGAATGGAACGGTTTCCGTATGCGGTACTTTATCGCGAGATGGCCGGTATTATTCAGGTATTGGCGGTTGCCCATCACCGCAGGCGGCCAGGTTATTGGCTTGGGAGAATCTAGTCTGTCGCAGGTGCGAGTTACGCGCTGCAAACTCTTTGCGCCTTTGCGTTAAAAGGGGATTACCGCAATGTTCAAGATACTGACATTAAACAACATCTCTGTCGTTGGCCTGGAACGGCTTCCTCGCGACAAGTACGAGGTCGCGTCCGAGATGCAGCATCCCGATGCGATTCTGGTGCGTTCGTTCAAGATGCACGATTATCCCATCCCCGCCACGGTGAAGGCGGTGGGCCGGGCAGGCGCGGGGGTCAATAACATCCCGGTGGACAAACTGAGCGAGCAGGGTATCCCGGTGTTCAACGCCCCGGGCGCGAACGCCAACGCCGTCGCCGAACTGGTGCTGGCCGGGATGCTGCTGGCCTGCCGCAACATCTGCCCGGCCTGGGATTTCGCGCGCCGTGTCGATGGTGACGACGCGGGTATCGACAAGCAAGTAGAGGCGGGCAAAAAAGATTATGTCGGTTACGAGTTGCCAGGCCGTACCCTGGGCGTGATCGGCCTCGGGGCGATCGGTGTCCGCGTGGCGAATATCGCGGTCAGCCTGGGCATGAAGGTCATCGGCTACGACCCGTCGATCACCGTGCAGAGCGCCTGGAAGCTGTCTTCCGAGGTGCAGCAGGCGGTCAGCGTCGATGACATGCTGTCCAAGGTGGATTTCCTTTCCTTCCATGTGCCGCTGCTCGACGCCACGCGCAACATGCTGAGCCGCGAACGCATCAAGCTGTTGAAGAAGGGCGCGGTGGTGCTTAATTTCGCGCGCTCCGGCATCATCGACGATGCCGCCCTGGTGGAAGCGCTCGACGCCGGCAAGGTTTATGGTTATGTCTGCGATTTCCCCGGCAATCTGCTGAAAAGCCACCCGCGCGTCGTGACCCTGCCGCACCTGGGCGCGTCCACCGAGGAGGCCGAGGATAACTGCGCGATCATGGTGGCGGATCAGGTGCGCGACTTCCTGGAAAACGGCAACATCCGCAACTCGGTGAACTTCCCCGAAGTGCTCATGCCGCGCAGCGAGGGTTACCGCATCGGCATCGCTAATGCCAATGTCCCCAATATGGTGGGGCAGATCTCCACCACCATGGCCAAGGCCGGTTTGAATATCGTCGATTTGCTCAACAAATCCAAAGGCAATCTGGCGTACACTCTGGCCGATGTGGAAACGCCCATCCCCGCGTCCGTCATTCAGGAAATCGCCGCCATCGAGGGTGTGTTGGCGGTGAGAGTGATTTAGTTTTTTTAAAAAAGTGGCGAGTAGCGAGTGACGAGTAGCAAGGATTGAAATTTTTTGCCTTTCCTCGCTACTTTCTACTCGCCACTCGCCACTCGCCACTCGCCACTTGCATAAATAAATATGACCAACGACGCATTAAAAACCATCCGCGAGCGCATCGACCGTCTGGACGAGCAGATCCAGAAATTGATCAGCGAACGCGCCGCCTGTGCCCAGGAGGTTGCCCATCTCAAAAACGGTGGCGAGGAGGCGGATTTCTATCGCCCGGAACGCGAGGCCCAGGTGCTGCGCAATGTGATCGCGCGCAATGCCGGTCCGTTGAGCGGCGAGGAGATGGCGCGCCTGTTCCGCGAGATCATGTCGGCGTGCCTGGCGCTGGAGCAGCCGATGAAGATCGCCTTTCTCGGGCCGGAAGGCACGTTCACCCAGGCGGCGGCGCTCAAGCACTTCGGCCACTCGGTGACCACCGTGCCGCTGGGGGCGATCGACGAAGTGTTCCGCGAAGTGGAATCGGGTGCGGCGCATTACGGCGTGGTGCCGGTGGAGAACTCCACCGAAGGCGTGGTTAACCACACCCTGGACATGTTTCTCGCTTCGCCGCTCAGGATTTGCGGCGAGGTGGAATTGCGCATCCACCATAATCTGCTCGGCAAACTCGATGACATCGCGGGCGTCGCCCGGGTCTATGCGCACCAGCAGGCTCTGGCGCAATGCCGCGAATGGCTGGAGGGACATCTGGCCGGCGTCGAACATGTGGCAGTGAGCAGCAATGCCGAGGCCGCGCGCCGCGCCGCGCAGGAAACCGGCGCGGCGGCCATCGCCAGCGCGGCGGCGGCCGCGATCTATGGCCTCAAGGTGTTGGCGGCCAATATCGAGGACGAACCGGACAACACCACGCGCTTCCTGGTGATCGGCCGTCAGTCGCCGCCGCCGAGCGGCAACGACAAGACCTCGCTGCTGCTGTCGATGCGCAATCGGCCGGGCGCTCTGCATCGCCTGCTGGAACCGCTCGCCCGTCACGGCATTTCCATGACGCGCATCGAGTCACGCCCCTCGCGGCGCGGCATGTGGGATTATGTGTTTTTCATCGACATCGAAGGCCACGGCCAGGACCCGGCGGTCGCCAAGGCGTTGCAGGCGCTGGGTGACGAAGCGGCGATGTTGAAGGTGCTGGGATCTTATCCTGGCGCGGTACTTTAATTCGTAGGGTGCGCTGTGCGCACCATTACATTGTTGATGCGGTGCGTGGGACGCACCCTACATGTTTAAGAGGTTGAATCGAGACAATGATCATTATTATGAAGTCCCATGTCACCGATGCTGAGATAGCCGCGGTGGAGAAAAAGCTGGAATCGATGGGCATGGGTTCCAATGTGTCGCGTGGCATCGAGCGCACCGTGATCGGCGCCATCGGCGATGAGCGCAAGGTCGACAAGGAAGCTCTGGAGGCGCTGGCCGGGGTGGAAGATGTCATCCGCGTGATGAAGCCCTATAAGATCGTGTCGCGCGAATCTCATCCCGAAGACAGCATCATCGACATTCGCGGCATCAAGCTTGGCGGCAAGCAGATACAGATCATCTCCGGGCCGTGCTCCGTGGAAACCCAGCCGCAGATGGACAGCGCGGCGCAGAGCGTCGCGGCGGCGGGTTGCCGGCTGATGCGCGGCGGTGCGTTCAAGCCGCGCACCAGCCCCTATACCTTCCAGGGCGTCGGCGTCGAGGGGTTGGAGATGTTCCGCCGCGCGGCGGACAAACACAATCTGCCGATCGTCACCGAGCTGATGGATGTGCGCATGCTCGACGCTTTTCTCGAACATAAGGTGGATGTGATCCAGATCGGCACGCGCAATATGCAGAACTTCGACCTGCTCAAGGAGGTGGGACGCATTCAGACCCCGGTGATCCTCAAGCGCGGCATGTCGGCGACGATTTCCGAGTGGCTGATGGCGGCGGAATACATCGCCGCGGGCGGCAATCACAACATCATCTTCTGTGAGCGCGGCGTGCGCAGCTTCGAGACCTATTACCGCAACATGCTGGATGTCACCGCCGTGCCGGTGCTCAAGCGCGAGACCCATCTGCCGGTGATCATCGACCCCAGCCACGCCGGCGGCAAGTCCTGGATGGTGCCCGCCCTGGCGCGCGCGGCGATCGCGGCGGGCGCCGACGGATTGCTGGTCGAAATGCACCCCACGCCCGCCGAGGCGTGGTGCGATGCCGACCAGGCGCTCAGTCCTGGTCAGCTCAACCAGTTGATGGGTGAGCTGCGCGGCATTGCGCAGGTGATCGGGCGAGATATTTGAAATTAGTAAAAAGTCTCGCCACTCGATACTCATCACTCACGACTGTCGAGGAAAAAAATGATTAATCGCCTTGCCATCATCGGCGTCGGCCTGATCGGCGGTTCGCTGGCACGGGCCGCGCGGCGGGCCGGGGTGTGCAGCGAGATCGTGGGTGGCGGGCGCGATGAAGCGCAATTGCGCCGGGCAGTGGAATTGGGTGTCATCGACCGCTATGAGCTGGACATCGCCGCCGCGGTGGGCGATGCGGATATGGTGGTGGTGGCCGTTCCGCTGGGGGCGATGGAAGCGGTGTTGCGGCGGATCGCCGGGCGTGTGCGCCCCGATGCCGTCATTACCGATGTCGGTAGCGCCAAGGGCAGCGTGGTGGCCGCGGCGCGCGCCGCGTTCGGCGAGGTTCCGCCGGGCTTCGTGCCCGGTCATCCCATCGCCGGCACGGAAAAGAGCGGCGTGGAAGCCTCGTTCGCGGAATTGTTCGAGAGCCGGCGCGTGATCCTCACGCCCTTGTCCACCACCTCCGCGCAGGCGCTGGCGGCGGTCCGCGCACTGTGGCAACAGGCCGGCGCCGAGGTGGTGGAGATGGATGTCGCGCACCACGACGAGGTGCTGGCCGCCACCAGTCATTTGCCGCATGTGCTGGCCTATGCCCTGGTCGATACGTTGGTGGGCATGGATGCCAGCGAAGAGATTTTCCGTTTTGCGGCGGGCGGATTCCGCGATTTCACGCGCATCGCCTCCTCCGATCCGGCCATGTGGCGCGATATCTGTATCGCCAACCGCGCGGCGCTGCTGGCGGTGCTGGAACGGTTCCGCGCCGAATTGTCTTCGCTCACCGCCGCCATCGAAGCGGCCGATGGCGAGCGCATCGTTTCCGTTTTCTCCCGCGCCAAGGCGGCGCGCGATCGTTACATGATTCTGAATTCCGAAACCCGAAATTTGAAGCCAGGTGAAAATGAATAAACGCAATCCTCAAACGTTCTTCGTCGCGCCGGGCGGACGCCTGTGCGGCAAGCTGCGCGTGCCGGGCGACAAGTCCATCTCGCATCGCTCCATCATGCTCGGCGCGCTGGCCGAGGGCACGACCGAAATCAGCGGTTTTCTCGAAGGCGAGGATAGCTTGGCGACCCTGAATGCCTTCCGTGACATGGGTGTGAAAATCGATGGGCCGCACGACGGGCGTGTCACGGTTCATGGCGTGGGACTGCGCGGGCTCAAGGCGCCGGCCGGCCCGCTCTATCTGGGCAATTCCGGCACGTCCATGCGTCTGCTGGCCGGCTTGCTCGCCGGTCAGTCCTTCGATGTGGTGATGACCGGTGACGAATCCCTGTCGCGCCGGCCGATGAAACGCGTGGCCGATCCCTTGGGCCGAATGGGCGCCCGCATCGAGACCGGCGAGAAAGGCACGCCGCCGCTGCACATCCATGGCGGCGCGCGGCTCAAGGGCATGGATTATGTGATGCCGATGGCCAGTGCGCAGGTCAAATCCTGCTTGTTGCTGGCGGGGCTGTATGCGGAAGGGCGGACCTGCGTCACCGAACCCGCGCCGACGCGCGATCACACCGAGCGCATGCTGATGGGTTTCGGTTATCCCGTCGAATGCCACGGCGCGAAGATCTGCGTCAAGGGGGGCGGCAAGCTCAGCGCCACCCGCATCGATGTCCCCGCCGACATCTCGTCGGCGGCATTCTTCATGGTGGGCGCGGCCATCGCCGAGGGCTCGGACCTCACCCTGGAGCACGTCGGCATCAATCCCACCCGCATCGGCGTCATCAACATTCTGCGTCTGATGGGGGCCGATATCGAGATCCATCACCCGCGCGAGGCCGGGGGCGAGCCGGTGGCTGACATCCGGGTGCGTTCCAGCCGCCTGTGCGGGGTGGAAATCCCGCTCGATCAGGTGCCGCTGGCGATCGACGAATTCCCCGCCTTGTTCATCGCCGCCGCCTGCGCCGAAGGGGAGACGGTGCTGCGCGGCGCGGAAGAGCTGCGCGTCAAGGAAAGCGACCGCATCCGGGTGATGGCCGATGGTCTGGCGGCGCTCGGCATCGACGCCCGCCCCACGCCGGATGGCATGGTGATCCGTGGCGGCGGACTGACCGGCGGCAAGATCGACAGCCACGGCGATCACCGCATCGCCATGTCGTTCGCCATGGCGGCCTTGAGCGCCTCCGGGCCGGTGATGATCAACGATTGCGCGAATGTCGCCACCTCCTTCCCCGGCTTTGTCGAACTGGCGCGCAACGCCGGTTTGGGCATCGTCGGCGACGATCATCAGCCATGACCTCCCGGCCGGTCATCACCATCGACGGCCCGGGAGGCTCGGGGAAGGGCACGGTCAGCCGCATTCTGGCGCAGAAGCTGGGCTGGCATTTCCTGGACAGCGGTTCCCTCTACCGGCTGACCGGCTTGGCCGCCCGCTACCACGCCATCGCCCTGGATAACGAGCCCGCCCTGGAAACCCTGGCCGCGCATCTCGACGTGCAATTCGAAACCGACGAGCAATTGCAAGGCCGGATCATCCTGGAAGGCGAGGATGTGACCGATCTGCTGCGCGGCGAGGAATGCGGCAACGACGCCTCGCGCGTCGCCGTGCTGCCCGGCGTGCGCCGCGCTCTGCTGGAGCGCCAGCGCGCCTTTCTCCGGCCGCCGGGACTGGTGGCGGACGGCCGCGACATGGGCACGGTGGTCTTTCCCGGTGCCCAACTCAAGATTTTTCTCACCGCCAGCCCCGAAGAACGGGCGAATCGGCGTTATAAACAGTTGAAAGATAAAGGATTGGATGTTAATCTTGGCAGTCTCCTAAAAGAGATCACGGAACGCGACGTGCGTGACAGCACGCGCAGCTTCGCTCCCATGAGGCCCGCGTCCGATGCTGTCCTTGTCGATACCACGGGTATGGGTGTCGATGCGGTGGTGGAGCGGATCATGGAGCTATGGCGGGAAGCCTCAGGTGCCTGAACCGGCGGTTCGGGCGTATCAATCATCAACCATCTGCGGTTCGCCGTGGAGTTCAACAGCTATCCCATCCATGACACGATGGGTAAGGATTACGAATCAATGACCGAAAGTTTTGCACAATTACTGGAAGAGAGCCAATTTGCCAGCCGGGTACGCCCTGGCGCGATCGTCAAAGCGACCGTGGTGCGCATGACCCCGGGTGTGGTGATCGTCAACGCCGGCCTGAAATCGGAAAGCGCCATCCCCGTCGAACAGTTCTATAACGAACTGGGCGTGGCCGAGGTCGCCGTGGGCGATCAGGTGGACGTGGCTCTGGAGATGATGGAAGACGGCACGGGCGAGACCCGCTTGTCGCGCGAGAAGGCCAAGCGCGCCGAAACCTGGACCCGCCTGGAGCGCGCGATGGAAGGCGGCGAGATCGTCAAGGGTGTGATCAGCGGCAAGGTCAAAGGCGGCTTCACCGTCGACACCAGCGGTGTGCGCGCCTTCCTGCCCGGTTCGCTGGTCGATGTCCGGCCGCTGCGCGACACGACCCACCTGGAAGGCAAAGAGCTCGAATTCAAGGTTGTCAAACTGGATCGCAAGCGCAACAACGTCGTCGTTTCCCGCCGCGCGGTGGTGGAAGGCGAGGGTGGCGCGGTGCGTCAGGCGCTGCTGGAAAGCCTGGAAGAAGGGCAAGTCGTGCGCGGTGTGGTCAAGAACCTGACCGATTACGGCGCGTTCGTCGACCTGGGCGGCATCGATGGCCTGCTGCACATCACCGACATGGCGTGGAAGCGCGTCAAGCATCCTGGCGAAGTCGTCACCGTCGGCGACGAGATCGACGTCAAGGTGCTCAAGTTCGACAAAGAGCGCAACCGCGTCTCGCTGGGCCTGAAGCAACTGGGCGAAGATCCATGGGTCGACATCGCCCGCCGTTACCCGGTCGGCGCGCGCCTGTTCGGCAAGATCACCAACCTGGCCGATTACGGCTGCTTCGTCGAGATCGAGAGCGGCGTCGAGGGCCTGGTGCACGTTTCCGAGATGGATTGGACCAACAAGAACGTCCATCCTTCCAAGCTGGTGCACCTGGGCGACGAGGTCGAAGTCATGGTGCTCGACATCGACGAAAGCCGCCGCCGCATCTCGCTGGGCATGAAGCAGTGCCGCGCCAATCCGTGGGAAGAATTCGCCGCCACCCACAACAAGAATGACAAGGTGACGGGGCAGATCAAGTCCATCACCGATTTCGGCATCTTTGTCGGTCTTGACGGCGGTATCGACGGCTTGCTGCACCTGTCCGACCTGTCCTGGAATATTCCGGGCGAAGAGGCGGTGCGCAATTACAAGAAGGGCGACGAGGTCGAGGCCGTGGTGCTCGCCATCGACCCCGAGCGCGAGCGCATCTCCCTGGGCATCAAACAGCTCGAGAAAGATCCCTTCTCGAACTTCGTCGCCGAGCACGCCAAGGGCAGCATCGTTACCGGCACCGTGAAGGAAGTGGATGCCAAGGGCGCGGTGATTCAACTGGAAGAGAGCGTGGAAGGTCAGTTGCGCGCTTCCGATCTGAGTCGCGAGCGGGTGGAAGACGCCCGCAGCGTGCTGAAGGTGGGCGATCAGGTGGAGGCCAAGTTCATGGGCGTCGATCGCAAGAATCGCACCATCATCCTCTCCGTGAAAGCCAAGGATAGCGAAGAAGAAGCCGAGATCATGCAGGAATACACCAAGGGCGCGAGCAGCGCCACGACCCTGGGTGAGCTGATCAAGGAAAAGATGGAAGGCAGAGGGGAATAACCCTCACGCGCGGACGCGGTTTTGGTCGCGTCCGCGCGCTTTTATTAAGGGTATGCTAAAAAGTTTTCTTGCCGATTTCTAACAACAAATTGCCCGAAAATCTGCTTTTGTTACATAACAGAACATTGAAACTGAAAACAGCGGTTACAAGCTGTTGCGGAGATTTTGGGAATAATCCGAGCCATGAATATGAAGACAATAACCAAGTCCGAATTGATCGATGCGCTTGCACAGAAACTTAATCATTTGACATACAAGGATGTTGAGTTTTCGGTCAAGGCGATCATCGAGCAGATGGCGCAGACCTTGGCGAATGGCGGACGGATCGAAATTCGCGGCTTTGGCAGCTTTTCCCTGCATCATCGCCCGCCACGCATGGGGCGCAATCCCAAAACCGGCGAGCCGGTGCCGTTGCCGAGCAAGCATGTTCCCCACTTCAAGCCGGGCAAGGAATTGCGGGATCGAGTCAACATTCTTGCGAATAATCCCACCAAAGAAGAAGACTGAACGCCTCACTGTGAGCGGCAAAAGGAGGTGATATGGCGCGTATCATCAATCTGATCATCTTTCTCGTGGTGCTCACAATCGGTTTGGCCTTTGCCGCCCTGAACGCCGAGCCGGTCGAAATCGACTACTATTTCGGTAGCTGGCGGCTCTCGTTATCCCTCGTCATCGTCTTTTCCCTGCTGGTAGGTGTGTTGGCGGGTATCATCGCCAGCCTTGGGTTTGTCTTTCGCCTGAAAAGGGAAATTTCGGCATTGCGCAAGTCGGGCAAGCTTGCCGAGGAAGAGCTGGCGAATTTGCGCGCATTGCCGGTGCGTGACAACAGACCCTGACCATGCTCGAACTCTTATGGTTTCTCCTGCCTGTCGCCGCGGCATCGGGCTGGTGGATGGCCCGGCGCCAAACATCGCGCCATAGTGAAAAAAATACCGCGGAATTGTTCCCGGATTATTTCAAGGGACTCAATTATCTTATCAACGAGCAGCCGGACAAGGCCATCGAGGTGTTTGTCAAGATGCTCGAAGTGGACAGCGAAACGGTCGAAACCCATCTGGCGCTGGGCGTTCTGTTCCGCCGGCGCGGCGAGGTGGATCGCGCCATACGCATTCATCAAAACCTCATCGCCCGGCCGGCGCTGAGCAAGGAGCAGCGCAGCCAGGCGCTCCTGGAGCTGGGCCTGGATTATATGCGCGCCGGATTGCTGGATCGCGCCGAGAATCTCTTTCTCGATTACATCGCCATTCACGGCGAGGGCGTGCCCGCGCTGCGCGCGCTTTGCGATATTTATCAGCAGGAAAAAGACTGGAACAAGGCCATTGCGATGGCGCAGCGGCTGGAAAACGCGACCGGAAAAAGATTGAATGCCGTCATCGCCCAGTATTACTGCGAACTCGCGGAGCAGGCCCGTCAGCATCACGATGACGGCCAGGCGATGCAAATGATCAAGCGCGCCTTGTCGTCCGATCCCGCCTGCGTGCGCGCCACGATTTTGCAAGGGGACATGGAAAGGGAAGGTGGACATTGCAAGTCCGCGCTCAAGACCTATAAAGGCGTGGAAATGCAGGATGCGGATTTTCTGCCCGAGGTCATGCCCGCGATAATCGATTGTTACCGGACGCTCGGAAAAACGGATGAAATGATCGATTACCTGAAACAAATAGCGCAAAAGCACGATGGGCTTACCTCCGTGCGCGCCTTATCGGAGATCTTGCGATACCGGCAGGGAGAGCGTGATGCGATGGCATTTGTCATGGAGCAACTGAACCGGCGGCCCACGCTGGCCGGGGTCATTTCCCTGGTCGACTTGTACATCGCGGATGAAAAGGAAGACGCGAATGAAAATCTCGTGGTGATCAAGAAAATGCTGGAAAAAATCCAGGAACAAAAATCGCTCTATCGCTGCAATCATTGCGGTTTCTCCGGCCGCTCCATTCATTGGCAATGCCCCGGCTGCAAGAGCTGGGGCAGCATCAAGCCAATGCAAGGGATGGGGTTGGCCGATGCTTGAAAATGGTGTGAGTGATCCGCGCATTGTCGTGGCGCTGGATTATGCCGATGCGGCGGAGGCATTGGAGCTGGTCGAGGAATTGGACCCCGGCTATTGCCGTCTGAAGGTGGGCAAGGAGTTGTTCACGCGCGGTGGCCCGGCGCTGGTCGAGCGGTTGGTGAACGATGATTTCGATGTCTTTCTCGATCTGAAATTCCACGATATTCCCAATACCGTGGCGCAGGCCTGCGCCGCCGCCGCCGATCTTGGGGTATGGATGGTCAACGTCCATGCCCTGGGCGGCCGGCGCATGATGGAAGCGGCGTGCGATGCCGTGGAGCGCGCGGCGTACCGGCCGTTGCTGATCGGAGTGACCATCCTGACCAGCATGGATGAAAACGATGTGCGCGAGATCGGCCTGCCGGGCACGCCGCGCGACAACGTACTGCGTCTGGCCGCGCTGGCGCAGCAGTCCGGGCTCGACGGGGTGGTGTGCTCATCGCAGGAAGTGCTCGATCTGCGGCAGGCTATGGGTGAGCCATTTGGCCTGGTGACGCCGGGCATCCGTCCCCGGGGAGCACAGGCCGATGATCAAAAACGCATCATGACCCCCTACGACGCCATCCGCAACGGCTCGGACTACCTCGTTATCGGCCGGCCGATAACCATGGCGGACGACCCGATGCGCGCGTTGCTCGAGATCCAGGCGGAAATCGACGCGGCGCTTGGGGAGGGGTGACCCTCCAGCCACCGCGCTCTGGACTTCTTTCTCGAAATAGTCTATAAGAATTTTGTGCGCGCAATCACGCACCGACACAAAGCGTAGGATCGCTGTTGTGAGCACGGAATTCTTCCGTGTCATTGCATCGCTTGCCGGCCAGGACGGCTACACCGCAGCGTATCGCACCCTCATCCTCGCCCTCGTCCCTGCAACACGGAAGTCACGGCTGTTTAACCATAGGCTATATGGTGGAGGGCTGCATCATGACGACCAGAAGGCAATTCATCCAGTTGGGCATGGCGGCGGGCGCAGGGCTTTTCCTGCCGCTGAAGTGGACGGTACCGATCGCATCCGCGGCATCCCCGCCGCTGACTAAATATCTAGACCAACTCCCCATTCCGCCGATGATTCCCGGCATAGGACTGACTTCCCTGGCGATGGCGCCGAGCGCGCATTCGTTCCACAGCAGCCTGGGCGCGGGACCTACCTGGGGTATGGTGGAGCGACATACCTTGGTCCAACCATCGAGGTCACACGCGGTGCCCGATTAGCTTCACCGCGCTCAACTCGCTGGGGACGCATCCGCTGGCGGCGTCGATCGACACCCGGCTTCATGGCGCATCGGCCACCGACACCACCAATCCTCGGGTCTCATTGTACCTGCATGGCGGCAACACCGAGCCCGCCAGTGATGGTTATCCCGAAGACACCTTTCTCCCTGGTCAGGCCCACCTTTACAACTACAACAACAACCAGGAAGCGGCGACGCTCTGGTATCACGATCACGCACTTGGTATCACGCGCCTGAACGTGATGGCGGGACTGGCGGGGTTTTACCTGCTCCGCGATGCCGACGCCCCGGCTGGCGGCAACGGGCCGCTGGGCATTCCCGCAGGACCGCCGTATGAGATACCGCTGGTGCTTCAGGACAGGATGTTCAATATAAATGGATCGCTGTTCTATCCACCCAGCCCGTGGGTGCCGGAATTTTTCGGTGACGTTGCCACTGTGAACGGCAAGGCATGGCCCAACCTCAATGGCGATCGCACTTTATACCGCTTTCGCATCCTCAACGGTTCAAATGCTCGATTTTACCGGCTGAGCCTGTCCTCCAAACAACCCATTTATCAGATTGGCGCCGACGGCGGCATGCTCAATGCCCCCGTGGCGTTGCGGCAACTGCTGATCGCTCCCGGCGAACGGGCGGACGTGTTGATCGACTTCTCCGGCACCCGGCCTGGAGACAGAATTATCGTCGAGAACGATGCGTCGGCCCCGTTCCCCGCCGGCACACCCAGAACGGGACCTGCGCTGCGCGAGATCATGCGATTTACGGTGAACGCGGTCGCGCCCGTGCCCAAACCAATTCCGCCGCGGCTGCGCATAAATAACCCGCTCATTACTCCGATTGCGGTCGCTCCTGTCCGGCAACGTTACTTGACCCTGGTGGAAATCCTGGGGCCCGCAGGCCCATTGGTGGTATTGCTCAATTATGTCTATTGGATGGAGCCGACCGTGAACCCGGGGCTGATGGAGCGGCCAACCGTGAATACCGTTGAACAGTGGAATATCATCAACCTGACGGCGGACTCGCACCCGATCCACTTGCATCTGGTGCAGTTCCAGATTCTCAATCGGCAGAAGATCAACGCCACCTGCTACATCAATGCCTACAATGCCACAGGTCCGCGCAACGTACTTGATCCCGGGGCATTGGGTGGTCCAACGGTACCCGCCGGGTACCCACCGATCGACCCCACTTCCTATGTCGTCAACGGAGTGGAACCACCCGCTCCCAATGAGGCCGGCTGGAAGGACACGGTGCAAGCCCCGCCGGGCATGGTGACCCGTTTGATTGTTCCCTTTGGAGCGACGGCAGCGCCCAACCTTCCCTTCGGAAATTCGTTCACGGGGCGTTATGTATGGCACTGCCATATTCTGGAACATGAAGATAATGAGATGATGTTGCCTTATGAGGTGATAGCGTAATTATTAACCCGGCAGTCAAATTCATCTGCTTTTTCGGCTTTTCTCCTGGTGTAGGATGCGCCGTGCGCACCATCCGCGCGGTGTGTGAGACGCATCCTATGAAACACAGGGTAATGACGATCTATTTGATTGCCGGGTTAATAACAATTCAGAGGTTCCGCGGCACAAGGATGTGTCGACATTTTTCAATCACGGCACGAGTGATTGAAAAATGAAGAAAAGCAAAAATCATAGCGATACCGCGTAGCGGCGATGATTTCGCCGTGGCTGAGCAGAAGAACCATTGTGGTCATGCCAAGGCAATTGCTACAATGGGCGCGGGTGGTTGTTTCGCCGTTCCTGTTCAATGGTGGTCCGCACCGGTCTTCCCGCAACGATATGCTGTAAACCCCGTCAGGCCCGGAAGGGAGCAGCGGTAGCAGCGGATTCGTGTGCCGGGGTCCGGCGGGTGCGGGCCGCCGCCTTATCTCTATTCATCCCTTTTTCTGTCTCCAATCGCGCGCCGGTTTGTGCTATTTTGATACTCCTATGAGCTATCAAGTCCTGGCACGAAAATGGCGTCCGCGGGCGTTCGCCGAGATGGTGGGGCAGACCCATGTCCTGAGGGCATTGATCAACGCCCTCGACAACGACCGTCTGCATCACGCCTACCTGTTCACCGGCACGCGCGGGGTGGGCAAGACCACTGTGGCGCGCATTTTCGCCAAGTCGCTGAACTGCGAGCGGGGCGTCAGCGCCATGCCGTGCGGGGTGTGCGGCGCCTGCCGCGAGATCGACGAGGGGCGCTTCGTCGATCTGATCGAGGTCGATGCCGCGTCGCGCACCAAGGTCGAGGATACGCGCGATCTGCTGGAAAACGTGCAGTATGCGCCGACCCGCGGACGCTACAAGGTGTACCTCATCGACGAGGTGCACATGCTCTCCGCGCACAGCTTCAACGCCTTGCTCAAAACGCTGGAAGAGCCGCCGCCGCACGTCAAGTTCCTGCTGGCGACCACCGATCCGCAGCGTCTGCCAGTGACGATTCTGTCGCGCTGTCTCCAGTTCAACCTGAAGCGTCTGCCGGCGGACATGATCGGCCGGCATCTCGTTCATATCCTCGCTCAGGAGGGGATAAATTGCGAGACCCCAGCCCTGGCGCAAATCGCGCGCGCCGCCGACGGCAGCCTGCGCGATGCGCTGAGCCTGCTCGATCAGGCCATCGCCTATGGCGGCGGCCAGGTGCTGGAGAGCGAGGTGCGCGCCATGCTCGGCGCCATCGAGCAGGGGCATGTGCTGGAGCTGGCACAGGCGCTGGCGGCGGGCGACGCGCAGGCTGTGCTGGAGCGCGTCCATGTTCTCGCCGAGCAATCGCCTGATTTTGGCGGTGTGCTGGCCGAGCTGATTTCGCTGTGGCACCGTGTGGCGCTGGCCCAGGCCGTGCCGGCGGCGGTCGACGACGAGCTGGGGGATCGTGAGGCGGTGCTGCGTCTGGCCGGGATGCTGTCGCCCGAGGATGTGCAGTTGTTCTACCAGATCGGCCTGATCGGCCGGCGCGACCTGCCGCTGGCGCCCGATCCACGCAATGGTCTTGAGATGGTGCTGCTGCGCATGCTGGCGTTTCGTCCTGCCGAAACGGAAATGGCGGCGACAACGCCGGTGGCCGCCGCACGCCAAGGGGCAACCGTCGCCGCGCCGGTGCGCCAGACCGCAACGCCTGCGGCAGTGCAGGGCAGCACTGTCCGGGACATGCCGCCGCAGAGTGCAAAGGTTGCGATGCAGCCTGATGTGATGGTGATGCAACAGGCGATGTCCGCGCCCGCTGCGAAGGAGGATGACTGGGCCACGGTGATCGAGGCGCTCAGGCTCGACGGCATGGCGCGGCAGTTGGCCGCCAACTGCACGTTGAAAAACCGTGACGGAGAAAACATCCACCTGACCCTGGCGCCGACCCATGCCTCGTTGCGCAACAAGCGCATGGAGGAGCGGTTGCAGCAGGCGTTGAGCCAGCACTATGGCATCGCTGTCAAATTGACGATCGACATTGGCGCCCCCCAGGGCGACACCCCCGCGCTGATCCGCGAGCAGCGCGAGCTGGATCGCCAGCAGGCGGCCGTCGAGGCGATCCGCGGCGACCCTAATGTCCACGCCTTGCAGGAGTCCTTCAACGCGCGCGTGGTGCCCGATTCGATACAACCCGTGTGACCCTGAAAATGGTAATTGAAACCGTAGGGCGGGCACTGCCCGCCATTATGTAATTCAGCGAGAGAGGAAAAGCAATGATCAAAGGTGGTCTTGGTAACCTGATGAAACAGGCCCAGAAGATGCAGGAAAACATGCAGAAGGCCCAGGAAGAGATAGCCGGCATGGAAGCGACCGGCCAGTCTGGCGGCGGTATGGTCAGCGTGGTCATGACCGGACGGCATGACATCAAGCGCGTCAGCATCGACGACAGCCTGATGAAGGAAGACAAGGAGATGCTGGAAGACCTGCTGGCCGCTGCCGTCAACGATGCGGTGCGTCAGATCGAAAAGCGCACCCAGGAGAAAATGTCGGGCATGACCACCGGGATGGGCCTGCCGCCCGGTTTCAAGATGCCGTTCTGATGACCGATGACAGCCTGATCGGGCAACTGATTACGGCTCTGCGCTGTCTGCCCGGTGTCGGCCCCAAGTCGGCTCAGCGCATGGCGTTTCATTTGCTGGAACGCGACCGGCCGGGCGCGCGCCGCCTCGCCCAGGCCTTGAGCGTGGCGGCCGAGCGGGTGGGGCATTGCGTGTCCTGCCGGACCCTGAGCGAGACCGAGCTGTGCCGTCTGTGCGCGGCCAGCGGCCGCGACCGCGCACAGTTGTGCGTTGTCGAATCGCCCGCCGATGTTCATGCCATCGAACGTTCCGCGACCTACAGGGGGCTGTACTTCGTGCTGATGGGGCATCTCTCGCCGCTGGACGGTATCGGGCCGCGCGAGATCGGCCTCGACCAGCTCATGGCGCGTCTCGATGGCGGGGAGGTGGGCGAGGTGATTCTGGCCACCAACTCCACCGTCGAGGGCGAGGCCACCGCACATTACATCGCCGAGATGGTGCGCAAGCGCGGCATCCGCGCCACGCGCATCGCCCATGGCGTGCCGCTGGGCGGCGAGCTGGAATATGTCGATGGCGGGACGCTGGTGCATGCCTTCGCCGGGCGGCGGGAGCTTTAATGATGCTGCGCGCCATACGCCAATTCTTTGAAGACAATATTCAGTCCGTGGCCGGAAAAGCCACGGACCCCGAGCAGGCGCTGCGCCTGGCGACCGCGGCGCTGCTGGTCGAAGTGACCCGTGCCGATCACGAGGTCGATGAGCGCGAACGCAGCGCCGTGGCCGAGTCGGTGCGGCATATTTTCGATCTCGATCCGCAGCAGACGCAGGAGCTGGTGCGACTGGCCGAGCAGGAGGCCAAACAGGCCACGTCGCTGTTTCAGTTCACCAGCCTGATCGACAAACACTTTTCCGTGGAACAGAAAAAGCGTGTTCTCGAAATGCTATGGCGTGTGGCCTATGCCGACGCGCACAAGGACAAGCACGAGGAACATCTGGTGCGCAAGGTCGCGGATCTGCTGCATCTTAGCGAGGTTGATTTTGCCTATACCCGGCACAAGGTAGAGGAAGAGATGAAAAAGTAGAGTGTGCTGTGCGCACCATTTTATTAATCCTAAAAAAAGCTATTGAACCGCAGAGAACACAGAGGACGCAAAGAAATTCAGGGGGTTAGCGTAACAAGCGCACCCACCCTGCGGGTGACTCAGCGCACCTTGTCAAGATCTTGTTTTTCCTCTGCATTCTCTGCGCACTCTGCGGTGAATCGCCGTTTTTAGGTTAACTCATGTTTGCCGCTCCTGATTTCGTTCCGGGAGGTCTAATGCAACGCGATCTGGTCAAGCAGTTTCTCTACGACATGCTGCTGGCGCGTCTGTTCGAACAGGCGGCGGCGGAGCAGTATGTGCAAGGCAACATCGCAGGTTTTCTGCACCTTTATCCCGGCGAAGAGGCGGTGGCGGTCGGTACACTGCGTGCCGCCGATCCCGGCGATTATGTCGTTTCCACCTACCGTGAACACGTCCACGCCTTGGTGCGCGGTGTTTCCGCCGATGCCGTGATGGCCGAGCTGTTCGGCCGCTCCGGCGGCTGTTCGCGCGGCTACGGCGGGTCGATGCACCTGTTCGACGCGCAGCGGCGCTTCCTGGGCGGCTACGCCATCGTCGGCGAGACCTTGCCCATCGCCATCGGCGTGGGCTACCGGCTGGCGATGAACGGCACGCGTGACGCGGCGCTGTGTTACTTTGGCGACGGCGCCGTCAATCAAGGCACCTTCCACGAGTCGCTCAACATGGCCGCGCTGTGGAAATTGCCGGTGCTGTTCATCTGCGAAAATAATCATTACCAGATCGGCACCGAGATCCACCGCCACTCCGCTGTGGCCGAGATCCACAAGCGCGCCTGTGCCTACGGCATGGCGGCCAGGCGCGTCGATGGCATGGACGTGCTGGCGGTGTACGGAGCCGCCCGCGAGGCGCTGGAACATGTGCGCGCGGGTCTCGGCCCCTATCTGCTGGAGTGCGAAACCTATCGCTATCGCGGCCATTCCATGGCCGATAGCGGGGCCTACCGCTCGGTCCTCGAAGTGGCCGAACTCCAGGCGCGCGATCCTCTGCTGACGTTGCGCGCGCGAGCGGTGGAGGAAGGCTGGATCGCCGCCGTTGAAATCGAAGCGCTGGAAGAGAAGGCGCAGCAGGTGGTCGAATCCGCGGTTCGCTTCGCTCATGAAAGCCCGCCGCCCGATGACATGTACCATGGTGTTTACGTCCAGCCCCTTGATCTTTATCGAGGCCAACCATGAAATTCGACCGGCCCAACAACGCCGGAATGCTCGCCACCGCCCAGCCCGCGCCCGAGCTGATGATGTGGCAGGCGCTCAATATCGCGCTGGACCGGGCGATGGCCGCCGATGATGCGGTGTTCGTGCTGGGCGAGGATGTCGGACTGTACGGCGGCAGCTATCGCGTCACCCAGGGTTTGTACGCCAAGTACGGCGAGTGGCGGGTGCGCGACACCCCGATCTCGGAGAACAGCTTCACCGGCCTGGGCATCGGCGCGGCGCTGGCGGCCGGCCGGCCGGTGGTGGAGATCATGACCGTGAACTTCGCGCTGCTGGCATTGGATGCCATCATCAATATGGCCGCCAAGCTGCGCTATATGTCGGGCGGGCAATTGCGCGTGCCCTTGGTGGTGCGCATGCCGGGCGGAGTGGCCAAGCAATTGGGCGCCCAGCATTCGCAGCGCCTGGAGCACACGCTGATGAATGTGCCCGGTTTGCGCATCGTCACACCGGCCACACCGCAGGACGCCTACTGGCAGTTATCTCAAGCCATCCACGAAGACGCCCCGATCATCGTCCTCGAACACGCGCTGCTGTATTTCCGCAAAGGCCCGTTCGACATCCACGCCGCACCGCCGCCGATGCACGCCGCCGCCGTGCGGCGCGCAGGGAAGGATATCACCCTGATCGCCTGGTCGCGCATGGTCGAGGTGGCGCTGGAAGCGGCAGAGGTGCTGGCCGGAGAAGGGATAGCCGTGGAAGTGATCGACCTGCGTAGCCTGCGCCCCATCGACCTGCCCGCCCTGCAAGCCTCGCTTGCCAAGACGCACCGCGCCCTGGTCGTGGAGGAGGATTGCCGCTTTGCCGGCGCCGGCGCGGAGATCGTGGCGGCGCTGACCGAAGCCAGCTTCTATGACCTCGATGCCCCGATCGGCCGGGTCGCCGGCGCGGACGTGCCCACCCCCTACAATGGTGCCCTGGAGAGTGCGTCGATTCCCGATGCGGCGCAGGTGGTGCAGGCGGTGCGGCGGTTGTTCTAGGTTCAACGCTTCGCCTCCGCCAGCGCCTGCTCCTGAAACTGCTTGAGTCGCGCCTCGACACGGGAGGCGCGGTAGAAATCCTTGTCCTGGATCAATCGTAGTGCGACATTCAATTGATCGATCGCGGTGCGGGTCTCGCCATTGAGATAATAATATTCCGCCATCGACTGATGCGAGTCCACCGTATAACCCGCCTTTTCCTCGGCGCGCGCCAGAAGCTCATACATGGCCGGATCGGGGTCGCGGCGGCGCAGATGATCTCTGAGCATGACTCTGGCGGTTTCGGCCTGGCCGTTGTTCAACAGGGCTTCGGCGTAGGTGACGGTCAGCGGATGGTTGTTGGGATAGAGCGCGAGTGCGCCGCCCAATATTTTTACCGCGGCGCCGGTCTGTTTGTCCGCCATTTCGATTTTCGCGGCCGCGATCAGGTAAGCGATGCGCTCCGGTTCCTTCTCCAGCAGTTTTTTCATCTGGATTCGCGCGTCGTCCGGCCGGTTTGCCTCAAGCAGCGCGAGCGCATAGGCGTAGCGCTCGTCGTTTCTGGGCGAGCGCCCCTTTTTGACCGCTTCCTCGAAGACCTTGATGAGGTTGCCGGGATTGTCGGCGCTCAATACCCGCAGTTTGGCGCGAATAATGCGGAAGGATTCCCGCTCCAGGTAAGCGCGGGGCGGATATTGCTCGGCGCGGTTGCGTGAATCGGCGATACGCGACAGGGTGACAGGATGGGTGCGCAGGAATTCCGGCAGGCGGTTGTCGTAAAAGCGGCTGGCTTGCTGCATGCGCTCGAAGAACTGCGGCATGCTGCGCGGATTGAATCCCGCCTCGGCCAGCATCTGCATGCCCAGCCGGTCGGCCTCCTGTTCGTTGGCGCGGGTAAAGTTCAAGCGATTCTGTATGCTGCCCGCCATGGTGGCCGCCACGGCGGCCTGGCCGACCTGGGGATTGCTCCCGCTCAGGATCAGCGCCGCGAGCAGCGCCGCGGCGGCGGGCAGATTCATCTTGCCGGAGTTTTCAATGGCGCGCGCGATATGGCGTTGTGTGACGTGCACGATTTCGTGCGCCAACACCGAGGCGAGTTCGCTCTCGGATTCGGTGGTCAGCATCAGGCCGGCATGAATGCCGACGAACCCGCCGGGCGCGGCGAAGGCGTTGATCGAAGGATCGTTGACGACGAAAAAGGTGAAATCCTGCGCCGGGTTGTCGCTATTGGCCACGAGCTGGTAACCGAGCGACTGGATGTACTCGCTGACC
The DNA here is from genome assembly GCA_033717875.1 of Gammaproteobacteria bacterium. Lineage (GTDB taxonomy): Bacteria > Pseudomonadota > Gammaproteobacteria > Ga007554 > SBBG01. The sequence continues at coordinate 36,383 of JADDKJ010000003.1, forward strand.
TCCGGGTCGTTGACCAGCAGCGTCGACTGGCGGATCTGGCGCATCAGACCCTCACCCAGCCGGCGCTCCTCTTCGGGAGAGATGACCGCGCCGGAAGTATCGCCCATGCTGGGCAATTCGATCGCCAAAGGCTGCTTGGCCGGTTCCGGGATGCCGGTTGCCAGCAAGCCGGCGAGCGCATAGGCTTTGATCGATAATTTATTTGAAGAAGCCACAGGAGTTTATCTGTTTACTTCGAAGGCCGGCCTGTCATAATATGGGGCGTGCTCTCGCATTATTCCATATAGAGTGAAGCGCATTTTCACGATTGTTCCGGATCTGTCTCCTGAAGCAGACAGTTTGTCCTTATGTCATGGAGCCGACATCATCTCATTTGATCGCATATTCAATATCTCGTTCAGTTGGTTATGAGCGGCGTGCCTGTCCTTGCTGATGCTAAGGTATTTGTGGCATATTGATTGCTTATGATGGTATCGTTTCAAATAAATATAATTTTAACAGATTGATAAATAATAATTTAAAGTTCAATTTCGAATCGTGGGAGCCGCGTATGCGCCAAAAAGTAGCATGTACCAGTCTGTTGTTGATCGGACTCTTGCCCGCCCTTGGTGCTTGTGACAAGAAGGATGAGGCTGCCAACGCCAAAACGCAAGTCGTCGCCAAGGTCAATGGCGATGAAATCACCGTCCATCAGTTGAATTATGAGCTTTCCACCCTGAGCCAAACGGCAGGGCAAAACCTGCAAGACGGCGCCGCCCGGCAGGTGGGCGAGCAGCTCGTCAACCAGCAATTGCTGATGCAGAAAGCCGTCGAAACCAAACTGGATCGTGACCCGCAAATCATGCAGGCCCTGGAGCGCGCCCGCCGGCAGGTATTGGCGCAGGCTTATCTCGACAAAACAGTAGGAACCCCCGCCACACCCGGCAAGGAGGAGGTCATCGCCTACTACAATCAACACCCCGAGCTGTTTTCCAAGCGCCGTATTTATCAGATCCGGGAAGTCGTGATGGACAAATCCATCCCGTTCGCCGAAATCCAGAGCAAGCTCGCCAGCGTGAAATCCGCGCAAGAAGTGGCGGACTGGCTGGAATCGAAAAAGGTGCAGGCGAAAGTAGCCAATATCGTCCGTCCGGCGGAGCAGTTGCCGTTCGAAATGCTGGCCAAGCTGGCGCAGATGCAGAACGGACAGATCGCCGCGATAGAAACGCCCACCAACAACGTGCTGCTCTTTCTGGCCGCCAGCCAGGATCAACCCATGGCCCAAGAGCAGGCCGTTCCTGTCATCGAGCGCTTTCTGATCAATAAGAAGCGTAAGGACCAGGCGGAAGCGGAGGTCAAACGCCTGCGTGAATCGGCCAAGATCGAGTGGATGGGCAAATTCGCCGCTGAAACAGGCGGAAGCGGTTCCGCCGCTCCAGGCGCGGGCAATGCCCCGCCGCTGGAGGGGGCGAACCAAAAAGAGGAAGATTTTATGGGCAAGGGCGTTTCTGATCTTCAATAAGTGACAGATTCTGTGGGCATTGGCAAAATTGGCAATGTCAACAGAACCTGGTCATCGATTTGTCATAAACGCGCTTCATGATATGGATTTCAAGTCGTAGAAATAGTCAGTATGTTAAATCGCTTCTTCCTTGCCCTTGTCGTTTTTTTCGCCGCATTCATTCCGCCTGCGTCAGCCGCGGGCAAGGACTATGTTCTTGGCCCCGGCGATGTCGTGCGCATCACGGTCTATGAACATCAAGATTTGAATGCTCTGGCCAGGATCAGTCAGGCCGGAAGCATCAACTTTCCGCTGATCGGCGAAGTGTTCATCGCCGGCATGAGAGAGCGCGATGCCGAGACCCGGCTCACCAGCCTTCTGCGCGAGGGCGGTTTCGTCAAGTCACCCCAGGTCTCGCTCATCGTCGAGCAATACCGCAGCCAGCAGGTGTCCGTCCTTGGTGAGGTGAATAAACCCGGCATGTACACCATCGACCGTGGCAGCAAGATCACCGATCTGCTGGCGATGGCGGGTGGCGTCAACCCGGCCTCGGGTGGCGATCACGCGGTCTTGATAAAGAAAGACGGCAACGAAGGGAAGGGCGGTTATCCTATTGACCTGCTGGCCCTGTTGCGGAATGGCGACATGGCGCAGAATCTTGAAGTCGGCGACGGCGACATCGTTTTCGTGCCGCGCATGGAGATGTTCTACATCTACGGCGAAGTGCAGCGTCCCGGTTCCTATCGCCTGCAACGGGATATGACTGTTGTGCAGGCGCTGTCGATGGGCGGCGGCCTGACCCCGCGCGGCACGCAGCGCGGCATACAGGTCAAGCGCCGCGACGCCACCGGCGTCGTGAAGGTAATCAACGTGGACTTGTTCGATACCCTGAAGCCCGACGACGTGGTATACGTCAAGGAAAGTCTGTTTTGAAGTGCGATCTCATTCCGCGCATCAAAATCGGCGGCCCCTTCCGGCCCGTGTCATCAAGGAGTAGCATCGTATCATGAGCTTCCAGCAATTCCTGCAAATTCTCCGCGCCCGTTACCGGCTCATTCTGGTCACCCTTATTGTGACGGTCGGCACGACGGCCGCCGTGACATACTTTCTGCCCAATCAATACACGGCGAGCGCCGTTCTGGTGGTCGATTTCAAGGAGCCGGTCACGGATGCCACAGCCTTGCCCATCCAGCTTGCGCCGAGTTACATGGCCACACAACTGGATATCCTGCAAAGCCGCAAGGTGGCGCTCAAAGTGATCGACAACCTCAAGCTGGCGGACATGCCGGCGGTGAAGGAGCAGTTCATCGATGCAACCGGAGGGCAAGGATCGGTGCGCGAGTGGCTGGTGGATGTCTTGCTCAAAAAACTCACGGTCGAACCCTCCCGCGAGAGCCGCTTGATGACCATCGGTTATGAATCCACCGACCCTCGCTTCTCCGCCGCGCTGGCCAACGCTTTTGCCCAGGCGTATATCGACACCACCCTGGAATTGAGCGTCGAACCCGCCCGCAAGAGCGCGGAGTGGTTCGAAAAGCAGCAGGCGGAGCTGCGCACCAAGCTGGAACAGGCCCAGCGCAGATTGTCCGCCTATCAGCAAAACAAGAGCATCACGGCGGCGGATGAACGGCTGGATGTCGAGACCGCCCGTCTGGCCGAACTGACCAGCCAGTTGGTGGTGGCTCAGGCGCAAACCTATGATGCGGAGGGTCGTCAGCGGCAAATGGAAGAGATGCTCGCCAAGGGCGCATCCATGGAAACCGTGCCGGAAGTTCTTTCCAACGGCTTCATCCAGAGTCTCAAGGCCGAATTGCAGCGCCAGGAAGCCAAACTGGCCGAATTGTCCGAACAACTGGGTGTTAACCACCCTCAGTATCAACGCGCCGTGGTGGAAGTGAAAAATCTGCGCGACAAACTGAGCAAGGAGATGACCTCCATCACCAGCGGCATCAAGAACAACGCCAGGCTGGCGCGCAGCCGCGAAGAGGCGATAAGAGGCTCGCTCGAGGCGCAGCGCTCCAAGATCCTGAAGTTCAAGCAGTCGCGCGATGAAATACCAACTCTCACACGCGAGGTGGAGAGCGCGCAACGCGCCTATGACGCCGCCCTGGAACGCTATAATCAGAGCACCTTGCAAAGCCGTGTCAACCAGACCAACGTGGTTCTGCTAAACCCGGCCGCCGAACCGGTCGAACCCTCCAGCCCCAAGGTGTTGCTGAATATGATGCTATCCGTGTTTCTGGGTACGATGCTGGGCCTGGGGCTGGCCTTGTTGTTCGAAATGCTCGACCGCCGCGTGCGGACCGAGCAGGATCTTGGCGAGGTGATGGGCTTGCCCGTGCTCGGTGTGCTGGCAAAGGGAACGGTTTAGCGAGAGGAAGAAGAACACCATGCCAATATCAGGCGCGAAAAACAAAAGCACGATCATCGAGGCCAGTGTGTCCAGGGAAAGCGCCCATTCCACCGCGCCCGGCACATCGCTGCAACTGGTCGAGCGCAATATCGGCGCTATCCTGGTCGACGCCGGCAGGCTCAAGCTCGACGATGTGGAACGCATTCTGCGTCTGCAAAAAGAGCAGGGCCTCCGTTTCGGCGATGCCGCGCTCAAACTCAAACTGGTTAGCGCCGACGACGTTCAATATGCCTTGTCCAGACAGTTCTCCTACTCTTACCTGCGCGTTGGCGAAGGTGGCTTCAGTAACGATCTGATCGCGGCATACAAGCCCTTCAGTCCCCAAGTCGAAATGCTGCGCGCCTTGCGCAGCCAGTTGATGCTGCGCTGCTTCAACGAAGACCGCAAGGCGCTTGCCATCGTCAGCCCCGGCGCCAAGGAAGGCCGCAGTTATCTCGCCGCGAATCTGGCGGTGGTTTTTTCGCAGCTCGGTGAGCGCACCCTGCTCATCGATGCCGATCTGCGCGATCCGCGTCAGCATCTCATTTTCAATCTTGCGCGCAATACCGGATTGACCTCCATCCTGGCCGGCAGGGCGAATCACGACGCCATCGCGCGCATTCCCCATTTCTCCGATCTTTCCGTGCTCGCGGCAGGGCCGATTCCGCCCAATCCCCTGGAACTGCTGGGCCGTTCGGAATTTTCCAGGCTGCTGGACGAATTGACTCAGAAATTCGATATCATTCTGATCGACACCCCGGCGGGTGTATCCTATTCAGACGCCGAGATCGTCGCCGCCCACGCGGGCAACGCACTCATGGTGACGCGCAAGGACCGCACCCCTTTGGGTCCGGCCAAGGCATTTGTTTCCCAGCTCACCGCTTCGGGCGCGGCGGTGATAGGCGGCGTGCTGAACAAGTATTGATTGGCGCCACATTGCGTTAAAGAAGGATTGCCGCATGAAGAAAACCATCACCAAAGCCGTTTTTCCCGTCGCCGGCATGGGTACCCGCTTCCTGCCCGCCACCAAGGCCAACCCCAAGGAAATGCTGCCGATCGTCGACAAACCGCTGATCCAATACGCCGCGGAAGAAGCCATCGCCGCGGGTATCAAGGAGTTGATCTTCGTCACCAGCAGCAACAAGCGCGCCATCGAAGACCATTTCGACAAGAACTACGAGCTGGAATCCGAGCTGGTCAGGCGCGACAAACAACAGCTTCTCGACATCGTTCGCGACATCCTCCCCAAAGGCGTGTCGTGCGTCTACGTGCGCCAGCCCGAAGCGCGCGGGCTGGGTCACGCCGTACTGTGTGCTCAGCCGGTGGTCGGCAACGAACCCTTTGCCGTCATCCTCGCCGACGACCTGATCGACGACAACAACGCAGGCTGTCTTGCGCAGATGGTGCAGCAGTTCGAGCAGCAAGGATGCAGCATTCTTGGCGTGGAAGAAATCGCCCAGGATGAAACCGACAAATACGGCATCGTCGACGTCACCCCCTGGTGCGACAGGCTTGCCAGAGTCGATGCCATCGTCGAAAAACCCAGACCCGACGTTGCCCCGTCCACCCTCGCCGTCGTCGGGCGCTACATACTAAGTCCGCGGATTTTCGATCTTCTGGAAACCCAGACCGTCGGCGCCGGTGGAGAAATCCAGCTCACCGACGCCATCGCCCGGCTACTGAAGGATTCGCTGGTGCTCGCCTACCGCTTTCAGGGCAAACGTTACGACTGCGGCAGCAAGCTCGGCTATCTCGAAGCCACGGTGCAATACGCATTGAAACATCCCGAGTTGGGTCAGGAATTCAAAAAATACCTGTGCTCTCTCGAAGGCGATCTCGCGGAACGGAGTGCGCGCCATCGCGCGGCATGACCGGGGAATGTATCAACGAGGCGCTCGCGCAGCAATCATGTCCCGAGTCTCCCCTATAAACCGCATTGACTTGATTCCCTGGCGCGCTATCGCGCCGTGGTCGATCTTGCTTGCGGGTCTTTGTGTACTTTATGTGCCAAGTTTCGTCGATCTTTTCGTGGGGCTCTGGAGCACAGACCGGCATGCCCACGGCCCGATCGTCCTGGCCGTTGCGCTATGGTTTTTCTATTTCAAGGCGCGATTGATCGCACAGAAAGACGTGCCCATCATGCCAGCGCCGGCCATCGGCTGGCCTGTTTTGATATGCGGGTTGGCGCTGTTCGTTATTGGGCGTTCCCAGTCGTTTCTTGTTTTTGAGATAGGATCCTTAATCCTCGTGCTGCTCGGCATCGTCCTGATTTTTTTCGGGCGAAAGATAGCAAAGTGTCTCTGGTTCGCCTTTTTCTTCATGCTCTTCATGATCCCGTTACCTGGCTCCCTGGTCGACGCTATCACCCAGCCGATGAAAATCGTGGTTTCTTATGCGTCCGAGCACGCCCTTTTCTGGTTGGGGTATCCCGTCGCCCGCTCTGGCGTCGTTATTTCCATCGGCCAATATCAGTTACTGGTGGCGGACGCCTGTGCGGGTCTCAATTCCCTGTTCACGCTGGAGGCGCTCGGTTTGCTCTATATGAATGTGATGCGGCACGAGTCGGCTTTCCGTAATGTTTTACTCGCCCTACTGATTGTTCCGATTTCATTTGTCGCGAACATCACCCGAGTGATAGTGCTCAGCCTCGTCACTTATCACTTTGGCGATGAAGCTGGTCAGGGTTTTCTGCACGGTTTTTCAGGCATGGTGCTGTTCATCACCGCGCTGCTCCTGATTATCGGTGTCGATTCCCTGCTCAGGGCCGCTTCCATGGCATGGGCAAAAAAGCGCCAGCAGATCGGCGTCAGAGTGGATCAAGAGAAATAGCAACATGATCAAGCTGCCCAGAATGTCGCTGCGTGTCAGTCTCCTGATTTGTGTATTGTCGATTTTCGCTGCCATCGGTGCGGTAGTGGCGACACCACGGCTAACCGAGGTGGAAAATCCTCCAAACCTGGAAGAAACGGTTCCGCGCCAATTCGGCGACTGGAAAGAAAGACCGAGCCCGTATGCGCAGGTGAGCCTTGCGACTGGAAATGAAGAAAACCTCGATCGGCCGTATGACCAGACCGTGATGCGCACCTATGTGAACAGTAAAGGGCAGATGGTGATGCTTGCGCTCGCATGGGGACGCAAGCAACGGCAGGAAGTCAAGGTGCACAGACCTGATCTATGCTATGTCGCCCAAGGCTACGATGTGCAAAGTCTCAAGACCGTCACTTTCGCCAATATCATGGGTGCCAGTGGTCCGGTCACCGGCAAACGCATGGTGGCGACCAGCCGCCGCGGTGGCGAGGTCGTCAGCTATTGGATGCGCATTGGCAGTCTTTACAGCGAGGACGCCGTTAACACCCGTCTTCACATCCTCAAAGAAGGCCTTGCTGGTCGGATTCCTGACGGTATTCTTGTACGCGCATCGCAAATTATTTCCGAAGGAGCAACGCCCGCCGAGATAGAACTGGTTCACCAAAGGCAGGAACTCTTTCTGGCAGAGCTTGTTCAGGCGACACCCCGGAGTTCGCGCAGCTTGCTGGCGAGGTAATCATGTGAATTACGTCATTGCCAGTACCACCCGGCTGTACTTCAGAATCGGAACGCCGGCCAAATACAGCGAAAGCCTCTCCACGAAGGTGGGTTTTCTCATGCGCGTGGCATCTCGACTTGCGGTCTTCTGGTTAGCGGTGATTTTTCCGTGGGTTTTTCATGGCGGTATAGCGGTGGCTGCGGAGAAGCCTTTTGTGGTAGGGCTTGCCGGCTCGATCAATGACAGCCCCGCCGCTATTGCCGCCGCGAAGTGGGCTGGCGCGCGTTCCGTCAGGTTGGATGCGCCGTGGGCACAGATCGAGCGTGCCCCGAATAAATACGCCATACCACCATGGCTCGATGCGATGCTCGATGCGATGGAGCGCAACGGGATTGAGCCCTTGCTTATCCTTGATTATGGCAACCCCATCTATAATGTCGCAAAGCCGACCCGCCCGGATGAAATCGCTGCTTTCTCACGCTATGCGGAGTGGCTGGTTGGACGTTTGCGAGGTCGGGTCAAAATGTACCAGCTATGGAACGAGTGGAATGCCGACACTGGCCGGACTCCTCGCGGCACTGCGGATGATTACGTTCAGCTTGCCCGTTATGTATATCCACGCCTCAAGAGCATCGCACCAGAAATTACCATCCTTGGGGGCAGTATATCTAATACGGGACTTCGAGACGGTTGGATAGATCGCTATTTTGCGTTAGGTGGACACACGTATGCGGATGGTATAGGAATTCATCCCTACCCTTGGTACCAACGTGGCGACTTTACCCCGGAAGATGTGCTGAGGTTGGTCGACAGTATAGCCGCGAAAGGTCGTAATGCCAATGCGGGGCGGGACATCGCTATATATATCACTGAAACAGGCTGGTCCACTCAGAAAGGTAAGTTTGGGACAGATCCTGAAATGGTAGCCGCATACATTGTTAGATTTTACTTGCTTGCATCGGCGCGCAAATTCGTGAAGGGTATTTGGTGGTATTGCATCCGTAATCAGGGTTCAGAGACCGAGTACACGGAACACAATTTTGGAATTTTTGATCAAAAACTTGTGCCGAAGCCAGCAGCGAATGGGCTTCGGGAGGTAAGTAAGTTATTGCCAGCTTCTGGCGACAGACCAGAGCAATTACGATGGTCACAAGGTTTTGCCGTCCGGCTTTCACCAGAAACAGGGGGGGCAAAGAGAATAGTTGCTTGGCAAGATAATAATAAATTGTTTAGCCTGAATGGCCGACGTACCACCCTATATGATGGAATACCGCTAATAGCGAGCATTTCAAATCAGAAAGCTGGATTTCCTATCCTTTTGGATGCTTTGCCGGAGGATAGATGATCGAAACTTTCTATTGGATTCTGATGCTCTTCGGTGCATTAGTGATGGCGATGGTAGTTGTCGGTGCTCTTTTTATTCCTCCACGTTTCTGGGCTGCACTGAGTGGGGTCACGTCAACGCTTCAGATTCATACTGTGTCAGTTATTGGAGTCTACCCTTCCGTCTCTCTTCTAGGGGCTATAGGCACAGCAAGGGCATCGACCATGCTGGGTGGTTTGGCTCCCTATCTATGGGCACACGCATTTTTGGTGCTCATTCTGGCAAGGATCGTTAGCATTGCTTGGTCACCTGAGCCAATCTTAGGGTTTAGACACCTTATTTACGAAGTGCCAGTGGTTCTTGTTTGCGCAGCTATCGCTTCTGCGGTTGCCAGTGGTTCGAAACTGCCAAAAAGGGTCATATTCGTCACACTGATGCTGGCTTCTATCAACGCGATTCTGGTGATATTGTTCAGGTTCAGTCCTGAGATAGAATTCTCATTTTTGCGCTCCGCCATGGCCAGTTTTTTTATTTCCGGGAATGTGCTGGAAGTTCTTTATACGTCTGGAGTCAACAATGTGATTGATCCGACTAAGGCGGGTGGTTTTTTCGTTAATGGAAATATATCAGCAGTCTTTCTTGGTGTTTCTGCTGTGAGTTCTTGGTATTTTGGTAAGGGGTTTGGTTCAAGAGCCTTGAAGTGGAATGCAATGTTGTGCTGGCTTGCTGTTTTCTTTACAGGATCGAAAGCGGGAATTATAGCTGCGCTTTTTGTGCCTGCCACCATTATTGCGATAGATTGGTTCTTTGAAGGGCGAATGGTGTTGTGGAAGCTTGTTTTAGCGATATTCGCTGGGGTAGGCGGAGTTATAGCGTTGTTTTTTGTATACGATATGTTGGTGGAAAGTAATTTTTATCACGCGTCTAATGAAACATTCAGTACACGAGCGATTATCTGGTCATTTGCTGCAAAATCATTTTTGAATAGTCCATTTCTTGGTCTGGGTTTTGGCGGTTGGGAAAAGGCTTTTTCCGGCTATGCGTTTACACAAGGGTTTCGAACGGCGTTGCCTCCTCACAACGCTGTCCTTATCTTATGGAGTCAAAGCGGCTTGCTTGCGGCTTTGGCGGGGATAGTCTTTGCTCTTGGTTTGCTAGGTTGGTCAGCGCGAATCATTATCAAAGGAACTGACAGAGAGCGTTTATTCGCAAAGGGCGTGTTTGGTGCTTTGCTTTGGATCTTCTTTCAGGCCCAAGGAGAGAATCTTGGTTTTATCGGTGAACCGCATATAACACCCCTAATTGGAATTTTAGTCGGATATTTGTTGGGGTTTACTCGCCCATTTGATTGGGTCAAAGGATCTAAGTTAGGGAAAGGGCCTGTTTCATGAAGGTTGGTATTTTTAGGCTTCAACTCTTTAAAGCTTCCGAAACTTTCATCGCTGCTCAAGCCAGGCATCTTCCTTCAATGAACCCAATTCTTGTTGGTAGACGGTTGTTTGGTTCGCCTGCGAAGGATGTACGGTTCTGTGTTCCTGACCACATGGGTTACGTTGATTTAGCGAAATTTTATGCTACGGGTTCGCCCACGTGCTTTATGCGCGCACTAAGCATGGAAAAAATCGCGCTCGTACATGCCCATTTCAGCGTCGATGGCTTGTATGCGCTTCCGCTCGCTCGCCGCTTGAAAGTACCCTTAGTTACAACGCTTCACGGCTTTGATGTGACGACGAAGCGTACTGATTTTCTACGTTCCGGTCGGCCTGCGCTGGTTCGATATGCCTTGTTACAGGACGACTTGAAGCAAGAAGGAAATTTATTCATTTGCGTCTCCGAATTTATCCGGAGAAAAGCGATAGAAGTCGGCTTCCCGGAAGATCGCCTAGTCACACATTATATCGGAATTGACCCGGAACAATTCTCGGAAAACGCGCATGCCGATGCGAGCTCGCTGGTGGTGCTGCACGTCGCACGCCTCGTTGAAACGAAAGGTACAGCCTATCTTATCGATGCCTTCAAGCGGATTGCGGAAAAACATGCGCGAGCAACCTTGGTTATAGTCGGCGAGGGACCGTTGCGCACTTCGCTGGAAGATCAGGCAATGCGGCTTGGGTTGGCAGGGCGCATCCGCTTCCTGGGCGCGCAATCGCACGCGGAAGTGAGGAGATTGATGGCCGAAGCCAGCGTATTTGCTTTGCCCAGTGTGACCGCAACGAACGGTGGTCAGGAGGGTCTCGGCCTGGTGTTGCTGGAGGCGGCGGCGAGCGGGGTGCCGGTTGTCGGTACGCGGCATGGGGGAATCCCGGAAGCGATGCTGAATGAGAGGAATGGTTTCCTGGTGAAAGAGCGCGATATAGAAGAACTCGCGGCGGCGCTTGATCAGTTGCTTATGGATCCCGGTTTGCGGCGGCGCTTTGGGGCAGAGGGCATCGCTTTGGTGCATGAGCGGTTTGATATCCGCAAGCAATCTCATTTGCTTGAAAACCATTACCGGAGTGTATTGTGACCGTCTCCGGCGTTGATGCTGGCGGAATTTATTGATCATGCTGTCGCTCGTTCGCATTCTGATGCTGGGGGGCATCGTTGGCAAGGTTATCGGTGTTCTTCGTGAACTCGTGTTTGCGTGGTTGTATGGCACCGGCGCGGTCTCGGCCGCTTATCGTATGGCTCAAGCCGCTTTTTTGATGCCGCTCCACGGTTTTGTCTCGGAAACAGTAAACAGTGCGTTCACTCCAGCCTTTGCCAATCATCGGGGGAGCAATCCTGAAAGGGCTCAGGCGCTTTTTTCGGGGCTCCACGCGATATTGCTTTGTATTTCCGTAGTTGTGGCGGTGCTCATCATGGTGTTCGCACCTTGGTGGATCAAACTCTTGGCGCCTGGCTTTGACCCGCGAACCGCCGAATTGTCGATTCTGATGTTGAGGGTGATGGCTGTGGCGATGCCGGCGTATGTGCTCTCAGGGCTCTATGCGGCAACTCGAATGGCGCAAGGTTACGGTGCGATGTCGGCCTGGCGTGCGACGGCGCAGAGTATCGGACTCCTTGCTGGTTCGATTATCGCCTGGGTATTGGATGTGCCTGTCCTGATCGCCGTTGGATTTCTCGGAGCGTATATCGTCATGCTGGTGTGGGGCACCCTATCCATTCGGCGAAGCGGATTGACACTGTTCCCCGCTATCGGGGAATGGCGAGCGTGCCTTGATCCTTTGCATGGGGTATGGCGCATTTTCAAGATTCTTGTCTGGGTGCCTATCGTCTTGTTGCTCTACTCCATCATTGAGCGGCGTGTCGCTTCCGTTGTCAGCCCGGATGCCGTGGCGGCACTGGATTATTCCCGATTCGTTACAGACACAATGGTGATCCTGATCGCCAGTCCTTTCGCCATGGCTGGTTTGTCGGCCATGGTGACAATGGGTGTGGAGGATTATCGTAGAACGGCTATAAAATCAATGCGGATCATGCTGTTGATAGGCATGCCGATGAGCGCGCTATTTTTCGTGCATGCGGAAGCGATTATTCGAATCCTTTTCGCGCGAGGCGCTTTCGATGAAGATTCGGTTCAAGTGACGAGCGCGATTTTTGGTCCTATGTCCCTGGGGATTTGGGGTACTCTGGTGGGGTATGCGGGCGCCAGATTCCTCTCCGCCCGGGGACAAAATTCGCAAGTTCTTAAGATTACGGTAATTGGCGTTATCGGCGGCCTTTTGGTGAACCTCTTTGGTGTTCAGTTGTTTGGCGTAAGCGTCCTTGGTGTCGCGGCGCTGGTCAACGGAATGATTATTGGCGGGCTGGGTATATGGGCAACCGGCGTCTGGGCCGGCGTCCGAAAGGATTGTCTGCTTTTTGGCGCGGCTTCCGGAATTTATATTTTTTTATGGTTCCAGTCTGGTTTGAATGATCATGCCGGATTGCTTATGACCACCGTCGTGGCCACGGTGTTCTGGAGCCTGGTGCTGTTATTTCCGCGGAACAGGGAACTGGTCTCCAATATAATTGTTCTTCTGCGTAAGAAGATATAAGTAAAGAATCAATGCAAGTACCATTTCCCTTGAACTATTCAAAAGACGTCATTCTTGTATCGACAGCGGATTGGGACAATCCCTTTTGGACCAACAAGCAGCATGTCGCATGCGAGCTTGCTCGTCGCGGCTACCGGGTGTTGTATATAGATTCTCTTGGGTTGCGCAGACCCTCCGCGACAGCGCAGGATCTTGGACGAATCAAGCACCGCCTCAAGAAAGCTTTTCGTGCACCTCAGAGGGTGCGGGACCGCCTTTGGGTTTGGTCGCCTCTTGTTATCCCGTTTCAGAAATTCAGTCTTATACGATCGCTTAACCGGGTGCTATTGGGGGCAGGATTACGTTTCTGGATGTGGAGGCTTGGATTTGCGCCGGATATCTTCTGGACGTACAACCCGATGACTCTTCAGTTCTTCAATAATGATGGTTTCGGTTGCACGGTTTACCATTGCGTGGATGAAATCAAGACGCAACCTGGCATGCCTGTTGAGCAGATCGAGGCCGCCGAGAGCGAACTTGTGCGTCGCGCGGATGTGTGTTTTGTCACCGCGGAACATTTGCTGGAGAGTCGAAAGATTTTGAATGGAAATACCCATTATTTTTCCAACGTGGCGGATTTTTCGCATTTCGCAAAAGCCCGGGACGAGGCAATCGAAGTGCCGCGAGATTTTGCGGTCTTGCCCAGGCCGGTTATCGGGTTCGTAGGCGCGATCAGCGGATACAAGGTGGATTTTCCCCTGCTCAAGACGATGGCGGAGAGGCACCCGGATTGGAGCATCGTTCTTGTCGGGAAAGTGGGCGAGGGTGACCCCTGGACGGATGTTTCAAGCCTTCAGGCGCTTTCCAACGTGCGCTTTATGGGTCCACGAGACTACCATGATTTGCCTGCGTGCTTGAAAGCTTTTGATGTGGCGATTCTTCCGTGCATGCTTAATGATTACACGAAATCGATGTTCCCGATGAAGTTCTTCGAGTATCTCGCCGCGGGCCGGCCAGTGGTCGCAACTGCGCTTCATGCCCTGCGGGCACACGCGAATGTGGCCTATCTCGCACAGAATACCGACGATTTTATTTCAGGCGTCGAGGCTGCCTTGCGAAGCGAGTCCGCGCCACTGGAAATGCGGCTAGAGGTGGCGCGGGAGCAGACCTACGAGTGCCGGACCGAGCGAATGTTGCGGCTTCTTCCTCAACCCTATGGGATTATCTCGGCGATAGAAAGCGCAAGGGCAGAGACATGAAGGTGGCGATCATCCATGACTGGCTCACAGTATATGCCGGGGCCGAGAAGGTGTTGGAGCAGATGTTTGAGATTTGGCCGGAGGCCGACCTGTTTTCTGTGGTGGATTTCCTTCCCGATGACAAACGCTTCTTCGTGAAGGGCAAGCAGGCCAAGACCACATTTTTACAGCGCATGCCTATGGCCGCCACCAAGTATCGTAATTACCTGCCGTTGATGCCGATCGCCATCGAGCAACTCGATCTCTCGGGTTATGATCTCGTGATCTCGTCGAGTCACGCGGTGGCCAAGGGCGTGATTACCGGGCCGGACCAGTTGCATGTGAGTTATGTGCATTCGCCGATTCGCTACTCCTGGGATTTGCAGCATCAATATCTCTCTGAGGCCAGGCTTACAAAGGGATTGAAAAGCGCGGTCGCGCGAATAATCCTGCACTACATGCGAATGTGGGATATGCGCACGGCAAACGGAGTGGATGCTTTCGTCGCCAATTCGCGGTTCATTGCGCGGCGTATCCGCAAAACTTATCGGCGGCATGCCGAAGTGATTTATCCGCCGGTGGATGTCGGGCGTTTCTCGGTATGTCATGAAAAGGAAGATTTCTACATCACGGCGTCAAGGATGGTGCCTTACAAGAAAATTCCTTTGATCGTGGAGGCGTTTTCCAGAATGCCCGGCAAGCGTCTCGTCGTGATCGGGGATGGACCTGAATTTGATCGTGCGAAATCCGTAGTGACGCCGAATGTATCACTGCTTGGTTACCAACCAGCCGAGGTGCTTGTCGATTACATGCAGCGTGCCCGTGCTTTCTTGTTTGCAGCCGAGGAGGACTTCGGCATCACGCCAGTGGAAGCGCAAGCCTGTGGTACGCCGGTGATCGCCTTTGGCAAAGGTGGTGCGTTGGAAACGGTGGTTGGCGAGGGGCCGGAAGAAATGCGAACCGGATTGTTTTTTTACGAGCAGACGCCAGAGGCGATTTGTGAGGTTGTGAAGCGATTCGAAGACATTCAACAGAAGCCCAAGCCGAAGGTATGCCGCCGAAATGCGGAGCGCTTCTCGCAAGAGATATTCCGGTCACGATTCGCGTCGTTCGTCGATGCCTGCCTGGAGCGCGGCCGTTCCGGGATGGTCATGGGGGACGAGCGAAGCGAGGGTATCTCCTCGTCCCAGGAAGAATCCCGGCACCTTGAGAAAATATCCTCTAGATAGGGCGCGAGTATGAAGGATATCGTCATTCTCACCAGAACCTTGCCTTTTCATAGTGTCGGCGGTATGCAAGCGGTTGCCTGGGATCTTGCCCGGCAATTCGCGGCTTCCGGTTTTCGTACCACCATTATCACTACGCGCATCTCCGGGAAACCGGAAAAATTTCAGGAAGACGGTGTGGAAGTCGTTGCGTTAGCGCAAGCGCCTCCCGAACGCTATACCCGCGCATGGTGGCGATTTTCGCGTGATTATTTCATGGCCAACTTCGCGGGCAGAGCGGCGGGTGTCATCAGCATCAGTGCCGGCGCCTATGGCCTGCGTGATTGCAAGCTTCATCTTCCCCCCGGCGGCTTTATTTTGCAGGCGCATGGGACCTCCCTGGGAGAATTCATCTCGAAGTGGAAGAGCAGACGCTTGCGTTCATGGGTGACATCGGTTCGAAACTTGTTGTGGATGTTTATCGATCGGCGGGCTTATGCCGACTTCGATTGTATTGTCGGGGTGGGTCCAAAAGTGAAGGAAGACTTTGAGCGCGCTTTTTACCGGCGATCGGTCAAGGAAAACAGGTTGGCTGTTATCGAAAATGGTATTGATACCGGGCTCTTTAAACCAAGCATCAACCATCGCCATGAGGTGCGTGAACGTCTCGGTATCCCGGAAAATGCCAAGGTCATCGTTTCAGCGTGCCGCTTGCATGTCCAAAAAGGGGTGGATTTGTCGCTGCGTGGTTTTGCCCGGCTCTCTCAAACCAATCCGGAAACCTATTTCATAATCATCGGTGATGGCCCGGAAATGCCTGCGCTTAAGAAGCTGGCCGCAGAACTCAAGATCACCAGCAAAGTACGATTCGCCGGTAGCCTTTCGCGCGAAGCCGTGGCGGCTTACCTGGCCGCAGGCAACGTGTTTCTCTTTACTACATTACGTGTGGAAGGGTTTCCGCTCAATGTGCTTGAGGCGCTCGCGGTTGGGCTGCCTTGCGTGGTTTCCGATCATCTGGATTCGGTTTTGGAGGTGTCCCCCTTTGTTACTCCTGTTAACCCCCGGTCACCCGAGGCGATCGCGGAGTGTCTGCGAGCGGCGTTGAATCACAGTAGTGTGGAATCCTTGCTTCCAGCTAAATATTCACTTCAGGAATGTGCGAATGCCTATATACGTTTGATGGGGCTTGCGTCAGATGTGTAATGGGTTGCTTGGCGATGTCGCCTAGTTGTCAGATGAGCCGGGCGAGCCCAATGAGATGATATTTCCGTGGGAGGCACCCCCTCTACAAGAGCAGTTCGGACAGTAGTGGGTAGAGGGCTGTTGGCGCAGCGCACGCATACATTCACAATCTGCGGGCCTGCATCCATTGCTCCAGCATCATTACCACCCATATCATCACGCCGTAATAGGAGGCATGGCCGGTGCGGTGCTGTTCGATCAGATGATCGAGATAGGCGGGTTTGAGGTAGCCGCGTTGTTTGAAGGAGGCCAGGCTGTCACAGGCCAGGTCGCGCAGGGGTGCGTGTTCGTTCATCCACAGGCCGAAGGGCAGGCCGAAGCCGTGTTTGGTCTTGGTGATGGTCTCTTGCGGCAGGAAGTCGCGCAGGGCTTCCTTGAAGAAATAACGCAGCTTGAAACCCTTCACCTTCAGTGCGGCGGGCACATCGGCCGAGAATTCCACCATCGCCTCGTCCAGCAGCGGATAGCGCACTTCCACGCCCGCAAGTTCGCACATGCGGTTGACCTTGCGCAGGTCGTTGTCGGCCAGCGTCTGCTTGAGGTCGAGGTGCATCATGCGGTTGATGGGCGATTTCGATGCGGTGCGTTGATAGGCGTCGCGCATCAGTGCGACGGGGTCTTGTTGGTCGATTTGTTCAAGAAAGCCGGCGTCAAAAATATTCGCCAGCGGTGAGCGGTGCAGAAAATTATAAGCCTCCAGACGGTCGGGGAGGGGGACTTTGGCCTGGCGGATGTAGCTTTGCAGCTTTTGTACGGGCGGCAGATACTTTGCGCCGGGCAGAAAAGCCAAGGGTTCGAGCAGTCCGTTGCGCAATGTGCCGGGTACGGTGAAATACAGCTCGAATATTTTTTGTTTGGCGTAGCGCGCATTGCCACCGAAGATTTCGTCCCCCCCATCGCCCGCCAGCATCAGCCGGATGCCGTCGTCGTGTGCCTTTTTGGCACAGAAATAGGTGGGTACGGCGGAAGCGTTGCCGAAGGGTTCGTCATAGGCGCGGGCGATGAGAGGGATGGCATCGGCCACGTCCTGGGGGGTGACGTAGTATTCATGGGCGCGGGTGGCGAAGTGCCGGGCGGTGATGCGGGCGTATTCGATTTCGTCGAAGTCTTCGGCCTTGAAGCCGATCGAGTAGGTGTCGACGGGTTTGTCCTTGCCCTGGATTTCAGCGAGCACGCCTGTGACGGTGGAGCTGTCGGTGCCGCCGCTCAGGAATGCTCCAACCTCGTCGCGGGTAACGGCGCGTTGCACACAATCACGCAGTACCCGGTGAAAGCGCGAAGCCAGGGCGGCTTGCGATTCCTTGCCGTCATCCGTGTAGTTGAGTCGCCAGTAAAATCCCTTCTCAAGTTGCCCGTTGCGCAGCAGCACGTATTGGCCGGGCAACAGCTTTTGTATCCCTTCATAAATGCTGTCCGGGCTGGGCACCATGTGACAGTAAAGATAGTTGAAGATCGCCTGGCGGTTGATGTCCGGCGTCACGGCGGGATGAGCGATGACGCTGTCGGCCGTCGAGCCGAATACGAGCTGATCGCCGATATGCGCATAGTACAGGGAATGTATGCCCAGCCGGTCGATGGCCAGCAGCGTCTGGTTTTGGTCCCGGTCCAGGATAGCCAGCGCGAATGGCCCGTGGATGTCCGCGAGCGCGTTCAGTCCGTTGCGCCGATAAGCCATGGCGGCGGCCATGGCGGGATTTTTGTCGCGGGCGAGTGCCGCCAGTTCCTTCGAGCGCCATTCGGTCCGGCCCTCCAACGCAACGGCAATGTCTCCTTCGTCATGCAGACTGGCGCGCTGGAAAGGAGAGTATGCCGCAAGGCCGTCATTGCCCGCATGATGGCGGAGCTGATTCGCGCCCTGACTGCCGCCAAGGCCGCGGATCATGTCCGTCATCAGGGTGTCTGGCGCGTGCGATGCAAGGGCGCTGTTTGTCCAGCCGCAGATTCCGCTCATGTTATTGTATTTTCATGGATTGACAGGTTTTCATTATACAAAACCGCTTGCCTGTCTGCCAAGGAACCGCACCCTCACCCCGCCCTCTCCCGCCTGCGGGAGAGGGCGGGGTGAGGGTCCATATGTTCACCGGGTTGATGATCATAGATATCTCAATTCTTGCCAATGCCAGGGGCGAGTGATTTCAGGAGCAGCTTGCCCAGCATCTTGAAGCGGACGGTGCTGAAGGCGTGTCGCTGACTCGTTTTCCAGGCCGTCAGCGATGCGGCCAGCGCCCCTTCATTCATGTGATGATAAGCCAGGTCAAACCAGCTATCGGCCGCGGATTGCCTGAATAGTGTCAGCCGCTCAGCGGAACCCGCGTGGTCTGCCAAGGTTTTGGCAAGCAGGTATTCCTTGATTTCCACGCCCGACAGCATGTGTTCCAGCCGCCGGTCTTTTTTCGAAGAGAAACCCTGGTTGCCGGCGCGCTGTTCGTATAATCCTTCCGTGATCAAAGCCGTGGGCGTTTCCATCGCTGCGCGGATCGCCCAGTCGCAGTCCCAGAGCAGGCAGCCGTCACGGTAACCGCCTATCTTCTCGAAGGCTTGGCGGCGCACCACGGGACGCTGAAAGGCCATGGGCACGCGGTTGAGCAAGGCGGCAATCAGCGGTTCGCCGAAAAATAGCACTTCGGGTTCGATTTCGGTTCCGCGTGCTTCTTCCAGCGTTTTTTGCATCGCGCCGCGATACGCATTCTCGCTCCATGCCGCGTTCGTACCGAACCATGCCACGCCCATGAACACCACCTGGATGTCCGGGTAACGATCCAGCACATCCAGCGCCCGCTCCAGGTAGGTGGGCGTGTAGAGGTCGTCGTCATCCAGGAACGTCAAAATCTCGCCTTGGCTTGCCATGGCGCCGGTGTTCTTGGCGGCGGGGCCGCCTTTGGATGGGTCATGGCGCAGCACGCGGATTTTCGCCGCCCGGTCGTCGGCGGTGAAGCCAGGGGAAACCGGAGGCTGGGAGGCATCGTCCACGACGATGGCCTCCCAGTCGTCAACGGTCTGGTTCGCGACGCTTTGCAGCGCTTCGGCGAGAAGGGTGGACCGGTTATGGGTCGGGATCACGACGGAGATGCGTGGCGCGGTGGACATGCTTTTTTTCGATTCGCCATAAAAAACACATCTTATCGTATAATTGCGGTTAAGGAACCTCTGATTAACTCAGGGTTCCGCGGCGCAGGGATGTGCCGGCATTTTTCAATCACTTCAAGTGATTGAAAAATGGAGAAAAGCAAAAATCGCATTTTTGCTTTTCGTGCTCTGAGAATTCCAGGATGGAATTATTCAGAGCTTCCTTGGTGCACTTTGGTTGATTGATGTGAGCGAATTCTGGTTGAAGGTTGAAAAAACGCTGGCTTATCACGGCCAAAAGGCGTTGAGGGCGGTGCGTGGGGTGCAATGGGGACTTGGCCATCCGATGGCGCAGCGGCCCATTTTCATCCTCGGGTGCAGCCGGGCGGGCACCACGCTGGTATACAAGACTTTCTCCGAATCCCGGGAGCTAGGTTCCCTGCAACGCGAAACCCACGATTTCTGGGTGGATTTACACCCGCTGGCGGAAAAGCACTGGGATACGCATGCCCTGACCGCTCAGGATGCCAGTCCCCGCGACCGCGATGCCGTTTCGCGCTATTTCTACACGCACACCGGCCATCACCGCTGGGTCGACAAAAACAATCAGAATGGTTTGTGCGTGCCTTATCTCCATGCGTTGTTTCCCGATGCCTGTTTCGTTTATGTCAAGCGCAGCCCCGGCGACAACATCAATTCGCTGATCGAGGGCTGGGGCAAGGCGGAAGAATTCGCTACCTGGTTCGATGAGCTGTCCGAGACGGTCGCGGTCGATAATGGCCGCTACAGGCGCTGGTGCTTCTTTCTCGCCGAAGGCTGGCGGAATTATCTGAACGCCCCGGTGGAAGAGGTCTGCGCCTTTCAATATAACGTGATCAACCGGGCGATCATGGCGGGGCGCGATCTTGTGCCCGATGCGCAGTGGAGCGAGATTTTTTATGAGGACCTGGTGAGGGACCCGATTGGCGGTTTCCGTCAGGCCTTCGAGCATTGCGATCTTGTGTTCACCCCCGCCCTGGAGAAACATTGCGCGGACGTGCTTTCCACGCCGTATAACGCCTTCTCCGAGATTCGCCTCGACAAGTGGCGCGACGGCCGCAACCGCGAGCGCATCGAGCGTGTCATGTCCGAAGTGCTGGAAGTGGCGCGCGACATGGGATACAAGCTCTGAGGCGGATGTGTGGAGCTGACAATCACCATCATTCTTGGTTTATTTTTCGCGGCATGGCTGGCGCTGATCTGGCATCACCGGCGTGTGCTCCATGCTCTGTGGCGCGAGCCGGTGTTGCGCCGTCCGGTGCTGATCATCGAAAGCGATGACTGGGGGCCGGGGCCGAAATCCGATGCGCAGCAACTGCATCGTATCGCACAGCTATTGGCGCGCCACCGCGACAGCCGTGGACATACCGCAGTGATGACGCTGGGAATGGTGCTGGCGGTGCCGGACACCCAGCGGATTCGCAGTGAGAATTATCAGTGTTATCACCGCGTGCTTCTTGTGCCGCAGAGGTTTCCAGCGCTGCGCGAAGTGATGCAGTGTGGCGTTTCCTCCGGCGTGTTCGCCCTGCAATTACACGGTATGGAACATTACTGGCCGCCGGCCTTGATGATGGCGGCGCGTGCCGATGCGTCCATCCAGGGATGGCTGGAGGGTGATGACTTGCCCAGAACCGAGGAACTGCCTTCTCATCTGCAAAGCCGTTGGATCGATGCCGCGACATTGCCTTCCCAATCCATCGGTGAAGCGGAGATCAAGGCCGCCGTGCGCGAGGAAGTGGACACCTTTACCAGCCTGTTCGGCCAGCCGCCGCGCGTCGTCGTGCCGCCAACATTTGTCTGGAATGAGACGGTCGAGCGCGCCTGGGCTACCGCCGGGGTGGAAGTGATCGTCACGCCCGGTCAGCGTTATGAGGCACGGGAT
Source organism: Gammaproteobacteria bacterium (assembly GCA_033717875.1). Lineage (GTDB taxonomy): Bacteria > Pseudomonadota > Gammaproteobacteria > Ga007554 > SBBG01. The sequence continues at coordinate 57,775 of JADDKJ010000003.1, forward strand.
CAAGGCGGCATGCTGGTGGCGGGGGGTGGTTTGATCCGCAACGGCGATCTTGGTATGGGTGAAGTGCGATATGTGGTGCGCGATGACTACTTCGAGCCCGCCCTGGGCCATGCCGCCGAAAAGGGCTGGGCGGCATTGCGTATGAAATCCCGCGCAGGCCGGCCGACGCTGCTCGAAACCCACCGTTTCAACTTCAGCGGCGATCCTGATGTCGCCGAGGCGGCGATCCATGAGTTGGATCGTCTGCTGGCGGGCGCGCTGGAGCGTTTTCCGGGCATGATGTTTCTGTCCACCGAGCAGCTTGTGCGACGGATGTGCGCCGCCGATGCGGAGCTGGTCGAAACAGGCATGATGCGCAAGATGGGCGTGTGGCTATTGCGTCTGCGCGAGGTTCCGCGCCTGTACAAGCTGGCCTGGTTGACGGGTGTCATCGTCCCGGCATCATTGTTGTTTTTCGTGACGCGGCTTTTTCGCGCGGACACTTCAGTGAAAAGCGCAGTGCCGGCGGCGGGATAAGGAGATGGCCGGCCCTGTTTCCTTTTCAGTCATCATCGCGGTATACAACGGCGCCGGGACCATCCGTCGCGCTATCGAGTCCGTGCTGTCGCAGACCTGGCCGGCGCACGAAATCATTGTCGTCGACGATGGTTCCACTGATGCCACGGCACAGGAAGTGGCGCAATTTGGCGAGCGTGTGCGCTATGTTCATCAGGCCAACGCCGGTGTGTCGGCGGCGCGCAATGCCGGGGCGCGGCTGGCGACGGGCGATTGGCTGGCCTTCCTCGATGCCGACGACTGGTATTATCCCGAGCGCTTGCTGCGGCATGCTTCCTTCCTCACGCGCGATCCCGATCTCGATTTTCTCACCGGCGATTACGATTACGTCGCCGCCAACGGCGGTTTCATCAGCCGCTCGATGGAAAAGACCGAGGCGGGCGTCATGTTGCTGAAAAAGGTCGCCGGGCAGCGGGAAGTGGTCATGGAAGCGGCCGAATTCGGCCCTTATATCGAGAATCACTTCGGTGATACGCATACCCTGAGTGTGCCGCGCAAAACATTCCTGGCGCTGGGTGGCTATCCGGTCGGGCGCAGCGTATGCGAGGACGTGAATTTCCTGATCCGTCTTTGTGCGCGCAGCAAGCGTGCCGGCGTGATCTGCGAGCCGCTGGGTGTCTACTTCATTCACGAGCATAGCGCCACGCGTTCCGACCCGTTGCGCGCCCAGCAGCGCACCATCGAGGCGTTATTGCCGCTCGAACAGGCGTTGCTCGATGCTCCCCCCGTGGTGAAACGAGGATGGCAGGGCAGGTTGCGCCGCGCCCGTCTGAATCTGGCCTACGCCTTGCTGCGGCAGGGACGGCGTGGCGCGGCGCTGCGCGCGGTGTGGCCGTCATTCACCTCTGATCCGGGGTTAAGCACCTTGCGTGATCTGCTTTCCGTCCTGCGCGGCGCCTAGAAATGTCTCCTCGCTATCTGGTCATTACTGAATTGTTCTTGCCCACCAAAGGCGGCACGGCGGTCTGGTTCGACGAGGTTTACCGGCGCATCGGCGGCAAGGAAATACACATCGTCACAGCGGATGTGCCGGGAGCCGCCGAACACGACGCGGCGCATCTCAACACCGTCCATCGCGTCTCGCTGCGCCGTCATTGGTGGCTCAAGCCCGAGTCGCTGGCGATGTATGCCAAGCTTTTCGGCAAGGCGCTGGGGCTGGCTCTGCGCCACGAATTCGACGCCGTTCATGCCGGGCGCGTCCTGCCCGAGGGGCTGGCGGGATGGGCGGTGGCGCGGCTCGTCCGCCGCCCGTTGGTGATTTATGCCCACGGCGAGGAGATCACGACCTGGCGGCAATCCGGCAAGTTCCAGGCGATGGTGTTTGCCTACAAACACGCCGACCGGATCATCGCCAACAGCGAGTTCACCCGCGATGAGCTGCTCAAGCTGGGGGTGGCGGCGGACAAGATCGCACTGATTTCACCGGGCGTGGATGTCCACCGCTTTCGCTCCGGGCTGGAGACGTCCGATTTGCGCGCGTCGCTGGGCCTGACGGGCGGTCAGAAACTCATCCTCTCCGTGGGCCGCTTGAGCCGCCGCAAGGGCTTCGATCAGGTCATCGGAGCGTTGCCGGCGTTGTTGAGGCAGGGGATCGACGCGCACTACGCTATTGTCGGCATTGGCGAAGACCGGGATTACCTGTCCGCGCTGGCCAGGCAGGCCGGCGTGGCGGACCGTGTTCATTTGCTGGGGCATGTGGCTGCCGAGGATCTGCCGCGATGGTATAATGCGGCGGATGTGTTCGCCATGCCCAACCGCGAGATCAATGGCGATAACGAGGGCTTCGGCATGGTGTTTCTGGAAGCGGCCGCCTGTGGCACGCCGGCGCTGGCGGGAAAGGCGGGTGGTACCGGCGCGGCGGTGATCGATGCTGTCACCGGCCTGAGAGTGGACGGTGTCTCGGTGGATGAGGTTGCCGCCGGCTTGAGCCGTTTGCTTGGCTCGCCCGACTTCGCCCGGCAGCTCGGCAGCCGTGGCCTTCAACGCGCCCTCGCCGAATTCGCCTGGGAAAAAGTGGCCGAGAAAACGCTGGCGTTGGGCAAGGGTCTTTAAAGGGTCAATATGGAAAAATTCACGCGATTGACGGGCATCGTGGCGCCGCTGGACCGCGCCAATGTGGATACCGATGCGATCATTCCAAAACAGTTTCTGAAATCCATCAAGCGTACCGGTTTCGGGCCGAACCTGTTCGACGAGTGGCGCTACCTGGATCACGGCGAGCCGGACAGGGACAACAGCCAGCGTCCGCTCAACCCGGATTTCGTGCTCAACCAGCCGCGCTATCAGGGTGCGCAAATCCTGTTGGCGCGCGACAACTTCGGCTGCGGCTCGTCGCGCGAGCATGCGCCCTGGGCATTGCAGGACTATGGTTTTCGCGTCATCATCGCGCCGAGCTTCGCCGATATTTTCTTCAACAACTGCTTCAAGAACGGCCTGCTGCCGATCGTGCTGGATGCCGTCACCGTGGACAAGCTGTTCAAGGAAACGGAAGCGGTGTCCGGTTACACCCTGACGGTGGAGCTGGGACAACAGACGATCACCACTCCCGCCGGTGAAGCGATCCCTTTCGAGGTGGATGCGTTCCGCAAACATTGTTTGCTCAACGGACTCGATGATATCGGCTTGACGCTGCAACATGTGGACGATATCAAGGCTTATGAAAAACGGCGTCGCAGCGAAACGCCATGGTTGTTTGGTTATTGATGCGGCACGAATATGTTTGAAGTGCAAGCCCCCGCACCCTCACCCCAACCCTCTCCCGCGCGCGGGAGAGGGTGTATTTGTGGCCAGATGAAGTTAAAACTTCATCTGGCCGGATCAATAAGAGCATCTACAAAATGACTAAAAAAATACTGGTATTACCCGGCGACGGCATCGGCACGGAAATCGTCGCCGAGGCGGTGAAGGTGCTTGATGCGCTGCGCCGCGATTTTGGCCTGAACGTCGAGATGGAGCATGCGCTGGTTGGCGGCGCGGCGTATGACGTGCATGGCCATCCCTTGCCGGAACAGACGCTGGCGCTGGCCAAACAGGCCGACGCGGTGCTGCTCGGCGCGGTGGGTGGCCACCAATGGGAATCGCTCGACATCGCGGTGCGGCCGGAGAAGGGCTTGCTTGGATTGCGCTCGGGCCTGGGCCTGTTCTCCAACCTGCGTCCGGCGATCCTTTACCCGCAACTGGCCGATGCTTCCACGCTCAAACCCGAGGTGGTGGCGGGTCTGGATATCATGATCGTCCGCGAGCTGACCGGCGATATCTATTTCGGTCAACCACGCGGTGTTCGTGTGCTGGAAAACGGCGAGCGCCAGGGTTTCAACACCATGGTATACAGCGAATCGGAGATCGAACGTATCGGCCGTTCCGCCTTCGAGATCGCCATGCGCCGCAACAAGCGTGTGTGTTCGGTGGACAAGGCCAACGTGCTGGAATGCACCGAGCTGTGGCGCGAGGTGATGACGCGCGTCGCCAGGGATTATCCCGGCGTGACGCTGACCCACATGTACGTGGACAATGCCGCCATGCAACTGGTGCGCGCGCCCAAGCAGTTCGATGTGATGGTCACCGGAAACATGTTTGGTGATATTCTCTCCGATTGCGCGGCGATGTTGACCGGCTCGATCGGCATGCTGCCCTCGGCTTCGCTCGATGCCTCCGGCAAGGGCATGTATGAGCCGATACATGGTTCGGCGCCCGATATCGCCGGCAAGGGCATCGCCAATCCGATCGCCACCATCCTGTCGGTGGCGATGATGTTGCGCTACACATTCAATGAGCCGGCCCTGGCCGCGCGCATCGAGGCGGCGGTGAACAAGGTGCTGGATCAGGGGCTGCGTACCGGCGATATTTACACGCCCGGCATGCGCAAGGCAGGTACCGCGGAGATGGGCGACGCGATCGTCGCCGCGCTGGTTTAAAGGTGACAATGATGAGCAAAAAATACGATGTCGCGGTCGTCGGCGCCACCGGCGCGGTGGGCGAGACCATGATCTCCATCCTCGAAGAACGCAACTTTCCGGTGGGCACGCTCTATCCCCTGGCGAGCAGCCGTTCGGCGGGCAGCAAGGTCGAATTCAAAGGGCGGCACATCACGGTGCAGGATCTGGCGGAATTCGATTTCTCCAAGGCGCGGATCGGCCTGTTTTCCGCCGGCGGCGAGGTTTCCGCGGTCTATGCTCCCAAGGCCGGCGCGGCCGGCTGTGTGGTGATCGACAACACCGCGCATTTCCGCTACGAGCCGGACATCCCGCTGGTGGTGCCCGAGGTCAATCCGCACGCCATCGCCGGTTATCGCGCGCGCAACATCATCGCCAATCCCAATTGCTCCACCATCCAGATGCTGGTGGCGCTGAAGCCGATCCACGATGCCGCCGGCATCGAGCGCATCAATGTCTGCACCTACCAATCGGTATCCGGGACGGGCAAGGAGGCGATCGAGGAACTGGCGGGTCAGACCGCCGCGCTGCTGAACGCCAAGCCGATCGAGCCGCGCGTTTATCCCAAACAGATCGCCTTCAACGTGCTGCCGCATATCGATGTATTCCAGGACAATGGCTATACCAAGGAAGAGATGAAAATGGTGTGGGAGACCCACAAGATTTTCGAGGACGAGTCGATAAAGGTGAATCCGACGGCGGTGCGTGTGCCGGTGTTTTATGGCCATTCCGAGGCGGTGCATATCGAAACCCGCGAGAAGATCACCGCCGCCGAGGCGCGCGCCCTGCTGGAAAAAGCGCCGGGCGTGGTGGTGCTGGATGAGCGCAAGCCGGGGGGCTATCCCACCGCCGTCACCGAGGCGGCGGGGAACGATCCCGTCTATGTCGGCCGCATTCGCGAGGACATTTCCCATCCCAGGGGTTTAGATTTATGGATCGTGGCCGATAATGTACGCAAGGGTGCGGCTTTGAATAGTATTCAGATCGCCGAGATTCTGATAAAAGATTATTTTGATTGAAACATTTGCCAGCCACGGAATGACCTATCGCACCCCCTGATTCCGGTTTCGAAGCTTGGCAATACAAGGGCGCCTCTATAAATTCGCTAACACCACCATCGCGGTTTTAGCGAATTTATAGAGGCGCCCATAAGGAAGTTGCGAACTCTGGAGAGATACATGCGCAAGCTGGGTTTGACGTTGGTTCCGCTGGTGCTGTTGCGAGCCGCGGATGTTTATGCCTTGGGACTGGGGGATATCGAGCTTCGTTCCGCGCTCAACCAGCCGCTGAATGCGGAAATCAAATTGCTATCGGCGACGCCCGCCGAATTGCAGGGACTCACCGTGGCACTGGCCCCCGAGGCGGCTTTCGCCAATGCTGGCGTGGAGCGGCTGGGGTTGCTGACCCAGATCAAATTCAACGTCGTTCAGAAGTCCGACGGTTCGCATGTCATCACGGTGACTTCCAACCAGCCGGTGCGCGAGCCTTTTCTCGATTTCCTGGTCGAGGTCAATTGGCCGGCCGGGCGCTTCGTGCGCGAATATACGCTGCTGCTCGATCCCGCCGTTACCGAGAACGCGAAAGACGCCGGGAACCCGGCGTTGATCGAGGTACCGGCCGCCACCAAGAGCAAGCCCCCCGCCGCGTCGTCCCCTGCCACATCGCAAGGCGAAATCCCTCCGCCGCCAGCGGCGGAATTGCTTGCCAAGAACGGAGACGGCGTGGGTGGCATAGCGAAAACCTCTCGCGTTTCCGTCCGGCAGAGCGATGGTCTGAGTTACGGGCCGACCACCCGAACGGACACGCTGTGGAAGATCGCCGAAGAAATGCGCCCGGACAAGTCCGTGAGCACTTCGCAGGTGATGCTGGCCCTGCTCAAGCACAATCCTCACGCGTTTTCCGCCGACAACGTCAATAATCTGATGGCGGGCTACATCCTGCGTTTACCCTCGGCGGATGCTGTCCGCGCCATTTCTCCCCAACAAGCCGCCAGCGAAGTCGCGGCGCAGTACCAGCAATGGCTGGCGGTACAGCGGGGCGAGGCGGCTCCTGCGCGCGCCACGGCAGCGGCGGGAACAGGTGCGCAAGAAGGCGCGGCAACCAGCGGTGCGCAATTGAAGCTGGTGGTTCCCGGTGATGCCAAGACATCGATTGCTGGCGGCGCAAAAGCAGGTTCGCCCGATACCAATGATCTGGCCTCGCTGCGCAAGGAGCTGGCGCTGGCGCTCGAAACGGCCGAGGCTGGTCGCCAGGAGAATCAGGAATTGCGTGAACGGCTGACGATGCTGGAACAGCAGATCGCCACCATGCAGCGCTTGATGAACCTCAAGAGTGAAGATCTTGCCGCGATGCAGAACAAGGCGGCGGCAAAGGCTCCAGCGACGGCTGCGCCGGCCACGCCGCCAGCGCCTTCGACTCAATCGTCCGCCGCGGCTGCCAAGCCACAGCAGGTAAAGACGCCGCCTCAACCCGAAGAGCCGGTGGCGACCGACGTGGTGGGCGAAATCATGAGCAATCCGCAGCAGCTGGGCGTGATTGCCGGCGGCTTCGTGTTGATCTCGGCGCTGTTGTGGGCGATGGTACGTCGCCGCCGTGCCGCCGCTCTGGAGGCGGCGGAGAATATGTTCAGCCGCTCCGCGCCCGCTCCTTCATCACCGCCAGGAGAAGACGTATCCAACGCCGCCGCCGCAGTGGCCGACGAAGAGGCCGCCGCCAGCGAACCGGCAGTGGTTTCACCCAAGAGCCAGGCGCATGCCATCCATGCCGAAGAGGGGATCATCGACCCCATCGCCGAGGCCGATGTGTATCTGGCATACAAGCGTTATGAACAAGCCGAGTCCCTGATCAAGGATGCCATGCGGCATGATCCCCAGCGCCATGATCTGGTGTTGAAGCTGCTGGAAATTTATCACGCCGCCAAGAACAGGGATGCTTTCGAAACCCAAGCCGAGACGCTTTACGCCGCTTTGGGCGGCGAAGATCATCCCATGTGGCACAAGGTGGTGGAAATGGGCAGGCAGCTCTGCCCTGACCATCCTTTGTTCGCCAAAGCATCGTCCGCCGACGTCGCGGTGGCAGGCGTTGCGCTTGCCGGGGCTGTGGGCGCGGGCGCAGCGATGGCCGCCGATGTCATGGAGAGCGGCGATGCCTCGCTGGACATGCAAGCGGCGCGTGCCCACGATGTTTCCGTTGAACTGGACAGTGATTTCGCGGCGGCGGGGGATCTCGACTCTCTTCAGGCGTCTGATCTGGACAGGGAAGCGCACGCGGCGCCCGCTGACAACTTGATCGATTTCGAGTTCGGGTTGGACAAGCAAGGCACCGATGCCGTTGCGTTCGACAACAATGAGGTTCCCGCATCGCTGGATAACTCGCTGGATTTCGATTTGGGCCTGACCGGCGCGATCGACAGCCTGAGCGAGGCCGTCAAGAACAGTCCGGTGGCCGATGCCCCGGCGATGGCGGAAGACGCCGCTGTATTTCAACTCGACGATCAGACATTGGCGGGGCTGGAAGATATTTCCTCGGCTTTTGACGCGGAAACACCGCCGCAACCAGAGACGGCTTCGGATGATATAACGCTGGCTTCCGTCGAGCCGGTTGCCGAGGCGGCGCCGGAACTCAGCTATGACTTTGCCGAGGCCAAGGATGTTGCCGGTCATGGCGAGGTGATCGATCTGTCCGTGGCGGGCGAGGAAGCGCCAAGCCTCGCGGCCGACAATTGGGATCTCGAATCGCTGGCTTCTTCCTTCGATGGCACCGCGCCGGAACAGGCGCCCGCGCAACAAGGCGAGGACGATATCTTTGCCGGTATCGACATGGTCGGCACCAAACTCGATCTCGCCAAGGCCTATATCGACATGGAAGACAAGGACGGCGCCCGGATGCTGCTGAACGAGGTGCTGGAAGAGGGTAATGCCACTCAGAAACAGGAGGCGCAGGAGTTGATGGCGCAGCTTGCTTGACGTGAGTTGCCGGTGGCCAGTAGCCCGTGGTCGGTGGTTTTGCAAACCGGGAACCACCAGCCACCAGTGATCAACAATTAACCATCAGCGAATGCGTGCAATTCATCCGATCATTCGCATCGCCGGTTTTCTGGTTCTGGCGGCCTTCCTTTCGTTTGGCAGTCTCAACATCCTGCTGATCGCGGCGGCATTGCTCGTCGTGCTCTACCTCATCGCCGGCGCCTCCCATCTCTCACCGGCGCTGAAGATGCTGCGCCGCATGCGTTGGCTGTTCCTGTCGCTGGCGATTGTCTACTTCTGGTTCACTCCCGGCGAGCCCCTGCTGTTTTCGGCTTCCTCATGGGCGCCCACCCGCGAAGGTCTGGAAGAAGGCGTGATACGCATCGCCTCGCTGATCGCCATTGTGTTGGCGGTCAATCTCCTGCTGCAAACCACCTCCCGCGATCAACTGCTGTCCGCCGTACACTGGCTGGCCGGGCCATTGCGCGTGATCGGCATTCCGCGCGACAGGCTCGCTCTGCGCATGACCTTGGTGTTCGACGCTGTTCCCAAAGTGCAGGCGTTGGTGGCGCCATCTTCCGCTGCTGATGTGCCACTGCCAGGCAAGGTGGCGCGGATTGGCAATACCATGTCAAGTCTCTATCAGCGGGTATTGACGCATGCGGAAGGCGAGGGCTGCCATACTATCGAAATCGCTATGCATGGACGTCCTCCGTTTCTGCAATGGCTCTATCCGCTGTCGCTGGCCGTGGCGTTGTGGTTGGGGAGCATCTCGTTTGGGTAGAGTGTGCGTCTCACGCACCCTTCATTGGGTGCGTGAGACGCGCCCTGCACTCGCTTGAATCCCTCTCGCGCACACCACGCCGCTGCGCACCGCGCCTTCCAGCGTCGCCGGATAACCCGTGTCCGTATGGTCCCCCGCCAGCCACAGGCCGCGTATCGGTGTTTCCGCTTGTGGGCGTAGGGTGTTGATATTGGCGCGGCAGGAAAAGGTAGCGTATTTTTCCCGGATCACCACGCCTTCACCGGCGCTGTGTTGCGGCGTGGGCCAATGCGGGAAGATGGATGCCAGTTCCTTGGCGACATGTGCGCTCAATTCGGCCTTGCTCATCGCCATGTGCGGACCGGGGCCGCTGATCACCACCGCCATCAGGCCCTGTTGTCCGTAGAGCGCGCGGTCGAATACCCACTGCGCGGTGGTGTCGAGCAGACCCACCATCGGTATCGGCAGGCGTGTCTGTGGCGGGTATCGCAGATAAACGGTGCAGATCGGTTCATGATCCAGCGCGGCAAGCCGCCGTGTGATGTCGCGCACGGCGGGATGCGGCGCCAGGAGGCGATGGCAGGCGATGGGCGGGACGGCCAGCACGACGTGATCGGCGGTGATCGTCTGGCTGTTCGCGATCACGCCGCGGATGACATTATCCTCAAAAACGAGTTCTTGCACGCGGTGACTGAGCTTGATTTCGCCGCCATGCCGTTCGATGAAACGCTGCGCGGGTTGCGGAAGCAGATTGCCAAGATCGGTACGTGTCAGAAGCAAATGAGAGTCGCTGTGACTGCGTGTGAAGGCGTCTTGCAAGACGCGCAGGAATACCTGCGTCGAAGCCTCGTGCAAGGGCGTGTTGAGCACCGCCAGGCACAACGGTTGCCATAGCGCCCGGATCAGCGCCGGCGACTGCCGATGATGCGCCAGCCACGTTGCAAGGCCGGTGTCGTGTTCGATGGTGAACCCGCTTGCCAGCAGACCCCGGCACAGTGACAGCGCATTGAGCCGTTCCCCCAGGGTCAATCCTTCCGCTCGCAGCAGCGCGGTGACCAGGTGCAGCGGAGCGGGGAGGGGCGGGCAGGCGAGGCGGATGTCCGGCCGGTTGGGCGCCTTGTAAAGCAATTCCAGCGGGCGGCGCTCGACAACGCTGGATTCCGGTACCCCCAGGATTTCCAGCAGCCTCAGCGTGTCATGGTAAGCGCCGAGCAGCAGATGCTGGCCGTTGTCGAGGCGAAGGCCGTTGTGCTCGATGCCGCGCGCGCGCCCGCCCAGGTGTGGTCCGGCTTCGAGCAGCGTGACGCGCGCGCCGTGGCGGGCCAGCTCCACCGCCGCCGCCAGGCCCGCCCAGCCGCCACCCGCCACGATGATGCGCATGGGTTTTTTCAGGATGTTCGTTGCACCGCGTGCCTGACAAGTTTCTTGTGCCGCTTTTTTTCGCGGCGCGCGGTTTGCCAGGCTATCCAGAGCTTGCGCAATGGCGTGAGCGAAATGCGGCGGTCGAAGAGATTGTAACCGTCGTCTTCGATTTCCTTGAGCGTGGCTTCATAAATGGCCGCCATGATCAGGCCGCTGCGTTGCGGGTGGCGATCGATCTCCGGCAAGTGGGCATAGGCTTGCTCATAATACTGGCGGGCGCGTTTCGCCTGAAACTTGAACAGTTCGCGCATATTGTCGGACATGCGGTGCGCCATGACATCTTCCGGTGTTACGCCGAAACGCTCCAGTTCATCGAGTGGCAGATAAATGCGGCCACGGTCGACATCTTCGCGGACATCGCGCAGGATGTTGGTGAGCTGGAACGCCATGCCCAGGTCGTGGGCGTATTTGAGTGTGCGCCGGTCCTGGTAGCCGAAGATTTCCACCGACATCAGCCCCACCATGCTCGCCACGCGGTGGCAGTAGAGGGCCAGATCCTTGAACGAAGGGTAGCCTTGGTGATCGAGGTCCATCTCCATGCCGTCGATGATTTCCAGGAAGTGTTCCAGGGGCAGGTTATAGGTGATCGCCGGTCCTTGCAGTGCCTGAGCGACAGGGTGGCGTGGTGTGCCGTCAAAGATCCGTGCGGCTTCCTCGCGCCACCATTGGAGCTTGATGCGCGCCACGTTGGCGTCCTCGCATTCATCGACGACATCATCCACCTCCCGGCAGAAGGCATACAGCGCCGTGATGGCCCGGCGTTGCGGCGGCGGCAGAAACAGGAAGCTGTAGTAGAAGCTCGAACCGCTTTTGGCGGTTTTATCCTGGCAATACTCGTCGGGGGTCATTGGCTGGTTGAAGAGTGGATGTGAAAAAGCCAATGATAGCAGATTCGGATCAGACGGGAGTGCGCCAGAAAAGCGCGCCTCTCAACATCGCCAGCCAGTCCGTTACACCAAGACGCGGACGGGCGAAGGCATCGTCACGCCGTGCCTCCAGGGCGTTGAGCACGCGCAGGCCGCCGTGCAGCGTCAGGCGCAACTCGAAACCCATGCGGCCCGGCAACACCTTTCCCAGCGGCGCGCCCGACAGCAGCAAGCGCCGCGTACGCTCGATCTGAAAATCCATCAAGGCGCGCATCGCCGCATCGGTGCGGCCATGACGAAGGTGATCTTCGCTGACGCCATAATTCACCATTTCCTCCTGCGGCAAGTAAATGCGGTTGTTTTCGCGATAGTCCTGGCTGAGATCCTGCCAGAAATTGATGAGTTGCAGGGCGCTGCATATCGCGTCCGAGTGGGCGAGGTTGACGGGTGTGGCAAGGTTGTAAAGATACAGCAGCAACCGCCCCACCGGATTGGCCGAATGGCGACAGTAGTACAGCACTTCTGCATAATTGGCATGGCGTTTCTTGGTCACATCCATGCGAAACGCGGTGAGCAGGTCATGGAAAAGGTCCATGGGCAGATCATGCCGGCGGATGATATCGGCCAACGCGACGAATACCGGGTCATCGACCTTGTCGCCTGCCGCGATGGCGTCCAGTTGGGCGTCATAGGCATTGAGTTTTGCGATTCGGGTTGCGGGATCGAGATCGCCCTCGTCGGCGAAATCATCCGCCGTGCGGGCGAAGGCGTAGATCACCGCGATCGGCTCACGAAGCCGTTTGGGCAGAAAGCGCGATGCGACGGGAAAATTTTCGTAATGGGATCGCGCCATGCGCAGGCAGTGCGCGTAGGCGTCGCGGAGCGTGTCAGTCACGGAAGCGAAGAGGACATTGGTTGTGCGAGTACCGTTATTCTAACAACCAGCGCAGGCTAAGGCCATGCGTATCATTCAGGGTGCTTCTATAAATTCGATCAAGACGCGAGGGCAAGACCCCCTGTTATAAAGGGGGGTGGCGAAAAAGCGGAGTGTACACGCAGTACATGAGCATTTTGAGACACTTTTCAACGCCGCCATCGCGGCTTCAGTGAATTTATAGAAATGCCCTTCAGTGTTTTTCCCCGGAGCCGGCATCGCTATAGGAGAACCCCGCACTGGTGTCTTCTTCAATGCTTCTCACCCCTTTTTCGATCTGTTCCAGCTCTTCTATCGGTTTGGGCGCGGAAATGCCCATTTCGGTGAATTTGCGCGCGCCGGGGATGACCTGGCGTTCGAAGGAGCCGACGGCCTTGTTGTAGTGATCCAGACTGTTGCCGAGGTGTTTTCCCAGGCGCGCGAGATGGCCGGTGAAGACGGAGAGACGCTTGTAGAGATCCACGCCCAAGTCGCGCACCTGTTCGGCGTTTTCGGCCAGCACCTGCTGCTGCCAGCCATACGCCACGGCGCGCAGCAGGGCAACGAAACTGGTGGGGGTGGCGAGAATCACTTTCTGGCGCAGAGCGTCTTCGAGCAGGTTGCGGTCGATATCGAGAGCCGCGCTGAGGAATTGATCGCCGGGAATGAACATCACCACGAAATCGGGGCTGCGCTTGAACTGGCTCCAATAGCTGCGCGCCGCCAGCTCGCGGACACGGTCGCGCACCTTGCGCGCATGGCGTTCCAGATGCCAGCTGCGCACGTCTTCGGGGGCCTCGATGGCGCTCAGATAGGCGTCCAGCGGAGTTTTGGCGTCGACCACGATTTCGCGTCCGCCAGGCATGCGGACGATCATGTCGGGCCGGATGGCGCCTTCGGTGGTAGGCGTATGTTCCTGCTCATAGAAATCACAGTGTTCCACCATGCCGGCCAGTTCCGCCAGCCGTTTGAGGGTCATTTCCCCCCATTGGCCGCGTACCTCGGGGCGGCGCAGGGCTTGTACCAGATTGCGCGTTTCCTGGTGCAGGACTTGCTGGGTATGGGTCATGGTTTCCAGGTGTTTGGTGATCGAGCCGTAGGCCTCTTTACGCTCGTTTTCGATGTGACGTACCTGCTCCTCGGTTTTTTTCAGGGCATCCTTGATCGGCGTGAGCATGCCCTCGATGGCCTTTTCCTTCTTTTCCAGGTCGGCCTGCGCCAGAATCTGGAATTGTCCCAGATTTTCCTTGGCCAGCCGTAGAAATTCCTCGGAATTGCTCTTCATCGCCTGGGCGGAAGCGGCCGAGAAGTTCTGCATGAGCTGTTCCTTCGCCTTTTCGATGGTGGCGAGCTTGTCCTGTGTGGCCTGCCGCTCCAGTTCCAGTGTGGTGGCGAGCTCGGCGTTTCTTTTGGCGGTTTCGATGAGATGCCGCTGTGAGCGGTGATGGCCGATGAGCCAACCCAGCACGGCGGCGATCGCTGCGACGAAGATCAATGCGATGAAGAAGAAGATGTCGGTCATGGTCGCGAATCGGTCATATATCCTCGGAGGATGGAGGATTCGGGTTTTGGTTTGGAACGGCCTGATTAACAGTATATCGGCAATATCTCGAAACTGTTTTAGGCCGGTTTCAATGCCGTCAAATCCAAAAACGGATTGTGTGCTTCGCACGCCTGGCGGGTTACGCAAAAACCGCTAACCCGCCCTGCATGGATTGCCGGCAAGGTCAGGATTCGAAATCCAGTCAAGAATTTCCAGCGGATGCCGGATCATGCCGTCCGCATCCCAGGCGTGTGGTTCATCCGCTTCGCCGATGTAACCGAACAATGCGGCAAGCGTTTTCATCCCGGCCCGCTTGCCTGCTTCGATGTCGCGCTGGGCATCGCCGATGTACAGGCATTGCCATGACTGGCTACCGGCGCGATGGCAGGCATAGAGCATCGGCGCGGGATGCGGCTTGCGCTCCGGTGTGGTGTCGCCGCTCACGACGCAGGCGGCGCGGCTCGTCAGTCCAAGTTGCTCCATCAGCGGATCGGTCAGCCAGGCGGGTTTGTTGGTGACCACGCCCCAATTCATGCCGCGCTGTTCGATGATGTCCAGCACCTCGCCCATGCCGGGAAACAGCCGGGTCTCGCGCGCCAGGTGTTCGCGGTAGATATCGAGAAAACGCTGGCGCAACGCCGCGAAACGCGCGTCTTCCGCTTCGATGTCGAGGCCGAGCCGCACCAGCGCCGTGGCGCCGTGCGATACCACGGGTCGGATGGCGGAATAGGCCAGCGGGGCCAGGCCCTGTTCCTCGCGCACGCGGTTCAGGGCATAGGCCATGTCGGGCGCGGTATCGGCGAGGGTGCCGTCCAGGTCGAACAGCACGGTGTGTATTTGGTTTGGCATTAACTTGCGTCCTTCTCGCACCAGGCAAGATAGTTCACGTCGATATCGCCGCCCAGCGAGTATTGCCTGGTGAGCGGGTTATAGCTCATGCCGGTCAGCTCGCGCAGTCTCAAACCCGCCGGGCGCATCCATTCGTCGAGCTCCGAGGGGCGGATGAACTTGGCGAAATCGTGCGTGCCTTTGGGCAATAGTTTCAGAAAATATTCCGCCCCGAGGATGGCCAGCAGATAGGCCTTGGGGGTGCGATTGAGGGTGGAAAAAAACACTTGGCCGCCGGGTTTGACCAGCCGCGCGCAGGCGGCGATCACCGAGGCCGGGTCGGACACGTGTTCCAGCATTTCCATGCAGGTGACCACGTCGTAAGCAGCGGGCTGTTCTTCCGCGAATTGTTCGGCGGTGATCTGCCGGTAATCGACTTTCGCGCCGGATTCCAGCAGGTGCAGCCGGGCAACGGAGAGTGGCGCGCCGCCGGCGTCGATGCCCGTCACGGTGGCGCCTTTGAGCGCCATGCTTTCAGCCAGAATACCGCCGCCGCAGCCGACATCCAGCACGCGCTTGCCCGCCACAGGCGCGCGCTGGTCGATATAGTCCAGACGCAGCGGATTGATGTCGTGCAGCGGCTTGAATTCACTGTGTGGATCCCACCAGCGCGAGGCCAGTTGCTCGAACTTGGCGACCTCGCGGGAGTCGATGTTTTGAGCAGTGTGCGTCATGTGTTTAGGATAGCACGGATAGGGATGGGCGGTAATGTGGCATGTCCTATGCTACTCTATTCTATCAGTCCGTCAAAAATTTCATGGGAAAAAAATGGCATGAGCCTATGGCGCACCAAATCCATCGAAAAGGCGCTCGATACCAGTAATAACGGCGGTTTGCACCGGGCCTTGAGTGGCCTCGACCTCACGCTGCTGGGGATCGGCGCGGTGATCGGGGCAGGTATCTTTGTGCTGACCGGGGTGGCCGCCGCGACCAAGGCCGGACCCGCTCTCGCATTGTCGTTCGTTGTTTCGGGATTGGCGTGCATTTTCACCGCGCTGGTTTATGCGGAGCTGGCCTCCGCCGTGCCGATTTCGGGCAGCGCCTATACTTACTCTTATGTCGCGCTCGGCGAGTTTATCGCCTGGATCATCGGCTGGAACCTGGTGCTGGAGTATGGCGTTTCCTCCGCCGCGGTGGCGATCGGCTGGTCGGGCTATTTCAATCGCATGCTGGAAGGGCTGGGGGCGGGATTGCCGGAAATGCTGCTCAAGGCACCCCATGAGGGGGGCTTGGTGAATCTGCCGGCCTTGTTGATCATCCTCCTGGTGAGTGTGATTCTGGCGATCGGTGTCAAGCACAGCAGCCGTTTCAACAACGCCATCGTGATGCTCAAGCTCGCTGTCATCGCGCTGTTCATCGTGGTGGCGATGGGCCATGTCGAGCCCGCCAACTGGCAGCCCTTCATGCCCTTCGGCTGGGAGGGCGTGATGGGCGGCGCGGCGCTGATCTTTTTCGCCTACATCGGCTTCGATGCCGTATCCACCGCGGGCGAGGAGGCGCGCGACCCGCAGCGCGATTTGCCGCGCGGCATCATCGCTTCGCTGGTCATCTGTACCATTATTTATATCGTGGTGGCGGCGTTGCTGACCGGTCTGGTGCCTTACACGGAGCTGAACGTCAAAGACCCGGTGGCCTTTGCCCTGACGCACGTTGGCGAACGGCTGGCGGCGAGCCTGATCTCGGTGGGCGCGATCGCCGGTCTCACCTCGGTGTTGCTGGTGTTGCTGTACGGCCAGACCCGCATCTTTTTCGCCATGTCGCGTGATGGCCTGTTGCCGGCGGTATTCAGCCAGGTGCACGCCAAAACCCGCACTCCGGTGGTGATCATTCTCGCAACAGGAATGGCCGCCGCGCTGGTGGCCGGCTTCATGCCCATCGGACAAGTGGCGGAGTTGGCCAACATCGGCACGCTGTCCGCCTTCGTGCTGGTGTCGATCGGTGTGCTGGTGCTGCGCCGCACCCAGCCCGATCTCAAGCGTCCTTTCAAAACGCCGTTCATGCCCTGGACGCCGATTCTGGCCATCCTGTTTTGCACTTATCTCATCGCCAGCCTGGGTGCTGTGACGTGGTGGCGGTTTGTGATCTGGACGGCGATCGGCGTGGCGATCTATTTCGCCTATTCGCGCAAACGGAGTCATTTGGCCAAGGCGTGAGTTTTCGCCGCGATCTATGCCGCTCGAGGTGGCGGGACGGCAATCACATCACCCACCTTCAACCCCAATATCTCGTCCGCCCGCCCTTGATTGACGGCAATCTCGACCAGGCCGTTGGCATTTTCATACCAGAAACCCTGGCCCGGCGGGACATCGGCAAACGTGCGCGCCTGGCGAAACATGTCGTTCCTGGCGATCAGAATGGCATCTGCTGACAGCGAAGTCGCGCGGATGCCCGTCATGGCGTTGCCGAAATGGTCGACGTAGACGACTTCGTACAGATCATCCGGCCATCCCGTCTCTATTCCCCAGGTCAGCGGTGCACCGGCCAGGAGATCATCGCTGGGCAGCGCGCCCAATGCCAGTTGCGCCGCCACCGGGGCGAACAGATCGCGGCCATGAAAGCTGGCGGACAGCCTTGGCGGACGCCAGCCGATCTGCCACCATTCGACGTGTGAACCCCGCCGCGCCACGATATCGAACAAACCGTTGTCCGGGCCGACGAACCACCGGCCGCTGGCCCGCATCATGGCGGGACGCCGTTCCGCGCCGCCCACCCCCGGATCCACCACGCAGAGAAACACCGTGTCGAGCGGGAATTCTTCGGCATAGGCGGCCAGCAGATAGGCCGATGCCTTGGGGTTGCACGCGGGCGCATCGGAGAACAGATCGATGAGCGGCTTGTTTGACGCCTGCCGTGCGAGTATCGCCTTCATTTGCCCGATGTACGGCCCTTCCAGGCCAAAATCCGTGAATAGGACGATCATAGGTTCACCTTTGGCGGATCGAGTTTTTGGTGTTATTCCCACTATACATGCGATTGCTGACTATGCCAGAATCTTCTGCGTATAAAAAATCTATAGGGTCGCATTACCAAAATCGCAAGAGCCAATGTGGAGATTGGTTCGCATGGGGGTTCCCTTATGCCCAGGATCGTGCAGTCGACCGCTCTCGCGGCGCAGCCGTTTTCTCCCGCCAAGACCGCTCTGCCCCAAGGAGCGGGGATATGCCCGCGCGAGCGGCTGTTCTGTTTGCTCGATGAGCGCCATCAATCTTCCTTGATCTGGATTTCCGGACCGGCGGGCGCCGGCAAAACTTCGCTGATATCCAGTTATGCGAAAGCGCGCGGTTTGCCCGTGCTGTGGTACCAGATAGACGATCGCGACAGCGATCCCGCCAATTTTTTCTACTACCTGAGTCTGGCCGCGCAGAACCTCCATCCTTCCAGCAAGAACGCCTTGCCGTTACTGAGGGATGAATACCTGGCGGATCTTCCCGCCTATAGCAGGCGATATTTCAGCGATCTCTACAGTCGCGTGAAACCGCCGTTCCTGATGGTACTGGATGATTGTCATGAAATAGCGGATCAATCCGTTCTTTATCAGATCATACAGCACAGTCTCTCGGAGTTGCCCATGGGGGCGGTGGTGGTGATGGTTAGCCGTGGTTCTCCGCCCGCCTCGTTTGCCAGGCTGCGGCTCAACCGCAAAATGAAAGTCATCGACGCCGAAGCGCTGTGTTTGACGGTCGAGGAGCTGCGTGATCTTGCGGTGGTGGCGGGCAAGGAGCATGTCGATGAGAGCTGGCTGCGGGCGTTGCATGAAAAAACGCATGGCTGGGCGGCCGGAGCGGTCATGATGATCGAGTCCGCGAGAACGCATGCGGCCTTGTCGGCGGAGGTGGATCAAGCGTCTCTCGATGTTATTTATGCCTACTTTGCCAACGAGGTGTTCGCCAAGCTCAACCCGGAAACCCAGGAGTTTTTATTGCAGACCGCCTTTTTTCCCAGCATGACCCTGGACATGGCGGCGCGGCTTACCGGCCGGCCGGACGCGGCGGCGATACTCTCGGATGTGGGCTATAAACATTATTTCACCGAAATGCGCACCAGTACCGAGACGCTCTATCAATACCACGATCTGTTTCGCGGTTTTCTTTTGTCTCAAGCCCGGATGTCGTTTTCCGTGGCGCGCATGTCTGAAATTCAGCGCCGCGCCGCGCACATTCTGGAAAACACGGGGCATGTCGACGAAGCCATCGCGCTCTATCTTTCTCTGGCGGACTGGAATACCGCCACGGCGGCGATATTGAAATACGCCGCCGCATTGACGGTTCAAGGCCGCGCGCGGACCCTGGAAAGCTGGATACGCGCCTTGCCTCATGAGGTCATCGAGCGCACGCCGTACTTGTTGTATTGGCTGGGTAACTGCCGTTTGCCGTTCAGCATCGGCGAGGCGCGCGCCTTTTATGAAAAATCCTACGACCTTTTCAAGAAGCAGGAACACCCCGAGGGGGAATATCTGTCGTGGTCCGGCATCGTCGATACCTATCGCTACGAATGGGGCAACTTCACTCCGCTGGATCGCCATATCATGGAGCTGGAAGGTTTGCTCGAGCGCTATCCCCGCTTTCCCTCGCTCGAAATCGAAATCCGTGTGCTGTCCAGTATGTTCGGCACGCTGATCTATCATCGGCCGTCTCACCCCATGTTTCCGGTATGGGAAGAGCGGCTGAGAACGCTGATGCAAGAGTGCGCCGACAGAAATCACCGGCTCATCATGAGCATCAACCTCTTGCCGTACTATTTCTGGACCGGAAAATTCGCCAAGGCCTGGCTGATTTTCAATGCCATGGACGAGGAGGTCGATGCGCCGGATGTGCCGCCCTTGATCCAGATCACCTGGCGTTTGCAGAAGGCCTTTTATCATTGGCTGACGGGCTCCACCGAAACGTGTTTCGCCGCCGTGGAAGAGGGCTGGAGAATCGTCACGCAATCCGGCGTGCATGTCAGGGACTACCTGCTGCTCGGGCAGGGTGCGTCGGGCGCGCTGGTGGCGGGCAATCTGCCATTGGCCGAAGAATACATACAGAGAATGGCGCCGGTGCTGAATGCAACGCGCATGCTCGATGTCGGTTATTATCATTACCAGGCTGCCTGGCTTGCGTTGTTGAAGGGCAACTTGCCACATGCGCTGGAACATGCCAAAACCGCGACGCAACTGGCGACGACGGCGGGCACGCCTTTTCCGCTTGCGCAGTGTCTTGCGGGTCTTGCGCAAATTCTCTTCGAGCATGGCCAAAACGCGAAAGCGCTGGCCCATCTCGCCCACGCCCGCCGTATCGGCCGCGGCATGAGCAGCGAGCTTATCGAATATCACTGCCTGGCGCGCTTGGCATTGTATGCGCTGGATCGCGGAAAACGAGCGGTCGGTATTTCCCTGCTGCGCCGTGTCTGGGCGCTGCACAAAAAGATGGGCAACGTCAGTCTGCCGTTCTGGTCGGCGCCGGGGATGGCCAGATTGTGCGCTTACGCCCTGGAGGCGGGCGTTGAAAGTGATCATGTCAAAGACTATATACGGCGCCGGGATCTGGAATTT
This sequence comes from Gammaproteobacteria bacterium, assembly GCA_033717875.1. Taxonomy (GTDB): domain Bacteria; phylum Pseudomonadota; class Gammaproteobacteria; family Ga007554; genus SBBG01. Next base: position 78,152 of record JADDKJ010000003.1, read on the forward strand.
CCCGACGGCGCGCCTTCCACCGAACACTGGCCCTGGCCGTTGAAGATATACTCCTTGGGCCGTTTTCAGGTGCTCAGGAATGACGTGCCGATGCTCTTCAGCGGCAAGGCGCAGCGCAAGCCGCTGGAATTGCTGAAAGCCTTGCTGGCTTTTGGCGGCAGGGATGTTGGTGTCGACCAGCTTGCCGAGGCATTATGGCCCGATGCCGATGGCGATATCGCGCGGCAAGCCTTCAACACCACGCTGCACCGTTTGCGTAAACTGCTCGATCACGACAAGGCGCTGTCGCTGCAAAGAGGACGGCTGTCGCTCGACGCGCGCCATTGCTGGGTGGATGCTTGGGTCTTGGGGCGCACTCTCGGGCAATTGCAAAGCCAGCCGTATGATGGCAAGTGTACCCGGGAGCTATTGGATAAAGCGTGCGGCTTGTATCAAGGGCCGTTTCTCCATCAGGAAGGCTGCGCCTGGGTTCTTGCGCCGCGCGATCGCCTGAAAAGCAAACTCCTCCGTCAATTGGGCGATTTGTGTCGTCGGCTGGAGGATGAGGGTGACTGGAGTCAGGCTATCGACTGCTACAACAAGGCACTGGAGGTCGATCCCCTGTCCGAAGTGTTCTATCAACGCCTGATGCGCTGTCATCAACAGCAAGGCCGCCGTGCCGAGGCCCTGGCCGTTTATCAGCGTTGCCACAAGACGCTCGGCGCCGTGCTCGGGTTGCCGCCGTCGGCGGAGACCGAAGCCATCCGGCAAAGTCTGCATGCGGGTTGATCGTCAATCTTTATGTTCAATGGCGATACCGATGATCTCGATCAGCACCCCCAGGGCGAGTACCGCCATGCCGGCCCATTCCTCGGTTTCCGGGGCGAAAAACATCAACATGCCACCGAGCGTCACAAGGGCGAATGATATGATTCGTCTTGTGCGTGGATTCCTTATCATGAGGTGCGCCCGCTTTCGAGGTAGAATTGATGCGCGGCGGTTTGCGCCGCACCCGTTTCGATATCCGCGCCGGCGGCGCTCAACACCTCGTCCAGCGCGCGCAGACAGAGCATGACGTTTTCCCGCCGGCTGCTGTGACCCATCAAACCGATGCGCCAGATCTTGCCCGCCATGTCGCCCAGGCCAGCGCCGATTTCGAGACCGTAATCGTTTAAAAGGCGCTGCCGTACCTGCGCATCGTCCGCGCCGTGCGGCAGGGTGACGGCGTTCAATTGTGGCAGTCGCTGCGCCTCATCGACAAAAAAGCGCAGCCCCATCGCTTCGATGCCGGCCCTGAGCGCGCGATGGTGGAGCCTGTGACGTGTCCAGGCATTTTCCAGCCCTTCCTCCTTGAGCATGACCAGCGCTTCGTGCAGGCCATAGAGGGGATTGACGGGCGCGGTATGGTGGTAGGTGCGTTTGCCGGCGTTCCAGTAATTGACGATCAGGTTAAGGTCCATGAACCAGCTTTGGCAAGGCGTCTTGCGGCGCTTGACGGCGTCGATGGCGCGCTCGCTGAAGCTGACGGGCGAAAGCCCCGGTGTGCAGCTCAGACACTTCTGGCTGCCGGTATAGACGGCATCGATGCCCCATGCGTCGAGGTTCACAGGCGTGCCGCCCAGCGATGTGACCGTGTCGACGATGGTCAGGCAATCGTTGCGGCGAGCGATGTCCGCCAGGGTCTTGGCGTCGGACTGCGCGCCGGTCGAGGTTTCCGCATGGACGAAGGCGACCAGCCGGGCGTCCGGGTTGGCGCGCAAGGCATCTTCCAGCTTGCTCGGATCGACCGCCGCACCCCAGGCGTCTTCCACCACGATGGCGATGCCGCCGCAGCGCCGCACGTTTTCGATCATGCGCCCGCCGAACACGCCGTTGCGGCATACCACGACCTTGTCGCCCGGTTCGACCAGATTGACGAAGCAGGTCTCCATGCCCACCGAGCCGGGGCCGGAAAGGGGGAAGGTGATGGCATTCTCGGTCTGGAACGCATAGCGCAGCAGTGTCTTGAGTTCCTCCATCATTTCCACGAAGACCGGATCGAGATGGCCGATGGTCGGGCGCGCCATCGCGGCAAGCACGCGCGGGTGGACATCGGAGGGTCCGGGACCCATCAGCACCCGTTCGGGAGGGATGAACGAATCGATATTTTTATATGAAGAGCCTGTTTTCATCATTGTCTCCAGGGAGCTTGTCTACATCATGGCATCATATCGAAAAAATGGTGGGGTGAGGACGATTTTCCCATAAAATGAGGAAAGAAGAATGGCTTGCTCAGACGCTCCAATTGAAATGATGGCGGCGTCTTTTACATCCAGATTCGCGCATCCCGCGTATATGTCCATGCCGAGAAGGCATACTTGACAGTCTGTCGAGGAGTCCGGAAGGAGTACGCCGTGAAGATTCAGTGCATTAGGCGGACACAGTAGGTTTATGGTGAGAAATGCAGGTTAAGACCGTGACTGCGGAGAAACACTCAAGCCGGCGTCCCCACTGGTCGTTCTACGCCTTTATTCCCGGCGTCACGCTACTCCTTTTTCTGGATTCGGCATGGCTGCATGAACGCGGGCTGGATGGCCAGTGGGTGGCGGATGTGCTCACCATCCTCTATTTCGCCTTGATGATTCGCACGCTGGACGATCCTCCGTTATGCCGTATGATGTGGATGGCGGTGTTCATCTCCGCCATCTGCGAGATCATCGGTAGCATGGTCATGGAAGTATGGATTTACAGAAACGCTTACGTGCCGCTGTATGTGCCTTTCGGGCATGCCATCGTTATTGGAAGTGGTTTCCAGATGCTGCGGTTCGCCTGGACGGAACGGCATCGCCGCGCCATCATTGCTGTGGGATGCGCCGTCTATTCCGGTTTGATCGCGGCGGCGTTCGCGTTGTGGGGTGATACCTTCTCCGTCGCGCTGGGCCTGTTTCTGGCCGCGGTGCTACTGCACGGAAGAAATCGCCTGTTGTATATGTTCATGCCGCTGCCCGTGCTGTTCGTGGAACTGGTGGGCACCGCCTTCGGCTGCTGGTATTGGCCGGCCGCGCCTTTTGGAGTGCTGGCCACCACCAATCCGCCGGTGGGTTCCATCGCTCTCTATGTCATTCTCGATATGGTTGTGCTGATCGCCGCGTCATGGTGGAGCCGCGTGGGGCGGGCCATGAGCACCGCTTCGTCGTGAGGCACCCTTGATCGCGGCATATGGAAGCTTGCGCTGAGAGTTCCAAGATGGAATTATTCAGCGCTTCCTCAGGTAATCACCGTCGGCGCTTCGCGCCCCGTCTTTTCCCGGATGCCGGACAATTCATTGGCAATCGCGATCAAATCGGCCAGGGCTGCCTGCGTGTCCTGTTCATGCTTGGCAGGCTGCGGTTCATAGGCCTCGATATAAATGCGCAAGGTGGCGCCCGCCGTGCCCGTGCCGGAGAGGCGGAACACGATGCGCGCGCCGTCGTCGAAGACGATGCGGATGCCTTGGCCGGTGCTGATGCTGTGGTCGACCGGGTCGGTGTAGCTGAAATCGTCGCTATAGGCGACGCGGCGCTGCCCGAGCTGCTTGCCTTTCAGCCCCGCCATGATCTCGTGAAGGTGCTTCATGATGCCTTGCGCCGCCGCCGTTTCCAGTTCCTCGTAATCGTGGCGCGTATAGAAATTTCGGCCGTAGCGGGTCCAGTGCTGGCGCACGATGTCCTCCACCGGCTGGTTGCGCGCGGCCAGGACGTTGAGCCAGAACAGTACCGCCCACAGGCCGTCCTTTTCGCGCACATGGTTTGATCCGGTGCCGAAGCTCTCCTCGCCGCACAGCGTGACTTTGCCGGCGTCCATGAGGTTGCCGAAGAATTTCCAGCCGGTGGGGGTTTCATAACAGGCCATGCCGAGCGCCTGCGCCACGCGGTCCACCGCCTCGCTGGTGGGCATGGAGCGCGCGATGCCGGCAAGGCCGTTGCGATAGCCGGGAGCGAGCGTGGCGTTGGCGGCGAGGATCGCCAGGCTGTCGCTGGGGGTGACAAAGAAGCGCTTGCCAAGGATCATGTTGCGGTCGCCATCGCCGTCGGAAGCGGCGCCGAAGTCGGGCGCATCCTCGCCGAACATGATGTCCACCAGGTCATGGGCATAAGTGAGGTTGGGGTCGGGATGGCCGCCGCCGAAATCCTCCAGCGGCACGGCGTTCATCACCGTGCCGGGCGGCGCGCCCAGGCGCTTTTCCAGGATTTCCCGTGCATAGGGGCCGGTCACCGCGTGCATGGCGTCGAAGCGCATGCAAAATCCGCCATCGATCAACAGGGCACGGATGGCCTGGAAGTCGAACAGCGATTCCATCAATTCCGCATAATCGGCCACGGAGTCGATCACTTCGATCCGCATATCACCCAATTGAGCGCCGCCCACCCTGTCCAACGGCACATCAGCCACTTCGAAGATGCGGTAACGCTCGATCTGGCGGCTGCGCGCATAAATGTCGTCGGTGATCTTTTCCGGCGCCGGGCCGCCATTGCCGATATTGTACTTGATGCCAAAGTCGCCTTCAGGGCCGCCTGGATTGTGGCTGGCCGAGAGAATGATGCCGCCGAAGGCGCCATGCTTGCGGATCACGCAGGACGCGGCGGGGGTGGAGAGGATGCCGTCGCGGCCCACCAGCACTTTGCCGAATCCGGCCGCGGCGGCCATCTTGAGGATGATCTGGATGGCGGTGGTGTTGTAAAACCGCCCGTCGCCGCCGACAACCAGGGTTTTGCCCTGATAGCCTGCGAGAGCATCGAAGATGGATTGGACGAAATTTTCCAGGTAGTGCGGCTGGCGGAAGACGGAGACCTTCTTGCGCAAACCGGACGTGCCGGGTTTTTGGCCTTCAACGGGGCGGGTGGCGACGGTGTGTATTGTCATGACGCATCCTGGTTGGTTCATTATACCTGTCATTCAAGCACAGACCGTTATAGAAAGCGAGGGCTTACCCGGGTCAGGTGGCTGCAAGTATAATTTTCGGATTGATCACCGCAACTGAGAGGAGCCGATTCACCCATGAGCACCGATAATTCCTCCCTCTTATTCCTTTCCATTATAAACAGGTAACCCAGATGTTTTTTATAAAAATCTCATCATGGCTCACACCCCCGCCTTTTGAGCCAGAACTGGAAGCCTTATATCAACATGATTTACGCATCAGGGTGATCAAGCAAATCAAGCTGTCATTATTTTTCGGTTCGATTTTTTTCATATCATTTATTGTTGTTGATTTGTTACTGGAACCAGAATTATTGACACGTCTCTGGATTAGAATTCCTGCGGCCTTGGTGATATTCGCGCTATATCTTTATATTTACATGAGACCTGTACGAGCGACGCCCTTGATTTTTCACTTCGCGCTCCTGGGTGCCGCAGTCGCCGTGATGGCGCATCTCGCTATCATGATTTTTGCTGGTGCATCATTGGCTATAACGTATCCATCAATGATGTTTATCATTGCCTTTGCTTATGGGCCTCTGTTCGTACCCGTTGTTCCTGCTACCCTTCTTAGCCTGAGTTACATAGCCGCGGCATTGCTGATATATTCCGCTCCATCCGCAACAGTTATCGATGTATCGTTTCAACTTGCTTTAATCGTAGTTGTCAGCCTGTTCTCCCGCTACCAACTCGATATCTTCTCAAGACGCTCGTTCATTGATAAAAGAGCCGCTGATTTGGCGCGGGCTGTTGCCGAGGAAAAACGGCAGCAAGCTGAACAAGCAAACCTGGAAAAAGCGGCCTTTCTCAGAAATGCCAGCCATAACCTCAGGCAGCCCACGCAAGCACTCAGTTCTTACACATTGCTCCTCGAAAAAGCATTGCAGGGTAACGATTTGAAATCCGCGGGCGAGGCGGCCAGGAACGTAACCTATGCCGTTGACCTTCTTGCGGAGGCATTCGATAAGATATTGGATATTTCCAGAATTGACCGTGATGACTACGCCCCTGCCACATCACATTTTTTTATTAATGAACTCCTGGAAGTAGTTCAACGACAATACACTCACCAGGCTAGTCAAAAGGACATTCACTTGAAGATCGTTCTGCGGAAAAAGCCGCCGCTGGTTATCCATTCGGATAGACTTATGATGCAGCAAATTATTTTCAACCTGGTCGATAATGCCATCAAGTATACGAAAAACGGTTGGGTGTTAATCACGGTAACTAGATATGGAAAGGGACTGCGGCTACACGTCATCGACAGCGGCATCGGAATGTCGACAGATCAAATGCAGTCCGTATTTCAGCCATTCTATCGAATCAACGAACAATGTGACGTACCCGGAATGGGTATTGGATTATCCTATGTTGAGAAAGCCGTTCGCAAACTGCCAGGACATCGGCTTGGATACTATTCTCATCCGGAGCGCGGAACACATTTTTATATCGACGTGCCTGTTCAGGAAGAAAGTGATTTGCCGCGTCATCCGCAAGAATTGATCCCGGCGGAGTTGGAGCCGGGAAAATTTATTTTGTTGGTCGATGACAACAAGTTAGTGCTTGATGCGTTAGAAAGTCAGTTAGTGGTTTTAGGCTGTATCGTGGAAAAAGCGGCTTCGGTTGCGCAAGTCCGGCTGGTAATGCGAGACAGCTTTCGTGAGTTTGATTTGGTCATTTCAGATTATAAACTGGCCGGGGATGAAACCGCCGAAGCGGTCGTTCGTTGTGTGCGTGATCTTGGCCGGGATCTCGACCGGGATATACCCGTCATTGTTTTAACGGGTGAAAGGTTTAGCGGCGAAACCATTTCCTTGCTTGGAAAGGAATATCCACTGCTAAGAAAGCCGGTAAATACGTCACAATTTTCACGATCTATCGCGCACGCGTTATGCACTACCGGTCACGCGCGGGGCGTGGGGAAATAACCTTCAGCGCAGGCAATTGACCCGCCGTAGCGCATTTACCGATTGCCAGCGGCCGGCTCCCCTAAAACAATCCCCAGCTTGTTAATCTCGATAATGAGCTTATGCCGGGTGCCGACGTTGAAACGGTGATAGATGACTGATAACTGATTCTTGACTGTCTGCTCGGTAATATTCAATTTTTTGGCGATTTCATCGTTCGTGAGTCCGTGATGTACAAGCAAGCGCACTATTTCAAATTGTCTGGTGGTGAGAGCTAAAGTGGTTGGATCACTTGGCGCCAGGAAGCCATCCTCCTTTCGTTTGTACGAGGCGAGCGACTTTTGCTCTATTCCAATAACGGACACTGGCATATAGGGGAACCCCGACAACACTTGACGCAGAGCTGCTTCAAAGTCTTCTCGCCGGGGCAGATTTTTTGGTATGAATCCCATCGCGCCTTTTCTTAGAGCGTCAAAGACCAACGCCTGGTCATAATCCATGCCTGTAAAGATCACTACGCACAGCGAATTAAATTCCCGTTTAAGCGTAACCAGGGCATCCATGCCTTCGTGCCCCTGAGCCGAGAAACGAATGTCCATCAAGACAAGGTTGAGGGGCCGTTGGTTGGCGATTTGAAGTGCTTCCGCACAATCACTCGCGTGGAACGCATGCACAGATGGAAACGTCCGCTCAAGAAAGAGCGCGACTCCATCGCGAGTGAACACATGATCATCAACCAGAAGCACATCCATGAAAGTATTCGCACTCGATATCTGACGACTGTATCCAGATGTTACCGATACCTGTCAACGCTCTTCGTTAGTACTATGGTACCTCTGCCGGTACCTTCGTAAGGGATTGTTTTAAAACATAATGCTGAATATGATGCTCCATGTCAATCAGCTTGCCTGGCGGAGAGTTTTGTGAGTGAGGATGAAAGAAGTTTTCATCATCATTTTTGGCTGCGTGGATTTCAATTTGAAACTCGTGGTTCTACTGAAAGATAAGAAATGGACGGTGATGATGTTGGCAGCTACGCATATCGTGCGCGTGCAAACCTCATTCGTAACCCTGAGGAGGGGCTTATGCAACTAGTACAGATGATTCGGCGTTGGCTGGAGAGCCACAGTATAAAAGTGCTGGTTCCGGCGCTGTTCGTTCTTGTCTCTGCTTGTGGTGGCGGGGGGAGTAACACAGATGACAGGCAGCCAATACCCACATCCACAACCACAGGCACCCTATCGGGCAGGATCATCTCGGCCGTAAACGGCGAAGGCGTGGCCAACGCCGCCATCAGCGTGGGTTCCGCCACGACGACGACCGCGGCGGACGGAAGTTACACGTTGACGGCCGAAGCCGGCGAAAGGGTGATCCTGCGCATCGACGCCCCCAATTTCGCGGAAACCATTCAGGTGGCGCGTGTACTGGCGGGGCAGACCACCTCCCTCGGGGCACGGCTGCTGCCAACTGCGGTCACCCTGCTCATCAACGTCGCGGCGGGCGGCACGGTGGCCGTGCCGAACTCGAGCGCGCAAATTGTTCTTCCCGCCAATGGACTCGTGCCCAGAGCGGGAGGTACCGCCTCCGGCACGGTCAACGTGGCGCTCACGCCCATCAACCCCGCCCTCGATGCCGGCCTGATGCCGGGCGACTACACGGCGATCACCGCCGCAGGCGGAACGCCAGTGCCCATCGAAAGTTTCGGCGCGCTGCTGATCGACATCCGCGACAGTGGCGGCGCGCGCTACGACCTCGCACCGGGATCCACCGCCACGATCCGCATCCCGGTCGGCACACGTTCCGCGCTGCCCCCCGTGACCATCCCCCTGTTCTATTTCGACGAAGGCACGGCGCGCTGGATACAGGAAGGCACCGCCACCCTCGTCGGCAGCGGCACCAATCAATTTTACCAAGGCACCGTGCCGCGCTTGCGGAACTGGAACGCCGACGTGCCGATGGATACGGTATACGTCTCGGGCTGCGTGCGCGATATCAATGACCAGCCGGCGGCGAATGTGCAGGTCCGCAGCGACGGCGTGGATTATTCTGGATCCGCCACCGGCTATACCACCGCCGACGGCACCTTCCGCGTGGCCATGCGCCGTGGCGGCCTGGCGGCGATCAGCGCCTTCGCCTCCGACCGCGTGCCGCTCACCAACACCGTGAACGTCGGCCCGCCCGGCACCAGCATCGATTTCCCGCTGTCGCCCTGCCTCAGGGTGTCGCCAGCCGCGTTCAAGATCACCACCACGACCTTGCCGACGGCCACCGTGGGCGTGGCTTACAACACTACACTGACGGCCGCCAATGGCGCGTTGCCCTACACCTGGAGCGTCACCGCCGGCGCTCTGCCAGCGGGGCTGACACTCGATGCCGTGACCGGCCGGATCAGCGGCACCCCCGTCACCCCCGGCACCGCGTCGTTTACCGTACAGGCGCAAGACAGCACCGCTGCCCCGCAAGTGGCGAGTCAACAGCTCTTTCTCCCGGTATGGCCGGGCATGTCCGGTGGCAAGACGCTCACCGCCATCGCCGTCACGCCCGCCAGCACCAGCGTGGTCGTGGGCGCGAACCAGGCATTCACCGCCACCGGCACCTACTCCGACGGCAGCACGGCGAATATCACCACCTCAGTCACCTGGGCCTCCGGCACCCCCGGCGTGGCCACCATCAACGCCACCAGCGGGATCGCCACCGGCGTAGCAGTAGGCACGGCCACCATTACCGCCAGCTCCGGCACCCTCTCCGGTAGCGCCACGCTCACGGTGACGGCCACCGCGCCGACACTCAGCGCCATCGCCGTCACACCCGCCAGCGCCAGCATCGCCGTCGCGGGCGCGAATCAATTCACCGTTACTGGCACTTACTCCGACGGCAGCACGGCGGATATCACCTCCTCTGTCACCTGGGCCTCCGGCACCCCCTCGGTAGCGACCATCAACACCACCGGCCTTGCCACTGGCGTAGCGGCGGGCACGACGGCGATCACCGCCGCGTCGGGGACGATGTCTGGAAGCGCGACCCTGACGGTGACCGGCGGGGGAGCGGGGGGCGGATGGAAGGTTGTCTCTGCTGGACACGGGCACACCGTTGCCATCAAGACTGACGGCACGCTCTGGGCGTGGGGATGGAACAGCTATGGCCAGATCGGCGACGGGATAACCGGTGGTTTGAGAACTACACCGACCCGGATCGGCACCGCCAACACCTGGGCTGCGGTGACGGCCGGAGAAGTGCACACCGTTGCCCTCCAGACCGACGGCACGCTCTGGGCGTGGGGATATAATGGCGTTGGCCAGCTCGGCGACGGGACAACCGTCAACAAGAGCACCCCCACCCGGATCGGTACCGCCAACACCTGGGCCTCGGTGGTGGCCGGAAGCACGCACACCGTTGCCCTCCAGACCGACGGCACGCTCTGGGCGTGGGGATATAACCTCGCTGGTCAACTCGGCGACGGGACATCCGTCACCAAGTACACCCCGACCCGGATCGGCACCGCCAACACCTGGGCCTCGGTGACGGCCGGATGGACGCACACCGTTGCCCTCCAGACCGACGGCACGCTCTGGGCGTGGGGAGATAACCGCAATGGCCAGCTCGGCGACGGGACATCCGTCACCAAGTACACCCCGACCCGGATCGGCACCGCCAACACCTGGGCTATCGTGGCGGCCGGAAACGGGCACACCGTTGCCCGCCAGACCGACGGCACGCTCTGGGCGTGGGGATGGAACGCCTATGGTCAGCTCGGCGACGGGACAACCGTCAACAAGACCACCCCCACCCGGATCGGCACCGCCAACACTTGGGCCTCGGTGGCGGCCGAAAACGTGCACACCGTTGCCCTCCAGACCGACGGCACGCTCTGGGCGTGGGGAAGTAACCTCGCTGGTCAACTCGGCGACGGGACAGCCGGAATATTCGCCAATAAGAGCACCCCGACCCGGATCGGCACCGCCAACACCAACACCTGGGCCGTAGTGGTAGCCGGAGGGCTTCACACCGTTGCCCTCCAGACCGACGGCACGCTCTGGGCGTGGGGATATAACTTCTATGGACAGCTCGGCGACGGAACAGCCGTTAATAAAAATGTGCCCACGCTTATCCCCTGAGCCGGGCAGTGGGTAGGCACGCTGTTTGCGCCTACCTGCGGTGACGAACCGTACAGCCATGTAGGGTGGGCACGTTTTTCGTGCCCACGCGGAATAAATCGAACGTGAGAAATGGCGATGTTGTTGTTCCTGGGTATCCGCGTGGGCAACCCAAACAACGGGTTGCCCACCCTACATGGCTGACCCCGTTTTTTCGGATAGATACATGCACTCCCTCGCCTGTTGAAAACATGTTTCTGGGTCTTGCAATGTGGGAGGAGCCCATAGATATAGGTACGGTTGCGGTGCTACACTAAATCTACATCCATTTCACTTTAGGGAGATTGCCATGGCTCGCCTTCTTGTTTGGGGATCCCCTAGCTTGACCGGTCACGCTTCTGTTCAGACCGCCGAGCACTACCTCAGTTTTCACCCGCGAGACATGAAGCTCGCGCACGATGTGGCTGGAACGCCTGCAGTACTGAAGACTTTCGACTATGACATCTCAATTCATCAGCACCCGACAGACTCCGTTTCGATAGATTGGCTGGACGAAGATCGCATGAATCAGCACATCGATGCGCTGATCGATGAAACACAATCTGGCGAGCTTCAATATAAGCTCCTCACCACGAACTGCTCAAGCATGGCTGCAGAGCTCTTATGTATCGGCGCTCGGACGCCCTTCAATCCTCACAAGCCGATGCGGGAACTGTTTTCTGAGATCCGACGTGTGCCTTTCCTCCATGACCACGGAAGAGTTCTGGAACTTGTCCGCGAGGCGATAGAGGACGCCGCGCTAATCTGTGCGCGAAGAGGTCCAGTTGGGCGTGTCGCACGGCATGTTCTGCCTATACTCCTTGCAGACGTCGCCAGCAGGGAATTCATCTGGACTCCTGGAGACGTGAAGACGTTTGCGAAAGGACTCTCCACCCACAACCACAACTTCTAAGTAAACGTAGCCCGGATGCAGTGCAACGAAATCCGGGAGGTTCAGCGCTCCGTACATCCCGATAGGGGTAGAGATGGGCTCTCGCCCACCCCTCCTTACGAACCGTGCGTGCGGTTCTCCCGCACACGGCTCTCCAGTTGAAAGTTTCCTCATCGGGATTGGCTCGCTACCAGCCGGGCCCCCTTTAGGGTGAAAAGGCCCAGTTGGGCGAAGTAGGCATTGTTTTTTGCCTCCTTGGACCCCGTTCTCCAGGGCCGCCAACATCCGGTCCGTCCATATCGATGCTTTCACCCACGCCCACCGGGCACGGATGTCTGTCTCTTGTTTAGTCGTTGCCGACACTCTCGGGACTGCTGCTTGCTGCATCGATAGAATCTTCCGTCTCTCTCTTCCTGCCCCCCTTCCCCTCGGCGGGGCTTTGCTTTCCGCGCTTTTCAGCGTCGAATCGAATGATTCGGCGCCTGCGGTACTATGAGGACTCTGACTCCTGCCACCTTCACCCCGGCGGCAGGTCTCCCCACTTATCTCGCGTAACCTTCCGACCGTTCCGTCCCCAACCACCTGATGCGCCCGAACATCGCTTTTGCCGTCATCACCAGCGTGTCCGATGATTTCTCAAGCTTCGCCACGAAACCGCAGTCTCGCCGCTACACCCCGCCGAATCGGGTTCGTTATCCTACAGACCAGTCTTCCGCTTCCGGTTGCTCTCCACCTCACCTCACAGTGACGCAGTTACCTTCGGCTGCAGAGGTGATGACCTCCTCTGACGCGGACTTCCACCGCGCTGATTACGCGCCTTCATGGGCGCACGATTTCATTTCATTTCATCTGGGCTACCTTACTATGATTTTCCGGCGGAGCACTGGACGCATCTGCGCACCACCAACCCCATTAGAATCAATCTTTGCCATCGGGCCACACGCACGCGCAACGGTGTCTCCCGTTCGACCTTCCTCGGCTCGGCGTCGAGCCGATCGAAGAAGCGGAGAAATCCTGGCGCCGGATCAAGGGCGCTTCGCTGCTCGAGCTACTACTGAAGGGCATTCCCTTCAAAGACGGAGAAGCGGTATTGGGCAATCTGCCGCCACAGCAGGAACTCACCGCCTAATGACGTCAGGTCGGGGCGTGGCGTACACCAGGTTTGACAATACCTCGCGGAGATTTCCATACAATTGACGATATAGGGGGGTATAGTCTATATTTTATACGTTAAATTTCCGTACAATGATTTGGAGGTTGATGATATGGCTACCACCCGTTTTGACATGCGCCTGGATGAAAATTTAAAGGCAAAGGCCGAAAAAGCTTCGGCCCTGCTTGGTATGAAGAGCCTGACCGAGTATGTCAGCAAGCTGATGGAGGAGGATGCCAGCCGGGTCATCGCCCAGCATGAGACCATCACCATCGAGAATGACCTGTTTGATCAGTTCATCAACGCCTGTGACAAGGCCAAGCGCCCGAATAAGGCATTGCGCGACGCGGTAACCTTTACCCGCAAACAGGGCATCAAGTGAGCGGGTCCACTCGCTTCGTCGATCTGGACAAAAAGCGCCATGACCGAATCAGCTTCGACTGCGGCGAAACCGAGCTGAACCAGTTCCTCCGGCAGTTTGCCGCCAAACACATGGAGTCCAGTCTCAGTCGTACTCTGGTACTACCCGCCTCGCAGTCGCTGCCCGATGGCAAACTTCCTATCTGCGCCTTTTATACCATCGCCCCCAGCACCATCCGCCGCGAGACGTTATCTAAAGCGATGGCCAAGCGCCTTCCGCACTACCCTGTACCGGTTTTTCTGATCGCCCAGCTTGCGGTTCACAAGGAGTATCAGGGGCAGGGGCTGGGCAAGATTGCTCTGGTGAAGGCATTGGAGCACCTCTACGAGATCAATGCCCACATGCGAGCTTATGCCATCGTGGTAGACTGCCTCAACGACGAGGCACGATCATTCTATACCCGCTACGGTTTCGAACTGCTCTGTCAGCACAATGGACGCAGTCGCCTGTTCCTGCCGATGAAGACGGTCGCACAGCTCTTCGCCTAACGATTCAGGAGAGCAGGGAAGCTGGCGTGACAAGATACTTGGCCACGCGACTTCCCTCAAATATAGGCCGTTATGGAAAGCGAGGGCTTATCCAGAGCAGGTGGCTACGGGTATAATTTTCCAATTTATCACCGCAGACAAAGGAGTTGAATCACCATGAGCACCGAAACGCATAAGGAAACCCTGGGCTTTCAGGCTGAGATCCAGCAATTGCTGAAGCTGATGATCCACTCGCTGTATAGCAACAAGGAGATCTTCCTGCGCGAGCTGATTTCCAATGCTTCCGATGCCGCCGACAAACTGCGCTTCGAGGCGCTCACCGATAACGCGCTGTATGAGGGCGATACCGATCTCAAGATCCGCGTTTCTTTCGACAAGGAGAAACGCACCATCACGGTGGCGGACAACGGTATCGGCATGAGCCGCGGCGAAGTGATGGACAATATCGGTACCATCGCCAAGTCGGGTACCCGCCAATTCTTCGAATCCCTCACCGGAGACCAGGCCAAGGACGCTCGTCTCATCGGCCAGTTCGGCGTCGGTTTCTACTCCGCCTTCATCATCGCCGACAAGGTGACGCTCACCACCCGCCGCGCGGGGCTGGGTCCCGAACACGGCGTGCGCTGGGAATCGGGCGGGGAGGGGACGTATACCCTGGAAACAGTGGAGAAACCGGCGCGCGGCACCGAGGTGGTGTTGCACTTGCGCGAGGGAGAAGAAGAATTCCTCGACGAATACCGCCTGCGTCACATCATCGGCAAATATTCCGATCACATCTCCCTGCCGATCGTCATGAAAGCGCGGGACAAGGACGAAGACGAAACCGTCAATCGCGCTTCCGCCTTGTGGGCGCGCCCGAAAAAAGAGATCAGCACCGAAGAGTACAACGAATTTTACAAGCATGTGGCGCACGACTTCGAGGAGCCGCTGGCCCATGTTCATACCCATGTGGAAGGCAATCAGTCCTATACCACGCTGCTGTATATTCCCAAGCGCGCGCCCTTCGATCTGTGGGACCGCGACCAGCGTCATGGCATCAAGCTTTATGTGCGCCGCGTCTTCATCATGGACGATGCCGAACAGTTGATGCCCAATTACCTGCGGTTCGTGCGCGGCGTGGTCGATTCGGACGATCTTCCGCTCAACGTCTCGCGCGAAATCTTGCAGCGCAACAAGCAGATCGACGCCATCCGCGGCGCCTCGGTGAAAAAAGTGCTGGGTGTGCTGGAGGAGCTGGCGAAAAACGATAAGGAAAAATATGCCGGATTCTGGAAAGAATTCGGCCGTGTGCTCAAGGAAGGCCCGGTGGAGGATCATGCCAACCGGGAGCGCATCGCCAAACTGCTAAGGTTTGCCTCGACGCATACCGATACAGAGACACAGGATGTCGCGCTGGAGGATTACGTCGTGCGCATGAAACCGGGGCAGGACAAGATCTACTACGTCACCGCCGAGAGCTTCGCCGCCGCCCGGAACAGTCCGCACCTGGAGGTGTTTCGCAAAAAAGGCATCGAGGTGCTGCTGCTCTCGGATCGTGTCGATGAATGGCTGACTTCGCATTTCACCGCTTTTGAAGGCAAGCCGCTTCAATCTGTCGCCAAGGGTGATCTGAATCTTGCCGGGCTTGAGGACGAGGAAGAAAAGCGCCAACTCGACGAAGCCGCCGGTGAAATGGAAGGTCTCACGGCGCAGATGAAGGAGGCTCTGGGCGACAAGGTCAAAGCCGTGCGCATCAGCCATCGCCTGACGCGCTCACCCGCCTGCCTGGTCGTCGAAGAACACGATATGGCGGTGAGCCTGCAGAAGATGCTGAAGGCGGCGGGCCATGATGTGCCAAGCACCGCACCGATCCTGGAAATCAACCCACGGCATCCGCTGGTGATGCGGTTGAAGGATGAATCCGACGCGCGGCGTCTCGCGGATTGGGCGCACATCATGTTCGGTCAGGCGTTGCTCAGCGAGGGCGGGCAACTCGAAGACCCTGGCGCTTTCGTGCAGCGCTTGAACGAATTGCTGGTGTCCATGGCGCGATAATCTGGGTGAACCATGCCGCAGGCCAATGAGAATGTAGAAAAAAAACCGATGGATATCTTCGCTCTTCTTTGCGAGATGGCGCGCAGGAAGGCATCCGATCTTTTTATTACTGCGGGTGTCGCGCCCAGTTTCAAGATCAACGGCAGGGTAGTGCCCGCGGTACAGAGAATTCTCACGGCGGAGCAGGCGAAGGAGATCGTGTATGGCGTCATGAGCCCTGAGCAACGTCAACGGTTCGAGGCAAGCCAGGAGTGCAACTTTGCCATTCACCAGCAAGACGCCGGCCGTTTCCGTGTCAATGTCTTTCAGCAGCAGAACCAAGTCGGAATGGTGGTGCGCCGCATCGAGACGCGCATCCCCACTTTTGAACAATTGCGCTTGCCGCCGATCATCAAGGATCTGACGCTGACGAAGCATGGCTTGATCATCGTGACGGGGGCGACGGGATCAGGTAAGTCAACCTCGCTGGCGGCGATGATCGGTTATCGCAACCGTCACACCAATGGACACATCGTAACGATTGAAGATCCCGTCGAATTCATTCACCGCCATGATGGTTGCATCGTCACCCAGCGCGAGGTGGGTATAGATACCCAGTCGTTCGAGGCCGCGCTGAAAAACACCCTGCGTCAGACACCCGACGTGATCATGATCGGCGAGATCCGCTCGCGCGAGGTGATGGAGCATGCCATCGCATTCGCCGAAACAGGCCATCTTTGCCTGGCAACGCTCCATGCCACCAATGCCAACCAGGCGCTGGACCGCATCATCAATTTTTTCCCCAAGGATCGCCGCGATCAACTGTTGCTCGATCTTTCGTTGAATCTCAAGGCCGTGCTGGCGCAACGCCTCATTCCCGCGCCCGATGGGCATGGCCGCTGCTCGGCGGTGGAGGTGCTGGCGAATACGCCCCTGGTCGCCGATCTGATTCGGCGCAGCGAACACCACTTGCTAAAGGATGTGATGAAGCGATCCGCTCAGCATGGCATGAAAACCTTTGATCAAGCCGTCTATGAACTCTATAGCGCCGGTGATGTCACTTACGAGGACGCCATCTACCACGCCGATTCGGCCAACGAGTTTCGCCTCATGGTCAAACTCAACGGGGGAGAAAATCTCAACCCCAGGGGTTTCACGCTGGAGAAGATGGAAGATCCAGACTCATGATTGTGCTTCGATAGCCTGATAAGGCAGGCGATACCGTTCGGCCAAAGCTTCAACCGAGGCCAGCATTTGCCGTGGTCCGCTCGCAAATATCGCGATATCCTCGCGCTGTGCCTCAGGCAGGGCATTTATCCAAACATGCGCCAGGCCGCTCACGCCATCCTCGAAGCACCCCGCCAAGCCTTGTGCGCTGCCGAGGCGGCTGGGAATATTCCACTCCTCCAGCAATGGCATGGCGGCGATGACTCCCGCTGGCATGCCGGGTACGAGAAAGCGCGAGGGGCGAGGCTGGAAGGGAAAGGTGATGCGGGAACCCAGCATCACCATGAGTCGATGCTCCTGTCTTTGCTGAGACAATCTTTCCGCCAAAAAGGTAACGGCGGCGATGCCCAGTCCTTCGCCTATCAGCAGTAGCCGTGAAGTGTTCACGTCGGGTGCGAATGCCTTGCCCAAAGGAACTATGAGCTGAACAGGATCTCCAACCTTGAGGACAAGCTGGGGCGTGTCGTCTTGATGCAGCAGTTCCAGCCAGCCCGCATGGATATCGGTGCGAATGACGGAAGCCAAATACCGGATGTCGCCATATTCCAGTTGTGCATAATGGCCCGGGTTGACCTTCGCCGCGCAGGTTGGGGCATGCAGCCGTAGGGTATGCCACTCGCCATGATGGCGCTCGTGGCGCAGGACATGGGCGGTCATGATGGTCGCGGTGGTGTTGCCGGGGTCAACGGAATAAATCATGGATTGCAGGTTATGTCGTGAGGAAAGGTTTTGACTTTTTCCATTCTGCAATTACAATACCACCCATGCACTTCTTTTCGCGACTGCTTGCAAGAAAGCACCTCATACTGGGGGTTGCATCGCTATTGCTGACCTTCCTGATTTTTTCAGAGGTGACGCAGGTTCCGCCGCTTTTGGAAGATGCGGCCACGCAGCAGTCCGGCACGCAAGGGCATTCCATGCAAGCCGCAAGCAAGGATGCTGAAGTTTCAGATATATCCGAAATCGAGATCATATCGCCTTCCCAACCCGCTATCGGCCATCCCTTGTCAGAACAGTTACGTTCAGATGGGTCATTATCGCTCAATAGCCGGACTCCCCCACCGCTCGCCGAGCCTCCTCGCATCGTTTGATGCTCTTTTCTCCGTTGCTTACGCCATTGGTGCGTGAAACGCGGATAACCTTACCAGTTTAATAAACTTTTCTCTCATCGCCGGGATAATTTACGCTCGCTGGTCGCGCGAGGGAGTTAATGCGATCATTATCTTTTCCTCAACAAATGTTGGACAAAACAAGTATGAACAGGTGCACATCCATCGCAACCTTTCTGGATGCGATCGCAAATGCACGCGCACGGATGGGCGGAGCATTATTTTTGGCCGTGGCGATCGCGCCCATGGCTACTCACGCCGCCGAGCCGTTGACGTTGCCAGCCGTCATGCAGCTTGCCGAGCAATATAACCCCGGTTTGCAAGCATCGCGCGATCAGGTGGACGTGGCGCGCGGGGTACGGCGCACGGCGCAGGCCTATCCGAATCCCGAATTGGACATCGGCACCGGCCCGTCGCGGGTGAGGCAGGTGCGCGGCCAGACCGGCCAGAGCAGAATCATCGGCCTGTCGCAACCCATCGATTATCCGCAAACCAGAGCGGTGCGGGTGCAAGGTGCCGAAGCCGGCATCAATGTCGCCGAGGCAGGATTGCAGGGCGCGCGCATCAATCTGCTGACGCAAGTCAAATCGGCTTTTTATGATGTGCTGCGCCGCCAGGACGAGATGCGCATCGCCCAGGAAAATTTCGACTTGCTAGGGGATGTGCGTGACCGCGTCAGATTGCGCGTGACGATTGGAGAATCGCCGCGTTATGAATTGGTCAAGGCCGAAGCCGAGTTGCTGGAGGGGGCGAAAAATCTTGAAAGCGCCGTGATACGGGTGGATCAGGCCAAGGGTGCGCTGCGCAACTTGATCGGCTCGGCGCTGCCGGAAAATTTCGAGGTGGCAGGCAAGCTCCAGATAGATATCCCGATTCCTTCCCTGGAGGAGCTGCGCCGCGAAGTGATGGCGCGCAGCCCGGATATCGCCCAGAGCCAGGCGCGCGAAAGCCAGGCGGCGGCGCGTTTGCAACTCGAGCGCCGGCTGCGTATTCCCCAGGTGACGGTGCATGGCCTGTATGAGGAGGACCCGGATATCCGCAGTTGGCGGCTCGGCTTGTCCTTGCCATTGCCGTTGTGGAATCGCCGTGAAGGCCCCATCGCCGAGGCGACGGCTCAATTGGTGCAATCGCAATCCCTGGTGGCACAGCAGCAATTGGTGTTGTTGCGTGAGCTGGAAACGGTTTACAACAATTATCTGATTTCCAGCCGCCAGGTGGATGCCTTTGAAGCCGGTCTTCTCAGGGAGGCCGAGGCGGCGCTTAAAGTGGCCGAAGCGGCCTATCGTTTTGGTGAGCGCGGCATTCTTGATTATCTGGATGCCTTGCGCGTTTATCGCAGCGTGCGCCAGGATTTTCTCGCCGCCCGTTTTGATGTGCAGGCAGCCATCGTTCAAATCGAGCGTCTGAGAGCGACCGATCTCAGCGGAGAACAAAACCAATGAAATTCATGAAAACAACATTATCCATTGCCATTGTCGTCTCGCTTGCCATAACAACGGCGGCTTGCGATTCCGCCAAGGAGACACCCGCCCCGGCGCCAAAGGCCACGGCCGATGCCAGTCTGATGACGGTAAGCCCGGAACTGATCAAACGTCTCAAGATTTTCACCATCGGCAAGGATGAGGTGCGCGACATGCTGCGCGTCCCCGGCCGTGTCACGGTCGACGAGCAGCATGTGGCGCGCATCGGCGCGACGGTGACGGGTCGGATTTCCGAGGTATATGCGATTCTGGGGCAGGACGTTACGCGCGGCCAGATGCTGGCCAAGGTCAACAGCACCGAGCTGGCGGAGGCGCAGCTCGCTTACTTGAAGGCGCTGGCGCAGGTCGAGTTGCAAAGCCGGTCGGTGGAGCGTGCCAGACTGTTGTTGAGCGCGGATGTGATTGGCTCGGCGGAGTTGCAGCGGCGCGAAAATGAGCTGTTTTCGGCCCAGGCGGAGCTGCTTGCGGCCGAGGATCACCTGCAAGTGCTGGGCATGTCGAAGAAGGTGATCACGGAAATCGGCAAACGGCGCGACATCAACTCCGTCACGCCGGTCACCGCCACATTGAGCGGTACCGTCATCGAGCGCAAAGTGACGCAGGGGCAGGTCGTGCAGCCTGCCGATGCCCTGTTCACCGTGGCGAATCTTTCGCATGTGTGGGTGGTGGCCGAGGTGCCAGAGCAGCAGGCGGACCTGGTGCGGGAAGGCAAGGATGTCGAAGTGGAGATTCCCGCGCTGCAAGAGAAGCGTTTCACCGGCCGCTTGATCTATGTGGCCGATACGGTGAACCCCGAAACGCGCACGGTGACGGTGCGCACCGATATCGCCAATGCCGAGCGCGCCATCAAGCCTGACATGCTCGCCAGCATGCTGATCCAGGGGCGGCCGCTGGAGCGTATCGTGGTGCCGGCGGAGGCCGTGGTGCGGGAAGGGGGCAAGGACTATGTCTTTGTTCAGACCGGGCCGACGCAGTTCCGCATGACGGAGGTTACGCTGGGGACGGAGAGTGGGGGCGTGCGGCCCGTCAAGTCAGGGGTGCGCGAAGGCGATAAGGTGGTGACGGAAGGCGCTTTCCATCTCAATAACGAACGCAAGCGCAAGGAACTCGGATGAGAGCTTATCCTTCAATAATGCACCGCTGCGACGGCGGCTCTTTTGCCGCGAGACAAGGCACCGCGAGCGCTGCGTACTTGTGGTACGTATGCGAGCGGGCAACGCCGTATCGCGGCAAAAGGGCTGCCGTCCCTCCGGGTTGCGCCCCAAAAGGCGCCATGCCGCGTTGCTCGTCGCTCATTTGGAATCACCAAACTTCTCTCCTCGCGCCTTGCCTAGCGCCTTTTGGGGCGCACCGCAGCGGTGCATTATTGAAGGATAAGCTCTAATCATGATTGAAGCCCTGGTTCGTAACGCGCTCAGGCAGCGCGTCATCATGGCGGTGGTTGCGCTGGTGCTTTTTGGATTCGGCATCATGGCGGTAAAAAAACTGTCCGTGGACGCCTTTCCCGATGTCACCAATATTCAAGTGCAAGTGGCCACCGAAGCGCCCGGGCGTTCTCCCGAGGAGGTGGAACGCTTCGTCACCGTGCCGATCGAGATCGCCATGACCGGCCTGCCCGGTCTGACCGAGATGCGCTCTCTCAATCGCAATGGCCTGTCGCTGATCACTCTGGTGTTCACCGATGCGACCGATGTCTACTTCGCCCGCCAACTGGTCATGGAGCGGCTGATCGAGGTGGGTAGCCGCATGCCGGAAGACGTGGCGCCGGTGCTTGGCCCGGTTTCCACGGGCTTGGGCGAGGTCTATCAATACACCCTGGAAAGGCCCGATGACGGAAAGCGCGCCTTGACCGTGGAGGAATTGACCGAACGCCGCACGGTCCAGGATTGGGTGGTGCGGCCGTTGCTGCGCAGTATCGCCGGCGTGGCGGAGATCAACTCCCAGGGTGGCTATGTCAAGCAGTATCAGGTGCTGGCCAACCCCGACCGGTTACGCCATTACGGTATAAGCCTGCAAGAGCTGTATGCCGCCGTGGCGCGCAACAACGCCAACAGCGGCGGCGGCGTGCTGCCGCATTTCGCCCAGCAGTATTTGATTCGCGGCGTGGGACTGATCCGCAGTCTGGATGATATCGGCAACATCGTTCTCAAGGAGGTCGAGGGTACGCCGGTTTACATTCGCGACGTGGCGGAGGTGGTCTTTGGTCACGAGGTGAGGCAGGGCGCGATCATCAAGAATGGCGACACCGAATCCGTCGCCGGCATCGTGATGATGCTGCGCGGCGGCAATGCCCGTGACGTGGTCGGCCGGATCAAGGCCAAGGTGGCCGAAATCAATCAGAACAACATGCTGCCCGGCGGTTTGCAGATCGTGCCCTTTTATGATCGTACCGAACTGGTCGACTCCGCGCTCACAGGCGTCGCCAAGGTGCTCGCCGAAGGCATTATCCTCGTTGTTATTGTGCTGTTCATCTTTCTGGGCGATGTGCGTTCCAGTCTGATCGTGGTGGCGACGCTCGTTCTCACGCCCCTGGTGACGTTCATGGCGATGAACGAGTACGGCATCTCGGCCAATCTGATGTCGCTGGGCGGTTTGGCGATCGCCATTGGCCTGATGGTGGACGGTTCAGTGGTGGTGGTTGAAAACTCCTTCCGCCACCTGGGTGAACGCAAGGACAGCGGCGAGAGCAAATTTCACATCATGCTCGACGCCGCGACCGAGGTGGGCAAACCGGTGTTATATGGCATCGGTATCATCATCCTGGTCTTTCTTCCGTTATTGTCGCTGGAAGGCATGGAAGGCAAGATGTTCGCGCCGCTGGCGCTCACCATCGCCATTGCCCTCACCATCTCGCTCATTCTGTCCTTCACCCTTTCGCCGGTGCTTTGTTCTTACTGGCTCAAGGGCGGCGCGGAACACGATACCTGGGTGGTGGCGTTCATCAAGAAGCCTTATGTCAAGCTGCTGAAATGGGCGGTGACCAATCAGGTCAAGGTGGTGATCGGTGCGATTGCCTTGTTCGCCGGCAGTCTGGCCCTGTTTCCCTTTCTTGGCACATCGTTCATCCCCATCATGCAGGAAGGTTCGGTAACGCCGCAGATCATCCGCGTTCCCAATATTTCCCTCGACGAATCGATCCGCATGGAAAACGAGGCGATGAAGGCGGTCATGGAAGTGCCTGGCGTGAAAATGGTGGCATCCAAGCTGGGGCGTGGCGAGAGCCCGGCCGATCCGGGTATGCCCAATGAAGCCGATCCAGTGGTCAGCCTGAAGCCGCGTGACGAATGGCCGGACGGCTGGACGCAGGAAGATATCGCCAATGCCATCCGCGAAAAACTGAAGGGTCTGCCCGGTATCGAGCTGGTGATGAGCCAGCCGATCGCCGCGCGCGTCGACGAAATGGTCTCCGGGGTGCGTTCGCAGGTGGCGATCAAGATGTTCGGTGACGATCTGATGCTGCTCAAGGAGAAAGGCGATGAAATCGCCCGTGTGCTGACCGGCATCAAGGGCTCATCGGATTTGCGTGTGGAAAAGGTCAGCGGCCAGGAATATCTCACCATCAAGATAGACCGCGCGGCCATCGCCCGTTATGGCATCAATGTCGAAGATGTGAACGACATCATCGAGACCGCCATCAAGGGGCGGGTCACCACCGAGGTGTATGAGGGCGAACGGCGTTTCGCCGCCGTGGTGCGTTTCCCCGAAGGCTACCGCAAGGATCCCGAAGCCATCGCCCAGATCATGCTCAAGTCGCCGAAGGGCGCGCTGGTGCCTTTGGGTGACGTGGCGGAAATCGAGCTGCTCGATGGGCCGGCCCAGGTCAGCCGCGAGGGCGCCAAGCGGCGCATCGTCATCGGCGTCAACGTGCAGGGCCGCGATCTGGGCGGTTTCGTCGCCGAGGCTCAGGCGAAAATCGCCGCGCAGGTCAAGCTGCCGGAAAGCTATTACCTGGTCTGGGGCGGGCAGTTCGAGAACATGGAGCGGGCCATGGCGCGTCTGATGATCATCGTTCCCTTGACCATCGCCGCCATCTTTTTCCTGCTGTTCGTACTGTTCAATTCGGCGCGCTATGCCGCGTTGATCATTTTGGTGCTGCCGTTGGCGTCGATCGGCGGCATTTTCGGCCTTTATATCAGTGGCGAGTATCTCTCGGTGCCCGCGGCGGTCGGCTTCATCAACCTGTGGGGCATCGCGGTTCTGAATGGTGTGGTGCTGGTGTCCTATATCCGCAGTCTGCGCGAAGATGGTATGGATCAGCTCACCGCCATTATGGAAGGATGCAAACAACGTCTGCGTCCGGTATTGATGACGGCTGCAGTGGCCATGTTGGCCTTGATTCCGATGTTGTTCGCCACCGGCCCCGGTTCCGAGGTGCAAAGGCCATTGGCGGTTGTGGTGATTGGCGGATTGATCAGCTCGACCCTGTTGACGCTGGTGGTGTTGCCGACGTTGTACAAATGGTTCGAGGAAAAAAAAGTCGAGGCGTAGGAGTGAATCATGAAAGAGATCAAGGCGATTGTTCAGCCATTCAAACTGCCCAAGATCCGTAGCGCCTTGCGCAACATCCAGGAATTTCCGGGTATGAGCGTGGACAAGATTCAGGGCTGCGGACCCACCATGCCCGGCGTGGCGGGGCAGGATATCAAGCAGGAATTGACCGATTTCTCGCCCAAGACGCGCATCGAAATCGTCGCGCCTGATCATCTTGTGGACGAGATCGTTCGCACGATCACGGAGGCCGCCTATACCGGGCAAATCGGGGATGGCCTGGTATGGGTGACCCCGGTCGAATACATGATTCGCATCCAGCAAAAAGCGGACATGACCAGCTGACGGCAACGGTTTCATGGCAATCATTCTGCTAGGGAGATTTCCATATGTTCAGAGGCGTCAAGGCATCAATCATTTCAATAATGTTGATAGGCGAAATCGCCACCGCCGCCGAGCCGCCGGGCAGGGCATCCAACTTTTCCATCGAGGTTGAGGCGGGCGGGGCATGGTTATCGCGCAACGATGTGCGGATTCCCAACGACGCCAGTGGAACACGCTTTGCCCTGGATGACCTGACCGGTAGCGGCCCCTTTCCCGCCGCCCGCCTGATGCTGAGCTACACGTTCAAGCCGCGGCACGAACTGCGTGCGCTTTATGCGCCATTTTCCATCGATGAAAGTGGTGTCCTCGATAAACCCGTGGCGTTCGCGGGAGGCGACTTCGCGCAAGGGTTGCAGACCCAGGCAAATTACCGTTTCGATTCTTACCGTCTGACCTACCGCTATCTTTTTCACGAAGGGCCTCGCTGGCGCTGGAAGGCCGGCATCACCGCCAAGATCCGCGACGCCAAGATCGAGTTGCGCCAAGGCGGTAATGTTGCCTACGACAGCAATGTCGGTTTTGTGCCCCTGGTCAATTTGTATGGCGAGCGGAGCATTGGCGAACGGTGGCGGTTTATCTTTGATTTCGACGGCCTGATCGGCCCGCAAGGCCGGGCGTTTGATGTGGCGGCAAAGCTGGGCTATGACCTGACGCCAAACTGGACCGCCACTGCGGGATACCGCGTCCTTGAAGGTGGCGCCGACAACAAAAGCGTGTACAACTTCGCCTGGTTGAACTATGCTATCTTGTCTCTGATCTATAAATTCTGATCATCCATGGATAATCTCTTGTCACAACTCGTTTCCATCCCGGCAAACACAAACACAACAGCATTCCTTCCTTGTGCTTTATGCGGGAACAATCACGTCCAGGTTGTCGGTGAGCGCGATCGGGATGGCAAGCCGCTCAGGAATGTATTGTGTATTGCCTGTGGTTTGGTCTGGGTCGATCCGAGGCCGTCCGACGAGAACATCGATGAATTCTATTCATCAGAATACCGGCTCCGGTACAAGGGAGCTTACCAGCCAAAACCAAAGCATTGTTATCGTGAGACACTCAGGGCAATAACCAGAGCCCAGCGATTCCTGTCGATATATCAGCCAGGGATGCGTGTGCTGGATATTGGCGCTGGTGCGGGTTTTTTCGCCTACGTGTTAAAAAGAAAAGGCATTCTCATAGACGGTATCGAGCCCAATGAGGAATACGCGAACTATGCGCGCACCGAGCTCGACCTGCACAATGTCCGCACTGGATTCCTCAAAGACATCGAAGAGGGTGATAGTTACGATTTAATTACAATCAATCATGTGTTCGAGCACTTGCCCGATCCTTGCTTGTCCATGCAACAAATGCACCGAATACTACGCAGTGAAGGGCGAGTGATAATGGAGGTTCCCAATGTCGAGGCAACCTACCACGCACCTAATAAAATCTTTCATATTGGTCATCTCTATTGGTATAACCCGCAAACCATTCAGGCATTGGCGATGCGTTTTGGCTTCACTGTAGATGATGTGCAACTTGCGCCAGGGACGAAGCACATAAATCTCGTATTAAGAAAAAGCGGCCGAATCATCCCCGAACATGATATCAATGCAATGCTTTCTGGTAATGCCGCCCATGTCTTGAATGGGTTGAAAAAGCATACGATGTTAAAACACTTCTTGTCTCCCGTTCCTTATGTGAGATTTTTTAGAAAAATGCGCCAATACTCCAAAGAACGCGCATATACGGAAAATTTCCACAATGGCGTATCAATCGTCGATGCGGTATTTACGGAGTGGCTGCCCGAATCGCCACAATAGTCCTGAGTAGAACTGAGTGCTCTAACGAACCAGGATGGATCGTTATTACGAAGCGAGCCGCGATGGGGGTCGAAAAAAACACGGGCATATCCGAAATATTGCCAAGGAACCTCTGAATTAATCAGATGTTCCCTATATTTGATTATCAATGCCAAAGCAATGACAACTATTCTGACGCGGGGTATCGCCCGCCGATATAAAAGGAAACCGGGCCTATGAGCCCGGTTTCCTTTCCTCCTTCGGCAAGGCGGCCAATGGCCGCCCTACTTAGAAACGGTATCCCACGCCGAGAGAGAGGAAGTCCACCCAGTCGCTGCTGACCTTGTAGCGTTCGATCTCGGCGCGCAGCTCCCACTTCGGGTTGGGCATGTGCTTGATACCGATGCCCCCCATGGCGTTGCCGCCGTTCTCGTCGCGTGACACGCTCTGGCCGGTCGAGATCTCCGTGATGTTGATGTCGGCCTTCCAGCGGAACATCCCCAGCTTGGCGAACAGCGACACGGTCGGCTTCACCGGCCAGATGCCCACACCCGCCACCGTCCAGCCCCTGGCGAGGTAGCCGTGCGCATCCGAGGCGTCGTTCAACAGCGTGGGGATATCGGACGGAGGCGTGGTGAGCGACCCCGTCACCGTGGACTTGGTGTCCCCGAGATTGACGCGGCTGACTTCGGCGGCGAGGAAGCGGTTGAACTGATAGCCGCCGAAGATTTTCCAGCCTGAGTCGGTGTTGTCGACGCTGACGCTGGTGATGGCATTGGGAGGCGTGTTATAGCCCTTGGCGACCAACTGGCCTTCCAGCGTGGAGCTGCTGAAATCACCCCGCGTCAAACCACCGCCGACGCCGGCATACCAGCCTGCTTGCACCGGTGCGGCCATCATCACCGCTGTCACCGCCAAACCACCCATCACGGCCACCGCCGCGATTCTTTGCCGACGTACCAGGAAGGCGAATGCCGCGGCAACCAGCCCGAACATCACCTCGAGCAGACCGAAGCTGCCGCCGCCGCCTTTGCCGGAGAGGGTGTAGGGTGATGTGATGGTCTCCTCCCCCTTCTAAATCGGCGTCGAATGCGCCACGATGGAGCTGTAACAAACCATCGAAACGAAAGGAGAGGAGACCGAGATGAAGATTACAACGATTGGGTTGGATTTGGCA
>JADDKJ010000004.1:0-101369 GCA_033717875.1 Gammaproteobacteria bacterium
ACCCAAGCCATTGAAGCATTCATCGCGGCCCACAATCAAAATGCCGCCCCCTTTGTTTGGCGCAAGCGCGAGGTCAAGGGAGCGCAACTTCGAAATACTATCGTTAACTTACGCAATTAAACACTAGCGCATTTATGTAAAACTTCCCCTCGGTGCGCAATCCAAAAGCAAAGGAGATCATCACATCGGCCTGCTGTGCTGGCCGGCGCGCCTTTTAGATCGGTGTCGGAAGTCCCTTTTAACTATCCTTTGGAGTCTGCCATGAACTTTTCATATCCTTCGCCAATTTCAGAACGAGAACTTGTTTTGGAGCGTGTTATCGATGCTTCCCCGGAAAAACTTTTCAGAGCATGGACCGAGCCCGAACTTCTCAAACAATGGTTCTGCCCGAAACCATGGGGTGTTTCGTCTGCCACGCTTGATGTCCGCCCAGGGGGTTCAAGCCTTGTTGTTATGCGCAGTCCTGAAGGGCAAGAGTTTCCCCATCGTGGTGTTTATCTCGATGTCATAAAAAATCAGCGCATTATTTTTACAGATGCCTTTACCGAGGCATGGATTCCTTCCGACAAAGCCTTTATGACAGCCTGCATTACTTTCGAGCCTCAAGACAACAAAACGAAATACACGGCAAGAGTCTTTCATTGGAGCGTTTCAGACCGCGAGGAGCACGAAAAGATGGGATTTTACGAGGGGTGGTCAAAAGCGACTGACCAACTCGTTGAGTTGGCGTCCACGCTATGAGCGTTGAGTAAGCCCTGAATAATTCCATCGTGGAATCCCCTTCGGAACGACGCCTACCTGCACCCCGGGAACTCTGGCACAAGTGATCGAAAAGGAACGTAACCCATGGCAGTCGCGGCCAACGCGGACGCTTTCTGAATCCGGCGCTGCGCGCCAATTTTCTCGAATGTGTTCTGGTTTATCGCCGTTGGCAAGATGCGATGTTCGATGGCGCGTCACCGGCGCGGCTCGCTGCATTCCGCGTGCAAAAAAATCTCGATGCGCCCGATGTTCCCCGGCACAGGGACGTGCCAATCTTTAAAAGTCAGATTCGATTATCCCTCCGGGCGCGCAACCTATCAGCGCTCCCCACACACCAGCCGTACTGCCCAGCCCTGTGATTTGTTGCCCATATATTCGCCGCCGTTCAGAAAATGCACCAGCATCGCTCCACGGGGATAGATAGGGTCCGGCGTTGCTGACCAAAGCCCTGAGACGGGGGTCATGGGGAACACCTCCTGATTAATGGCGGGCGCGAAACAGCGGCGCTCGACGATGGAAGACAGCTCCCCTATCGTGGGTAACCGCCAATCCTTGTGGCCTGCGAATCCGCTTCCGTCATCCAAGTCGCGCACGGCCTGAAAAGCCGCTTCCCAACTATATCTCAGAAGATTGGTTGTACAATCATTCGCCGACACCGCCCCCAAAATACAACGCATCCAGGTAAGTCCGGTTTGCCGATCCGTAACGGTTCCGTCCTGAGTAAGTATCCCCCGGCAAAGCCGGGGGATACTTACTGATTATGCGGATGG
This sequence comes from Gammaproteobacteria bacterium, assembly GCA_033717875.1. Taxonomy (GTDB): domain Bacteria; phylum Pseudomonadota; class Gammaproteobacteria; family Ga007554; genus SBBG01. The sequence goes on from JADDKJ010000004.1 coordinate 1,533, forward strand.
CAAACGGCGCATGCGGGTTGGCACCCCCGCGTTAGCGGGAAGGGGCAATGCCCGTCCGCGTGAACGTAGACCGCGATCTATAGCACGCAGAGTGTTGGAAAGAGACGAAGCAGAAGACAATCTGTGGCGGAGCGAATGGGGATCGATCAACACATCGGTTACAAGCATCTCCTCAAACAGCGCGCTTGCCGAACACGGCCTTGCCCAAACTGACGATTGCAAGCACCATGGCGCCCACAGCCACACCGGCCAGCGTGTTCGCCAGGACAGGCGTGATCACCGCCAATAGGCCGCCTATGCCCGGCACGTCCTGCACTTGCTCGGCAATGTGATGGAGAAACTCGTGCGAACCGGGCAAGCCGTGCACCAAGATACCGCCGCCCACCAGGAACATGGCTATCGTACCGACAACGGACAGTGTCTTCATGAGATAGGGCGCCACGCGTAACAATCCATTGCCCAACGCGCGCTTCACGCCAACCCACAGACTTCTCCCATCGGTCTTTGCCAAATAAAGGCCCGCGTCATCCATCCTGACGATACCAGCGACAAGGCCATAGACGCCCACTGTCATGAGCACGGCGATACCTGAGACTACGGCGATTTGAACGCCCAGGGCGGCATCCTTTACCGTTCCCAACGCGATCACGATGATTTCGGCAGAAAGGATAAAATCGGTGCGAATCGCGCCTTTGATTTTTGCTTTTTCGTATGCCAGAAGATCGGTCGCGGAGCTACTCAACGCCTCGATCATTTGCGCGTGTTCGGCTCGATCCTCGTCCTTGCCATGCAGGAATTTGTGCGCAAGCTTTTCAAAGCCTTCAAAACACAGGAAAGCACCGCCCAGCATCAAAAGCGGGACCACGGCCCATGGCGCCAGCGCGCTGATGGCGATCGCCACCGGCACGAGAATCAGTTTGTTTTTGAAGGAACCTTTGGCGACCGCCCACACCACCGGCAATTCGCGCTCGGCGCGGACACCGGAGACTTGTTCGGCGTTCAATGCCAGGTCATCGCCCAGCACACCGGCGCTCTTCTTCGCCGCGGCCTTGGATAGCAAGGCGACATCGTCGAGCACGGTGGCGATGTCGTCGAGAAGGGCCAGGAGACTGGTGCCTGCCATCTGATTTTCAGGTTAGGTTAGGCTGGAGGAATACCGGCGAATACGGGAAAAAGCCGCGGGACTCAAACCCGCGGCACGATGTGTTCGAGCAGGACGCGCACCTTGTCCATGCCGGTCTTGATGCTGGCCTGGATGTCTTCCATTTTGATGATGCCGCCATCGCCACGGCCGGCGGCCCAATTGACGACCACGGCGCAGGTGGCGTAGTGCAGATCGAGCTCGCGCGCCAGCGCGGCCTCGGGCATGCCGGTCATGCCGACCATGGCGCAGCCGTCGCGCTCCATGCGGTTGATTTCGGCGGTGGTCTCCAGACGCGGACCCTGGGTGGCGCCATAGGTGCCGTCTTCGCAGGCATCCAGTTGCGCCGAGCGGCAGCCCTGGATCAGGAGTTGCCGCAGTTCTTCGTCGTAGGGATGGGTGAAATCGACATGGGTAACCTGAACGAGGCCGTCCTCGAAGAAGGTATTTTTACGCGACCAGGTGTAGTCGATGATCTGATCGGGAATGGCGAGCCGGCCCGGCGACATGTCTTCGCGGATGCCACCCACCGCCGCCACGGCGATCACTTTCTTGACGCCGGTGCGTTGCAGCGACCAGATATTGGCGCGGTAATTGATCTTGTGCGGCGGGATGGTGTGCCCGTAGCCGTGGCGGGCGAGAAATACCACTTCCTTGCCATAGAGAATGCCGTGGGTCAGCGGGCCGGAAGCCTCGCCGTAGGGCGTGTGGACAACTTCACGCCGGGTGATTTCCAGACCTTTGAGCGAAGTCAGGCCGGTGCCGCCTATGATGGCTAATTCTGTCATGTTTGTATGTTCTATTCAGTGTGATCTTTCGCTACGGCATAAATACCGGGGGCGTTGCGATAATAGCCCTTGTAATCCATGCCATACCCAAATACATATCGGTCTTCCACGTCTAGCCCTTTAAACGTGGCCTGCAATCCGTTCTTGCGATCATGCAATTTCTCGACCAGAACCGCGCTGTAAACCTCGCCCGCGCCCTCCGCCTTGCAATAATCGATGACGGCGGCCAGCGTCACGCCCTCGTCGAGAATGTCGTCGATTAGCAGCACGACGCGGTCTTCCAGGGAATGGGATGGTTTGACGACCCAGTGCAGCACGCCGCCCTGGGTGGCACCGCGGTAGCGCGTGGCGTGGATATAATCGAGTTGCAGGGGAAAGTCGAGGCGCGGTAGCAGCCCGCCGGCGGGGATCAATCCGCCATTCATGACGCAGAGCACGAGGGGATTTTTGTCCGCCAGCGCTGTTGTGATGTCGGCGGCCATGCGGTCGAGCGCGGCTTCGATTTCCTTTAACGACCAGAGTCGGTCGGCCTTGGCGTAAACCGCCTTGGCCTCTTGCAGGGTATCTTGTTTCATGGTTGCGGATTATAACAGGATTGTCACGGGATTATCTGGCATCGATCACGCCGCCATTCGGCGTGGCCGGCAGGCGCGGAAGGGTCTGCTTCGGGAACTGGCCGCTGAGGGTATTGAGAAAAGCGACGATGTCCTGTACCTGCTGTTCGCTGAGATCCTTGTTCAACTGCGTCTTGCCCATCACGCGCACCGCTTCGTTAAGTGTCTTGACCGTGCCATTGTGAAAATACGGCGCCGTGAGCGCGATATTGCGCAGCGTCATCACGCGCCACATGCGCCTGTCGGTTTCGATGCCGGTGACAGTGTAACGGCCGATGTCGTCGGCGAGCTGATATTTTTTCTCGTATTCCGTGCCCGGATAATTGGGGAACAGCTCATAGAAACCCTCCCCCATCTTGAACGCCAATCCCGGCACGGGGCCTGCCATGCTCACCCAGAAGTGGCAGGACACGCATTGCACTTTCTGAAACTCCTCCAGACCGCGCCTGGCTTGCCCGGAAATGGCTTTCTTGTCGCCGCGCAGGTAGCGGTCATAGGGACTGTTCGGCGTGATCAGAGTGCGCTCATAGGCGGCGATGGCCTTGGCGATGTTGTCATAGCTGACCGGCGCGCTACCGCCGAACACCTGGGCGAACTGGCTGCGATAGCCGGGAATGGCGGCAATGCGTGTCACCACCGCCTGTTCATCCGGCATGCCCATCTCGGTGGAACTCAGCAAATGGCTTTTGACCTGTTCTTCCAGGCTGGTTGCGCGGCCATCGCGGTATAACACGGTGTTGAACGCGGCATTCCAGATCGTCGGCGTGTTACGCGCGCCCATCTTGCCGTTGACGCCCACGGAAACCTCGCGCCCATCATCGCCGCCCGCCATGACGTTGTGGCAAGCGTTGCAGGAATGCGTGCCGGTGGACGACAGGCGCGGGTCGAAGTAGAGCTGCTGGCCCAGCGCCACTTTCGCGGCGGTCATGGGATTGTCGGCGGGAATCGGCGGTTGCTTCGGCAGCGGTTGCAAGGCGTTGAAGGGGGCCGCCACGGCGGGTAATGCGACAAACAACATCCATCCGCCAGCGGCAAGCGCCGGCAGCATACGGCGTACAAACTTCATGAATGCTCCTCAATATAACGAATGGCGCGCATGGCACACGTTGCGTTTAGGAACCTCTGATTAATTCAGAGGTTCCGCGGCACAAGGAGGTGCCGGCATTTTTCAATCACTCCAAGTGATTGAAAAATGAAGAAAAGAAAAAATCACATTTTTGCTTTTCGTGCTCTGAAAATTCCAAGATGGAATTATTCAGAGCCTCCTTTATTCCTTACAGGCGGCGGCGAACACCTCGTGATACTGCCGCACTTGCTGGCAAGTGAGCAGAAACACCCCATGCCCGCCGCGCTCGAACTCCAGCCACAGGAAGGGTATTTCTGGAAGGCGCTGCGCCAGCGCCGTTTCGGCATTGCCGACTTCGACGATCAGGATGCCTTCCGGCGCGAGATGATCGGCGGCATCGCGCAGCAGGCGCAGCACGATGTCCAGCCCCTCCTCGCCCGCCACCAAAGCCAGTTCCGGCTCATGGTGATATTCCTCCGGCAATGCCGTCATTTCATGCATGGCCGCGTAAGGAGGATTGCTGATGATCACGTCATACTGACGGCCTTGCAGGGCGTTGAACAGGTCGGACTCGACAAGGTTCACCCGTCCTTCCATGCCGTGGCGTTCGATATTGATATTGGCCACGCCCAGCGCGGCGGGCGAGATATCGACGGCGTCCACCTCGGCCTCGGGGAAGGCGTGGGCGCAAGCGATGGCGATGCAGCCGCTGCCGGTACACAGATCGAGAATCCGTCCCACATGGGCGTGATCCATCCATGGCGAAAACCGCGTCTCGATCAACTCGGCGGTGGGCGAACGTGGAATCAGCACCCGCTCATCGACATAAAAACTCAAACCGGCGAACCAAGCCTCGTGAGTGAGGTAAGGCGCGGGCACGCGTTCGCTGACGCGGCGTTGCAGCAGAGTGAAAACCCGCTGTTTCTCCTTGCGCGTGAGCCTGGCCTGCATCAGCTCGGAAGGCAAGCCATGCGGCAGATGCAGGGCGTGCAGCACCAGAGCGAGCGCTTCGTCCACGGCATTATCGGTGCCGTGACCATAGAACAATCCCGCTTCATTGAAAAGACTTGCGCCCCAGCGGACGAAATCACGCAGGGTATCAAGTTCTTCAACAGCCTCGAAATCCGAATCCATCTTCTGGTGTTACCTTCTTTTGACAGCCACACATGATACCCGATTCCTCCGTTTGCCATCCACAACAGGTGCTGCCGGGTTTATAATGAGAAAGATCACAACCCGGAATGGATATCCCCCAAAAATCATAATGACGAAGTTTATAAACACTCTTCTGGTGGTGATATGTCTGGCCTGTTCCAGCATCGTTCTAGCGCTGGAGACTATTGAAGTCAGCATCGATGGTGTGGAAGGCCCGGCGCTCGACAATGTGCGCGAGTTTCTCGGTATCGAGCAACAGAAGTCCGACCCGGATCTCAACGAAGCGCGCATACGCCGCTTGCATCGCAATGCTTCCGAAGAAATCAGGCAGGCGCTCGAACCCTTTGGTTATTATGCCCCGTCGATCCGCGCCGAGCTGACACAGGAGAACGGGATATGGCATGCCAATTATCATATCGACCCCGGAACACCGGTGCGGGTCGAAAATATTGACATACGGGTGATAGGGGAAGACGAGAAGGATGAGGAATTCCAAAAGCTGGTGAGGGATTTTCCCTTGCGCAAAGGCGATATACTGGAACATGGCCGTTACGAATCAGGCAAACGCGCCTTTCAGGCCCTCGCCGCCGAACGTGGCTACCTGAATGCGCACCTGCCACGACACGAAATCAAGGTGCGACTGGAGCGGCACGCGGCGGACATCACCCTGCATTTCGATACCGGCCCGCGTTACCGTTTCGGAAAAATCACCTTCATCCAGCCCTCCGACCCGGAAAAATCGTACTATGACCCTGAATTGCTGGTGCGCTATAGTCCTTTCAAACCGGGCGATTCTTACTCCACCGCGCGCCTGTTCGAACTGCAAAATGCGCTCAGCGATAGCGATTACTTCGCCAGCGTCGAAGTCAAGACACGCCGTGACCAGATCCAGGATCGTGAGATCCCCGTCGAAGTGACGCTGGAACCACGCAGCAAACACCGCTACCTCGCGGGTGTGGGTTACGGCACGGACACCGGCGCACGCGGCACCCTGGGATGGGAGAATCGCCATGTCACAGACTCCGGGCACCGCCTGCGCGCCGATCTCAGGCTCTCCGAAATCAAAAGCAATTTCACCGCCCGTTACAGAATTCCGACACGCAATCCGCGCACCGACCGCATCGAATTCATTTCAAGCTGGCTTTACAACAACCCCGTGACCAGCAAGAGCGAAACCTTGCTGGTCGGCGCCAGCCACACCGTTTTTCGCGGTAGCGGCTGGCTCGAAACGATGTACCTCAACTACCAGATGGAAAATTTCACCGTCGGCGATCAGAGTGGTCAGAGCAACATGCTACTGCCCGGCATCAGTTGGTCGCGTGTCGATGCCGACAGCCGTATCTACACCCGCCATGGCACGCGCCTGTTGCTGGACATCAAAGGCACCGATCCGCTGCTGGGCTCGAATACCCGATTCTTGCAGATCCGGGCACAAGGCAAGCTGATCCGGCCGCTGGGCGAAAAAGGCCGCGTCATTCTACGCGGCGATGCCGGCGTCAGCCGCGTCGGGGATTTCGCCAAGCTACCCGCCTCACTGCGTTTCTTCACGGGCGGCGACCAGACCATCCGCGGCTACGGTTACAACACCCTGGGACCGATTGACCCGAAGACAGGCAAGGTTGTCGGCGGAGAACAGCTTGTGGTGGGCAGTGCCGAATACGAATACTCGTTGACCGAAAAATGGAGCGGCGCGGTTTTTTTCGATGTAGGAAATGCCCTGGATGATTGGCGCCAGAAATTCAAAAAGGGTACGGGGGTGGGTGCGCGCTGGAAAACGCCCATCGGCCTGATCCGCGTCGATGTGGCCTGGGCGATAAGCGAACCCGGCGATCCCTGGAAGTTTCATCTGGTGATCGGTCCCGATCTATGAGCGATACGGAAAATCACTCCGAACAACCCGCGCCGGACGCCGCTGAAGAAGTGCGGCGGCGCAAGTGGCCGTGGATCCTGTTGCTGGCGATGCTGACCATCGGTCTCGCCGGCACGGCCGTTTTCATCGCCACCACCGAAACCGGACTGAAATGGACCATCACGCTGATCGCCCGCAACATCCCCGGCGAGCTGGAAGTGGAGCGTGTCGAGGGCCGGTTGATCGACTCCATCGGTTTACGCGGACTCCGCTACAAGGCCAACAGGATCACGCTGACGATCGACGACCTCAGACTGCGCATCCAACCCGCCGCGCTCTTGTACGAGCGGTTGCACATCGAGGAATTGACCGTCACAGGATTGAATTACATCCAGATGAAAAGCCCCGAACCGCTCACCAGGCTGCCCGACATCCGGCTGCCGGTGAGCATCGCGCTGGACAAGGCCACAATCAGCAAAGCCATGGTCAACCTGCCGGACACGAAGTTTTCTCAGCCCATCGACAAGATCACACTGACCGCCAGCTTCAAACGCCAGCGGCTGCACATCGACAGCCTTGCGGTGGAATCCCCCCTCGTTCACGCCACGGCGCAGGGCACCGTCAAAACGCAAGGCGATTACCCGCTGGATGCGCGCATATCATGGGCCACCGCGGCGGGAAAATACGCGGCGTTCAACGCGGAAACGACGCTCAAGGGAAAGCTGCTCGACGAATTTGATTTCACCCAGAATATCACCGCTCCTTTCCAGGCCGGATTGCAAGGCACGATCAATGATCTGCTGACCGAAACACGATGGCGAGCCAGTCTCGACGTGCGCGAACTCAACCCGCGCGACATCAAGACGCACTGGCCACAATTGCACATCGCCGGGAAAGTGCGCGCCGATGGCGACCGCAAACACGCCAATGCGCAAACCGCACTGCGCCTCAAGAAAGATGGATATGCCGTGGACACGGATCTGCGCGCCCGTTACGCAGAGCAGAAAATACAGATTCAGGAACTGGCGCTTACCCTGCGGCAACTTTCCGGGAAAAACCTTCCCGGCCGGCCGCCCCGTGTCACCGCGCAAGGCGAGGTGCGCGGCGATTTGACCAAGGATCCTCAATTGAAACTGGCAGGCGCCTGGAACGCGCTGGCCTGGCCGCTGCCGGGAGATGCCGTCATCGCCAGCGAGCAGGGAAAATTCAAACTATCCGGCAAGCTCGATGACTATACGCTGGCGCTCAACGCCGCCGTGGCGGGGAAAAACATTCCGGCAGGGCAGTGGTCGATCGAAGGCCAGGGCGACCGCACTCATTTGAACCTGGACAAGGTACACGCCGACATCCTCGACGGCCAAATCACCGGACAAGGCGCGGTGACCTGGAAACCGCAATTGGCGTGGAATTTCGACCTCGAAGGCAGCCAGCTCGACCCCGGCCGGCAATGGCCGCAATGGCCTGGCCGTCTTGCTCTTCGAACCATGCTTGGCGGGGAGCGACGTGACGGGAAGTCCCTCATCACCGTGGATGTCCAAAACCTCAGCGGACGGCTGCGCGAGATTCCGCTCGATAGCGCGGCCGCGCAATTGAACATAGGCAAGGGCGGCGTCTATGAGCTGCCGCGCTTCGAAATCATCTCCGGCGCGACCAGATTGGCGGCTTCGGGCCGCATCAGCGATCAATGGGATCTGCGCTGGAAACTGGAAAGCCAGGATATCAAAGCCACCCTCGCCACACAGAACATCAATGCAAGCGGCAAACTGAACGGCAGCGGCAGGGTCGAAGGTCCATTGCGGACACCACGTATCATCGCCAGCATGAGCGGCAACGATCTGCATATCGACGAGCACCGCGCCAGTGATGTCGCCATCAACGTCGATGTCGACCTGCAGGACAAACTGCCCTCCCGGCTACATCTGCGCGCCAACGGATTGCTCATCGGCAAGGAACCCATCGAGAGCATCATCTTCGACGGTAACGGACTCGCCACGCGCCATACATTGAGCACAACGCTCAAGGCAAAGCAAGAAGCGCTGAACCTGCGTGCCGAAGGCGGGTTCGAGCACCTTGGCGGCAAAAACATCACCTGGAATGGACAGCTAACCCAGGCCGACATCCAATCGCGCACCTTCGGCCCCTGGACCCTTGCCGCCCCCGGCCCGCTGACCGTCGCTCAGGAACACGCGCAACTTGGGCCTTGGTGCTGGAATCAGATCGTGGCGAAGGTCTGTGCCGATGCCAATCAGCAAGTCGCGGCAGGTTGGCAGGCTCACGCACAAGGCAACAACCTGCCCATGCTGTGGTTCAAACCCTTGCTTCCCGCGAACGCCACACTGGCCGGCACCTTCGATGCCACGCTCGGCGCACGACGCACTCCAGCCGGGCTGCTGACGGGCGAGGGAAAATTCTCTCCCACGCCTGGCACCGTCATCTATCCACTCGCCCCCGATCAGCAACTGATCCTGGCCTACACCGATGGCACGCTGGAAACGACGCTGGGGCCGGATACCTTGAGCACCCAAATCAAATTGACGCTGATCGATCGCGGTCACCTCGACGGCGCACTCACCCTGCCCCGCTCGGCGCTACCCGAGGCGTTGAAAAATCCCGCCTCCACCGCGACCCAGCTCAGCGGGCGGTTGAACGCCGAGGTTTATCAGCTCGACCTGCTGCCGGAACTGTTCCCCGGCGTGGAAAACACCCAAGGCAAGGTGAACGTCGCGCTCGCGGTCAGCGGCACACCCGACAAACCGATCTTCAACGGAGATGCGAAACTCGAACAAGGCACGGCGCTGGTGCCGCGTCTGGGGTTGCGCTTGCGCGACATAAGCATGCGGGTGGCGGGCAATGAAAACAGTCTTGCACTTGACGGAGAGGTCCGCTCGGGCGACGGCACGCTGCGGTTGAGCGGCAAGGCGCAGCCCCAGGCACAACAGGGCTGGAACGCCGATCTGGCGCTGAAAGGCGAAAACTTCGAGGCCATAAGAACAGGGGAAATCAAGGCCACCGCCTCGCCCGATTTGACCGTATCGATCATAAAAAACAAGATCGACATCAGCGGCGACCTGCTCATTCCGCAAGCCACCATCGAGCCGCGCGACCTCAGCACCGCCGTGCGCCCCTCCGAAGACGTGATCATCGAAGACCGGAAAGAAGAAGAGGAACGCGCCAGCCGCTGGACAGTCAGCACCCTGATCGGCCTCAAGCTCGGCGACAACGTCAGATTCAAGGGCTTCGGCCTGAGCGGGCGATTCACCGGCGATGTCGCACTGGTGGACCTGCCGGGACAGCTCACCACCGCCCTGGGCGAGATCCGCATCGAAGAAGGCGGAGAATATCGCGCCGCCAATCAAACACTCACGGTAAGAAAGGGAAGCAAACTGATATTCACCGGCGGCCCCATCAACAATCCCGGCGTGGATGCCCGCGCCGTGCGCCAGATCAGGCAAAGCGGCCAATTTGGAGTGCCTGGACAAATCGTGCCAATCAGCCCGACCGGCCAGATCACCGTCGGCTTCAACGTCCGCGGCACGTTGCAGAAACCGGTACTATCAGTGTTTTCAGACCCCGCCATGCCCGAGCAGGATGCCCTGTCTTACCTGCTGCTAGGACGCCCGATGGCCCAGGCATCCGCCGCCGAAGGCCAGCAACTGTTCAGCGCGGCAACAGGACTGGGATTCGCCGGAGGCGAAATGCTGGCGCAGAAAATAGGAAAAACCTTCGGCATTGAAGACGTGCGCATCGAACCCGCCACCGCCACCCAAAAAGCCGCGCTCGTACTCGGCAAATATCTTTCGCCAAAACTCTACGTCAGCTACGGCGTTGGCGTCATCGATCGTGTCAACATATTTCGCCTGCGCTACCAACTCAGCCGCCGCTGGACCGTGGAAGGTGAAAGCGGTCTTTATGGTGGTGCGGATATCCTTTACAACCTCGAGCGGAAATAGGTTTTGGTGCCCGGGACCGGAATCGAACCGGTACGGCCGCAAGGCCGAGGGATTTTAAGTCCCTTGCGTCTACCAATTTCGCCACCCGGGCGAAGGATTTGAAGTTATTGAAGGTGTAGCGACTTGAGAATTGGAGGCTGGGGTCGGAATCGAACCGGCGTCCACGGCTTTGCAGGCCGCTGCATAACCACTCTGCCACCCAGCCTGCGATTACCCGTTTTTACAATCGCCCAGATTATTCCAGTGAATTAAGGAATTGGAGCGGGAAACGAGACTCGAACTCGCGACCCCAACCTTGGCAAGGTTGTGCTCTACCAACTGAGCTATTCCCGCTTTATTTATGGTACGCGTGGCGTCTTTAGGAGGTGCATATTTTAGGGGATGACGCGGGGCTGTCAAGCCATAATCGCACTATATTTTTATTTATTGTTCTCTTCGGCCGTCAAGGCAGGCCAAGCGGCATGAATGTACACGATCATCGACCACAGCGTCAATCCCGCTGCCACATAGAGCAGAATCAGGCCAATGGTATGCGTGGGCAGGCCCGCAAAAGGATTCTGGAACAATAACAGGATGATGGCGAACATTTGTGCGGTGGTTTTGATTTTGCCGACGAACGATACGGCCACTCGTGTCCTGGCGCCGATTTCGGCCATCCATTCGCGCAACGCCGAGACGGCGATTTCGCGGCAGACGATGATGGCGGCGGGGATGGCCAGCCACGGCGTGGGGTCGGACTGCACCAGCAGCACCAGCGCCATCGCCACCATCAGCTTATCGGCGACGGGATCGAGAAACGCGCCCAGCGCGGAAGTCTGGTTGAGGAGCCGCGCCAGATAGCCGTCCAACCAGTCGGTGATGGCGGCGAGAATGAAGATCAATGCCGTCCAGGCGCGCGCGCTGTCGATAGGCAGGTAAAAGACCACGACGAACACCGGTATCAGAACGATGCGCAGCCAGGTCAGCAGTGTCGGGATGTTCATGTTATCGGTAAACCGCGAAACAGGCGGGTATGGGGTTGTGGGGATTATACGTTCTTATCGGTGTGAAACGCATCGTAAATAAGCTGCGCGAGCTGTTTGCTGATGCCCTGCACACTGGCGAGATCCTCCACGCCCGCCCGCGCCACGCCTTGCAGCCCGCCAAACTGGGTGAGCAACTGGCGGCGGCGCTTGGCCCCGATGCCGGGAATGCTCTCCAGCGGCGAGGTGGTGCGCGTCCTGGCGCGCCGCTGGCGGTGGCCGGTGATGGCGAAGCGGTGGGCCTCGTCACGGATCTGCTGGATCAGGTGCAGTGCGGGCGAGTCCGCGGGCAGTATAATCGGCGCCTCGACGCCGGGCAAGAACAGTGTCTCCAGACCAGCCTTGCGTGTCGGACCTTTGGCGACGCCGACCAGCACGACATTGCCCACTTGCAGCTCTTCCAAGGCCTGCGCCACGGCGCTGACTTGCCCCTTGCCGCCATCGATGAGCAGCACGTCGGGCCATTTGCCCTCGCCGGCCTTGAGGCGCGTGTAGCGGCGCGTCAGGGCTTGGTGCAGCGCGGCGTAGTCGTCGCCCGGGGTGATATCCTCGATGTTGAAGCGCCGGTAATCGGACTTGAGCGGACCGTTGGCGTCGAACACCACGCACGAAGCCACGGCGGACTCGCCCATGGTGTGGCTGATGTCGAAACACTCCAGGCGCTGCGGCAGGTTGTCCAGCCCCAGCGCCTCCTGCAAAGCCTCGTAACGCTGGGGCATGTCGGCCTTGCCGGTGAGATATTGCGCCAGCGCGTGACGGGCGTTGGTGGCGGCCATCTCCAGCCAGCGAGCGCGCTCGCCGCGCACGCGGTGGGTAATCGTCACCTTGCGCTGCGCTTTTTCGCCCAGCACCTGCTCCAGCAGCACCGCATCTTCCAGCTCATGGTTGATGAGGATTTCCGGCGGCGTTTCCCGGTCCAGATAATATTGTGGCAGAAACGCCGCGAGAATTTCCGCCGCATCGGCATCGTCGGCGTGACGGGGGAAAAAGGTCTTGTTGCCGAGATTGCGCCCGCCGCGGATGTAGAACACCTGCACACAGCCCGCACTGTTATGGACGCTGCTGGCCACCACGTCGAGATCGCCGCTTTCGCCGCTCACATACTGCTTCTCCTGTACACGGCGCAGACTGGCGATCTGATCGCGCAGCCGCGCGGCGCGCTCGAATTCGAGGTTGGCCGCGGCCGTCTCCATGCGCTTGACAAGCTCATCGGTGACCTGCTGGCTCTTGCCCTCCAAAAACATCACCGCGTCGCGCACATCCTGCTGATAGGTTTCCCTGTCGACCAGCCCCACGCACGGCGCGGTGCAGCGCTTGATCTGGTATTGCAGGCAGGGACGCGAGCGGTTGCGGTAGAAACTGTCCTCGCACTGCCGTACCGGAAAAATCTTTTGCAGCAAATGCAGGCTCTCGCGCACCGCCCCGGCGCTGGGAAACGGGCCGAAAAAGCGCCCTTCTTCGCGCCGCGCGCCACGGTAAAAACCCAGGCGCGGAAAATCCTGATGACCGGAAAGATAGATGTAAGGATAACTTTTGTCGTCGCGGTACATGATGTTGTATCGCGGCTTGAGCTCTTTGATGAAATTGTTTTCGAGCAGCAGCGCCTCGCCTTCGTTGTGCGTGACGGTGATCTCGATACTATGGATTTGTGACACCAGCACACGCGTCTTGGGCGACTGGCCCGTGGCGCGGAAATAGCTGGCGACGCGGTTCTTGAGATTGGCTGCCTTGCCGACGTAGATCACCCCCCCCTTGGCATCGAGCATGCGGTACACGCCTGGCCGGGTGGTCAGGGTCTTGAGAAAGGCTGCCGGGTCGAATGGGGTATCCATAGAGAGTGCGAATCAAGCGCTCATCCGTCGCCGCGCCTGCGCGAATACGGTGCGGAACATCTCCTCTGTCAGACGGCGCGTTTGGGTGTTGTAGCGGCTGCAATGATAAGAATCGATCAGCCAGCGCCCGTCCGGCAGCGCATATTCCTTGCCATGCCCGAACGGATGGGCCGACACCTTCAGGCCGAGCGCACGCAGCACCGCGGTATGGGCGATATTGCCCAGCGCCAGAATCACCGCCTCTGGCTTGAGGCCCGCGATCTCGTTTTTCAGATAAGGGTTGCAAGTAGTGATTTCAACCGGCAGCGGCTTGTTTTGCGGCGGAAGGCACTTTACCGCATTGCTGATGCGACAGCCGTGCAGCGTCAGCCCGTCGGCAGCGGAAAGCGATTCCGGCCTGTCGCTAAAACCAAACTCATACAATGTCTTATAAAGCAAAATTCCAGCAAAATCTCCGGTAAACGGCCGCCCGCTGGCATTCGCCCCGTGCATCCCCGGCGCCAAACCGACGATCAACAGATCAGGATCGGACACACCAAACGGCGCCACCGGCCGGGCATGATAACCGGGATATTCCGCGCGGACTTCGTCGAGGAATTCCGCGAGGCGTGGGCAGCGGCGGCAATCTAGGTTGAAAGAAAGATTAGTCATAGAGGGCAATTCGACTACGTCGGTTCTGGCTTGGCACGAAGATTGGTGGACTCGAAGGTCGGGGCACGTTGACAACCCGTATGATTGTCGGTCGTATTCAAGAATTTTTTTTGAGCGGTAAAAATTAAGTAACGTCCACCTCTAGCGATCAGTTTCGGTTTATATTCCAGCAATTCAAATCCATTATCACATTTATATGTCGCCACCGGCTCACCAAGTAATGCCTTGATTTCCCCCATATCCGCGCCCCGCTTAAATTGAGCAGTTTTGGCGTCATATATACCATTTTGGCGCAGTCACTATTCCGACAGGCACTGCAACGACGAGCAATGCGGCAGACTCGGTTACTTCTGAAAAGGAGTGAGCGCAACCCTCCATATGCACCAAGAGGATCAACAAGAAATAGCGTTTAAGCATCATTGACGACAATGACACTTACCCGCTCGCCGCCACCGCTTTACGCGCCGCATCATCCAACCCTTCCGCCGCGATGATGCTCAACCCGCTATTGCGCAACATCTCTCTCCCCTGGCTGACATTGGTGCCTTCCAGGCGCACCACCACCGGGATGGTGACACCGACTTCCTGCACGGCCTTGATGATGCCTTCGGCGATCAGGTCGCAGCGGACGATGCCGCCGAAGATGTTGACCAACACCGCTTTCACCTTGGCATCGGAAAGGATGAGCTTGAAAGCCTCGGCGACCTTGGCCGCCGTGGTACCGCCGCCCACATCGAGAAAATTGGCGGGTTCGCCACCGTGGAGCTTGATGAGGTCCATCGTCGCCATGGCCAGTCCAGCACCATTGACCATGCAGGCGATGTTGCCGTCGAGGGTGATGTAATTGAGGTCGTACTCGCGGGCGATGGTCTCTTTTTCATCTTCCTGCGAAACGTCGCGCAGCGCGGCCAGCGCCGGATGGCGATAGAGGGCGTTGTCGTCGATGTTGAGCTTGGCGTCGATCGCCAGCAGGTTTCCCTGCGCGGTCACCACTAGCGGATTGATCTCCACTAGGCTGGCGTCTTTTTCGGTGAACAGGCGGTACAAGCCCGTCATGATCTGGGAGAGGCTGGCGATCTGCGGCAGCGCAAGGCCGAGACCAAAGCCGATTTTCCGGCATTGATAGGGTTGCAAACCGGCGACGGGATCGACGGTGACCGTGAGCAGTTTTTCGGGGTGGCTGGCGGCGACCTCTTCGATGTCCATGCCGCCCGCGCTGGAGGCCATCACCACGACACGTTTGCGGGCGCGGTCGATCACCATGCCCAGATACAGTTCGCTCGCCAGATCGGCCAGCGGCTCGATCAGCACGGCATTCACCGGCAACCCGGCTGCGCCGGTCTGCGGCGTCACCAGATAGGAGCCCAGCAGACGCCCGGCCACCGCCGCCATCTCCTCCGGGTTGTGGGCGCGCTGTATCCCCCCCGCCTTGCCGCGCCCGCCGGCGTGCACCTGCGATTTCACCACCCATCCCGCACCCCCCAATTCACGGGCCACGGCAACGGCCTCGTCGACACCGCGCGCCACGCGGCCATTGGGAATGGGGATGCCGTATTCGGCGAAGAGTTGTTTGGTTTGGTATTCGTGGAGGTTCATATGTTTGGTCGTGTGTTGGTGATTTCAATTCTGAAACAATAGCAAACCCAGTCCGCCAGGTGAAGCGTGCCGGGCAAAATTAGCATTGATTCAACGAAGAGTCGAATGGCTACCCGATACCTCCACGAGGTCTGTCTCACCGGCGCGCTCCCGACCAACGCCCCTCTGACCACCTGCACCGGGATTGCCCCCCATCACGACAATTTGGCGATAGCCCCCCAAATTCCCGTATTCCAGCACACATGCATAGTATAGGGTCTTGCAGCCGGCTTAATCTGTGTGCGGAAGATGCCAGACAGCCGACATCTCACATAGCGCTACGTTTAGGCGAGAAAATATGCAGATCACTGAGACGGATTTGATAGATCGCTATCAGACTCTCTCGACAGAGGAGTTGTTAGCGCTGCAACGCAGTGGACAACTTACAGAACTTGCCCAGACTGTACTAAAAAAGGAACTGGCTCGACGTCCTTTACCGAGGGAAGAACCAGAAGAGGAAGAAATGGAAATTGTGACCTTCGAGAATCGAACTACCTCTTCCATATGGGAATTCTCACTAATGATGTTTTTCCTGGCGGTCGGTGGTTGTTTTTCCTTCCTCGCTAAAAGACCCTTCGACAACTTCGCTGAAATTGCCTTGATAATCCTGCTGTGCGGTGGGTGTTTGTGGTTCTCCATCATCGTCGCAGGGTTCCCTTGCGTTAGCGTAACCGTTCGGCCTGGAAGCACCGTCTCAATTAGGTGGAGGTATCCGTTCAAATCTGAAACTCGCGAGGTTCCTTGTTCTGCCCTCAAACCCGCGGCGGTCGATGAGATAGATGATGGGGAGGGTGGCCTATACTATGGCGTCCGCTTCGCGTTACCGGACGGAACCAAAGTGATCTTTGCCGAAGGTAATGATAAACAAGCGTGCATGTCGTTATGCGCCAGCTTCAATGCCGCTCTCGATCGACCCGTTGTTTCGGCTCCCGCAGGGGCTCTCGGCCCTCCAACGGTTCCCAACTCAAGCATTGGGAACCGTCAAATGTTTACTTTCGCGATCAGACCAGGTTACGGAACAAATGACCTGCTGATCGAGTTTTTTAAAGGCGCCGGATCTGATGAAATGATTTCGGCTTTACGAGAAGTGTTAACTGAAATTGGCGCAAAAACAGTATCCATTGAAGACTTATGGCAAAATGATGAAATGGTGTACCACATGGACAGCAACGTAGGAGAGTTTGAACTGTCGTTGAATGTTTGGGATTGCATTTTCATAATCCCTGCGGCCAGAAAATCCTGGTTCGGCTGGGGTAACGCCACTAGAAACAGGGAGCGCCGCCACGCTACTGTTAGTGAAATTGAAGCCGCTCTTTTGCGATCCGGAAAATTTGTGAGGGAAGAGGTTAAGTTCGCCGACTATAGCTGAAAGACTGTCACTATCACGAGAATGAAAGACATGGGTCCGCAGCAATGGCGTAACCTTATGAGGCGACTCGCACTCTATGATAACCTCGAGACCTACCAGCAACTGTATGCTGCTTATTCTCAAAGGCATCGGTACTATCATGGTATAGACCACATCGCCTCATGCCTACGCGAGCTTGAGTCTACGCGCACTGTCGCCAAATATCCCGAACAAGTTGAAATCGCCCTCTGGTTCCACGATGCGGTCTACACTCCCATGGCCTTGGACAACGAAGAACGCAGCGCCATCTGGGCAACGCAGTTTCTTGCATCGGCAGACGCTTCTCCCGACACCTGCGCGCGGGTGCAAGCGCATATCCTGGCTACACGGCATAATGTTCTACCGGATAATCCGGATTCCGCCCTGGTCGTTGACATTGATTTGGCAATTCTCGGGCAAGAATCCGACATTTATGAATGCTTCGAACAGACGATTCGGGCGGAGTACCAGCGGGTTCCCTGGCCGGTGTATCGACGAAAGCGGCACGAAATATTGCTATCGTTCTTGGAGCGCGACTCGATTTATTCGACGCCATGCTTCCGTGAACGTTATGAGGCTGCCGCTCGGCGCAATATGCAGGTCGCGATTGAGATGCTTGAATCACCGGATGAGCAACGTAATTAACCTCTGGTTCAACTATACCTTGCTACTACTGCAAGGAACAGCCATGATCATTACGCTGGCTTTCGTGATATTTCGCACCTCTTATCTGCGAGACCACCTGCTTCATGGCAATCGATATGGATCAGGATGGCTGATATTGGCGGGACTCTTCAGCGCGCTGGCTATTTATGGCACCCACGCCGGCATGGTTGTTTCGATGGATGGGGAAATGACCCCTGTCCCCTGGTCGTATGAATTGAGAGAAGGCGAAGCCGTTGTCAATTTTCGTGACCTGGTGGTGGTCACTTCGGGTCTGGCGGGCGGGCCATGGCTAGGAGCAAGCGTGGGTGCCATTGCCGGTTTCGAGCGTTACCGCCTGGGTGGATTCACTGGTCTGTCCTGTGGCTTGGCGAGCCTGCTCGGTGGTTTGCTGGCGGGCTTGTTTCGCCGGAAACTGGACGCAAGAATAACACCGAAATCGGCGGCGGGAATCGCGGCATTCGCCGTCATCGTACAGATGGCGCTGATTCTTTTTCTCGCCAAGCCTTTCGGACAAGCGATCATACTCGTAAAACAAATTGGCGTGCCCATGCTTTTGACGGTTACCGCCGGATGTTACGTGTTCCAGCAGGTTATCCAGGTACTTGACCGCGATCGCCTGGAACTGCTGGCCCGGCGTGCGGAGATCCGCGCTCTGCATGCGCAGACAGAACCTCATTTCTTGATAAATACCTTGAGCAATATCATTGCGTTGATTCGAACCGATGCTGACAAAGCCCGTCATTACCTCACCGAATTAGGCCAATTTCTTCAGGAAACGAAAGCTTATGCCAAAATCGACACCATCACGGTCGAAGAAGAATTACAACACCTCCACAAATATCTGGATTTTCAGCGCCTGCGTTTCGATGACTCGATAAATTACCATGAAACCATCGAAGATCCGGCGCTCTTGAAGAACCAGATTCCACCGCGCACACTTCATACATTGGTTGAAAACGCCCTGGCGCACGGATCTCACAGTTCCGAAAAGCCATGCACCATCACCGTAATGCTGCGCAAACGTGAGAAATTCCTGGAGCTTTCCGTGGAAGACACTGGTGTGGGAATATCGCCGGAGCGGCTCGCTCGAATCGGCAACGAACCGGTATCATCCAACCATGAGGGCGGTGGCCATGCCCTGTATCAATTACAGCAGACACTAAAACTGATGTGGGGAGACGATGCCCAATTGGTAATCAGCAGTCAGGTAACACAGGGTACAACGGTGACATTGATTTTGCCGCTTACTCAAGCAGGATGACATCATGCCTTTGAAAACGCTGATCGTTGACGACGAACCCCTGAACCGGGATGAATTAAAATATCTGCTGTCCCGCCAAAGGGACATTGTTGTGGCAGGTGAAGCCGCAAACGCTACGCAGGCGCTGCTATTGATCGAGCAGGAGGCACCGGATCTCATACTTCTGGATATTCAGATGAAAGCCCCCAGGGAAGGTCTCAACTTGGCCGAGGCACTTCAAAAGCGCCCCAACCCGCCCGCAATCATTTTCGTCACCGCGCACCCCCAGCATGCGTTGGAAGCCTACGATTTTCAGCCCGTCCACTATCTTCTCAAGCCGGTTTCCGAAGAAAAACTGGCCGAAGCGCTCGCGCGGGCTCGCGAGAAGATTGCCAGCGACAACTACAGCCACCTGGTCGATATTTTGCGACCCATCAAGCATCCTGGCCAGCGGCTGGCCATCCGCCACCGCGGCAAGGATCATACTGGAAACACCATTTATCCGACAGCCTTCGTGCAGGCCGACGAGATACTCTTTATTCACAAAACAAAAAACGCCAACACCAGTGAAGTGCATTTGAAAAACGGCGAAGTGCTTGAGGGAGTGCGTCTAACGCTGGAAGAATTCAAGGAAATGCTGGATGCCAAGGTTTTCTTCGGGGTACACAGCAGTTTTCTCGTCAATCTTGCCCATGTTCGCGGCCTCAAAAAGCGTTTCAGCGACGAAGAGAAATATCTCCTCGTACTGAGGGAGTGTCCCCACGAAATCCCCGTCGCCCAGAACAAGCTCCTTGCGCTAAGGGAGCGTCTGGAGAGATCGTTCAATGTTTCCAGGATTTATTAACCGGCGATAAAATACACCAACTTTTCTCCCAGAGGTAGGGTGCGCCGCGCGCACCATCCGTGTGGTGCGTGAGACGCACCCTGCGAAGTTGCTCAATGCTTCAGCTTAGCCATCTCCTCGCAACTATTTCGTCACGTTTTCCCCGCCATCCCTCACCCTCTTTCCACGTTTCGGCACATCTCAATAACATATCGCCTCGTTCACGTTTATAATTCGAGCCGTGAAAAATTGATTCGATCCTGGAGCGTCCTGCCAGAGAATTCCTGGCGGCAACCCCGCACATCAACTTCTGGAGAATAACCATGACGAAACCAAGCTTACCGGACAAGAAAATGAGCCTGCCGGGAATATTGATCTGGCTAGTCGTAGCGATCCTCGGCGCGTCCGCCGTGGGCGGCATCGCCATCCATCGCGGCGAATCCATCAATAGCCTGTGGTTTATCGTCGCGGCGGTGTGCGTCTACGCCATCGGTTACCGCTTTTACAGCGCGTTCATCGCCGCCAAGGTGTTGGTGCTGGACGCCACTCGCGCCACCCCGGCGGAGCGGCTCAATGATGGACGTGACTTCGTGCCGACCAATAAATGGGTGGTGTTCGGCCATCACTTCGCGGCCATCGCCGGGCCGGGGCCGTTAATCGGGCCGACGCTGGCGGCGCAGTTCGGTTACCTGCCCGGCACGTTGTGGATTCTGATCGGTGCGGTGCTGGGCGGCTGTGTGCAGGACTTCGTCACCTTGTTCTTCTCCACCCGCCGCAATGGGCGCTCGCTGGGCCAGATGGCGCGCGACGAGCTTGGCCCGATCGGCGGTGTGGCGGCGCTGGTGGGAGTGATGATGATTATGATCATCCTCATCGCCGTGCTCGGTCTGGTGGTGGTGAACGCCATGAAACACAGCCCGTGGGCCACGTCCACGGTGGCAGCGACGATTCCCATCGCGGTGCTGATCGGCCTGTACATGCGCAATATCCGCCCCGGTCGTGTGCTGGAGGCCACCCTGATCGGCGTTGCCCTGCTGCTGATCGCAGTGGCGGGCGGCGGCTGGCTGGACCAGCAGCCGGATCTGCGCCAGTGGTTCGACTATGACGGCCCGCAGCTCGCGCTGATGATCATCGCTTACGGCTTTGCCGCAGCAGTGGTGCCGGTATGGTTGCTGCTTGCACCGCGTGATTATCTCTCCACCTTCATGAAGATCGGCACCGTACTGGCCTTGGCCGTCGCCATCGTTATCCTCAACCCCGAGGTGAAGATGCCCGCGGTGACGCAGTTCATCGACGGTACCGGCCCGATATTCGGCGGCGAACTGTTTCCCTTCGTCTTCATCACCATCGCCTGCGGCGCGATCTCCGGCTTTCATTCGCTGATCTCGTCCGGCACTACGCCCAAGCTGCTCGCCAACGAAACCGACACGCGCTTCATCGGCTATGGCGCGATGATGATGGAATCGTTCGTCGCCATCATGGCGATGATCGCCGCCACGGTGCTCGATCCGGGCGTCTACTTCGCCATCAACAGCCCCGCCGGAATCGTCGGCAAGGAAGCTGCGGAGGCCGTCGCCAAGATCAACAGTTGGGGCTTCCCGGTGACGGTGGCGCAGATGGAACAGCTCGCCGCCAACATGGGCGAGGCCAGCCTGTTCGCCCGCACCGGCGGTGCGCCGTCGTTCGCTGTGGGCATGGCGAGCATCTTCGCCAGCGCCTTCGGCGAAGCCTTCCTGTCGCTGTGGTATCACTTCGCCATCATGTTCGAAGCGCTGTTCATCCTCACCACGCTGGACGCAGGCACGCGCGTCGGCCGTTTCATGCTTCAGGACATGCTCGGCAATGTCTACCCACCGCTGGGACGCACCAGTTGGTATCCCAGCGTGCTGCTCACCAGCGCGCTGGTGGTGGGAGCGTGGGGATATTTCCTGTATATGGGCACGCTCGATCCGCTCGGCGGCATCAACAGTCTGTGGCCGCTGTTCGGCATCGCCAACCAGATGCTGGCGGCGATCGCATTGTGTGTCGGCACCACCATCCTCATAAAATCCGGCAAGCTGCGCTACGCCTGGGTCACCGCCCTGCCCCTCTCCTGGCTGGTGATCATCACCAGTACGGCGGCCTGGGAGAAGCTGTTCAGCCCCGAGTTGCGGGTGGGTTTCCTTGCGCATGCCAAGGATTTGTCGGACAAGCTCGCCGCCGGCGTTCTGCCGCCGGACAAAGCCGCCACCGCGCCGCAGTTGATCTTCAACGACTATGTCGATGCCGCGCTGACCGCCTTCTTTTTGATAACCACCTGGGTGCTGGTGCTGGATACGCTGCGCGTGTCTTATCGCATCGCCACCGGCGGCGCCCACCCGCCGTTGTCCGAGGCGCCGCATGAACCGAGTCGGCTGGTGGAAGATTGGGTGCGGGATTAGAGGGAAGTTCGATCAATGATCGTAGTGAAGAATACCTTGCATGATTTATGGCGCGGCCTGCGGCGCGTCAGCGGCGATGATGCCTATGAGCGCTATCTCGCCCACTGGCGCGAGCACCATGCCGCCGAGGGCGGTCAGCCATTGGACCGCAAGGCATTCTTCAGAGCGGAACAGGATCGCAAATGGAACGGCGTGAGGCGTTGTTGTTGACAGTCCTCACGCTTCCACGCTGATGCGATCCACCCGCTGAAACCCGCGCGGCAGCAAGTTTCCGCGCCGGCCGCGCTCACCCAAGTAGTGCTCTATATCCGCAGGTTTGAGGGTAAGATGACGCTGCCCGGAATGGATCACCAGGCTGGCGCCGCGCAGTATCGCTGTGATGGCGACGACGAATTCCTCACGCGCTTCGGCCTTTGCTGAGGGAATGCCGATGATCTTGTTGCCTTTGCCTTTGGCCAGCACAGGCAACTCGCTCAACGGATGGATCAGCAGATGGCCGGTATTGGTGACGGCGGCGACCAGGTCGCTGCCGGGCTGTTTGACCAGCGCAGGCGGCAGCACCCGCGCGCCTTCGGGCAGGCTCAGCACCGCCTTGCCGTTCTTGTTCTTGGCGTACAGATCTTCCAGTTTCGCCACGAAACCGTAACCGGCATCGCTGGCGATCAGGCATGACTCCTCGGGATTGCCCATTATCACGCCCGTGAAAAGCGCGCCAGCGGGGGGGCTGACACGCCCGGTGAGCGGTTCGCCCTGGCCGCGCGCGGAAGGCAGGTTGTGGGCGGGAAGCGAGTAACTGCGGCCGGTGGAGTCGAGGAATACCGCGAGTTGATTGCTGCGCCCCTGGGCGCTGGCGAGGAAGCTGTCACCCGCTTTGTAGCTGAGCGCGGCGGGGTCGATGTCATGGCCCTTGGCGGCGCGCACCCATCCCTTTTCCGACAGGACCACGGTAACCGGCTCGGTGGGGATGAGCGCGGTCTCGTCCATCGCCTGGGCGGCGGCGCGCGCGACGATGGCGGAACGGCGCGCATCGCCGTATTTTTGCGCATCCTCGTTCAGCTCCTTGCGGATCAGCGCCTTGAGCCGCGCTTCGGAAGCCAATATCTTTTGCAGGCCGTCGCGCTCGGCGGCCAGTTCTTCTTGCTCACTGCGGATCTTCATCTCTTCGAGCTTGGCGAGGTGGCGCAGCTTCAATTCCAGGATCGCTTCGGCCTGTGTGTCGCTGAGCGCGAAACGTTCCATCAACTTCGCCTTGGGCTCTTCCTCGTAGCGGATGATGGCGATCACCTCGTCGATGTTGAGAAAGGCGATCAGCAAGCCGTCGAGAATGTGCAGCCGTTGCATCACCTTGTCCAGGCGGTATTGCAAACGGCGGCGCACCGTGCTGGTACGGAACGACAGCCACTCGCCGAGGATGGTGCGCAGGTTCTTGACCTGTGGCCGGCCGTCGATGCCGATCATGTTGAGATTGACGCGGTGGCTGCGCTCCAGATCGGTGGTGGCGAACAGGTGCGCCATCAGGCCCTCGACATCGACACGATTCGAGCGCGGCACGATAACGAGCCGGGTGGGATTTTCGTGATCGGATTCATCGCGTAGGTCCTCCACCATCGGCAGCTTCTTGGCGTTCATCTGCTGCGCGATCTGCTCCAGCACCTTGGCGCCGGAGACCTGGTACGGCAGCGCGGTGATGATGATGCCGCCCTCTTCCTGCTCGTAACGCGCGCGCATGCGGATGCTGCCGCCGCCCGTCTGATAGATGCGCATGATGTCGTCGCGCGGCGTGATGATCTCGGCCTCAGTGGGGAAATCCGGTCCCTGCACATGCTCGCACAATTGTTCGACCGTGGCGTTGGGCTCATCCAGCAGACGAACGCAGGCGCTCGTCACTTCACGCACATTGTGCGGTGGAATATCGGTGGCCATGCCCACCGCGATGCCGGTGGCGCCGTTGAGCAGCACATGCGGCAGGCGCGCGGGCAGCAACGCCGGTTCCTCCAGCGTGCCGTCGAAGTTGGGCACCCACTCCACCGTGCCCTGCCCCAACTCGGTCAGCAGCACTTCGGCGAACCGCGCCAGACGCGCCTCGGTGTAGCGCATCGCCGCAAAGGATTTGGGATCGTCCGGCGAGCCCCAGTTGCCCTGGCCATCGACGAGCGGATAGCGGTAGGAGAACGGCTGCGCCATCAACACCATCGCCTCGTAACAGGCGGTATCGCCGTGCGGATGGAACTTGCCCAGCACATCGCCCACGGTACGCGCCGACTTCTTGTGCTTGGCCACCGCCGACAGCCCCAGCTCCGACATCGCATACACAATGCGGCGCTGCACGGGCTTGAGGCCGTCGCCGATATGCGGCAAGGCGCGATCCAGGATCACGTACATGGAATAATCCAGGTAGGCCTTTTCGGTGAACACCTTGAGCGGCTGGCGTTCGACGCCTTCGTAGTTTGTATCGGGAGCGTTCATTTATATCACCTCTGCCAGATCGCCCTTCCGCTCCAGCCACACCTTGCGGTCGGCGGCGCGTTTCTTGGCGAGCAGCATGTCGATCAGGCTGTTGGTATCGTCTTCCGCGTCGATAGTGAGCTGCACCAGGCGGCGGGTATCGGGCGCGATGGTGGTTTCGCGCAGTTGCAGGGGGTTCATCTCGCCCAGGCCCTTGAAGCGCTGGATGCTGGCCTTGCCTTTGATCTTCTCCGCCGCGATGCGATCGAGCACGCCCTGCTTCTCCGCGTCGTCAAGGGCGTAGAACACCTGCTTGCCGATGTCGATGCGGTACAGCGGCGGCATGGCGACATGAACGTGGCCCGCCGCCACCAGCGGCCGGAAATGACGCAGGAACAGCGCGCACAGCAGCGTGGCGATGTGCGCGCCGTCGGAGTCGGCGTCGGCGAGAATACAGACCTTGCCGTAGCGCAAGCCATCGAGACTCGAAGAGCCCGGCGTGACGCCGATCGCCACCGAAATGTCATGCACCTCCTGCGAGGCCAGCACCTCGTCGGGCGCAACCTCCCAGGTGTTGAGGATCTTGCCGCGCAATGGCATGATCGCCTGGAACTCGCGGTCGCGCGCCTGCTTGGCCGAACCGCCCGCCGAATCGCCCTCAACCAGGAACAGCTCGGTGCGCTTCATGTCCTGCGAAGTGCAGTCGGCGAGCTTGCCGGGCAGCGCCGGGCCGCTGGTGACCTTCTTGCGCACCACGGCCTTGCCGGCACGCAGGCGCGACTGGGCATTGCCGATGGCATATTGCGCGATGCGCTCGCCCATCTCGGTGTGCTGGTTGAGCCACAGGCTGAAGGCATCCTTCACCACCCCGGAGACGAACGCCGCGCACTCGCGCGACGACAGGCGCTCCTTGGTCTGGCCGCTGAACTGCGGGTCCTGGAGCTTTGCCGACAGGATATAACTGCACCGTTCCCACACGTCCTCGGGCGCGAGGCGCACACCGCGCGGCAGCAGATTGCGGAACTCGCAGAACTCGCGGATCGCCTCGGTCAGCCCGGTGCGCAGGCCATTGACGTGGGTGCCGCCCTGCGCGGTGGGGATCAGGTTAACATAGCTCTCCGCCACGGGCTCGCCGCCCTCGGGCAACCACACCACCGCCCACTCGGCGGCCTCGCGGTTGCCCTCCATGCGTCCGACGAAGGGCTCGTCGGGCAACAGCGCGGCGTCTTTCAGTTCGTCGAGCAGATAGTCCCTGAGACCATCCTGGTACTGCCATTCGAGCTTCTCGCCGCTGTTCTCGTCAAAGAAACTTACGCGCAGACCGGGACACAACACCGCCTTGGCGCGCAACACATGCTGGAGTCTGGACGCCAGGAACTTCGGCGTATCGAAATATTTGGCATCGGGCCAAAAGCGCACCGTGGTGCCGCTGTTCTGCTTGCCTACTGCGCCAATGACGGCAAGGTCCGAAGCCTTTTCGCCACTGGCAAAGGCCATGTGGTACTCCTTGCCGCCGCGCCGCACCCACACATCGAGCCGCTGCGACAGGGCATTCACCACCGACACGCCGACGCCATGCAAGCCGCCGGAAAAGGTGTAATTCTTGTTGGAAAATTTGCCGCCGGCGTGCAGCCGCGTCAGGATCACCTCCACTCCCGGCACCCCTTCGGCGGGATGAATGTCCACCGGCATGCCGCGGCCGTCGTCTTTGACCTCCAGCGAGCCATCCTTGTAAAGCGTGACCTCGATGTTCTTCGCAAAACCCGCCAGCGCTTCGTCCACGCTGTTGTCGATCACCTCCTGGGCGAGGTGATTGGGGCGCGCGGTGTCGGTGTACATGCCGGGGCGCTTGCGCACCGGATCCAGGCCGCTCAAAACTTCAATCGCCGAAGCGTTATAGGCTGTGCTCATGTCTCGATGTAAACAAATGGCAATATCGGGCGGGAAAGCTACTGAAAATATGCCTGCAAGTCAAACCGGAAATGCGGTCTTTGCGGCTTTACTCAATGGATACAACGGCCTAGAGAACCCTTGGCGCACAAGCTCCGGTCTGTCCAGATAGCGTTATCCAACCGCGCGCCCGAAAAGTTCGCGCCCGTCAGATCCGCGCCGGAAAAATCGGCATAGGAAAGATCCGCACCGGAAAGATCGGCATTGCTCAAATCGGCGCCGCGGAAATTGGCACCGAGAATCGTCGCGCCATTGAAATGCGCATTCGCCAGGTTGGCGGAACTCAGGTTGGCGAACGACAGATCACTATCCCTCAATTTGCTCTCACGCAATGAAGCTCCTTGCAGATTGGTATTGCGCAGCGTGGCGCCAGTCAGATCGAGCTTGTCGAGCCGGGCGTTCGGCATCTGGCAATCGTTCCAGTTCACGCCAGGCTGGGGGGGCGCGTTGCAATCCCATTTCCCGGCGTGAGACGCGGGCTCGGAGAACAGCATCAAAGCGGCAACGAAAACGGCGATACCGCCGACCACCGCAACACCCCATTTCGCCGGCGAGGAAAAACCGCCAAGGGCGCGGCTACTTTTGACAGTGCGATGATGAAGCACCTCGCTCGATTCCGGCTGCCTCCGGTCGCTGGCTCGCCGGCGGCTGCCTGCCGCGGGCGTCTCCCCTCCCCGCTCGCCACGCCGATCCTTCAGCCGCTCATCCGCCCAGCGCCGCGCCGCCTTGAGCCGCTCCTGCGCACGGGGATCATTGGCATCGGCCTTCAGCACGCCGGGGATCAATTCCTCGATTTCGCTGACCGGGCGCCACGTTTCACGGTCCACGCTCAGCTCATCGTCGAGACGAATCCTTCCCAGCAGGATATAGCGCGAAATCAGGCCAGCGGGAAACGGCCCCCGCACCTGATCGCCACGACGGGTATACCAGTTTTTTTGGTTCTGCATATCGCACTAAAAATACTTTCTGAAACAGAGGGTATGGCATTGCGCACGGTTTAGTCTATACTCAAGACCGGGACGTTGGCCGGATTATGAGGTGTTTTATGATGGCAAACAGGCTGGAGACATGCAAATAGACTCGGTTGGGAGAACATCGCCGGCTATCACCGTGGCGACGCCCAAGGGGCTGGACGCCTGGCGTGCCGGCCAGATCCTCACTGCCATCGTCGTTGCAACCCAACCGCAAGACAACAATGTGACGCTGCGGATCAACAATGCCGTGATCCAGGCGCGCAGCCAGCTTTCCCTCACGCCAGGCCAGCAACTGAATGTACAGGTAACCGTCAGCGGAAGCCAGACCGTTCTGAAGATCGTCGACGACACTCCCCAATCCGTCGCCCCATTGACGCAGGCCCTGCGCGAAAATCTTCCGCGCCAGAACGCATTTCCGCCGCTGCTTGCCAACCTCGCCTGGCTGGCCTCGCCCGCCGGAAAAAATGCTCTTTCACAAAACATCGCCCAACTCGCCGCTCAGGTATTCAACAGCCTCCCCCGCCCCGATGACATCGCCACTGCGGACGGCCTCAAGAATGCGCTCTACAATTCAGGGACATTTCTGGAAAGCAAACTGGCGGCGCCAGCAACGGCACAGGACAAAACCCTGCTTTCGGTGGACTTCAAGGCCGGACTATTGCGCCTGGTGGACAAGCTGCAAACTGAGGCGGGCGGCCAATCTCAACACGTCGGCAGCGGGGCGCAGACCAGCGCATCCGCCCCCCCACCCCTGCGCGGCGCTCCGCTTCAGGCCCAGGCGGCGATGCCGCCTTCGCTGGCGGAAGAAACATCGACCGGGCGCATGAGCGCCGAATTGACGCACCAGGCCGAAGGAGCCTTGGCGCGCTTGCAGCTCAACCAACTGGCGGCATTACCCACCACCGGGCAAACTACGCCTTTATGGACGCTGGAGCTGCCGGTGCGCCGTGATGAGCACACTGAAATACTGCATCTGCGTATCGAGCGGGATCAGTCCTCGCACACTTCTTCCGCCACATCGAAAGACACATGGACAGTCACACTGGCGATGGATACCGGCAATCTGGGTCCGCTGCACGCCCGCATCACGCTCGCGGACCAGCAGGTCTCGGCCGCGCTATGGGCCGAAAAGGATTCAACCGCGACATTGCTGGATCAGCACATCAACGAACTGCGCCAGGATCTCGACCACGCCGGCCTGAAAACAGGCGCGATCCGCTGCCAGCAAGGCGCAGCGCCGCAAACAACCATGGCAAGACAAACCACACTGGTGGACCTGAAGGCATGATCCAGGAAAAACCTTCCCCAATGCCCACGACGGCGGTCGCCCTGCGCTATGACGGCACAGGCGCGCCACGCGTCACCGCACAAGGCCGCGGCCTTGTCGCCGAACAGATCCTGGCGCAGGCCGAAGAGCACGGCATTCCCTTGTATCGAGACACCGGCCTTGCCCAATTGCTGGCGCAGGTGGAGCTCGGCGAGGAAATTCCAGCCACGCTCTATGAAGCGGTAGCCCAGGTGCTCGCCTTTATCTATCGGCTATCCGGCGAAACGCCCGCCCATCTCAGGATAGATTGATTTACGATACTCTCGGACAATGAAAACAAAGATTCACATTTTTTCACGTTCCAGCACCTCCATCTTTGGTATATTTCCATACGGTAAAGTAAATGCTCAAGGAAATGGCGCCAAGTGCCGATTACCCATGATCATGCGGAACGCCACTTTTTCAGAAAGGACCCCGGGCAATGGCTCCTGCTGCTGAAAAACCGGATGTTCCCGGCATCAAAGACCACCCAGGAAAAGATGCGTCACTCGACAACAAAAATAGCGTTCCCTTAACCATGTTGAACAGCCTGAGCCAAATGCATCTGCTTATCATCGGCGATCAACCCGAGGAAACGGGGCACATCAGAACGGCGCTCGGGGAAAACGGCTTTGCGAATATCACCGTCGCCAGCAGCGATGACGAAGCACATGCCTGCCTGAGACGAAGCATCAAAAACGGCAAAAGCGACATCGACGCCATCCTGCTGGATACCCTGTCGCCGGACACCGGCGGCTGTGAATTATGCGATATGCTGGGCGCGCACAAGGAATGGAGCGACATCCCGGTGATTATTCTGGTGGACAGTTGCGTGGCGGAGGATGAGACCATCCGCGCCCTGCTGAGCGCTGGCGCCACCGATATCCTCTTCAAACCCATGCGCGGCACGGAACTGCTTTCACGCATCATCGCCTGCTTTTCCCTGAAGAGGGAACGTGACCTGCGCAAGGCCCGCGAACATGAACTGGAAACCGAATTGGCCGAACGCAAGGTCGTTGAAGCGCGCCTGCAATACCTGGTGGGGCATGATGACCTGACCGGCCTTTGCAACCGCCGCAGATTGGAGCAGGAGCTGGAGCTGACGGTTCTCAATGCTCATTACAACAACACCACCAGCGCGCTGTTCTATTTAGACCTTGACCAGTTCAAGATCGTCAATGATACCGAGGGTCACGCGGTCGGCGATCGTCTGCTGGTCAGCGTGGCCAACCGGCTGCGACGCCAGATTGGCGCGAGCGGCACGCTGGCCCGCATCAGCTCGGACGAATACGCCGTACTGATCGAAAATATCACATCGAACGATGCCATCAGGACCGCCGAGTCGTTACGCTGCCTGATGGAAGAGTTTCACTTCAAAACGAATAATAAAACCTATCACATCGGCGCCAGCATCGGGGTGACCATCATCTATCCCAACGAAACCATTTCGGCGAGCGAGGCGCTGACACGCGCCGACCGGGCCTGCTATGTCGCCAAAGCGCGCGGCCGCAATATGGTGCATGTTTTCAATAGCGACGACATCGAAATGCTCCCGCTGCGCCATGCCGTGGAATGGGTGCCCCTGATACGCGATGCACTGGCCAACGACAAGTTCCGCCTGGTATTCCAACCCGTACTCAACCTGCTGAGCCAGGAAATCAACCACTACGAAGCCTTGATCCGTATGGTCGGGGCCGATCAGGAACTGATCAGTCCCCACAATTTCATCCCTGTGGCCGAGCGCATGGGACTGATTCACGACATCGACCTGTGGGTGGTGGAAAACGCCATCGACATCCTGAAGCGTCAGCCGGTATACATCTCGGTCAATATCAATCTGTCCGGGCATGCCTTTCAGGATCCGGCGCTGCTACCCCTGATCAGGGACAAGCTGGCCGCCACCGGCGTCAAGGCGGAACGCATCACCTTCGAGATCACCGAAACCGCCGCCATCGCCAATTTTTCCCAGACGCGCAACATGATCGACGAATTGCGCAAACTCGGCTGCCGGTTCGCGCTGGACGATTTCGGCGCCGGATTCAATTCATTCAGCTATCTCAAGGAATTGCCCGTCGATTACCTGAAAATAGATGGCGCCTTCATCACCAACCTGGTCAACGACCCAGTGGATCAGGCTCTGGTGAAATCGATGACCGAGGTAGCCCGCACACTCGGCAAGCATACCGTGGCCGAGTTTGTGGAAAACAGCGAAACGTTGTCTTTGCTTAAGGAATATGGCGTTGATTATGCTCAAGGGTATTACATCGGCAGGCCCGAATCGCTCGACCTGGCGTCCTGATCCCCCGCGCGGTCTTTCGGACGCTTCCCGAAGTTCATTCGACGCGGGCACCGCCAGGACGGCTGGCAACCCACGGCTCCCGCCGGCCAGTCACCGCTACAACTGCGCCTCCCGCCTGCTGTTTCAGCAAAATCAACTTGCACAGCACGATCATCGCAAACAAATGGTAGTACAAATCGAAATACGCCAGCCCTAAAAAGGCGCCGCCCACGGCGTAACCAATCAGGCTCACTTGCAGCATCGCCGCCAGATCGGAAAGCCCTTTCGCATCGGGGATATTCTTGGCGTTCTTTATCACCCAGCTTGCCGCCCGCCATGCGAACAGCCCCAGCAACAGGAAAAGCGCCAACCCGACGAAGCCGTGCTCGCCAAGGATTTCGAAATAAATACTGTGCGCGTCGGTTTGTCCGGCAAACACCTCAAAGCCGCCGCCCGTCACCGGGTTCTGCAAGGCGGTGTTAAAAGCGAATCCCCAGGCGCGGAAACGCCCCTGGGCGGACTCATCCTCATCGTAAGTCTTGATGGTGCCCATGCGGTCATACCATGACTGGGGCATGAAAGACAGCGCGAAGGGAACGGCGAAAACAAGCAAAATCAGCACGAGGATTTTTTGGCGGCTCTTGAAAAACATGACGGAAGCCATGGCAGCCGCCCCAAGCAGGGCACCACGTGATTGGGTGCCGAGGATGGCGATGGCCGTCAACACCATCGCGGCCGTCAAGCCGTGCCGCACCCATAGTTTCTGAGTGTTCAGTTGCAAATAACGCATCAGCGGAACCGTCATGATCAGCGCCAGACCGATTTCATTGTTGCCGCCGATGAAGGTGTTGTTCGGCCCCATGACGTGATAACCGCCGCCGCTGGTGATGGTGAAAATCCCGCCTTTTACGCCATAAAACCCCAGCGACAAGACAATGACCCACGCCAGGGCATGAAGCCGCTCACGCGAGTTGATCAGGATCAGTGTCAGAAAAATCATGACCTGGATCTTGATGATCTTTTCCAGTTGTACCCATGCCAGCGCGGAATGCATGGCAAAAAAAGTGGTTACCAGCATCCACAAAAGGAAAAGAAGCAGAAGAATCGTTTCTCTCGTCCAGGGAATGCGCTTGGACTCTTTCGAGAACAGCAACGCGATCATCGTGACCAGTCCGACGATCATGGCGAAGGGAAACTCGGTGGCGAATCCCCACGATATGCGATGTGGATTCATGTAGCCCAACCATGACCACATCAGAATACCGATATACGGCTGGAGAAAGATGGCCGGGATGCTTCCCAGCACCACCAGGGTAACGAATATGTCTCTCATGTTCCCACGCTCGCGTTCGCGGCCGCAGCCACATGGCTGACGACATAGCGGTATTTGCCCGAGGCTTCTTTTGGAATGCCAGCCACGCGTTCGACCTCCACCCGCACGCCCATTCCCAGCCGTTGCCTGACGCCCGATTTGATATTCTCGATCTCCGGCTCCCGAAAGCTGTCATCAGTGGCCAGCAGAATCCGAGTCTCATCGAGGCTGTTCTGGACGATCTTGAATTGCCGCACGCCGGGCAGATCGCGGATGATGTAGATCAAGGCCAGACCGTGCATGACCGTGCCGTCCTGGGCAACGATGAAATCGGTGGTGCGGCCCTGCACTTCCCTGATCAGCGGCAATCCTCGCCCACATGAACAACTTTTGTCGTCCAATATCGCAACATCGCCGGTGCGGTAGCGAATGAACGGGAAATCTCGGGTGGCGAGATGCGTAACGACAACTTCGCCCGATGCGCCGGGCGGCAGCGGCCTTCCCGCCTCATCGACGATCTCGACGACGATATCCTCCGCCGTGATGTGCATACCGCCTGCCGGGCATTCATGCGCGATGAATCCCGCATCGCGCCCACCATAGCCATTCGCCACACGGCAGCCGAAGATCTTTTCGATCTGCGCGCGCTGGTGATCATAGAGACGCTCCGAGGTGACAAAAGCCACTTTGATGCCCAGGTCATCCATGCGCCACCCCGTGACCTCGGCATGGCGCGCGATATGCGCCAGCGCGGAAGGATAGCCGAACAGCATTCTTGGCTTGAACGCGCGAATTTCCTCTATGAAGCCATCGAGCCTGGCCTGGGACATCTCGAAAGCGGGCAATAGCCGCGTGCGCAGCAGTCTGTCGCGCATGGCTTTGACGCGGTCCTGCCGGCCAAGCTCGATGGGCGACCCCCATACCACGATCTCGGGATCGCCGATATCCACGCCCCACCAGCGAGTGGCGCGCCATTTGGCGGCCACGTCGTGGCTGACGCGTTGCTTGCCGATGTAAAAGATCAAAGGTTCACCACTGGAACCGCCGGTATTGAAACGCGCCAGATCACGGGCATCGTCCGATTTGAGATCCTCGGTATGGGCGCGGATCAGTGCCTTGGTCAGCAGCGGCAGGCGCGCCAGATCCTGAACGGATTCGACCTTCTCCGGCTGAAATCCGTTTTCCGCGAACAGGCGCCGGTAATACGGCACATGCGTCCCGGCATGCCGCAATAGGGTACGCAACCGTTCGAGCTGCAATGCCTTGAGCCGATCCTGATCCCACCATTGGCTGACTTCCATTTCCCGATGTACCGCCACGGTGGCATGGCGTTTCAGCCATTCATGGAGCGGAAAAATCACGCTGGAGACGAGCCGGGTATAGGGATCGCCCGAAGGTTGAAGCGGGTGATCGAGAGCGAGGCCGGTCATGATGCCTTTACCTTTTGGCCATCGTCAGGGATAGGGCCGGGGAGCTGTCCTGCCTTGGCGAACAAGCCTTTAAACTCATCGAGGAGCACCGCAACGCGCCTGTCCCAGGCGTTTTCCTGCGCGTAACCGATGATATCGGCGCGATTCCAATCATGCTGCAACGCCTCGGCCAGCGCCCGCTCCAATGCGGCGGCGTCACCGAACGGCACCAGGGTCCCCAGGCTTGGTCGTGAAACGACCTCGACATTGCCTCCGACATCCGTCGTCACCACCGGCAGACCACAGGCCATCGCTTCGAGAAAGACATTGGCCCAACCTTCGTTGCGCGTCGCTAGCACAAAAACATCCGCGGCCGACAACGGCGTTTTAAGCTGGTCGGCCGGCAAGGCGCCGAGAAAAATCACACTCTCTTCCAGCTCCAATTCAGCGACCTGGCGGCGCAGGCGCTCGCTCCAGTCACCCTCGGCGCTGGCGCCGCCGGCGATCAAATAACGCACGCCGGGAAATTGCCGGCGCAATCCAGGCAAACACTCGATGACCCGGTGGAATCCTTTGCGCTCGACCAAGCCTCCCACGGAAACAAACACGGGGGCATCCAGAGACACGCCCAACGCTCGCCGCGCCTCCTGCCGGGATACCGGATGGAATTTTCCGGTATCGACACCGTTGCCCACCACGCGTAGTTTTTCGCTGTCGATCCCCAATTGAACGGCATGCCGTTTCAGCGCATCGGCGACGGAAAACAGCCGCGCGGCGCGCTGCATCGCCAATATCATCCGCCGCCGGCGCGAGGGCATGCGCGACAATGGAACCTCCGTGCCGCGCAGTGTGATGGTCACCGGCACGCCCAGCCACTTGCCGAGTAGTGTCGCGGCATCGCCGTCGGGAAAGGCGAAGTGAGCGTCGATGACATCGAAACCGAAGCGCCGTTTGAGCCGCAACATCAAAGGCAGCGTACTCAGCGCCATGAATATGCCATCCAGCGATTTGAACAGACCCGGGATGGAAAAGAAACGAGGGTGAAACACTTCGAAGCCATTCTGAACTTCCCGGCGCGGCGCGGCGGGGCGAAAGTGCGGGCGGAACACGCGCAACAAGCCCTGCAACGGAAACCATGGCACCGGCGCGACGACAACCAGAGGCAAATGTTGCCCGACCCGGAACATGCGCTCGCGGATGAAGACGCCGGCATTGGGCTGCCCCGGATGAGGAAACAGCGTGGTAAAAACCACCAGCCGCGGACGCTCTCCGGTAAGTGACTCTTCAGGCACAGGCCAAGCCTCTACTGGGTGAAATCAGACGCTCATAAACCGCCTGGTAACGCGCCACACTCACCGGCCAGTTGCGTTCCGTTTCGACATAATGGCGGGCTTGTGCACGCAAGACGGGCCAGCGTTCTTCATGCGCCAGCAAATCGAGCGCCGATTCGGCCAATGCACCGGCATCGTCCGCCTGGAACAGCAGGCCATTCTCACCCTGACGGATCAGCTCACGATGCCCGCCGACATCCGATGCCAGCACCAAACGCCCCTGCGCCATCGCTTCCAATGGCTTGAGCGGCGTCACCAGTTCGGTCAATCGCATCGACAGCCGCGGATAGACGAAAATATCGACCAGATCATAATAACGTTGCACTTGATCGTGGGGAACCCGGCCGGTGAATATCACCTTGTCCGCGATGTTCAACTCGGCGGCGAGTTGTTTGAGATAGGCTTCCTGTGGCCCACCGCCGGCCAACAGTATGCGCGCCTGGGGCATGCGGGCCAGCATCTTCGGCATGGCCTGAAACAACAGCGGCAGGCCTTCATACGCATAAAAGGAGCCGATGAAACCGAGCACACGCATGCCCGTCAGACCCAATTGCGCGGCCAGCCCGGCGTCGGGCACACCGCCCAGGGTGAAACGGTCCAAATCCACCGCATTGGGAATGACCGTCACCTTCTGCGCGGCAACACCGCGCGCCACGATGTCGTTGCGCAGCCCTTCGCAGATGCAGGTTACCGCATCGGCCTGTTTGAACACATGGGTCTCCAGAGCGCGTGTGGCACGATAACGCGCTCCACCCTCGCGGCTGGTGCCGTGATCCACCGCGGCATCCTCCCAGAAGGCACGTACTTCGTAGACCACGGGAATATTCAGTTTTTTCCCGACACGAAGCGCCGCCACGCCGTTCAATGCCGGCGAATGGGCATGCAGGATGTCCGGCCTGATCGCGCGCGCCACCTGTTCCAGCCGTTCGGCCAGGGAATTGATGACGGCGATCTGATCGAATACCGGCAGGCGCGCCATCGTCCCTGTGGGCTGAGGGGTGCGATAGAAATGCAATCCGTCGACATCCTCTTCCAGCCTGTTCGAGGGAGCGGCCAGCGCGTGCTTGGCGCTGGTGATATGGCTGGTCTCCCAGCCCAGCGCCCGCTGCTGTTCCAGAATGGCGCGGGTACGGAAGGTGTAACCGCTGTGCAACGGGATGGAATGATCGAGAATGTGAAGGATGTGGAGACTCATGCCGGCATTCCTGTCATTGGCCGCTTGCATCGTTCAAACTCGCCTCGATGGATGGCAGCATATCCGTCACCACATCGCGCAACACCGCCACCGCGGGTTCGAGCTTCTCTTCGTACGTGGTGGCGATCACGATGCCGGCGGCGTTTCGCTGCCCGCCGAGCAGTTTGTTCTTGGCTTCGATCAGCTTGGCGACATAATGATTGGAGGTATACGTGCCGTCCAGCCAGTACCAGTCCCAGATCAGCAGGTTCATGCCCGGCGAGCGCAACCGGGTCTGGCGGATCTGAACGGAATGGCCGTTGAGCGGGATGGTGATGAATTGCTCGCCGATGTTGCTCCACACCGGATGTTTCTGTTCGATCATGACGTTCTGCGAATTCACCAGCTCGGCATCCTGGCGCTGATTTCGATAATACGCCAGATAGATGCTGGCGGCTTGATCGCCACGCATATAGGCCTTTTGCAGTTGCGCGGTCATTCCAAGATAGCGGGGCTGCCAATCCCATGTGGGAGCAGTGCTTGCCTGCCAGTTGCCGGCCGGCGCGGGCGCATGAAGCGTGACCTGCGCGGCCTCGTTTGTGTCACCCTGATAAAGGTGCGCGGCGAGAGGGCCTATCCCCAGCGCGGCGAGCACCCCGGCGCCCATGATCGTCATTTTTCTGTTGATGCCGTTGCCCGCCGACCGGGCAATACCGCCCAACGGCGCAGCCCGGACAGGGACAGGATATTCATCTTCGCGCCAAAAGCTGCCGATCCAGAACAACAGAATCATCACCAGGCCAAAGAATACCCAGCCATAGATGTAATGATCGATGCCCAGCGCGAGCTTCATATCGCTGAGGTGCGCGATCATCACGATCATATAGGCGCGCATGCCGTTGGCGAAAATCGGTATGATCACCGACAGCGTGATGAAAATCGTGCGTCGCCACATGCTACGGTAGGTGAGATAGGCATAGAGAAAACCCAGCGTTGCCGAAGCGATCAGATAGCGCACGCCGCTGCACCCTTCCACCACCGACCAGTTGCCGCTCGGGATCTCGAAGAAGGTGCCTTCGCGGTAAACCGGGATGCCGGTCAGTTGCAGCGCCTTGACGGTGAAGTCGGCGGTGAAATCCATCATCGGCGGGATCAGCCCTTCGCCTACCGGCACAGCGAAAAATAGGAATCCCAGCGGAAAGGCGATGGCCCATGCCACCGCGGTGCCCAGCAGAGTCCACACCGCGGCGATGATGGCGCCCACCAGGGCGAATTGCTGTATCACCAGAATATCGACCAGATGGGAAATCAGCCAGAGCAGACTGAAACCGGCCATGAAGATGAATCCCAGCGGATTCGGTTGTGGCGTCAGCGCGGCAAGCTCCTTGCGTTTGCGCCAAATCAGCCAGAGGCTGATCGGCGCAATCAGGAAACCATGCGCGAAAGTCTCGGAGCGCCACCAGATGTCCACCATCGACAACGCGGTTTGCCAGAACAGGCCGAGAATGACCAGAAGGGCTGCGGTGGTCAAAAGCGCCGCCGTGCGCCAGCCGTTGGGATTCTGCGCCAATGATAAATTTGTCGTACTCATGATGTCACCGAAGATCCTGAAACCTGGCGCGCAAACGCCTCGAACATCAACAGCGACCACAACGCGGCGCTATGGTCGCGCACCCCGGACTGATGCTGATCAACCAATTGCCGCAAGAAGGCCTGGTCGAAAATACCGCTATCCGCAAGCGCCGGCCCCAACACCGCATCGCGCACCCGTTCGCGCAGCGGTCCGCGAAACCAGCTCGCCAGGGGCACGGAAAACCCCATCTTGGGGCGATATAAAATATTATCGGACAAATGCGGTTCCAGCGCCTTTTTGAAAATATGCTTGCCCTCGCGCCCTTTGAGTTTCATCTCGGGCGGCAGGCCGGAGACCCATTCCACCAGCTCATGATCGAGCAGCGGCACGCGCACCTCCAGGGCGTGGGCCATGCTGGCGCGGTCCACCTTGGTGAGGATGTCGCCCACCAGATAGGTCTTCATGTCCAGATACTGCACCTTGGACAGAGGATGATCCGGCGCGTGGCGCGCGTGATCGCGCATCACCTCGATGGCCTGATAACCTTGCAGCTCGCGCCGGAGACCGGCGCTGAACAGACGCGCCCGCATCGCATCACTCATCACCGACACACCATGAAAATAACCCTCGACTGAATCGCGCGCCAGCGCCTCGAAGGTGGTCTTGGCGCGCAAAACCTTCGGTGCCCAGTCGGCCTTGGGATAGACTCGCCCCATCGTGCCGAACAGCGGCTTGCGCACGATATCGGGCAACAGGGAACGCAGCCGATCTTCGTAGGTATGCCAGCGGTAGCGTCGGTAACCGGCGAAATTCTCGTCCCCGCCATCGCCGGACAGTGCCACCGTCACGCGCTTGCGCGCCAGTTCGCAGACGCGATAGGTCGGCAACGCGGAACTGTCGGCATAGGGTTCATCATACAACGC
The DNA here is from genome assembly GCA_033717875.1 of Gammaproteobacteria bacterium. Lineage (GTDB taxonomy): Bacteria > Pseudomonadota > Gammaproteobacteria > Ga007554 > SBBG01. The sequence goes on from JADDKJ010000004.1 coordinate 40,447, forward strand.
GGCCAGGCGGTCGATGAGATCATAATCGTCGGCATCCACCCGTTCCACATAGTGCCGGGTATGATAACGCTCGGCGACTTCCTGCGCATGCCGCGCTTCGTCGAATTGCGGATCGCCGAAAGAAATGGAACAGGTGTTGACCGGCTCTTTGGACAAGCCCGCCATCATCGCCACCACCGCGCTGGAATCCACCCCGCCGGAGAGAAACGCGCCCAGCGGCACCTCGGAAATCATGTGACTGCTCACCGCCTCGCGCAGGCGCTCGATGAGTTCCGCTCCGACCTCATTTTCGCTGAGATCACCAACAGACTTGAAGGGCACATCCCAATATTGGCGAGGCTGAGGCATTGGCTCGCCGCGCCGTAGCGTCAAGGTATACCCCGGCGGCAGCTTGAAGGCATGACGCAATATGGTCTTGGGCTCGGGCACATAACCATAGGCGAAATAATCCTCCACCGCGCGCGCATCGGTCTGGCGCGGCAAATCGGGATGCACCAGCAGGGCCTTGAGTTCGGAACCGAACACCACACGGCCATCGGCCAGCGGAGCGTAATAGAGCGGCTTGATCCCCAGCCGGTCGCGCGCCAGAAACAGTGTCTGCCGGCCGCGGTCCCAGATGGCGAAAGCGAACATGCCACGCAAACGCCGCACGCAATCCTCGCCCCACTGCTCCCAGGCGTGGACGATCACCTCGGTATCGCTGTGAGTGCGGAAGGTATGACCCAGCGCCGCCAGTTCCTGCGCCAGCGGCTGGAAATTGTAGATCTCGCCATTGAAGACGATGACTACCGAACCATCTTCGTTGAACAACGGCTGATGGCCGCTGGAGAGATCAATGATCGACAGGCGGCGGTGCGCCAGCCCCACGCCCGGTTCGGTGTGCTGCCCGCCCTCGTCCGGCCCACGGTGAAACTGGGCCTGATTCATGCGTGCCAGCAGGGCGTCGTCGATCGGGCGAGAACCGCGTGTATCAAAAATGCCTGCAATGCCGCACATCTATCCGCCTCTTCGCGCCGTGTTCAACGGTAGGGTACCTCTATAAACTTGATCAAGGCGCGAGGGCAAGGCGAAAAGTGGTGAAAAAGCGAAGTGTACACGGAGTACATGAGCATTTTGAGCCATTTTTCAACGCCGCCATCGCGGTTTCAGCGAATTTATAGAGGTGCCCGGTATGCCTTGCTTTTCGAACAACACGGCATCATACACGCCAAGATATTTTTCCACCATCCGCTCCAGACTGAACTCCTGCTCGACGCGCCGCCGCCCTTCCGCGCCGTGGCGGCGCGACCGTTGCCGGTCGTTTATATACTCCTGCAAGGCATCGGCCATGGCATGAGGATCGCCAGCCGGCGTCAATACACCTGTCCTGCCTTCCAGCACCAGCTCGGGGTTGCCGCCAACCCGGGCCGCCACGACCGGCAGCCCGCTGGCCATTGCTTCCAGTATGGTATTGGAGATCCCTTCGGCAAGCGAGGGCAGCACGAAAATATCCAGCCCACGCAGCAAGCCCGGCGCATCGTCGCGTGAACCGGGTAACCAGCATAGCTCCAAGGCGTTGGCCTGTTGCAACAATTGTTGCGCCTGCTCCCGCAACGGGCCATCGCCGATCAATACCAGACGCAGGTGTCTTCGCGCATCGGGAATACGGTCCAGCAGCAGCAAAAAGGCGCGCACCAGGGTGAGCTGATCCTTCACCGTCTGCATGCGCCCCAGCGTACCGATCACGATACTGTCTGTATCGGCAAATTCCGGCGCGGGCATAGGTTCGCGCCCTTGCGCGGCGGGATGAAACAGCATACTGTCCACCCCGTTACAGATGTGCACGATCTTTTCTTCCCGCACGCCGACTTGTGTTTTCAACCACCGTTCCAAATCGCGCGACAGCGGAATGTACTTGTCCACCAGCGGCCGGAAGGCGCGGCGCAGCAGATTGTATTTGCGGTTACGGCCATCGATGTCGTGAACGTCCCGGCCATGTTCGCCGTGCACACGGCAGCGCACACCGGCCAGCCAAGCCGGCAGTTGCGCCTCCAGCGCCGACAGGTTGCGGGTGTGCACGATATCCGGGCGCAGTTCGCTCAACAACCGACGCAGCCTGAAATAAACACCCAGGTCCTTGCCTTCGCGCTTGCGCAACGCATGACACTCGACGCCCTCGCGCCGGATGCGCGCGCGAAAGGCCGGGTTGTAGTCCGTCATGCAGATGATCGCATGACGATAGCGCTCCGGCGGAGTGCGGTTGATGATATTCACCAAGCCATTCTCCAGCCCGCCGACATCGAGACGATGGATGATATGCGCCACCAGCGGCGGTTGTGATGAACCGATGCTCATGCGGCCACCACTGTGCCCGTCAATTCCGTGGCAGCTGCATCGCCTTCCAGCAAATGCTCGAAGCGGGCAAGATTCGCGTTCCAGTTGTAGCGCCGCACTACGCACTCACGGCCTGTCCTGAAACCGGTAACCTCCCCACGCAATAATCGCAGCGCCAGATCGGCCTGCATTTGCGCATCGTCAGCCAGCAAAAGACCGGCATCGCCTTCGATGCCCTCCGCCGCCGCCGTGGTCGCCAGCACCGGCTTGGCCATGGCCAATGCCTCCAGCACCTTGTTCTGCACACCGCGCGCAATGCGCAACGGGGCGACCGCCGCCACGGCGTGGGCGAGATAAGGGCGCACATCGGGCACCGCACCGGTTACCTGCACGCCCGGCAAGCGGTTCAATTCCAGCACCGCCTCGGCGGGTCGCCCGCCGACGATATAAAACCGCGCTTGCGGCATCCGCTCATGTATGCGAGGAAATACCTCGCGGGCGAACCAGCATACCGCATCGACATTCGCCCAATAATCCATGGCGCCCGTGAACACCAGTACCTGCTCGTTCGCCTGATAAGGACAGTCATAGTCCCGCTCCGGCGAAAAATAGTCACTATCCACACCATTGTCGACATGCCAGATGCGTCCGGTACTTTCCGGGGCCAGACGCTGAAACAGCTCCGCCTCCTCGCGCGAGACGAACACGCTGGCGTCGAAAGCATCCGCCACGCGCCGCTCGAAGTCCAGCAATCGCGCGGCCTCGCGCCGGTAGACGGCGTTCATCGGAAAAGACTTGCTTGCCGCATACTGCCGCCACTTGTCGGAATCGACATCGACAAAATCAACGACGCGCCGCATATCGGGCAAATCGTTCCCCATCACGTATTGCGCCATCGCGCCGGAAAACACCAACACGCGCCGGACCGGACGGCTTTGCAACAAGCGGTTCACCCAACGCTGCATATCCGCATTGCGGTAATACGGCAGGGTCAAGGGCTCGCCGCGCGCCAGGCCGGCCAGGCTGCGCAGGCGCGCGGCCCGGGGATTCAGTGGCGCGAAATGCGTCTCGCCGCACATCTCACGCAACAGCGGCACATATTGCCAATCCATCGCGTCGTCCACGAACGTCCCCAGATGAACCCGGTATCTGCCCGTCAAATGCTTGAGGATATGGAACGAGCGAATCTTATCCCCCTTGTTCGGCGGGTAGGGAATGCGATGCACCAGCAGTAGCAATTCCTCCATCCGCCTTCACCCAAGATCTTTCGCCAGCAGCGGGCCGATCGCCTTGCTCAACGCAAAAGGCATGGCCTTCCACAGCTTGATGAACAACTGATATTTCGGGTTGAGCGGGTTGATATCCGGCAGCTCCTTGGCGCCAAGCAAACAGAATTCGTAGTGCAAAGGCTGCGGCTCGAAACCCCAGTGTTCCTTGAAACTGTACGAGCCGGTACCCTTCTTGCTGCGCCCGAAATCGAATACCTTGATGCCGCGTTCGCAGGCGCGGCGCATCAGCTCCCAGTACATGAAGTCGTTGGCCGCCAGTTCGCGCGCCTCGCTGGTGCCGCCGCCATAATACGGCAACACCTCATCACGAAAATAGAAACTCAACACGCTGCTCACCGTACGCCCGTCCTTTGTGATGGTGAGCACTTCACAGTCCTCGCCAAACACCTGCTTGAGCATCCGGTAATATTTCTTGCTGTTGACCGGCGTCCCAAGATAATGGACGCTGCGCGCATAGGCCTCGAAAAAGCGATTAACATTATCATCGATCTCGCCCGCCAATTCGTTTTTGATGCCCTTGCGCACCATCGCACGCTGTTTGCGGGGAATCGCCAGCATGTTCTTTTCGGGGTCGGGATCGATCTCCTTGCGGAACGTGACGTAGAGATCCTTGGATGGCCAATCGGAACGTTGCGGCTTCCTATTGCGCAGTTCCAGATAATCCACACCAAGCTGCGCCGCCAAGCGTTGCGCCTCACTGTACAGGGCGCCGCGCGCGTCTTCGTTGACCGCGGCGACACCGCCATAGACACAAAATGGCAATGACGCGATGGCGTTGCCGAACAAGCGGCTGTTGACATGACCTAACGGCAGCACGCCCTGGATTTCACCCTCCCGCTCCGCGTACAAAAAATAGCAGCGGTGCCCCAGTCCCTCCTCGATCACTTTCTTCCAACCCGCACGATGAAAAAAAGTCGCCTCGGGGCAGGCGGCGACAAAATCATCCCAGCGCGCGGCATCCTTCACATCGAGCTGCTTAACCTGCATGAGACACTGTTTCCTGAAGAAGCGGGAAAACGGGGGCGGCCTGTGTTCCTTCCAGAAACACCCGATCCATGCGTCCCCAGCGGAAATCCTTGAGCAGCGCCGCAAGACGCGCCTCCATACGATGCAGATTCAGATAATGACGAAAACGGGTCTTGAGACTGATGCCTTGCATACGCGGCTGGCCGGGATCGATCTCCCAGGGATGAAAATAAAACACGCAGGGTTGGCTGTCATCGTTGTTGACCCGGCGCATCGCCCAACGCGACACGCCATAGGGCAGAAAGCGGAAATAACCGCCACCGCCACAAGGCAGCTTTTGATCAAACACGTTCACCGTCGTCACGGGAATCTCAAGCAAATTCTTTTTTTCGTGCGGATAAAAGGCAAAACGCGGCGCCTCGGGCATGCCATAAAGATCGTGGCGGATGGGATAGATGCTGGAACTGTAAACATGGCCGGTTTCGGCCAGCACATCCAGCGCCCACAGATTGCGCGCACCAATGGAATAACTCGCCGCCCGGTAACCGCGCACCTGCACGCCGCCGGTGTCTTCCAGCATCCTCTTGGTACGGCAGACATCCTCGCGGAATTGCTGCGGTGACTGGTGTATCACCCGCACATGGCTATAACCATGGCTGGCCAGCTCATGGCCGTTGTCCACGATGCGCCTGAGCAATTGCGGATAACGCTCCGCCACCCAGCCCAACATGAAAAATGTCGCCTTGACGCCATGCGCATCGAACAACGCCATCACCCGCTCGGTATTGTCCTCGACCCGGCACGGCGTGACATCCCACTGCTCGCGGCGCACATGCTTTTCAAAGGCGGAAACCTGAAAATAATCCTCCACGTCCACCGTCATCGCATTGCATATGCTATCCAGTATCATGGCAGCCACTCACACAATGCCGCCGCGATACGCTGCGCGGCACGTCCGTCCCACAACTCCGGCACCCTGCCCGCCTTGCCGCCATTTTTCAGAACGTCGCTCACTGCCGCCATGATTTTCACCGCATCGGTCCCGACAATGGTATTGGTGCCTTGCTCCACCGTTATCGGCCGCTCGGTGTTTTCGCGCAAGGTGATACAGGGCACACCCAACGCCGTGGTCTCTTCCTGGATACCGCCCGAGTCGGTCAACACCAGGCGGGCGCGCGACATCAGCCCGAGCATTTCGAGATAACCCAGCGGCGGCAGGCGCTGAATGCGCGACGTGTCGAGCAACCCGGCCAACCCCGCCTGCGCAATGCGCGCCTCGGTACGTGGATGTATCGGGAAGATCAATGGCAGATCCGCGCTGATCTCACGCAACACGGTCAGCAACCTTCCCAGTACCACGGGATCGTCGACATTCGACGGGCGATGCAAGGTCAATACACCAAAGCCGGTGGAACCCGCCAGAAACGGCGCGGAATCGGTCACCGCCGCCAAAGTCTGCTCCGCCGGCGTGGCCTGCTTGACGTGCCGCATCAACGTGTCGATCATCACGTTGCCGGCGAAATGGATGCGCTCGTCCGCCACACCCTCGCGCAACAGGTTGTCGCGCGCGCTACGCTCGGTGGTGAACAACAGATCGGAAATCTGATCGGTGAGCACGCGGTTGATCTCCTCAGGCATGGCGCGATCGTAACTGCGCAGCCCCGCCTCGACATGAATCACCGGCACACCCTTTTTCGACGCCACCAGGGCGCAGGCAATGGTGGAATTGACATCCCCCACCACCAGCACCGCCTGCGGCCGCTCCACATCCAGCACCGGCTCGAAATGACGCATGATCTCCGCCGTCTGCATCGCATGGCTGCCGGAACCCACACCGAGATCGACATCGGGATGGGGAATACCCAGCTGAGTGAAGAACTGATGTTTCATCGCCGCATCGTAATGCTGGCCCGTATGCACCAGATGCGCCCGCAACGCCCGCGGCGCCGACACCAGCGCCTCCATGATCGGCGCGATTTTCATGAAGTTGGGGCGGGCGCCTACGACGCAAACTATTTTTGGTACCGTTGAATTTTTCACTGTCTATCCTGTTGATTCGGCCAGATGGAATCTTATTAACCCGGCGATCAAGTATATCTGCTTTTCACCCTCTCCCGCGCGCGGGAGAGGGCTGGGGTGAGGGTAATGATGATGGGGTCAACGCGGGTTCGTGTGGGTTGCTTCCTGTAGCCATGTAGCGTTGAATGAGGCCAATCCACAGGGCGGTTGACCCAGCCATGCTTCACCGGGTTGTAATGTATATAATCCACATGCCGTATCAGATCATGCTCATCCCGGATTTGGTGTTCTCGATATGTCCGCTGCCAGATATCCCGTTCCCGTTTGGCCACAGGGCTGGCGCGGATGCGTTCGCCTTTTGGGCGCTGTATTCCTATCGCGTCCTCTACGAGATAAAGACCACGCACATCAACATTCTGGCGGTCATCCACAAGCGACGCGACTTGCAGGTGGGGGAAGTTCCGAGAGAGCCGTAGCCGCGGCGGCTCATGCATCGAATCCCGGAATCCGTTTCACTCCTTCCGGGGTATCTCGCTGGCATGCGTGCATCACTTGACTTCGCACTTTCCGTTCTCGTAATTCCAGCGCCCGCCATTATCTAGGCAGCGGTCAATTTGTATTTACTGCCACAGCCAAACACCCCCAACTACCAATAGAGCAACGACTACAGCAATAAAGATAACTTTCTTGCTAAACATCAGTCCCTCATCAAATCAATAATGCGGCGAGAGGCCATTAGGCCGGAACAGGCCGCAAAAAATTTCACAGGCCATGGATGAGCTATTCGCACCCGCACAACCGGCAACATTCGCTACATCCGGTGCAATGCACTTCGCTTATTGCACCCTACGTCTACCAGGGCGCCTTACGCGGGTTACCAGGATTCATCTTATGGGGGCACTTTCCATTGAGATCCCTCACAATGACCCCAATACCCACTTTCAGTATTCCAACGTCCACCACGATCTAAGCACGTATCGACTTGGATTTCGCGATATATCCATACTATTAAAAGCATCAGCACTATAGAAATTATGATTTTTTTCAGGGTCATCTAGCGTGCCCCAAACTAGCAAGTAGCCCGGATGGAGAAAAGCGTAATCCGGGAAACAGTCACCGCAACATCAGCGCGTAGAACCATTCACCGAAACCACCCCCGGCCATGTGGTTTCGATGAAGCACAGCGCAATCAAGAACGGCACCAGTTCAAATCACGGCGATCCTGGATTTCATTTCATTCCATCCGGGCTAAGTTTGCTCTTCATCCGTTCGGCATATTTCTCCAGTTCAGCTCTAAGCAGAATGTCGTATTCTTTGTCCCGTTTCCGAATATCTGCATCCGTCACAAAATGAACAACAGCATGTGCAGCTTCGGAAATAATATGATCAGCATCACTTCTTAAACCCGACAAGAAGCGACCAGCCTCATCGGCTGTCAGCGTCGCACATAGCGCCCTCTCAATAAGGGCAATGGCTTCTGAGTACAAATCGTGTATCAATCAAAAATACTCCTTGGGTCAACAGAGTAATGATTGTTCATGTTCGGGGGAACATGAACATGCAATCTCGGCTCATTATTTGAACCCGGTATGGGCTGATAATCCATTCGTAAAACAGGCTTCTTTTGGTATCGAATTTGGCACACACGACCATTTCCGTGTTTCAACCCAGGGCTGGGGCCATCAAAGTTCAAATCGTCCCAAAATTTCTTAACGGGGGCGGGTATCTTGAATCCTCTCAATCCTTCAGGATCGACAAAACTAAGTGGATTATTTTCGACATATGTATAGGTATTTAACCCACCCCTCAACCCAATCGGATCACTCTGCACATACCTCCCCACCCTCGGATCATAATCCCTGAAGTAGTTGTAATGCAGCCCCGTCTCCTTATCAAAATACTGCCCCGGAAATCTCAGGTTGTAGCTGAACTTCTTCTTGTCCCCGTCCGGGTCTTCATTGGTGGCGGTGGCGCCGAAGGGATCCGAGTCCCAGCGCCAGATCACTTTGTTCGCAGTGTCGGTGAGGGCGCGCGGAGTGTCGAGGTGGTCGGCGTGGATGTAGTAAGTGGCGGTGGGCGTGAGCACAGCGACGGGGGTATCGCCGAGGTAGACGGTTTCCTGGATCATTCCGGCGGTGCTGTTGTATTCGCCCAGCAGATGACCCTGCTCGTCGTAGACGAAGCGGTTGGTACCGGTGCTGACGCCAGTGCCGGTTTTCATGACGCGCTGGCCCAGGCCGTTGAGGGCATAGGTATTACTCTTGGTGCCATAGGCGACCTTGGACAATCGGCCTCGGGCGTTGTAGGTGTAGGCATAGGTGCCGTCGGCAGTGAGGTTTCCGGCGGCATCGTAGGTGTAGTTTTTGGGCGTGGTTCCGCTCTGGCCGATGAGACGGTTGCTGGTGGCGGGGATAGTGTAATCGGTGATGGCTCCGCCCTGGGTCAGCCGGGTGCGATTGCCGTTGATGTCGTATTGGTGGCTGGAGGTCGCCCCGGCGGGATTGGCGTAGTCTGTGAGCCGGTCTAAGGCGTCATAGCCGTAGCTGTGGGTGCCGCTTGAGGTTTGTTGCAGGACGGGGCGGCCGGCGGCGTCATAGCTCAGGTTGCCTTGGGGGTGGCTGGTAAGGCGACCATCCGCGTCGAAAGCGCGTTGATAGACGGTACCGTTGCCCCATGTCCAGCTCTTGGCGGGGCCGTGGGGCTGGTATTGGACGTTGGAAAGCAGGGGCTGGCCGTTGAGGGTGATGTTACTGATTCGGCCGGCGGCGTCATAGCCATAAGCCACCTTCCTGGCGGAGGGATAGGTGATCTGGCTCAGGCGGCCGGCGCTGTCATAGGCATAGCTGAGGGTTTGGCTTACGGTACCGGTGAGTTGAATCTTGCTCAGGACGCGGCCTTGGGGGCTGTAGGTCCATTGTGTGTTGCCGCTGGGGTCGGTCATTTTGGTAAGGCGGCCCAGACCGTTGACGCCGGTGTCGTATTGCCAGGTGATGGCGGCGCCGTCAACGAAGGCGGTTCTGGTCAGGCGATTGAGGGTGTCGTAGGTATAGGTGGTCTTCCGGTTGCGGGCATCGATCTGGGAGGTGAGGTTGCCGTTGGCGTCATAGGTGTTGGTCGTCGTCCCGGCATCCAGGCTGACGGTCTGGGTGAGGTTGTCCAGGCCGTCATAGGTGTAGGCGGTGCCGATGCCGCGCGGGTCGGTGACTTGGGTGACTCGGTCGCTGGCGTCGTAGGCATAGCGGGTGATGCCACCGGCCGGGTCAGTGACCTGGATCAGGCGGTTCAGGGCGTCATAGCTATTGGTGTTGGTGTAGCTCAGGGGGTTGGTGGTGGTGGTGAGGTTGCCGTTGGCGTCGTACTGGTAGGCGGTGCTCTGGTTCTGCGCGCCGAGGTGCTGGGCGAGACGGTTGAGGGCGTCGTAGACGCGAGTACGGGTTTGGGTGAGTACGCCGTTGGGGTCGTAGATGTCTTCCTTGATGCGGTTGCCCATCGGGTTGAGGGTGTAGGCGATACGGTTGCCGAGCGTGTCACCGATGGCAGTCAGGCGATGGGCGGCATCGTAGGTGTAGTTAACGACGGAAGCATCCGGCAAGGTGACCTTGATCAGTTGTCCCACGCCGTCGTATTGATAGGCGGTCACCTCACTGCCGATGGTGCGGGAGATAAGGCGGCCGCGCGGATCATAGGCCAATTGGGTGATGAGGCCGTTGGGATCCTGGATGGTCAGGGAGCGGCCGTGGGCGTCATAGGCGGTAAGGCGGGTGATGTGGCCCAGGGCGTTGGTGACGGTGGCGAGATTGCCCTGGCTGTCATAAGCGTAGGTGGTGACATCGGCGACATCGGTGCGCGGGCCGTCGGCGGTGAGCACCTGGCCGAGGTTGTTATAGGTGTAGGTCCAAGTGCGGGATTGCGTGCCCGAGGCAAGGGTCTTTTGCAGCAGGTTGCCTTGGGCATCATAGGTGAACGTGGTGATGCGGTTGGACTCGGTGATTTTCGTAGGCAAGCGGAAAACCGGATGCCATTCGGTAGTGATGGTCCGCGCCTGGGGAGTGCCGTAGGCTTCGGTGCGGGAGATTTCGAGGTTGCGGGTGAGGTCGTGGGTGTATGTCGTTGTCACGCCGTTGAAGTCGGTTTTGGAGGCGACGTTGCCGTTGGGATCGTAGGTGGTGCTGGATGAGTCTCCGCCGCAGGTAGCGCAGGGCTGGGTGATGCCGGTGTTTTTGACGACACCGAGGATGGTCTGGAAATTGTAGGTGCGCGATGTGCCTAGGGCATCGGTCACAACGGTGGAACCGTCGGCATTGTAGGCCAGCGTAACCTTCTCCGCTCCACCCGCGTGTTCCGAAGAAATGGCCCGGCCTTGGGTGTCATAGGCGTAGGTGGCGTAGCGATCTCCGTTTTCGTCGATGATGCCGGTCAGGGCATGGGGGAAGGATGTGTTTTCATACAGATAGCTGCGAGTCTTTCCGTCTGGATAAGTGACGGAGGCCAAATTATTGCTGGTGTTGTAGGCATAACTATATATTCCCCCGGCAGGATCAGCTACCGCACTGATGCGATCTTGGGCATCATACGCGAATGTGAGGAAACGACCAACAGGATCCGCAATGGTGGCAAGCCGATTGGCAGCATCGTAGCTTAGAACGTGAGTTAATCCGGTACGATTGGCAATCGATATCAGCTTGCCACTCACATCATAGGTTTCAATTTCGTCATTTTGACTATTGATGAATTTCCAACCAATGCCCTGACCTGCGACATCGGTAAGGCGAATCAAAGAATCAGCAATGTCAGAGTCGGCTATCCAAGCCCCATTCGTCAAAGTAAAGTGATAAGCTTTGCCATCATGGCGATAAGCGGTGGCGGTCGTAATGGTCGCCGACGAGTTTACCCGGATTTCCCGGCTATAGCTGTGCCGCCAGCGGCTACCACTTCCTAGCCCCAGGTAAGACTTTACCCCCCCGATTCTGCTGTTGTAATAAAACTCCAAGATTAAAGGAAAACTTCCTGAACCGACATATTGGATTTCGGGTTGATATTTGTTGCCCCAACCAGGATTAATTGGGTTCCCGACATAGCTGGCACCTTTTCCTGCGCCACCGCCGCCGCCACACTCCCCGCTATTTTTAGGTGGATTAAAAGTACCTGGAACACACGCATCACCGCCGGTATTGATGTACCCTTCTGGACAACCGTGATAACTATTCCCTGACAGCATTCCAGCGCTCCAGTATTCATCGCCATATCGCTGGTAAATATAACTGGCATCCCAATTCGCCCCGAAAGTAAACGGCGGATTAATTTGCGTTATCACGCAACTCTTGAGATTGCGGCACGCTGTCCTAAGTGACGCATAAACCGCGTCATTGAGTTCCAGATAGATCTCGTTAGGCCCCGACATGTTGTCGCGGTATTCCCAGTGTTTCGCCACGGGCATGGCGCCAGCCGAAGCATCAAGGACAAAAAAGCAAGAAACCAGTAAACCAGTAAACCAATGAGTTGCTTTACGGGCATACCGGAATGGCGAGAGAGAGTAGCGTGCACCATGCGCACGGATTAGCGACAAAGACATGATGCACATTATTGACTGACTTGACATAACCACCCCCAATTGCGCGCGACACCTCCATATTCACGCGTTTATGACCAGTTTTGGCAAACCCTCTACCCCTCATCCCCACCCCGCAAAACCGCCCGCCGTATCAATCCCAGTTCCTGATGAATCGATTCCTGCAAGGTTTGAACAGACTCCTCCAGCGCCGCCAGGCGCCGCTCGACGGTACCGCCTGTTGAAGCGATGCGCTCGTGGCGCGCGACGGAGCCCTGGGTGCGCGGCACTTCCTGCCGCAATTCCTCGGCGACCGCCGCGACGGCTTTTTCGTCGATGGTGTGGATCTCTTCCAGGAAACCGTACAACAACAGCCGGTCGCAGAAGGTATTGATGCGCCGGGGTATGCCGCCGGTCGCTTCATGGATGGCGGTGTAGGCGCCTTCGCTGAACGCGGGATCAGCCGTCCAGCCGGCCATGCGCAGGCGGTGTTCGATATAGGCGCGGGTCTCGTCGGCATCCAGCGGGTTCAAATGGTAGGCGGCGATCACGCGCTGGCGCAATTGCTCCAGGCCGTCGGATTGCAGAATATGGCGGAACTCTTCCTGTCCGAGCAGGAAGCTTTGCAGCAGCGCTTTTTCACCGGACTGAAAGTTGGATAACATACGCAGCTCTTCCAGAGCGCGCGGCGGAATATTCTGCGCTTCATCCACCATCAGCAACACACGCTTGCCCTCTCGTGCGCGGGCGGTGAGGAAAACTTCGAGATTCTTCAGCAGCGCGGCCTTGCTCACCCCTTCATGCGCCAGCCCGAAGGAAGCGGCCACCATGCGCAGCATATCGTCGGCTTCGAGCTGGGTCGTCACCAGTTGCGCGGCGACGACGTTCTCGCGCGCCAGATCGGCGAACAAGGCGCGCATCAATGTCGTCTTTCCCGTGCCGATGTCGCCGGTGACGACGATGAATCCCTCGCCCTGATTAACACCATAACGCAGATAGGCCATGGCGCGTTTGTGGCTGCGGCTGCCGAAAAAGAAACGCGGATCCGGGCTCAACTGGAACGGTTTGTCTCGCAGTTTGTAAAATGACTCGTACATCTTCGGTCCTTATTAGAAAGTCATGCCTATCCGGGCGGTGATCCGGTTTTCGCGGTACTCGGCGTTCGACGCATTCGAGTCGCGCATCAGATAGCGGTATTCGATGGCCCCGGTCAGATTCGGTTGCAGATTACGGATTACACTGGCGGTCAAATTCCATATATCATCCTTTCGACCCTGGAACGGCAAATCCAGATGCTGCAACCCGCCTCCTATAACCAACTTGGTAGAGGGGGCGAATTGCAGCCCCCAAGTGGCCTGCCCACCCCGGACATCCTGCGTTTCCGGCCTGTTCTGGAACTCACGATGCTCATCAAAAAGGGTAAGGCTCAGGTCGTTGCGCTTGAGTTTGTATCCGACGGACCCCTGCCACCGCTTGCGTATGAACACGTCGTTGGTTAGGAATGGCACGTTGAATTCGAACGGAATCGGAATCCCGGTCTGCGTATCGGTCGTCGGCCTCAAGGTGATCGGATCAATAAAGACCAGGCCGAAACGCTGCTCGAAAAACAACTGGCGCATGGTGACCGTATCTTCCAGGTAGCTTGCCTGCCAGGTGCTGTGACGGGTGCGGTGCGTCAGATTCAAGGAATAATTGTTGCCAAAAAAACGTTTCCCGTAAGAAACGCGCAACGAGGTGCGGGACGTCGGCGCCCATGTGGCGCCGACATTCCAGAAGGGACCGCTGGGTCTTTGGCGGTTGGTTGCGAACGAATAATCATTATCCTCATAGCCGCCGTTCCCGAACACGCTGAATTTGCGGCTGATGACATAGCTTAGCTGTCCGGTAACGACCTCGAACTTCGTATCAGGCACACGGGAACCATCGTAATGGATCATCGTCTGATTGTAGCTCAGACCCCAGGGTACACGGTTGAAGCGCGGGCCGCTGGACAGACGCGCCGAGTACAGATTTGATTCGCTGTCGAATCCACTCGTCCCGAAGTCGACCTTGTTATAGCCATAACGCAACTCCGAAACGGCGAAGGAGTCGAAGGCATGAATCAAATACGGACTAATTCGGTATGTCGTGACATTGGTACGGTTATTGATGAGCGAAAGATTGTCGAAAGAAGTGGCGCCCGTCAATGTGGTCGGCTGTTGACGAATCGATATGCCGCCATCGACAAACAGCTTGTCCTCGATCAGGGTCGCGGTAGCATTGCTGTTCAACTGGTGGCGAATGGTGTTACGTTGATCGTTTTTGAGGTAAAACAGATTCTGCATCGTGTAGTTGAGATTCAACTTCAATCTGCTCCCCGTTCCTGTCAACGTAACACCGGGGTTGATTTGCGTGATGAAGTCGTCCGTTTCCCTGCCACGCGGCGCCAGCCCGATATTATCGGAATACGTTTCGATCAGATCCACCCTGGGCGTGATCTTCCACTCGGCCGCCCATATCACACCGGGAACAGCCAGAAGCGCCATCAGGCAACAACAGAACCAGCCGGAACCGGCCGCCCCCTCTCCACACCGCATCGTCGGAATACGCATGTGCCGGAGGTTTACTGTCCGTAAGTGCCGTAGTAGGAGCCGTAATAATCGGATCCGAAGGACTGGCGGCTCTTGTTCAGGATGAGATTGATGCTCTTGTTGGCGTCGAGCAGGGATAATGCTTCCTTGAGAGCATCCTGGGTGGTCTTCTCCGATTCCACGACAACGACGATCTGTCCCACCAGACCAGCGAGCACGCTGGCCTCGGTGGTGGCGAGGAGAGGTGGAGAATCGAAAATCACAACCCGGTCGGGATAGCGCTGTGACAGTTCCGCCATCAATGTGCGCATATTCTCGCTGGCGAGCAATTCCGTCGAGTGATGATGGCGCCTGCCCGCGGGCAGCAAGGTCAATTTCGGGATATCGGTCTTGATCATCAACTGCGACAAATCGGGATAATCGCCAAGCAGATAATCCACCAGGCCCGGGCCGGACTCGATACCTAAATAGCTCGTCACGGACGGCCGCGCCACATCCGCATCTATCAGCAACACGGTATTATCCAGCTCCGTGGCGATACTCATAGCCAGATTGATGGCGTTGAAGGTCTTGCCCTCGCTGGGAAAGGCGCTGGTAACCATGATCAGATTGCCATCCTTCACCAGAACGGCGCCTTGGCCGAAGGCGTTTTTCAGCAAGGGGCGTTTGATCATGCGGAATTCCTCGGCGATCTGAGTGCGCGCGGTATCCGATGTAATCATTCCTGCCGCTCTGAGTCGCAACAGGTCGAGCGTGACTTCACGCGACAATCCGGTGACAGATGACAAGCCGGTTTTCCGCTGATCCGGCTCCGGCACACCGTCATTGCCTGGGATTGACGCTTCCACAGACGCCGTGGTATCCACCTGCGTCGTCTGCCCCGGCTGGCTGGCCAGCTTGCTGAGGGTCTCAATCGCCTGCTGGATCGTGCTATGCAATTGATCAGCCGTCTTTTGATCGCGCGCATCGCCGGATTGCGGCGTCGCGGCGACGACGTTGCCCAGTTTTTCTATAGCCTTTTCGATTGTGCTCATGAATCAGCTTCCCACCAGGTTTTTGATTCGCCCCAAAACATCGATATCGAGCAACTGCAAGGTCTCGATACCCGCAAAAACCGTCAGCAGGGCGAGCCCGGCCAGCGCGAAAGAACCGAGTTCGATACGCCGTTTCTGGGTTTGCGCCGCGGTCCATACCATGGCTACGCTGCCCAGCACAGGGACTCCCGTGATCTCTGAAAGAGTACGGCGATCGTCAAATACCGGCCTGAGCTGCGACAGCAGAAATGCAAACACCAGCCCCGCCGCCAAACCGCCAAGCATGACCAGCCCCATGAGCAACGGACGATTCGGCCCGGAAGGCGTGGTGGGAACAAATGGCGGATCGATCACGCGAAACTTGACCTCGTCGGCGCTCTCTCCGGCCTGCTGGGACATCTTGGCGGCCTCTCTGCGCGCCAGCAGCGTTTCGTAGTTCTGTTTGTTCACTTCATAGTCACGGTTGAGCTGGGCCATCTCCGTTTCAACCTGGGGGATGACGTCAACCATTCCCTTTAGCTGGGCGATCCGTCGGGTATGCTCGGCGACGCTCGTTCTCAAGGCTGCCACATTGGCATCGGCCTGACTCAAGGCAATCTTGACTTGCGCATATACCGGATTGGTTTCAGCCTGCGGGCCTTTCTTCGCCATGGATTTAAGCTCCTGCGCCTTTTGCTTCTCGAGATCGGCCATGATGCGTTTGATCTCGATCACATCCGGGTGACGCTCGGTGTATTGCAGCAAGAGGCTGTCCATCCTGGACTGCAAATCGCGAATGCGTCCATCGATCGCCGACGTGGAAAGCGTCGGCTGCACAATGGCGCTCGACTCCGAGTTCAGTTCCTCGTCCTCGAGCTGGCGCTTGATTTCATTGCGGCGGTTTTCCGCCTGACGCAATTCCAGCCGCGCCTGATCGAGCGCCGCCATTTCAGACTGCATGCTTTCGTAATATCCCTCACCGCGGGAGGGCATGATGCCGACATTCTTGCGCTTGAACTCCTTGAGCCTCTCTTCCGCCTCGACGAGACGCTGCTCGTATTCCTGGATCTGCTTGTCGATGAATTGCTGCGCGCTGTCCGAATCCTTGCGGCTTTCGCCAAGACTATTCTCAACGAATATCGTCAGCAGAGATTGCACCACCCGCTTGGCTAATTGCGGATCGGCATTGACATAGGAAATGGTGTACAGATTTTCCCGCCCCGTGCCTTCCAGCGTGATCTGTTTGCTCAAGCCTTCGAGCAAGGACTCCATCTGCTCCGGTTGCTGGGCCTTCAGATCCAGGTCCGTCATGCGCGCCACTTTTTCCAGATTGGGGCGGCTGAGCAGAGTGCGGGTCATGAGGGCGACTTGCTGACCAACGTCGGTCTCGACCGTCAAGCCGCGCAACAAAGGCTTGAGCACCGATTGGGTGTCCACATAGACACGCGCCGACGCCTTGTACTGGTCGGGCATTTTGTAGACGATGATCCATCCCGCCGCGCAAACCAGCCACGCCACCAACAACAGGAACCAGCGATGGCGCCAGATACCGCGCACATAGACCAATCCTTGGGCGATTATTTCTTGCATCAATCCACCTCGGAGCTTACTTAAGGAAGCTCTGAATAATTCCATCCTGGAATTCTCAGAGCACGAAAAGCAAAAATGCGATTTTTGCTTTTCTTCATTTTTCAATCACTTGCCGTGATTGAAAAATGCCGGCACATCCCTGTGCCGCGGAACCTCTGAATTATTCAGAGGTTCCTTAAGAAAACGTTGAATAATTCCATTCTGGAATTCTTCAACACAAGGAAAGCAAAAAATGTGATTTTCGCTTTCCTTCGTTTTCGATGGCGAACCGCCATCGAAAACGGCGACACTTCCATGTGCCGCGTGGAAGCGCCAATATATCAGCGCTTCCATAACAAATAAGGAGCTAGAACCAGGACTCGGGTATGATCAAGATATCCCCAGGCAGCATGTCAACATTGGCGCTGATATCGCCATCCTTGACCAGATCCTCCAGGCGCACCTGAAACTGTCTCTGCTTTCCATCGACAAAGCGCACGATGCTGGCCTTGTTGCCATCGGCGAAGTCCGTGATGCCGCCCACCGCGATCATCAGATCGAGCATCGTCATTTTCTGGCGATAAGGAAGCGCCTGAGGCTTGGCGGCCTCGCCCACGACGCGGATCTGCTCGCTGTACGGACCAATAAATCCTCCTACGATGACGGTGACGATAGGTTCCTTGATATATGTCGCCAGGGATTTTTCGATATCACGGGCCAGTTGGGTGGGCGTCTTGCCGCTGGCGGGCAGGTCTTCCACCAAGGGGGTAGTGATCTTGCCATCGGGGCGCACCGTCACGGACGTTGAAACCTCGGCATTGCGCCAGACAAAGATGTTGACGTTATCGCCCGGGCCGATGAGGTAGTTATAGGCGGCGGGGTCGGACGTGGAAGGCAGCGTGCCTTTGGTTGTCGGCAAAGGAGGATATTTCTTGATGGCACAGCCCGCCAGGACCACAGGCAGCATAAAGACGCATACCGCCCGGATGAGGGGGCGACCCCGATACCGCGATAATGATATATTCATTCGTTATTGATCCCCTGTATCGACACCACTATGGAAACCTTGGTTGTACTGTTTCAAGCATAGCCTTTCGAGAATTACAGATTTGTTACGTGAACCTTTGATTGATTCAGAAGAATTCCAAGATGAAATATTCAGGGCTTTCTGCATTTTAGGCGCCCATTGTAGCAAATAACGTATGGTTTTTGGGGTGGCATTTGTAGGATTTTCTCCCTATGTTTTGTCATCTTCGTCTGGCCCATCGCTTGCGATCGTCCAGCTATTTGTCCACGCAACGATCATAATACTATATTTCATGTTAAATCAATCCATTAGAAATCGTGACCTGGCTGTTCTATGGCATCCCTGCACGCAGATGAAGGACCACGCATGGCTGCCGCTGATTCCGATCCGGCGCGGCGAAGGCGTATGGCTGGAAGATTTCGACGGCAAGCGCTATATCGACGCCATCAGTTCATGGTGGGTGAATTTGTTCGGCCACGCCAATCCGCGCATCAATGCCGCCTTGCGCGAACAGCTCGATACGCTCGAACATGTCTTGCTCGCGGGTTTTTCCCATGAGCCGGTGATCCGGCTTTCGGAACGGTTGGTTGCGCTGTCACCGCCCGGTTTGAACCGCTGCTTTTATGCCGACAACGGCTCGTCCGCCGTGGAAGTGGCGCTGAAGATGAGTTATCACTATTGGCGCAATCAGGGACAGACAAGCAAGACCAAATTCATCACCCTGAGCAACAGTTATCATGGCGAGACCTTGGGCGCGCTGGCTGTCGGCAATGTTCCGCTTTACAAGGAAACCTACGCGCCGCTGCTGATGGAAACGATCAGCGTCCCCTCCCCCGACTGTTTTTACCGTGAAAGCGGCGAGTCCTGCGCCGATTACTCGCGTCGCATGTTCGCGCACATGGAACAGGCCCTGGAACAGCATGCCGGCCAGGTGTGCGCGGTGATCGTGGAGCCGCTGGTACAGTGCGCCGGGTATATGCGCATGTACGATCCGCTGTATCTCGCCCTGCTGCGCGCGGCCTGTGACAGGCACAACGTCCATCTCATCGCCGATGAAGTTGCCGTGGGCTTTGGCCGCACCGGCACGCTGTTCGCCTGTGAACAAGCCAATATCACTCCCGACTTCATGTGCCTGTCGAAAGGGTTGACCGGGGGTTATCTGCCGCTATCCGTGGTGCTGACGACCGACCGCATCTACGAGGCCTTCTACGACGACTATGAGAAGCTGACGGCCTTCCTGCATTCGCACAGTTACACCGGCAATCCGCTGGCCTGCCGCGCCGCGCTGGCCACGCTGGATATTTTCGAGCAGGACAAGGTGCTGGAAAAGAACCGCGAATTGGCCGAATGCATGCGCGCCGCCACCGCGCATTTCGCGGACCATCCCCACGTCGCCGAAGTCCGCCAGCGCGGCATGATTCTCGCCATCGAGATGGTCAAGGACAAGCCTTCGCGCGAACCCTACCCCTGGCAGGAACGCCGCGGCCTGCGCGTGTATCTGCACGCACTGGAAAAGGGGGCGCTGCTGCGGCCGCTGGGCAACGTCATTTATTTCATGCCGCCTTATGTCATCACGCCGGAGCAAATCGACTATCTCGCCGAGGTGGCGTGGGAAGGGATACAGAAGGCGACTTGCAAATGAGGCATCTCGCACACTTCCCGGTGGGTTCGTCTTTGACGCTCCCAGGCGTTAGAACCTGTTCAAGATCTCGATCAAGGGATGCAGTGCAAGGCAAAATCGAAGGAAAAAGCGGAGCATACATGAAGTATGTGAGCATTTTGAGTTCGATTTTAACGCTGCAATGCGCCCTTTAGCGAGATTTTGAACAGGTTCTTAGCGCTGAGCGGAACTAGCGTCCTGGCGCTTTTCAGCCGCGATGTCGCCACAGAATTCGGCCAGGGACGCAAGTATGCTCGCAAGGGCTCTGTTTGCCGCGATCGCGCCGCCGTGAGGGTCGTCGCTGGGCGCCTGCTCGGTGACATCGAACTCCCGGGCGCCGAGGACTTTACCCGCCGCAACATCGATGACCTGTGCGCGCAGCGTAAAACGCATGCGGCCTGGGGTCGTGGTGAAGTCCTGTTGCAGGCGCATGAGTTCGGTGTCCAGCCTCAAGTCCGCCGCCACGGAACTCGGCAATCCCACCACGGCACGGAAACGGCCGTTGTGCTCAAGCGCCCTGACCAGGTGCGGCGCGATCATGCGCGCGGGGGCATCCACCCATTGGTTTTTCGAGAAATAGGCCAATTCCGGCGGCTTGTTCACATAGGCCATGCGGGGGGTATCGAAGCCGGGCATGGCGCGCGGTACGCTGACGGCGATCGTCAACGCGCCAGCCCCTGAAACGCTTGCCGACGACGGCCCAGGGTCGAGGGCAAACGTGGTGAGCGACGGCGACTTCACCGGTTGCAGCGACGTGCATGCGGCGATCAAGGCGATGCCCGATGCAAGCAGGATATATCCCGCGAGCCATGAGTGACGCGAAACAAAGCTGGGCCGACGCATGATGGTTTCTTTGTCTTCTTATTCTCCGGGTCCTGGCGGCGGAGATTCCCTGCCCCTGACCAGCATCTCCGGGTTGCGTTCCAGCTCGTCTATCACTTGCCGGGTGGACGCGGTCAGAGTCTGCATTTCCATGAGCAGCCGCTGCAACTCGGGCACTGATTCCCCAACCAGGCGATGCACATCGGCTCCGATGCCCTCCGCACTTTGGCGAGCGCCAACACTTGCATGACCAACCTCCTCCGCCATCTTTTCCATGGCGGCGGCGCTCCGGCTCAACTGCTCGACCAGATCCTCCAGTCCGGCGCTGGCACGGGCGCTGTTCTCCACGGTACGTCCCGCGTCGCTCAACATGGCGTTGATGACCTCCCGTCGTGAGGCGAGCTGGCGAGAAAGTATAGCAAGATCGGCGAGCGTCTGTCGCAGAGTGCGCTGATTTTCCTCGTCCAGGAGGGTATTGAGATTCTCCGACGTGCGGTTGAGATTGGCCAGCAGCGTGCTTACTCCGGTATCCAGGCGCGCCAGCAGTGACTTCCCGCTGGCAATCACCGGCGGCTCCGCGTTTGCCGGTGGCGCAAGCAACGGCGCCTCGCGGCTTCCCCCCTCGAGTTCCAGATAGGCGATGCCGGTCAAGCCCTGGAGCCTCAGCATGGCTTTGGTATCTGTCTTGATGGGGGTGCCCCGTTCGATCTGCAGATCGAGCCGCACCTGTTCGGGGTTGGCGGGATCAAGCGATATTTTCCGCACCAAGCCAACCTCCACACCACGATACTTCACGGGAGCGTTGAGGCTCAGTCCTGAAACGGATTCGGTCATGTAGGTCACGTAGGGATCGTAGATCTTGCCGTATTGTTTGCCGGAGGCGAGCCAGAGCACGCCGGCGATCAATGCGGCCGTCAGCGCCAGCACGAATAATCCGACGATGGCGTAGTTTATTTTCGTTTCCATGCCTGACGCCCCCGTGGCCCGTGGAAATATTCGCGAACGGCGGGATGTTCCGATTCGGAAAGTTCTTCCATCGTGCCTGTCGCAAGCACCCGCCGATCGGCCAAGACCGCGACCCGGTCCGCAACACGCCACAGCAGATCGAGGTCGTGTGTCACCATCATGATGGTCAAACCCAGGAGTTCTTTCAAGTGCCGCACCAGCTCATCGATACCGCTCGCGCTCAGGGGATCGAGTCCCGCCGTCGGTTCGTCAAGAAACAGCAGCTCTGGATCGAGGGCGATGGCGCGCGCCAGCGCGGCGCGTTTTCGCATGCCCCCGCTCAACTCGTTGGGATACTTGGAACGGGCGTTCGCCGGCAAACCGGTGAGTGCGATTTTGAGCGCCGCCAGTTCATCGATCAATTCGTCGCTTAGCGAGGTGTGCTCGCGCAGCGGCAGGCCGACGTTCTCCGTCACCGTCAGCGAGCTGAACAATGCGCCGCGCTCGAACATGACGCCCCAGCGCCGGCGCAATGGCAGAGCGGTCTCATCGTCGAGCCCAACCACCTCTTGCCCGAACACCCGAATCGAACCCGCGACAGGGCGTTGCAGCATGATGATTTCACGTAGCAGGGTCGACTTGCCGGAACCGCTGCCGCCGACCAGGGCGAAGATCTCGCCGCGCCTGACTTCCATGTTCAGGTTTTCGTGCACCACGGCTTCGCCAAACCGGGTATAGAGGTTTTCAACCTGGATGATCGGTTCCCCTCCTGCGTCACTCATGTCACAGATCCAGCTTGCTGAAGACGATGGAAAAAAGGGCATCGGCGATAATGACCAGAAAAATGGCCTGGACGACGCTGACCGTGGTCTCCCGGCCGACGCTATCGGCGCTGCCGGTAACCTGGAAACCCCGGAAACAGCCGACGATGGCGATGATGGCGGCGAATACCGGCGCTTTTCCGACTCCGATCAGATACGATGACAGCGAAACAGCGTCACCCAGGCGATCCAGGAATTCGGCATACCCCACATGTAGCTGGGCTTTCGCCATGACCATGCCACCGAACACGCCGAGGATGTCCGCATAGACGGTAAGCAGCGGCAGCGCGACGAGCAAAGCCAGCACCTTCGGCAGCACCAGTTGTTCGATCGGCGCGACGCCGATGGTGCGCAGGGCGTCGACTTCCTCGGTGACTTTCATGGTGCCGATTTGTGCCGCATAGGCGGATCCGGAACGACCCGCGACGATGATCGCCGTAAGCAGGGGAGAAAGTTCGCGCAACATCGACAAGCCAACCAGGTCCGCGATGAAAATATTGGCGCCATAACGGCTCAACTGCCCCGCCCCCTGATAGCCGATCACGACCCCCATCAGGAAAGAAAGCAAGCCCACGATGGGCAGCGCATGAAAGCCCGAAGACTGGAGGTTGTGAAGGACAGGGCGCCAGCGAATCCGTCCCGGCCGCGATAGGGAACGGGCAAGCATGAGCGCGCATGCGCCAATGAAGGAGAGCATCGCCAGAATGTGATTCCCAACCCCCCAGGCCAGGCGCCCGACATGCTCCAGCATCCCGGGCCTGATCGCCGGCAGCGCTCGCAGCGCGGTTTCCATTGCGGGAGCTTGAATGATCTGTAGCAACGATTGAAACTCGGGGCGTAAACCCCGCACGCTCACGGTGCGGCCGGCCTGCTCGAGCGAACGAATGACCCGGTGCAACAGCCACGCCCCGGCCGTGTCCATCTCCGTCAACGCAGATCCATCGACGATCGCCTCTCCGATGTCGGGCCATGCCACAGCCGCGAGCTGCCGCTCCAGATGCCGCGCTTCGTGAACCGTCCATGCCCCGCTGCAATACACCGCGTGGGCCGACACGACAATTCGGGCCTCGCCGGTGGCCGGGAAAGAAACATACTTCTTGGTCGCCATCAATCCGCCGCTCCAGCTTTTCCATCAGATGTAGGGGGCGTCTCACGCACCCTCCGTGTGGTGCGTGAGACGCACCCTACGAAACCGCATTCCTTGCCCGAGATCTTGAGCAGGCGCTTAACCTCAAAGCACCACCGGTCTATCCGGCAACTCGTTCGGATTCGCTCCGGCAGCGGGAAAATGTCTGGCGAGGTGCCAGGCAACGGCCTGGATGCCGTTGATGACGCCTTGCTGATAGCGCTGCGCTCTGAAGGCCGCTTCCATCTCGCGGCAAATGGTCTCCCACGCTTGCACTCCCACTTTGGTGTGGATACCGCGGTCGGCGATGATTTCCACGTCGCGATCGGCGAGCAGCAGGTAGATCAGCACGCCGTTGTTGTGCTCGGTATCCCACGTGCGCAACTGCGAAAACACCTCGATGGCGCGTTCGCGGGCGGATTGACCCCTGAGTAACGCGGTGGTATGCAGTGCGCCTTCCACGGCAAAGCGGATTTCCCCCAGATGAGAGGTCTCGGAAGATTTGATCGCCTGTTCGATCGCATTCAGCGTGACGCGCGGGAAGATGCGGCCGACCTGCCAATGGGTCATCGTCAGATGCCTGATGATGCGATTTAGATCCATATCACCACCTGCCTGATGCCCCGCCACCGCCAAATCCCCCGCCTCCGCCGCCGAAACCACCCCCAAACCCTCCGCCGCCACGGCCAAAACCGCCTCCTCCACTCGACCAGCCGCCGCCCCTGCCCATCCCGCCAGCCAGCGTCAATACGAAAGCGATGATACCGGCGATGAGGGCGACGATCACCGAGCTGACGAACAGCCAGGCCAGTAGCGCGACGACCCCGCCGGTCGCCAGCGCGCCGGGAAAACGGCCCAGCATGGCGCGCAGCACGGCGCCGCCAACCACGGCAAGCAGGAAAGCGACGGGGAGAAATTGCTCGATGCCGGAAATGACACCGGGTGCACTCACTTTCGGTGGCGGCAGGGGTTCGCCTTCGACCACCCGGATCATCTGATCGACACCGGCCGCGATGCCGCCGTAAAAATCGCCCTCCTTGAAGCGCGGCGTGGTGATCTCGCTGATGATGCGTTTGGAAGTGGCATCGGTGAGCACACCTTCCAGGCCGTAGCCCACCTCGATGCGCATGGCGCGATCATCCTTGGCGACCAGCAGCAGCGCGCCGTCGTCGATGCCCTTGCGCCCCAGCTTCCACTGTTCCGCGACACGGATACCGTATTGCTCGACCGCCTCCGGCTGCGTGGTCGGCACGATCAGCACCGCGATCTGGCTACCCTTTTGCGCCTCGAAGGCGCTCAGGGTACGTTCGAGCTGGGCCTGCTGCTGTGGCGTCAATGTGCCGGTGAGATCGGTAACCCGCGCCTGCAAGGGCGGCACGGGCACGAGATCGTCGGCGACCGCTGGAAGCAGCCAGAGAAAAGATACAAGAACAAAGAGAAAAGAAAAAACGGATTTTCGCAGCTTTTCGTTCTCTCTTTTTTCCGTTTCGACGTACATGTCTTTATTGCTTCGCCGGAGCCTCGAACGTCACCGTCGGCGGAGCCGAGATCGCCTTTTCATTTTCGACGGTGAAGTTGGGCTTGACCTTGAAGCCGAACGCCATCGCCGTCAGATTGCTGGGAAAGGAACGCACCGTCACATTGTATTCCTGCACCGATTTGATGTAGCGATTGCGCGCCACGGTGATGCGGTTTTCGGTGCCTTCCAGTTGCGCTTGCAGGTCGCGGAAGGCCGCGTCGGACTTCAACTGTGGGTAGTTTTCCGACACCACCAGCAACCGCGCCAGGGCGCTGGACAACTCACCCTGCGCCGCCTGGAATTTGGCGAAGGCCTGCTCGTCGTTGATCAGCTCGGGCGTCGCCTGTATCGACCCCACCCGCGCGCGGGCTTCGGTGACGCGGGTCAGCACTTCTTTCTCCTGTGCGGCAAACCCCTTGACGGTGTTCACCAGGTTTGGCACCAGATCGGCACGACGCTGATACTGGTTCAACACTTCAGACCAGGCGGCCTTGATCTGCTCGTCGTTGGATTGCAGTGTGTTATAGCCGCAGCCGCTGAGCAGCAGGGTGAAGACCAGCAATAAACCGGCGCTGAGCTTACGCATGACGCTATCCTCCATATAAAAACAGTTCTTACAATTAGTTATCATCATAACCTAAACTTGATTGTTATGATCTATCGACCTACCAGAGGGTATCCAGAACACCCATTTCACGCAACCGGCTGTCAGCGGTGATCAGTGTGACACGATGATGCAATACGGTGGCGGCGATCAGGCGATCGGCGGGGTCACCATGATCGAGCGCGGAATGGGTTTGCGACAGCACGGCGATCTCAGGCGTGATCGGCAGGACTTTCACGTAACGCGACAGCACCAGGTCACTGATGAACTGCGTTGGCGCGATGCCGGGGTCGATACGTCCTTTCGCAATCAGCATGGCGATTTCCCACAAGGTGATGTCGGAACAGGCAAGCTCGCGCTGTTGCGCACCGGCCTCGATCGCTTGCCGGGCCACCATGCTCAACCGGTCGGGACTCAGGGCATCGAAGATCAGGACATGAGTATCACAAATGACCATGCTCGGCATCCCACTCTTCATTGCCGGGGCTGATCACATCGCCAATCCGGCATTTGCCGCGCAAAGCAATCAGTCGCCGCCGAGCCGCCTCCGCCGCGTCTTCGACGGGGACGACGCGCGCAATCACCTTGCCGCGCGAAGTAATGTCGATGGTTTCGCCTTTTTGAATCTCATCCATGTAAGTGGGCAAATGGCTGCGGAACTCAGTGATATTGACTCTGCGCATGGTTTGCTTCTCCGGCAAGAAATGTACACTTCAAGTGTACATTGGATATGTCGATAACTCAACACTCCGAATAATTCACTATCTCGCGCAACACCACCGTTGCATAACTCCCCGCTGGCAACTGAAACTCCAGCAACACGCTGTCACTTCCTTCGAATTTCCAGCGCAGATCGTCGACCTTGAGGCGCAATGCGCGCCGCTGCTGTTCCAGGCCGGCCTGTTCGAGGCCGTCGCGCCATGGCTCGCAGTCGGCCAGCGCCTCTTCCTCGATGCGCCGCGCCGCGTGTCGGCTGCGCAGCTCTCCCGAGCCCCATAACGGCCCGGTGGGATGGATATCCTGCTCACTCACGCGCCGCGCGATTTCCGCATCGACATCCTCCACGGCAAACACACTGTGCGTACCGTCGAGCATCATCACATCGCCGGCGACGGCGGTGTTCCAGTGACCCGCCGCCACACGCCGCGCCAGGACGCGGTTGAACAGCTCGGAACGCACCGCGGACAGGTACAGGCTGCGCTGATGACGATCCCTGACGCGCAGCTCGCCCGCGAACATGCGGCTGGCGCGATCGAGATTGGCGTGGCCGAAGCGCTGCTCGCCGAAATAATTCGGCACACCTTCTTCAGCAATGCGTGCCAGACGCAGCGCCATGCCGGACACATCGCCTTGCAGATTGCTCACTCGCAATGTGAAGCGGTTCCCTGTCAAGGCGCCGCGCCGCAGTTTGCGGTCATGGCGGACGATGGCGAGAAACTGAATGTCATCGGACGCGATTCGTGTCCAGTCAGGTTCCGGCCGGCCGGCCAGATTCACGCTGAACCACTGGCTGGTCACCGCCTTGCGATCCTTGAGGCCGGCGTAGCCGACATCGACCACCTTGACACCCGCCAACCTGGCCAATTCGCGCGCCAGCCACTCGGTGTTTGCATTGCGTTTGCGGATATGCAGCAGGACGTGTTCGCCTTTGCCGGCAGGCTCGAAACCGAGTTCTTCATCCACTTGAAAATCATTCGCCGTGGCGCGGATGACACCCGTGACATGGGGACGCGCCACGGCATATGGCAATTCGGAGGTACTCAAGATCATGCAACCTTTCTGGTGAATTTGTTGTTGCGGGCATGCACCAGGGTCCAATAGCCGAAGATATTGACGGGCATCCGCTCGACGACATCCAGACCGGTCTCCTGAATGAATTCCGGCAAAGAAAAATCGGGGCGGAATCCCAGCAGCCTGGACAAGGGCGCGGCCAGACGCTCCACTTTGTTGATGATCGGGTTGGCGTGCTGAAAATGATTCAGTATGAAAATCTCGCCACCCGGCTTGCAAACGCGGCGCATCTCATCGACGAAGCGGGCCGGGTGAGGCACCACAGAGGCCACATACATGGCGACCACCTTGTCGAAGGTGTTGTCCGAAAAACGCATCTGCTCGGCGTCCATGACTTCCAGCGCAACGATGTTCTTCAGGCCGTTCCTGATTTTGCGGTCGCGGGCGCGTTCGAGCATTTCCGGTGAAAGATCGATGCCGGTCACCTTCACGTTATGCGGATAAAGAGGCAGAGAAAGTCCCGTCCCCACGCCGACCTCCAGCACATGATCGCCCGGCCGGCAGTTCATCTTCTCGACCACCGCCCGCCGGCCGGGATCAAACAGCGCCCCGAAATAAAAATCATAAACCTGAGCGTAACGCCGGTAGGCTTTCAATATGGCTTCGGTATTCAATGAATCTTCTCCGCTGTCAGTATAGGTTGATGACTGTGCAAAAACCAGCGATCCAGAATCACGTGCCGAGAAAAGAAACGCGTTGCCACAAGTCTTTTACCGATGAATTGTTTCAGCCCTGGAGGGAAAAGATGGGATACTTCCATTTTGCCGCGCTCTCCGAAACGGCCCATCAATCGTTTCCGATAAGCTTCAAGGTTTTCGCACCGGTAGTCGCCGCCCGCGGCAAGAATCACCTCGGCGGCGATGATGCCCGATTCCACGGCGGGACGTATGCCCTCCCCGCTCTGCGGGTAGGCCAGACCGGCGGCGTCGCCGATGAGCAGCACGCCGTCGTCCAGCAGTTTGCGCGGCGCGTGACCATACAACAGGTAGGCATGGCCCTTGAACCGGTCAGGAGTATCCTGGGGAATCCGGCTGTACCGTTTCAAAAATTGGCTGAATGCGCTGACATGCTCGGCGAGCCTGCGAGTGTCTTCCCTGCCCAGCCCGATGTTGAGAAAATCGCCCTTGCGAAAGCACCAGCCGTAGCCTTTCAGATCGTTACAAAAATAGATCTCGGGTATTTCCGGCGCCACCCGGCATGCCCTCGCCTGTTGCCGGCTCATCTCGAACTCGATCTCTTGCGCCGCAATGACCTGCTCGCCGCCGCCAAGCTGTGCCCCGAGAAAACGCGCCACCGGACAGAAATGTCCGCCTGCGCCGATCAACAAAGGGGTCTGGATGGATGCGTTGACTAGCCACTCGTCGCCTGTTCTGTCCAGCGTTTGCACAGACTCTCCGAGCCGCAACCGCGCTCCCGAGCGGGCAAGCAGATAATGATCGAACTCGCAGCGCCGGATGCCATAGCTCACCGGCCGGCCATAGCGGGTTTCCGCGGCCACACCGTCGATCCAGCCGACCAGGAACCCGGTAATCGGTTGAAATATTCGCCCCTGTCGGTATTCCTCGATATCGACATGCAAAGTCTCGATAACCGCCGGCGTGATCCAGCCTGCGCAAACCTTGTCACGCGGGAAAACCTGCTTGTCCAGCACAAGCACATCGAACCCCGCCTGACGCAATCGCCAGGCGCATGTCGAGCCCGCCGGTCCGCCGCCCACGATTACCGCATCGTATCGTTCCATGCCTTTCACTCTCCTTGGCCTTGATAGAGATGCGCTCGCGTCCAGGGAATCGCATTATTGGCAGGACCGGAAAACAGCACCTGAAAAAGTTGCAGATCGCCCACGGTAAAGGCCGCCTGGGAACCCGCCAGATAAAGCCGCCATTCCCTGACGAATCTCCGGTCATACATTTCGGCGACGCGCTCCGACACCCGCTCGAAACGCGCCAGCCAATGTTCCAGCGTCTTGGCGTAATGAAGCCGCAGGTTCTCCACGTCGAGCACGGCGAATTCCCAAGGTTCGAAGACGTCCATCATTTCACGCAAGGTGGGCGGATACGCGCCAGGGAAAATACGTTTCTCGACCCACGCATTCATGGGACAAGCCTTACTGCGCCCTATGGAATGGATCAGCCCTCGCCCCGAAGGCTTGAGACAGCGGTGAATGACATCACCCAACTCCTGATAATGCTCCTTGCCGACATGCTCCAACATGCCGACGGAGACCAGGGCGTCAAACTGACCGGAGATATTCCGGTAATCATCTTCGACATATTCCACTTTGCTGTCGAGCCCTTCCGCCTTGGCGCGTTCGCGGGCATAAAGAACTTGCTGATGGGAAATATTGAAGGCCTTGACCTTGACACCATAATGCCTGGCCATGTGCAGCGCCAAGCTACCCCAACCACACCCCGCTTCCACCACGGTCTCGCCCGGCTTGAGCCACAGCTTGCGGCAGACATGGTCCATCTTGGCGGTCTGCGCCTCCTCCAGAGTTACCGAAGGGGTGGAAAAATAGGCGCAGGTATACACCATTCGTTCATCGAGCCAGAGTTTATAGAACTCATTGCCGATATCGTAGTGATGGTGAATATTGTCGCGTGCCTGCGCGGCTGTATTGGGCCGTTTCTTGTTCAAGCGGCGAGAAAGGCGCTTCGTGTAAGCATTGCCCGACATCCTCGCCACTCCGCGATAGATGGCCTCCAGGCATTGAACCAGATCTCCTTCCACCTCGATGTCTCCAACACCGTAGGCGTTTCCAAAGTGAAGATCGGGATTGATGATCAACTTCAGCAGCGTGACCCTGTCACGGATGGTGACCCGGGCGACAGGAGGAATATTCAAGGGTGGGATTTCCTCACCGCTCCACAGCAAGACGAAATGCAGCGGCGGGCCGTCCATCTCCTTGAGCATTCTGCGAAACAACCGCCCCTCGATCGATCCTCCTTCAGCGGGGGGTATTCGAAAATTCAGGCCGGTCAGCTTCGGTACCCGGCCATCGGGTTGAACAGCGACATCAAGAAAATCCGTCTTTTTCTTCATGACTACTTCCCTTGGTGTGGTTAGTCGTCCCCTCGGTTCGACAGATTCTTGGCGCTGATTTAAGGAACCTCTGATTAATTCAGAGGTTCCGCGGCACAAGGATGTGCCGGCTCTGAAAATTCCAGGATGGGATTATTCAGAGCTTCCTTAATTCCCCCTCCCAAAGGGAAGAGCGAAGCGAAGGGTGCGGGAATTAAATCAGCGCTTCCCTGGAATCTAGTGCCGATCCAACGATTATTCAACCTCCCGGAATTCTCAAGATTCGATCTTGTATTATTTTCAAACGGTTATGGACACTTTATTTCAAGCCTTTATCTTCCAGCAACACCACGGCATGCGCGGCAATGCCCTCGCCGCGCCCTGTAAAGCCCATGCCCTCGGTGGTGGTAGCCTTGACGTTGACACGATCGGCGGCGATGTCCATATCCGACGCAAGGCGTTCCTGCATGGCGGAGATGTACGGCTTCAGCTTCGGCGCCTGGGCGACCACGGTGATGTCGGCATTGGAAACAACAAGTGCGCGCTGATGCAATTGCATGACGACACGGCGCAACAGAATGCGGCTGTCGATGTCCTTGAACTCCGCGCTGCTGTCAGGGAAGTGTCTGCCGATGTCGCCCAGGCCCGCCGCGCCGAGCAGCGCATCGCACAGGGCATGGATTAGCACATCGCCGTCGGAGTGCGCGGCCATGCCCTGATCGTGGGGAATCTCCACGCCACCCAACACCAGCCGGCGGCCTGCCGCGAAACGGTGCGCATCGTAACCATGTCCGATTCTCATGAGAAGGCTTCCTGTTGCTTGAGATAAAGCTCGGCGAGCGCCAGATCCTGCGGCACGGTGATCTTGATGTTGTCGGCATGGCCTTCCACCATGCGCGGCGCATGGCCCGCCAGCTCCATCGCGGCGGCCTCGTCGGTCACCGCCAGATTGTTCTCGACCACATGTTTCAATGCACTCGTCAGATCGCCAAGGCGGAACATCTGCGGCGTGAGTGCGCGCCACAAACCGGCGCGGGGAACGGTTTCCAGAATATTGCCTTCGCTGTCGGCACGCTTGACGGTGTCCGCCACCGGCACGCCGAGCAGGCCGCCCACCGGATGATCGGCGAGGGTGGCGATCAGGCGATCGATATCCTCATGGCGGATACAGGGCCGCGCCGCATCGTGCACCAGCACCCAATCGTGAGGTCGCGCCATTCCGGCAAGCCACATCAAACCATTCAACACCGAATGATAACGCTCCGCGCCACCCTCGACGGCAAACAAGGACGAAGCGCCCCCGTGCAACGGGGTGCGCGGCCAATGAACATCATCGGGTGCGATGACAACCACCACGCCGCTGATGCGGGGATGGCTCAGAAAGCGTTGCACGGTGCGTTCAATGACCGTGCCGCCGTGCAAGGGCAGATATTGCTTGGGGATGGCCGCGCCCATGCGCGCACCGATGCCGGCGGCGGGGATGACGGCCCAATAGTTGGCGGATGGAGAGTTCATTCTGTTACCGGGCACTTCTAAAAATCCGCTGAAGCCGCGATGGCGGCGTTGGAAATACGCTCAAAATGCTCATGTACTCCGTGTACACTCCGCTTTTTCGCGCATTTCCGCCTTGCCCTCGCGCCTTGATCGAATTTTTAGAAGTGCCCTACCGCGTATAGCGTGTGGAACCGCTACTCCACAACCCGGTAAAAAGTCTCATCCTTCTTGATCATGCCCAGCTCCGCCCTGGCGCGTTCTTCGATGGCGTCGAAGCCCTGCTTGAGGTCCTTGACCTCGGCATCCAGCGCGGCATTGCGTTCCCTGAGCGCGGCGTTTTCACGTTGCTGGGCGTCGAT
Organism: Gammaproteobacteria bacterium; assembly: GCA_033717875.1. Taxonomy (GTDB): domain Bacteria; phylum Pseudomonadota; class Gammaproteobacteria; family Ga007554; genus SBBG01. The sequence continues at coordinate 72,923 of JADDKJ010000004.1, forward strand.
GGCCTGGTGCAGACGCCAGATCTCGGTAAGACTACCCTCGCCGAGCCACAGCTTGTATTGCAGAAACGCAAGCAGGACGATCAGGACCGCGGCGAGGGCCTTCATCAGGGTGCCTCTATAAATTCGATCAAGCCACGAGGGCAAGGCGAAAACAGGCGAAAAAGCGGAGTGTACACGTAGTACATGAGCATTTTGAGCCTGTTTTTCAACGCCGCCATCGCGGCTTCAGCGGATTTATAGAGGTGCCCATCAGATGCCGGGGAGGTTGTAGAAGGCCTTCCGTCCTGGATAGCTCGCCTGCCCGCCGAGTTGTTCCTCGATGCGCAGCAGTTGGTTGTACTTGGCGACGCGATCGGAGCGCGACATGGAGCCGGTCTTGATCTGCCCGCTGTTGGTGGCGACGGCGAGATCGGCGATGAAGCTGTCTTCGGTCTCGCCAGAGCGATGCGATACCACGGCGGTGTAACCGGCCTTTTTCGCCATCTCGATCGCGGCCAGCGACTCGGTGAGCGTGCCGATCTGGTTGACCTTGATGAGAATGGAATTGGCGATGCCCTGGTCGATGCCCTGATTGAGGATGGCGGTGTTGGTGACGAACAGATCGTCACCGACCAGTTGCACCCGCTTGCCCAGGCGCTCGGTAAGAAATTTCCATCCCTTCCAGTCGTCCTCGGCCATGCCGTCTTCGATGGAGACGATGGGATATTTGTCCGCCCAGACGGCCAGATAATCGGCAAACTGTTCCGAGGTCAAATGCTTGCCTTCGGATTCCAGGTGATACTTGCCATCGTGATAAAACTCGGAACTGGCCGGATCGAGGGCGATGCAGATGTCTTTGCCCGGCGTATAGCCCGCCTTGGCGATGGCTTCGAGGATCACCTCCAGCGCCGCTTCATTGGACGACAGATTGGGCGCGAAACCACCCTCGTCGCCCACGGCGGTGTTCATGCCCTTGCCATGCAGCACCTTCTTCAGGGCATGGAACACCTCGGCGCCCATGCGCACCGCCTCGGACAGGCTAGGGGCGCCGACCGGCATGATCATGAATTCCTGCATGTCGATGTTGTTGTCCGCATGCGCGCCGCCGTTGATGACGTTCATCATTGGCACCGGCATCTGGAACGGACCGTCGCCGCCGAGATAGCGGTACAGCGGGAGTTTCGCGTCCTGCGCCGCGGCGCGGGCCGCCGCCAGCGACACGGCGAGGATGGCGTTGGCGCCGAGGCGGGCCTTGTTGGCGGTGCCATCCAGCTCGATCATCAGCCGGTCGATGGTCACCTGATTGCTCGCGTCGCGGCCGAGCAGCAGCTTGCGGATCTCGCCGTTCACATTGCCCACCGCCTGGCGCACACCTTTGCCGCCGAAACGGCCGGCATCCTCGTCACGCAGCTCGATCGCCTCGCGCGCGCCGGTGGAGGCGCCGGACGGCACGGCGGCGCGCCCCACGGCGCCACTGGTCAGTATCACATCGGCTTCGACGGTCGGATTACCACGCGAATCAATGATCTCGCGGCCACGTATATCTACAATTTGAGACATTTACTGCTCCACTTCTTCGTTTATGTTTAAAACAAGGTGCCAAGTACATTTCAAAGGCGCGCACGGGGCACTCTAGCAGGAATCTCTGATGTGTCAGAGGTAGAAAAGCAAAAATCACATTTTTGCGTTTCGTGCTCTGAGAATTCCAGGATGGAATTATTCAGAGCTTCCTATAGCTCGGCGAATTTCCGCGCCTTGACGGTGGCGTCGATTTCTTTCAGGGTTTCCAGAAGCTCCGCCATCCTGCCCAGCGGCCAAGCATTCGGGCCGTCGCTCAGCGCCTGGTCGGGGTTGGGATGGGTCTCCATGAACAACCCGGCAACCCCGGCGGCGACGGCGGCGCGCGCCAGCACCGGCACGAATTCGCGCTGCCCGCCCGAGCTGCCGCCCTGCCCGCCCGGCAATTGCACCGAATGGGTGGCGTCGAACACCACCGGGCAGCCGGTCTCGCGCATCACCGCCAGCGAGCGCATGTCCGACACCAGGTTATTGTACCCGAAAGACACGCCGCGCTCGCAGACCATGATCTGCGAATTGCCGGTCGCGCGCGCCTTCTCGACGACATTCTTCATGTCCCATGGCGCGAGAAACTGGCCCTTCTTGATGTTGACCGGCTTGCCCTGGCGCGCCACGTTCTGGATGAAATTGGTCTGGCGGCACAGAAAGGCCGGGGTTTGCAGCACATCCACCACCGCGGCCACCTCGTCCAGCGCTGTGTCTTCGTGTACATCGGTGAGCACCGGCACACCCACGGCCTGCCGCACGTCCTCCAGGATACGCAGCCCCTCCTCCATGCCCGGTCCGCGATAGCTCTTGCTCGAAGTGCGGTTGGCTTTGTCGAACGATGACTTGTAGATGAAAGGAATACCCAGGCGCGCCGCGATCTCCTTGAGCTGCCCGGCGCTTTCCAGAGCCAGTTCCCGGCTCTCGATAACGCAGGGACCGGCGATCAAAAACAGCGGCCGGTCGAGACCGGCTTCAAAACCGCAGAGTTTCATAAATCAACTACTCCTCATTTATGACAGTGCTCACGCGCCGCCTGAACAAACCCGCTGAACAGCGGATGCCCGTCGCGCGGCGTGGAGGTGAATTCAGGGTGGAACTGGCAGGCCAGGAACCAGGGGTGGGCGGGCAGCTCGATCATTTCCATCAGATTGCCGTCCAGCGAAGCGCCGGAGAAGACCATTCCGGCGTTTTCCAGAATCTCGCGGAATTTATTGTTGAATTCATAGCGGTGACGGTGGCGCTCGGTGATGATACCCTGGCCATAGAGCACATGGGCGCGCGAGCCCGGCAGCAGACGGCACTTCTGCCCGCCCAACCGCATCGTGCCCCCCAGATCCGATTCACGGCTGCGGCGCTCCACCGTGCCTTCCTCCGTCATCCATTCGGTGATCAGCGCGATCACCGGATACGGCGTATTGTGGTCGAATTCGGTGCTGTGCGCCTCGGCCAACCCCGCCACATGACGGGCATACTCAATCACCGCCACCTGCATCCCCAGGCAGATGCCTAGATAAGGGATGTTGTTGCGGCGGGCATATTCCACCGCCTGGATCTTGCCCTCGATACCACGCTCGCCAAAGCCACCCGGCACCAGGATGGCGTCCATCCTCTCCAGGCAGGACGTGCCGCCGCGTTCGATTTCTTCGGAATCGATGTAGACGATGTTCACCTTGGTGCGGGTATGCACCCCGGCATGGATCAGCGCCTCCGACAACGACTTGTAGGATTCGGTAAGGTTGACGTACTTGCCGACCATCGCCACCGTCACCTCGGCCTCGGGGTGCGTCATGTTGTAGACGACTTTCTGCCAGGCGGAGAGATCCGCCTTGGCGGCGTGCAGATGCAGACGCTCGGCGACGATATCGTCCAGGCCCTGCTCGTGCAGCAGCAGGGGGATCTTGTAGATGCTGTCCACATCGACCGCGGAAATGACCGCCTTTTCCGCGACATTGGTGAAGAGCGCGATCTTGCGCCGTTCATCCGCGGGCAGCGGACGATCGCTGCGGCACAGCAGCACGTCGGGCTGGATACCGATGGAACGCAGCTCCTTGACGGAGTGCTGGGTCGGCTTGGTCTTGATCTCGCCGGCGGACGGGATATACGGCACCAGCGTCAGGTGGATGAACAGGGTATTGTCATGCCCCAGCTCCACGCCCATCTGGCGGATCGCCTCGAGGAACGGCAGTGATTCGATGTCACCCACCGTGCCGCCGATCTCGACCATCGCCACATCGGCCGGGCCATGGCCCGGGATCGTCGCACCCTCCATGATGCAGCGCTTGATCTCGTCGGTGATGTGCGGAATCACCTGCACCGTGCCGCCCAGATAGTCGCCGCGCCGCTCCTTGCGGATCACGTTTTCGTAGATGCGGCCGGTGGTGAAATTGTTGCGCTTGCCCATCCGGGTGTTCACGAAGCGCTCGTAATGCCCAAGATCGAGATCGGTTTCCGCGCCGTCCTCGGTGACGAACACCTCCCCGTGCTGGAACGGGCTCATGGTGCCGGGATCGACGTTGATATAGGGGTCGAGCTTGAGCATGGTCACCTTCAGACCACGCGCCTCGAGTATGGCCCCGAGCGAGGCGGAGGCAATGCCCTTCCCCAGGGAAGACACCACGCCACCGGTAACGAAGATATATTTAGTCATGAACACCTAAAAAACACAAAATACGGGCGAACCGCCGCGCGGCGTCCCGGAGGGCGCGCGGGGTTGAGCATGTGCGAATGCAGACGGGAGAACAGATTACCAGAATAGGGGGATTTGCTCAATGTAAACATTGCAAAATAGCGTACCGCTTAGTGCATTAGGTCCTGTTGACATTCACCGTCCAGAATCCGCCCAGGGCCGAACCCAGCGGCACGGTCGGGGATGGGGAGGATTCTCGGGCGTGCCCGTGAGGCCAGATTTCACCTCACCGACGAGGTACGCCATGAGGGCAAGCTCGTCGGCCGTGGGCAGGCGGCGCACGCCGGGTTGCAGCGTGGCGGCCATGGACGCGTGGCGGTCGGCGCTGTGCTCGATGCCGAGGACGTGGCCGTATTCGTGCAGCAGCACAGAGAGCATGTCCATCTTGCCCTCCGCCTCACTGCCCGGCTTGGCCTTCCACACATTGGCGTCGGCGGTAGGGAGGTATTCTTCGTTCAGGTAGGGGGTGTAGTCGATGTACCAGCCGTGGCCGGCGGCGTTGTCGTCCAAGGTGATGGTGGTGCCGGTGGTTGACCCGAGAGCGCCATTTGAAAGCGATGCGAAATTGATGTTGACGGCATTGACGATGGCATCTGCCCCAGCACCACTCAACAGGGATTGGGGGATACCCGGATCGAGAACGGGTTCGGAGAGGGAGATTTTCCATATCCCGTCTTTTCGTTCGCAGTAATCCCAAGGGATATCAGGTTGGTCATGCACATGAATAAAATAATGGGTCTTCGTGAAAGAGTGTGGGTGAATTTCATGTTTTTTAGAGCCTCGGGAGCATGGACGTGAGTATTTTCAATCGCAGATACTCTTCATCGCGCAGCCCATATGCTCGTCGTTGGATAACTCGTATCTTGTTGTTGAGTCCTTCAGCGAACCCCAACGAGACCTTGTTCTCCGGCTGGCAATAAGCAGCAATCCCATCCCAATGACGCTCGATCATCTCGGCAAATTTCTCGTAAGGTTTCAGGCGTTGCCACTTCAGGCTGGCTTTCCAGTTCTCGAAGAAACGCCGCGCCCACGCCTCGCTTTTGTAGTCCCACAACTGACCAAACGATTCTTTCAGTAGGTACGCCGTGTTCAGCCGTTTGTTCGCCGCCAGCAAAGTCTTCAAAGAACGTCTGCCGTCCAGTGTCAGATTCTCGTGGTTGGAAAGCAGTACATATTTTTGCCCCTTGATGTAGCGTCTGTCCTTACCCTGAAGGCGCGCATATTCCATTTTTCTGACCTTGTCCAAAGCGTCGCCCAGATGCTTCATGATGTGAAACTTGTCAAACAAGATGGCAGCTTGTGGCGCACGTTCATTGGTAACGTTGCGAAAGGGTTTCCACATATCCATCGCTGCAAGACGAATGCCTTTTGTTTTCTTCTCGCCAAGCCAGTCATAGAACTGTCGCATACTGTCCTCCGAGCGGTCTGCACCGCCAAACCAGATCGGACGGTGCCGGATCAGATCGCTGACCACGATGCGATAAGTGTGTCCTTTGCGGATCGAGATTTCGTCGATGCCTATCGCCTTGGGCGCAGGGGTTCCGGCGCATTCCAGTTGGGCGGCCATGTATTGCTTGTCCAGTTCCTTGACCGTTTGCCAATCCAGATTCAGTTCTTCGGCAACATCCTTGATAGTACTCGCCCGGCAACGGCGCCCGACGAACCAGGCAAACCGCTTCGTGTAGAACGGATTGTCAGCAAGAAAGTCGAGGCGTTCCCGTTTCACCTTGCCGCAACATCGACAGAGAACCCGGCGAACCTCGAACTCCAGATAGCCCCGCGTGTTGCCGCTGGACAAATCGCGGACGCGCCGTGTCGTGTGGTCGTACCAGCCCGAGTGTGCCCGGCCACACAGCGTGCAGACCGTTTTTTTGAGCGCCGCACGAGAGTGATGACGCGCGCCGACGAGTCACCGAAGACGCCGCGAACCAATTCCAGCGGGCGGAAACCGGCGAACCGGTATGCGTCAAGAAGACGCTTGCGTTTGCGTATAGTAGCCATTGCGAAATCATGCCAGTTTTTGCAAAGCTTACAAACACTGAAACCCGGCTTCCAGCAAGGCTTTCCAGCGAATACATGGCCATTTTTACCCACACTCTTTCACGAAGACCCAAAATAATAAATCTGAACTTTTAAGCCACCGTGTTCTGCCTGCATGACAGCAAAGTCTTTGCCTTTATAGCCCGCGTCTGGGGTATATGTATATACATTCGGACTCACTCGGAGACTTCGGAAGGTGCCAAGATTCCATGTTTCGGCTCCTCAACTACTTTGACTCTCGCGTCACCACCAAAATTAGTGTCTCGTTTCTTGGTGGCATAGAACCAAAAATAGGTGTCCGCATTTATATCGGGGCTGATATCGACGCTATTTTCGTATTCCCCTGCATCATATTGCTTTACTAATTTACAAACCCCCAGGATATGCTTGGCTTTTTTACCGCTGCTTTGCGCCTGATCGGCTTTTGCGATCATGACAACGGCGGGCGATTGCGGCGGCACGTCAGGCATATCGGGAATCCACATCTCGTATTCTCCTTCTTGCAAATTGAGTTCGGTTTGCACTTGCGCCAGCATGGTGTGCAAGGCAGCTTGCCATGAGGGTCGCAGCTTGCCATGTGCGCCATGAGGGTCGTGCGCCTGAGGGTCGGGTCTATAATAGATGCGTATCACCCGGCCTCCCCCCTCGCTACGCGCCCCCCCCCGAACAACTCTGCCCACCGTCGTAAAATGCACCCCGAAGTAATCGACAATCTGCTGGTACGAATAACCTCTCGTCGCATAAGCCGCAACGATGGCGGCATCTCCGCCGGATGAGCGTTTCTCGATCTCTGCCAACGGGGGTGGCTGTGGGTGACGCGCGGAGTGGCTGGGTTGCGCCAATATCGCTACCACACCCATTTTACGGTGCCGACGGTGCCGGAGGACACTCAAGGTTACGCTTTGATTGCACACTGCCCCCTGTTGGCGCTATTCAGCCAAAGCCGCCCGCAGATCAGCGATGGTGACCATCAAGGTCATCGGTTCAAGCGGTGAAGGGTCGAGGCCAAGACGCAGATAGAAAGCCTTGGCTTCTTCGGACAGGGCATGCACCAGCAGGCCGCGAATACCTATCGCCTCGGCGGCATGGATCACGCGACGTGCCGCGTCCTGGAACAAGGCGCGGCCGATGCCTTGGCCTTGGTGAGACCGCGCCACCGCCAGCCGCGCCAGGACGACTACTGGAATCGGGTCAGGCATGTTACGGCGAAACCGTCCTGGGGCTGCCGCCAGCGCGACCGCGCTCGATGCGAGGGCGTAATAGCCGACCACTCGCTCCCCGTCACAGACAACGAAGGCACGTGATGCGCCGCTGTGCTGGTTTTGCGCAGCGCGACGCTTTAGCCAGTCATCAAGCGAGGGAACGCTAGAGTCGAAGGCGGCGATTTGGTGATGATTGCCAAGTGGCTCGGGAGCCGACAGCATCAGCCCTTGGCCCAAGGCGGCGTGACGCGCATCGTGCGGCGCAGCCGTTCATTCGGTTGCGCGGGAGCATCAAGGCGGGCCAGGAATTCCGCGTAGGCCTCGGCGCCGACCGATAGGAGGGCGCGGTCAAGCAAGGCGTCTTCCGCCATCCGACGTGCGGCCTCCAGAATGAAATCCGTCCGCGTCTTGCCGGTTGAGAGTGCGGCGCGGTCGATCAGATTGCGTTCCGCTGCCGGAATCCGCAGGTTCAGTGTGTCACGGCGCGGTTTTGCGGGGGGGGTGGTTTTCATCGAACGCTCCTCATTGGCACTATCCATTATAGCGGCGCGTAACGTCTTTGTCATTACGCTCGGCGAATTGATGAAAATCGCCAGCCGATACGCAAATAGACCTTCAGCATTCTCATTCCGACGACTACTTCTCCCGCCACGATCTCCTCGCAAACAAACAAGAGGACGGAGGGCGGATGTATTTGCCGCCGGGCTGATGGCATCTTCTTCTACGCCATCGCCAAGCTGCATCTTGCCGAGGCTGTACTGCTCAATTTCACCGCCCCGCTGCTCACCCCCTTCATTGCCCTGCTGTGGCTGCATGAGCGGGTGGAGCGCAACGTGTGGTGGGCGATCGTGGTCGGTTTCGTGGGTGTCGCCCTGATCCTCAAACCGGGTATGGATATCTTCTCCCTGGAGGCGCTGAGGCTGATGGTGGTGGCGGGCATCAATGGCCGCCACCGAGGTTGGTGGACATGACCGAGTCACGCCGAAATCGAAATGACTCATTGATCCGGCAACTGGCGTGGCTTATGATGCGGGTATCCAACTCATAAAAGAACGACCATCATGCTGCGCCGCTGGCCCGTCATCGCCATCCTCTGGATTCTGCTGATCTCCCCAAGCGCGGCGCAGCAGCCTGATGGCGCCGGCATCGAGCTGTTCGTCGCGGATGGGCAATTGATGTCGCATCCCTTCCGTGTCTTCGTGACACACGATATCACGCCCGAGATGCAGCCCCGCTTGTCGTTACACGCCAGCCATACCTTCTCATCCGCGCAGAAAGGCGAGCGTGACGAAATCAAACCGCTCGTCATCGCGCGCAACCAGATCAGCACCGAGACCGTGGCCGGTCAGAAAATCCAGATGACCGGCACCTTGCTCTTGTTCGATTTGCAGAAGTACCCCGTGCCGCCCTACAAGGGGATGATTCGCCTCACACCCATATTGGCCTGGACGGAATCGACACCGGCCGGCCCGCTGGAACAAACGGTTGTCGCCGCGCACGAAATCAACCTGGGCAACATCGGAGTCGCCGCCGCGTGGGCAGTGGCCATTGTCGGCCTGTTCGTCGCATTGATCGCGCTGCTCGCAAGACGCGCAGGCCATTCCGTCATCATGTTTTTCTGTGGCAACGATGGGCGGCTGTCGCTCTCGCGCACCCAGGTGGCGCTGTGGACTCTGGCGATCGGCATGGTCGTGGGTGGTTATGGCTTGCTGAAACTGGAAGTACCGGATATCCCGGAAACGCTCGTCGTACTGATGGGAATGTCTCTGGCGACGGGCGGCATCAGTTACGTCAAAGGAGACAGGAAAGGGCCAGCCAACACCCAAGCGCCGCAAGCTGCGCCGCCAGCGGCAATAAAACCGCGGCTTTGCGACCTTGTTTGCGCCTTCGATGAAACCGGTCAGGCACATCTGTCACTCGCACGAGCACAGATGGTATTCTGGACAGGCTTGACCGTGGTGCTGTTCATGGTCAAGAGCGTCCTTGACGGCGTGTTATGGGACGTTCCATGGGAAATGGTCGCCCTGATGGGCATGAGCCAAGCGGCCTATCTCACTCCGAAGCTGGTGCCGCAGCCGTAGCGGGTGGATGCGTGGCGATTGATCAATAAGCCACGCCTTACTTCCTCACCATCCCCCGCATTTCCTCCCACACATTCTCCAGCATCATCGGCTGCGCCGCGGCGGTAGGATGCAGCCCGTCGCTTTGCATCAACGAAAAATCGGTCGCCACTCCCTCCAGCAGGAACGGCACGAGTGGAATGCGGTAGCGGCTGGCAAGATCGACATAGATATCATGGAACTTTTTGGTATAGGCCGGGCCATAATTGGGGGGCAGGCGCATGCCGACCAGCAGCACCTTGGCGCGGTTGCGGCGACTCTGCTCGATAATGGCTGAGAGGTTGCCGCGCATTTCCTGGAGCGTCAAACCGCGCAAACCATCGTTGGCACCCAGCTCAAGGACGATGATGGCGGGCTTGTAAGTTTGCAGTGTTTGATCAAGACGCGACAAACCGCCGCGCGTGGTGGCGCCGCTGATGCTGGCGTTGACGACGCGGTAGTTGTAGGACTGTTCCGTGAGGCGCTTTTGCAGCAGGGCGACCCAGCCCGCGTTTTGATTTATGCCATAGGCAGCGCTCAAACTGTCTCCCAACACCAGGATGACCGGCGCGGGCGCGGCGATGCCGGCCGGCGGGATAACCAACAATACCAATATCAGGAGTCTTTTCAACATGCCGGACGGTTCCTCATACCCCATGGTGCGGGCGGAAAATCTGCTCAAGCAGGTGACCAGCCCCGAAGGCGAGCTGGTGCTGCTGCATGACATCGATCTTACCATCGCGCCGGGCGAAGCGGTGGCGATTGTCGGCGCGTCGGGTTCCGGCAAGTCTACCCTGCTGGGTCTGCTGGCCGGACTCGACACGCCCAGCCGCGGCCAAGTGTGGATCAATGGAACGGATCTGTTCGCTCTCGATGAGGACGGCCGCGCCCGCTTGCGCGGGGCGATGATCGGTTTCGTCTTTCAGTCGTTTCAATTGCTGCCCAATCTCACCGCACTGGAAAATGTCATGCTGCCGCTGGAGCTGGCCGGCCGGCGCGATGCGCGCGAAACGGCCCAGGCGGTGCTGGGGCGGGTGGGACTGGAGCAGCGTCTGCAACATTATCCGCGGCAACTGTCCGGCGGTGAGCAGCAGCGCGTGGCCATCGCGCGCGCTTTCGCGCCGCGGCCGAAGCTGCTGTTCGCCGATGAGCCGACCGGCAATCTCGACCGCGCCACCGGCGAACGTGTCGCGGATCTGCTGTTCGAAATCAACCGCGAGCAGGCCACCACCCTGATCCTGGTTACCCATGACGAAACCCTGGCGCGGCGCTGCAACCGGCGCCTGGAGCTCGATAGAGGGCGGCTGAAGGTGACGGCATGAAGAGCACCTCTAAAAATCCGCTAAAGCCGCGATGGCGGCGTTGGAAATGTGCTCAAAATGCTCATGTACTATATGTACACTGCGCTTTTTCGCACATTTCCGCCTTGCCCTCGCGCCTTGATCGAATTTTTAGAGGTGCCCTTTGAACACAGCGATGCTGGCATTGCGCATGCTGAAGCGCGACTGGCGCTCGGGCGAGCTGCGCGTGCTGGCGCTGGCGATCATCATCGCCGTCACCAGCATCACCGCCGTGGGCTTTTTCACCGATCGCATCAACCAGGCTCTGCACCGGCAGGCCAACGAACTGCTGGGAGCGGACCTGCTGATCGCCTCGGATCACGCCTTGCCGAATGACTACCGCGCGCTTGCCGCCCAGGACAAACTACGCCTCGCCGAAACTCTCGACTTCCCCAGCATGGTCGTCGCGGGAGATAACACCCACCTGGTGGAGATCAAGGCCGCCAGCGACAACTATCCATTGCGCGGCAAGCTGCGCATCGCACCACAGCGCTTTGCGCCCGACGCCCCGGCCAGCGGCGTTCCCAAACCCGGCACGGTATGGGTCGATCCGGCGTTGCTCGCGCCGCTGGGGATTGCCACCGGCGACAGCATCACGGTGGGCGAGGCGCCGTTCACCGTGGCGGCGGTGCTCACCCATGAACCCGCGCGCGGCGGCGACCTGTTCAGCATCGCGCCGCGCCTGCTGATGAACATCGCCGACCTGCCCAAGACCCAACTGGTGCAGCCGGCCAGCCGCATCCGCTATCGCCTGTTGATCTCCGGCGAAACGGAAAATATCGCCGCCTACCGCAACGCTGCCGCAAAACGCCTGAAGGCCGGCGAGCGCATCGAAGGCGCGGAGGACGCGCGCCCGGAACTGCGCACCGCCCTGAACCGCGCGCAAAGTTTCCTCGGCCTCGCGGCCCTGGTGAGCGTGATGCTGGCGGGCGTGGCGATCGCCGTCGCCACGCGCCGTTTCATCGCCCGCCATCTCGACAACTGCGCCATGATGCGCTGCCTGGGCGCGGCGCAAGGCGAGATCACCCGCCTCTACGTGTATCAGATATTCCTGCTCGGACTGACGGCGAGCCTGATGGGTTGCGCGCTTGGCTATGCCGCGCAAGGCGTGCTGGCCGAAGTGCTGGGCACCATGGTGACGGCCCAATTGCCGCCACCTTCGGCACTGCCGGTGCTCTCCGGCACGCTGACCGGCATGATCACCCTGCTCGGCTTCGCCCTGCCGCCGCTGCTGCATCTCAAGCATGTGCCGCCGCTGCGCGTGCTGCGCCGCGACATGGGTCCGCCGCCGGCGCGCAGCCTCAGCGCCTACGGCTCCGGCCTTGCGGCGCTCGCCGCGCTGATGCTGTGGCAGGCGGGCGATCTCAAGCTCGGCGGCTATGTGCTGGGTGGCACAGCCGCGGCATTGCTTGTCCTCACGGCGTTCGCCCTAGCGCTGATCGGCGCGCTACGGCTGTTACGCAATCGCAGCGGCGTAGCTTGGCGCTTCGGTATCGCCAACATCACGCGCCGCGCCCAAGGCAGCGTGGTGCAGGTACTCGGCTTTGGCGTCGGCATCATGGCGCTGCTGCTGCTTACCCTGGTACGCGGCGATCTGCTCGACACCTGGCAAAAGAGCCTGCCCCCCGACGCGCCCAACCGCTTCCTCATCAACATCCAGCCCGATCAACTCTCCGCGATACGCGCCTTCCTCTCGCATGAAAACGGTGCCGAACCGGCACTGTTCCCGATGATCCGCGGCCGACTCGCCGCCATCAACGACAAGGCCGTCTCCCCGGACAGCTACACCGACGAACAGGCGCAGCGCCTGGTGGCGCGGGAGTTCAATCTTTCCTGGACAACACGGATGCAGGAGGACAACAAGATCGTCGCCGGCAAATGGTGGACTGAAGCCGATCACGGCAAGCGCGTCTTTTCGATCGAGGAAGGGCTCGCCAAGACGCTGGGCATCAAACTGGGAGACACGCTACGCTTCACCATCGGCGGAACGGAATTCGACGCCCGCGTGACCAGCCTGCGCAAGGTGGAATGGGATTCGATGCGCGCCAACTTTTTCGTGCTCGCCCCGCCAGGCGCGCTCGATGGCTATCCCGCCAGTTACATCACCAGCCTCTATGTGCCGCAAAACCGGTCAGAAGTGATGAATAAACTGGTGAAGGCGTTTCCGAACATCACCATCATCGACGTGGCCGCCATCATGGCCCAGGTGCGCCTCATCATGGAGCGCGTCAGCCTGGCCGTCGAATACGTGTTCCTATTCACCCTCCTCGCCGGCCTGCTGGTGCTCTACGCCGCCATTCAGTCCACCCTCGACGAACGCATCCGCGAAAGCGCCATCCTGCGCACGCTCGGCGCGCGGCGCGGACAACTGCTGACCGGCCTGTTCGCCGAATTCGCCACCCTCGGCCTGCTCGCCGGTCTGGTCGCCGCCTTCGCCGCCACGCTGCTGGGTTATGTGCTCGCCACGCGGCTGTTCCATCTGGCGTTCGAGCTCAACCCCTGGGTATGGGTGGCAGGACTCACAGGCGGCGCACTGGGCGTGGGACTGGCGGGACTGCTCGGCACGCGGTTCATTTTGAAACAGCCGCCATTGCAGACGTTGCGGGGAGTGTGAGGGAGAGCTGAACCATTGAAGCGCCCGCGCCAAATCACTCCCCATCCGTCTCCTCCCCCATCAATTCCTTCTGAAACCCGAAATTGCGCATGTCCCTGATGCGCATCGGATACAAAACGCCATCCAGGTGATCGCACTCGTGCTGCACGACGCGAGCATGGAAGTCGCGCACTTCGCGCTCGAAGTGTATGCCGTGCTGATCATAGCCGGAATAGCGGATATGGCTGTAACGCGGCACCAGGCCGCGCATGCCGGGCACGCTCAGGCACCCTTCCCATCCTTCCACCGTCGCACCGTCCAGCGGCTCGATGACCGGGTTGATCAACACGGTCATCGGCACCGGCTCGATGTTCGGATAACGCGGATTGCTCTCGATGCCGAAAATCACCACGCGCCGGGATACGCCGATCTGCGGCGCGGCCAGCCCGGCGCCGTTCATGGCATCCATGGTATCGAACATATCGTCGATCAAGGCGCGCAGCTCGGGATCGTGGAAATTCGCGACGGGTTCGGCCACCCGCCACAGCAGGGGATCGCCCATACGCAAGACTTTTCGAACGGCCATGACATCCACTTTGAATTACTTTGTCGCTGGATATTATACAATTGCTTTTTCAGCATTGTGGCGCATCAAACCTAAAAACCTCAGTTGGAGCCTACTGCGAATGCCTAATGCACCGAATCTGCGCGAGAACATCGCAAAATCTGTCCTCACCGTAGCGCATGGCTACGGCTGCGAAATATTTTGCGATGTTCTCGCCCATCTTCAGCACCTTAGTCATTCTCGCTACGGCTCCAACTGAGGTTTTTAGGTTAAAATCATGGCAACGGTTTACGGTATCAAAAATTGCGATACGATCAAAAAAGCCTTGGCCTGGCTGGACGATCATGGCATCACATACCAATTTCACGACTTCCGCAAGCACGGTCTGGACGAAGAACGGCTGCGCGGCTGGGTGAAAGAACTGGGCTGGGAAACACTGCTGAACCGGCGCGGCACGACGTGGCGGCGGCTGCCGGAATCAGACCGCGAAAATCTCGACGAGGCCAATTCGATTCGCTTGATGCTCGCCCAACCCTCGATCATCAAACGGCCGCTGCTGGATCTGGGAGGGGCGCGGCATATCGGTTTCAATACACAAGACTATAAAAGGCTGTTTGGCCGATGAGAGTCGAACGTCTCGATCACCTCGTCCTCACCGTGCGCGACATTGCCGCGAGCTGCGATTTTTACAGCCGGGTATTGGGTCTGGAGGTGGTAACCTTCGGCAATGGCAGAAAAGCGCTTGCCTTCGGCAAACAAAAAATCAACCTGCACGAGGCAGGCAAGGAGTTCGAACCAAAAGCCTCCAGGCCAACACCCGGCTCGGCGGATCTGTGTTTTATTACCCGCGAGCCACTGCCCAGTGTCATGGCTCATCTGGATTCACATAACGTTACAATCACCGACGGCCCTGTACCGCGCACCGGCGCTGCCGGGGCCATCACTTCCATTTATCTGCGCGATCCCGATGGTAACCTCATCGAGATTTCCAACTACAAAAATGAGATTGACTGACGCATGTCCCCTACCCTGGAACTCGCCATCGACCTGATCTCCCGCCCCTCCGTCACGCCCGAAGACGCCGGTTGCCAGGAGGCCATGATCGCCCGTCTGACAGCCATCGGTTTCAACATCGAACGGTTGCCGTTCGGCGAGGTGCAAAATTTCTGGGCGCGGCGTGGCACGAGCGGACCATTGTTCGCCTTCGCCGGCCATAGCGACGTGGTGCCGACCGGCCCGCTGGAACAATGGCACAGCCCGCCGTTCACACCCACCCTGCGCGAGGGCTATCTGTATGGACGGGGCGCGGCGGACATGAAGGGCAGCCTGGCGGCCATGGTTACCGCCTGCGAGCGCTTCGTTGCCGCTCACCCCGGTCATCACGGCTCGATCGCCTTTCTCATCACCAGTGACGAAGAAGGCCCGAGCGTCGACGGCACGGTGAAAGTGGTGGAACACCTCAGCGCGCGCGGCGAACGTATCGACTGGGCGCTGGTGGGCGAACCGACCAGCACCCGCCAGGTGGGCGATGTCATCAAGAATGGCCGTCGCGGTTCCTTGAGCGGCACGCTCACGGTGCGCGGCGTGCAGGGTCATGTCGCCTATCCGCACCTAGCCGACAATCCGGTGCACCGCTTCGCCCCGGCGCTCGCCGAACTCTGCGCCATCCGCTGGGACGAGGGCAGCGCCGACTTTCCGCCCACCACGTTCCAGATCTCGAACATCCATGCCGGCACCGGCGCGAACAACGTCATCCCTGGCGATCTGCAGGTGCTATTCAACTTCCGTTACTCCACTGCCGTTACATATACGCAGCTTCGTGAACGAGTCGAAACCGTGCTGAACAGGCACGGCCTCAAATATGACCTGGCGTGGAATCTCTCCGGCGAGCCCTTTCTCACCCGTAAAGGCGAACTCATCGACGCCGCGCGCGGCGCCATCCGTGAAATCGCCGGCATCGAGGCCGAGCTTTCCACCACCGGCGGCACATCGGACGGACGTTTCATCGCGCCCACCGGCGCGCAGGTGCTGGAACTGGGGCCGGTGAACGCCACGATACACAAGCTCGATGAATGTGTCAGTATTAACGATCTCGACGCGCTATCCGATATCTATCAACGGATTCTGGAGAAGCTGCTCGCAGCATAATGAGGCGTATCACATGAGTTCCGACCACCCGCGGGAGCGGCGCCACTTCAGCCGCATTCCGTTCGACGCCGAAGCGGCGTTGTCCAGCCCCAACGGCCAATGGCGCAGCACGCTGACTGACCTGTCCCTGAACGGCGCCTTGCTCGCGCGGCCTGCCGGCTGGACGGGCGCCAGTGGCGAATCATGCACATTGCATATCCATCTCGGCGGCGATATGCTGATCAGCATGAATGCCACAGTCGCGCATGTCGATGACACACACCTTGGCCTGCGTTGCACGCATATCGACCTCGACAGCATTGCGCATCTGCGGCGTTTTGTGGAACTGAACCTGGGCGATCCGGCATTGCTGGACCGCGAATTATCCGCGCTATCAAACCGGCAATGAACATCGCCGGGTTAATCAGGAACGGCACATGGGAAATAGGGAATTGACGGAAGCCGCAAAAAACAACCAGCCCGACTGGGGCCTCATCGCGGAAAAATTCGATTTATGGCTGCCGCAGCTCGCGCCGGTCGGCGAAGCGCTGCTGGAAGCGCTCGACGCCCGGGCGGGCGATGTCATTCTGGATGTCGCCTCCGGCACGGGCGAACCGGCGCTGACCCTGGCACGGCGCATGGGCGACACCGTGCGCATCACCGGCACCGACGCCGCCGAGCCGATGGTGCGGGTGGCGCAAAGAAAAGTCACGCAGGAAAACCTGCCGCACATCCAGTTTCAGTGCATGGCGGCGGAAAGCTTGGCGTTTGACGATAGCACCTTCGACAAGGTGATGTGCCGCTTCGGCGTGATGCTGTTTGAGGATTCGTTGCAAGGACTCCGGCAGATGCACCGCACCCTCAAGCCCGCCGGACGCTTCAGCATCGCCGTGTGGAGCACCCCCGAGACCATGCCCACGCTATGCTGGGCCTATGAGGCTTTCAAGGACAAGGTGCCACCGGAGAAATATCCCCCGCTGGCCAAGGTGACTTCGCTGGGGGCGCCCGGCGTGCTGGAGGATCTGCTGCGGCAAGCCGGATTCACGAACTTTGCCATCCGCGCCCATACCTTCCACTACCGCTTTCCGTCCTTTGACGCTTACTGGAACGTCGTAGAACAGTCCGACATCCTGAAGATGCAGTACGACGCGCTGGCCGAAAAAGAGCGCGGAGCCATCCGGGAAGAAATCGCCCTACTGGCCCGCGACGCCATAGGGCCGGAGGGGTTGGTGATACCCCACGAATTCCTGCTGGCCACGGGGCTGAAATAGGAAGAACTGCTCCTACCTCAGAGCTACTCCTCTTCCTCTTTCCACCACCGTGCTTCCTCGCGTTCCTCGCGGGCGCTCAGTTCGTCGAGGGACTCGGTCCAATCCTCCTTTTCCATATCCGTTTCGGTATAACCGAGGTCGTCCCGTTCGACATCGTCCACCGGGCCGGTCCAGTCTTCCGGCGGCTCGATCGGCTCGACATCCCTTTCATACCAGCTATCCATGTCCATCGCCTCGATATCGCCATCGAAGTGCTGGATCTCGACGACGCCCTCGTCCTCATCCACCGACACCACCCTGAATTCGTAGCCCTTATCAAGGTGCTTGTACCAGTTACCTGTGATCGGATCCGCCTCTGTGGCCATGATGTTTTCTCCTGAAGTGAGAGTTTTTTATTAGCGTGAGTTTAGCAAAAAATATTCTTCCAGCGCCAACGGGGATGAATGACCAGATGGCGCGACGGTTCGCGGCCCTCCCATCGATATGGGGATGGTTATCGCTTTTTACAGGCTGCCAGCCGCTCGCGCCATGCCGCCAGCAATTCCGCATGCACCGCGGCATCTTCGCGGCTGGCCAGCAGCTTGGGCTTGTCGACCGGCAGCATCACCGATTCCCAGCCCGCTTCGACAGCACACTCCACACGCAATTCCCACTGCCCCTCACGTGGCTCGACCTCGAACAGATAGGCTTCGAGCCCAAGTTCGTCCAATAGCGCAGCTGCCGCCCCTTTGGCGGCAGCCAGTTCGGTAATTGATGTTGGCATCACAATCTCCGCTTGAGCCTTTTCCTTACAGCCACAAATACTGCGAGCCCGGCGCCCACAAGCAACAAGCTGGACGGCTCGGGAACAGGCTGTGCTGTTCTGAAAATGACATAGTGTGGATCACTGCTGACCAGCCATCCAGCCGAGGGATGCGAGTATCAGCAAGACGGATAACACCAAGTCGGTAATCGCCAATCCCTTACCCTTTGTCTTGCCGTGCCGGATGTCATTCCATGCCATGATGGACAGGCTGGCTGCGAGGATAGACATCATCAGCAGCCCCGTTTGCAAGTCAACGTCCGTGGCGAGGTCTGCTTCCGAGGTTTCACCGACAGCCGACAGGACAAGCAAAAGGATGACCAGGCTCGCGATGGCCTTTTTTCTGAATGGCTGATGCGCGGAAACAATGGGAAACCCTGCCGGCAATGCCTCGCCGCTGGGGCCTTTTGTTGCGATCATCACTTCGCGCGACTTGGGTTTCTGGATCTTTTTAAACTCCATAAAGAACTGAATCCCTAACGGGACCAAAACAACGGCATAAATCAACCACTTGAATTCCTTCAGCTTCTCTATGTCGAATATCAGTATTCCAGAGAGAATCACCAGTCCGGCGATCGTAATCAGCAGAAACGGATAATTCCGCAAATAACCCACAATATCGCTCATGGTCTTTCCATGATCGGCTCCCCCTTCAGATTTTTTTTCGTCCATTTTCAACCTCCTCGCATCACGTTCATGTTGGCCTCTTTTCCATCCTCTCCACTGCTATCTCCCTCATGCGGAATTTCTGTACCTTGCCGGTGACGGTCATGGGGAACTCGTCCACAAACCACACATAGCGCGGAATCTTGAAGTGGGCGATGTTGTCCTTGCAGAAATTACGAATCTCCTCTTCCGTCGCATCCCGGCCGGCATGAAGCTGGATCCAGGCCATCACTTCCTCGCCATAATAGTCGTCGGGCACGCCGAACACCGCCACCGCCGCCACCTTGGGATGGGTGTACAGAAAATCCTCGATCTCACGCGGATAGATGTTTTCTCCGCCGCGAATGATCATTTCCTTGAGCCGGCCGGTGATGCGCACATAGCCA
Source organism: Gammaproteobacteria bacterium (assembly GCA_033717875.1). Classification (GTDB taxonomy): domain Bacteria; phylum Pseudomonadota; class Gammaproteobacteria; family Ga007554; genus SBBG01. Next base: position 92,245 of record JADDKJ010000004.1, read on the forward strand.
TCGATATCCATGCTCCCAAGATCGCCGGAATGCAGCCAGCCGTTGTCGTCGATGGCCTTGGCAGTAGCCTGCGGATCACCGTAATAACCGTGCATCACGTGATAGCCGCGAAAGCAGATCTCGCCCACCTGCCCCGCCGGCACGGTCTGACCGGTAGTTACATCCACGACTTTGGCCTCCTGGTGCGGGAGGTTGGCGCCCACGGTCTGGATGCGCCGCTCCAGGCTGTCTTCGCGCGCGGTGAGATGGGTGATCGGCGAGGCTTCGGTTTCGCCGTAACCGATCAGTATCTCGCTACAGTGCATGTCTTCCATCACCCGCCGCATCAATGCCGGCGGACAGGGCGCGCCGGCCATGATGCCGGTGCGCAGGCTGACAAGGTCGAACTCATGGAAACGGGGGTGTTCCAGTTCGGCGATGAACATGGTCGGCACGCCGTGAATGGCCGTGCATCGTTCGCGCTCGACTTCCTGCAACACGGCCTCGGCGTCGAAATGTTCGCAAGGCAGCACGATACACGCCCCCACCGACAGGCACAGCAGGTTCGCCAGCACCATGCCGAAGCAGTGATAGAAAGGCACGGGCACACAAAGGCGATCTGCTTCCGAAAAGTGCATCGCCTGAGCGGAAAACCAGGCATTGTTGAGAATGTTGTGATGGCTCAGCACCACGGCTTTGGGAAAGCCCGTGGTGCCCGAGGTATACTGAATGTTGATGGGGTCGTCCCTGTCCAGCCCGGCGCTTGCCTCGTCGAGCGCTTGCGGCGAAACGCTCTCGGCGGTGCGCAGCATCTCCGGCCAGGTGCTGAAGCCGGGGCAAGGGCGCTCCGTCTGTTCAGGCTCGGCGGGATGGTAAATGACCACTTGGCGTAATGCGGGAAATGCGGCGCTGTGCAGGGTGCCTTGCGCAGTTTTGAGTTCGGGGATCAGCTCGACCAGCATCGCCACATAGTCGCTGCTGCGAAAGCGGGGGATCACGAATAACCCCTGCACCTCCGAGCGTTGCAGGGCGTAGGCCAGTTCTTTGAGACGATAGGCGGGATTGATATTGACCAGGACCGCCCCGATGCGTGCGGTGGCCATCTGGATCAGCAGCCACTCGATATTGTTGGTTGCCCATACGCCGATGCGATCCCCCTTGCGAAAGCCGCTGCCGAGCAGGCCACGGGCCAATCCATCGATGGCCCGCGCCAGCTCGGCATAACCAAGGCGCCGCCCCTGGTGAACTGACACCACCGCCTCGCGCTCGGGAAAACGCGCGGCGATCCGCGCGAAGTGCTCGGGGATGGTCGCCCCTAACAGCGGTTCGATGCCGCCGCGGTGGTGGTAGCTTTTGGGATTGGGATTCACGCCACCACCCCCGCCCAATATTCATCGACCTGCCGCTGAATCTCCGCCAGCAATGCCTCATTCCGCCGCGGCTCGAACAGATGCGCAAAACGCCCTTGCCTGTTCAGATAGTCTTCTACCGGAAGACGCGGACGCGGCACCTTGGTATGAACGACCTTGCCATCGACATATTCCTTGAGCGGCCACATGCCGGTCTTCACCGCCAGCCTGCCGATCTCCACCGTCTCCGCGGGGTCATAGTCCCAGCCGGTGGGACAGGGCGACAGGGCGATAATGAGTCGTGGGCCTTGCAGGCTCTTGGCCTTCTCGATCTTGCGCGCCAAGTCCAGGGGCTCGGATCCGATCACTGTGGCGACATAGGCGGGTCGGTGCGCGGCCCAGATCGCGAACAAATCCTTCTTGTAGCCCGGAAAGCCGCCCTTGCTGGTTGCCGTCCATGCGCCATGCGGAGTAGCGTCAGAATACTGCTGACCGGTGTTGCCGTATCCTTCGTTGTCGTAGCAGATATAGAGAAAATCCAGGCCACGCTCGATGGCGCTCGATGTAGCGGAAAGCCCCATGCCATACGCCGCGCCATCGCCGGTCAGCACCACCGTCTCCAGATCTTCGTCGGGGACGATGCGACCCTTGCGCAGCAGGATGTCCAGCGCATCGCGCACCCCTTGCGCGCCCGCTGGCGCCGAGGCCATGGCGGTATAAAGCCACGAGCCGCGGAACGGGGTGAAGGGATAGACCGACAACAGCGTCATACACCCGGCGGCGTTGATGAACACGGTCTTGGCGCCGAGGATATCGTAGATCTCGTGCAATGCTCCCAGTCCGCCGCAACCGGCGCACATCGGCGTGCCCGCTCCCAGCAGACGGGTGGAGGGCAGGTCTTTCATGCGCTTGAAGATCGTTTCGTTCATGGCTTGCCCCCGCCCACCTCGCCACGCTCCACGGCGGCGATTGCTTGCAGATTTCTCACTTCGCGCAGCTCGCGCGCCGTATAGAGCAACCTGGGCGGCGGCGCCCTGCCTTCCACGGCAGCCTGGCGGGTAACGGCCGCCATCTCGTAAAACTCTTCGGGGCTGATATCACGCCCACCCAGCCCGCCAATGAAACTCAGCATCACGCGCGGCGCGTCGGGCATCCCATAGAGGACCGATGCCAGCTCCGTATAAAGCACACCGCCCATCCCCATCGACAGATTCTGGTCGATCACGGCCACGCCCTGTTTTCCCGCCAGAGCGCGGCGTATCACCTGCGCAGGAAAGGGCCGCAGCAGCCGCGGCCGCAACAGGCCGACAGCCCAGCCCGCCTCGCGCAGCCGGTCCACCGCATCCTTGGCCTTGGTGGCATAGGAGCCCATCATGACAAAAACGTGCTCGGCATCGTCGGTGCGATAGGTCTCCACGGCGTGGTGACTCCTGCCAAAGCTGTCGGCAAACGTCGTGGCGATCTCATCGTAAACATCCAGGGCATTTAGGGCCGCAAGGTGCATCTCGTAACGGAAGTAGGAATAGGGGCCACCACCCAACACCACCACTGCCTCGCTCGTCGGCGTGCTGGCGCGAAAACCGAGGTTCTCCGCATCGAACGGCGGCAGGAAACGATCAACGGCCGCGGGCTCGGGAATCTCGACCGGCTCGCGCGTGAACGAGAGATAAAAGCCGTCCATGTTGACGATGACCGGCAGCCGCACCCGCGGGTCTTCCGCCAGCCGGTAGGCGATCAGAATGCTATCCAGCACCTCCTGGCAGTTGGCACAGTGGATTTGCAGAAAACCGCTGTCGCGCGCCGCGAGGATGTCGTTGTGATCAGGCTCCAGAGTGATCGGGGACGCCAAACCCCGCGACACATTCACCAGCACAAACGGCGCACGCCAACCCGCCACGGTGTAGAGCATTTCCATGCCATAGAGCAAGCCCTGACTGGAGGTGGCGGTGAATACCCGCACGCCGGTTGCCGCGGCCGCACCCGCGGCGGTGATCATGGAGTGCTCGGACTCCAGGGTCACCATCCTGCCATCCATCTGCCCGACATCGATCCAGTCTGCGAGGGTCTCGATGATCTCGGTTTGGGGCGTGATGGGAAAGGCGGGCACATAGTCCACATTGGCTAGGCGCGCCCCCCAGGCAGCCGCCCCGTTACCGGTCAACAGCACGCGCGTCATGCCCCACCTCCTTCGGCCGCTTTCGGCTCCATCACCGCCTGAATGGCATGCGCCGGACACTGAGCGACACAGATCATGCAGCCCTTGCAGTGCTCATAGTCGATCTGCGGATAGCCTTCCTCATCCACACGGATGGCGCTGTCGGGACAAAAGGTGCTGCACACCCACCAGCAGCGGTTGCAGTGGCTGTAATCGATCACCGGCGTGGCGGTGCGCCACAAGCCGGTCTGCACCCGCTCGCTGGTCGCGGCGGCATGGATGGCGGGGGCGGAGATGCGGGCCGCATCGAAGCCAAGATCAATCCAGGCGGGTTGCTCATACTGTTCCGCCCGAAACTCCCCGCCCTCGCTTGCTACGCCACCGTGATCCGCCATGAGATCGTAAGCGGCGAGCGCCCTCGCCAGATTTTCCTCGACAGCCGAAAGTCCGAACGGTGCGATCTCATCGCGAATCGCCTGTTCCAATGCGGCGCGGGAAATCACGCCCACCACCCGCGCCGCCGCGCCGGCGCAAGTTGCTCCAATATAGCGCTGTGCGGCGGCGTCCTCGGCGCGTACCGGCAAGGTCAGCACCGGCCCGGTGATGTTGAGCCTGTGCTTCCACACCTCGGGGCGCTCCGCCGTATTGATGAGCACGACGGTATGCGCATCCACGCCGGCCAGCACACCGGCCGCAGGCACCGCTGCCAGGGTATCGTCGGCAACGATGACGAGATCGGGACGGCGCATGACACCGCGCTCGCTGATCGCCCGGCGCGCGGCGCGCACATAGGCAAAGATGGGCGCCCCCCGGCGCTCGGCGCCATACAGAGGCGCGTCCTGCACCTCGAAGCCTTCATTGAAGAAGGCGCTGCCGAGGATGCGGCCCGCGGTCTTCATGCCTTGTCCGCCGCGGCCATGGAAGCGAATGCGGTACATTGTGCGGCCTCACCATCAAAGAGGTACCTATGAGAAGCTGTTTAAAAACCGTCACGAGCGCCCGTCAGCCGGGGGAGGACGGAGCGCAGGAACCGGAGTTTACATAAAAGTAAATGAGGATTCCGAGCACCGCCCGACCCCGGCTGACGGGCGCGCAATAGGTTTTTAAACGGCTTCGGCGGGCGATGCCCGCTCTACACTGCCCAGCGCCTATAGCTCATTGCCTTCTTCACTCGCGACACAGCCAGTTCCAACGCCGCCTGGCGCGGCATGATCCCTTCCTCCTGCACCCGATCCAGCACCTGCCCGGTATTGCTGCGCAGCTTTTCTTCAATGACCGTGAAGGCCTCGGTTTCGCTGGCGTGTCGATATTCCATCGCCGCGCAGATGACACCGCCGGCATTGGCGATGAAATCGGGCACGCAGAGCACGCCCCGTTCATGGAGGTATCGCTCTGCTCCGCCGGTAAAAGGAATATTGGCGCCCTGAATGACCAGCCTGGTCTTCAGGCGACGCACATTATCCTCATGCACCACGTCAGGCCGGGCCGCCGGTATCCAGATGTCGCACTCGATATCGACCACGGCGTCGCGATCCAGCCTGGCGCTGCGCGGATAGTCCACAACGCTCTTCCCGGCCTCTTTCAGCTCCATCAGCGTATCGACATCCAGCCCCTCGGGATTGGCGATCGCACCCGTTGAATCGGCAACGCCCACCAATACCGCGCCCTTGCGCACCAGGAAGCGGGCGGCGTGCTTGCCGACCGCGCCGAAGCCCTGCACCACGATCCGCGCTCCTTTTAGATTGAAACCGCAATAGCGCAGCGCCACCTCCGTGGCATGACTCAAACCCCAGCCCGTCGCCCCGATCTCATCGAGCGGAATACCGCCCACCTCGCGCGGCAGTCCCACCGAGCGGCCAATCTCATCCTTCACCCAGGCCATGCACTCCTCATCGGTTCCCATGTCTGGACCGAAGATGTAGTCGCGCACATCGCGCAACGCGCAGGCGAAGGCCCGGATCAGAGTTTCTTTTTGCGCCCTGGGCATCTTCGGATCGCCGTAGAGCACAGCCTTGCCGCCGCCATGCGCCAGCCCGGCGGCGGCGTTTTTCAGCGTCATCGCCCGCGCCAGACGGAAACACTCCTGCGCACTGACATCGGCCGCCATGCGCACCCCGCCAATGGACGGCCCCGCCGCCACATTGTCCACCACCAGAATCCCCTTCAAGCCGGCGGACGGCTCATGGACATGAATGACCTTGGCCGGCCCCAATTCGTCTGCGAAGGCGAAGACATCTTCCACGGCAACCGTTCCTGTTCTTTGCGCGGGCGTTATACAACCGCCGAAAAAACTGTGTAAGCTGTTAGGATAATAGTAGAGGTACGTGGCGTGTTGCTTTGATCTATATCAAACTTGCGCCAATTATTGATAACGCATCGAAAGAGGACACCTCCCCGCCTTTTCAAGGCGAGGAGGTGAAGAAGTTCCTTCAAAAATGGCTCACTCTACACTAACCAATGACCTCGCCCCACTCCCGCGCGGTCGCGGAAAAAATCTCTCCCGGCTCAAGCAAGGAAATCGCCGTTCTCCTGCCCACCACATCGATACGCACCAGCTTGTCCGGATTGCCGAGATTCACCTTCCGCTCGATGCTCGGGGCGAGGTATTCGATAATGTCGGCGGTGTGGTATTTCTGCCAACGGCGCTTTTCCACCTTCATCCCCCAGGTCTCGTCTTCCTTGATCCGATCCTTGACGTTTTCCTCGATCACCTCCTTCATGGCATCCAGATCGGTATCGCACCAGAAATCGACCGGCACCCATTTGGCCGCAAACTCGAACACGGGCTCGGTTTTAAACAGTTCCTTGCATTTCCTGACGACCTCCCGATTGTCCAGCGTGGTGTGGGCAATCGCTATCCCGTCGACGCGGGTCCGCTCCACCTTGGGATTGTCATCACCAAAACGTTTCAGAATGCGGATGATCTCGGCGCGCGCCCGAAAGAAACGGCCCCAGGCATAAGAAACCAAAAGATCCATGGCGAAATTCCTCTGTGATCCCTACACTTATTCATGGCATCACAGTCAAGCTTATACAAGTAGCTGGCATTAAACGAAGATAATCCAGAACCATGCCCATCTCCAGCCGACCGCCTTCCGAACGCCATCAACCACCTCGCTGGCTGCCCGGCGGCCATTCACAGACGATCTACACCGCCCTGCTGTCACCCAGGCCACGGCTCGTCTATCAGCGCGAACGCTGGGACACGCCGGATGGTGATTTCATTGATGTCGACTGGCTGGACGCCCCTGGCAATGGCCCGCTGGTAGTGATCTTTCACGGCCTGGAAGGCAGCTCGCACAGCCACTACGCACTCGCTCTGATGAACACCTTGCAGGATATGGGCTGGCGCGGCGCGGCGCCCAACTTCCGTGGCTGCGGCGGCGAACCGAACCGCCTGCCGCGCGCCTATTTCGCCGGCGACAGCGCCGAGATCGACTGGATCCTGCGCCGCTTGCGCACGCGGCATCCCGACAGACCCTTGTTCGCCATCGGTTTCTCGCTGGGCGGCAATGCACTGCTCAAATGGCTGGGTGAACAGGGCGCCAACGCTTGCTCCGTGGTCGATGCGGCCATCGCGGTATCGGCACCCATGGATTTGCACGCCGCCGGCAACGCGCTGGACAGGGACGGGTTCAACCTCATTTACAGAACCCATTTCTTGCGCACGCTAAAAAAGAAGGCGCTGAAAAAACTCGAGCAGTTTCCTGGATTATTCGATCGGGACGCCGTGAAAAAAGTCACCACCCTGCGCGCCTTCGACAATCTCGCCACCGCTCCCCTGCACGGCTTCCGCGACACCGATGATTATTGGACGAAGGCCAGCAGCAAACCGGGCCTGATCAACATCGGCGCTCCCACGCTCATCATTAACGCCCGCAACGACCCCTTCCTTCCGTATCACGCACTTCCCAAACCCGCCGACGTGTCGGCATCGGTCGCGCTGGATTTCCCGGCGCAAGGCGGCCATGTTGGCTTCCTATCCGGTCCCTTCCCTGGAAAACATGCCTGGCTGCCGGAGCGTGTCACGGCATTCTTCGCTCAATTCGCCTGAAGCCTGTAGGGCGGCCATCGGCCGCCGTGGTTTTTCAAAGACGGGCATTGCCCGCCCCACCGAAAGTTGCATTTTATTTGTGTTTTATTGATCCAGATCAAGGCATGCGCGGCGGGAATGTAGTTTCATCTTGAAAAGCAATTTAAAAACTTCTTATACACGACAACGCAAGGGGGTGAAACCGCCATCGAGCATCGAAACCAAAGAGGTATCTTCCAACAACTAAACATCAATTGCGGGTGGAGGAAAAAGTCATGGACACCAATTACTACTTCTGCCGAAAGTCATCAGCCTCGGTGATGATGGCGGTGTTTTTATTTCTTCTGTTTTTAATGACCGGAATGCTCCCGGCACACGTGCTGGCCGATCCTCATCCTGGTCAATCCAAGAATGTGGTCATTATTGGCGGAACGGCGCTGGATTGTAGTTCCAGCTCCGCCAACAATGTCAGAAATGGGGGATGCTTGCCGGTAACCGAACCTACCCCTCCTGTGGGCCTTGCGGATTTCACCTTCACCGCCATGCCCCCAGCCGACGTAAACGCCGCCAATCTGGCGAGTTATGATACCGCGGTACTCAATGTCGCCAGCAACGGCATGGCTTGTAACGTGGATACCCTCACGGCATCACAAAAAACGGATCTGGTGAATTTCGTCAAGGGCGGCAAGAAGCTGATCATCTATGACAGCGAGTGCTCCACTCAAAATTATAGTTGGCTGCCCTTCCCGTTCACCACCGATAATCCAGGTGCATTGGGGGAACCGGGAACCCTCACTATCCTTGAGGAAAACATACTCTCCTCCAAGGATTCGACAAATGTGCACTATATCGATGCGGGTTATCTTGGTCCGAACACCGATGCGGTGGGCGACATGAACGTCATGACCACCTATAATCCTAACTGGTGTGTGGATATGTCGGGCACCAACGCAGACGGTGTAACAGGGCCGGTACACACTTATGCCAAGCTGGTTGCCTCTGGAAAAGAGGGATTGATCATCTACAACGGGCTGGACGTTGATTATATGTATCCGGATTCCAGTGATAAAGGAACATTGGAGCTGCAAAAGATCTGGGTGCAGGAGTTGCAGCAGCCCATGAATCCCTCGGGATTACCCTGCGGCGTAACGGCAGTGGGCATCACCCTGAATCCGGCCACCGCCACCAACACGACCGGCGCCAGCCACACCGTAACCGCAGAGATGAAAGACCTGCTGGGTACTCCGATGGTCGGCACCCTCGTGACATTCAGCGTCAAGACCGGCCCGAATGCGGGCGCCACGGGTACCTGCTCACCGGCGGACTGCAAGACTGACAGCACAGGCAAGGTCAGCTTCACCTATGCCAGCAACGGTACTCCGGGTATCGACGAGATAGATGCCTGCTATACCAACAGCCAGCAGGTGTGCTCGCAAACGGTTACCAAGGAATGGAAGGAGGCTATCTCCACCGCCACCACCACATATATGGTCTCCTCCCGTTTTGCAAGACACCGTACACACTCTGACAGGGACAGGATTGCTTCCATATATCCGGCCTGTTTATGAGGAGGTTTCTCCTCTGGCCTCGATGTGATCTGCGCGTATCG
>JADDKJ010000005.1:0-100714 GCA_033717875.1 Gammaproteobacteria bacterium
CCATCAGGCGTATCGCTTCTTGGGTGTCCCGGTCATGAGTACGTCCGTCTCTTTTCATGTCCAATTGGAGCGTGAACAATGCCGGTAAGTTCCCTTGTTGTAGACATTATTTCTGACTTATGAGTAAAAACTTATTTGCATCCTTTTTCAAAAACTTTTTGGCAAAAATAAACGCCCCGGATTCTTTCATGCTTTCGCCCGCCCGATCTGTATCACTTCCGCCCCGGCCTTCAATTTATCCAGATAATCCGCCCATAGCTGCATCATCTTGCGCCGTTCTGGAAGGTGCGCCGTGCGGTTGTAGGCTCGCCCGTTCGGGTCTTTCACGGCATGGGCTAGCTGGTGTTCGATCAGGTCAGGGCGCACCCCCAGCACTTCATCAAGAATCGTCCGGGCCATGGCGCGGAAGCCGTGCCCGCTCATTTCATCCTTGGCTATGCCCATGCGCCGCATTGCTGCAAGGGTCGCGTTGTCGCTCATCGGTCGCCCGTTGCTACGCGCCCCCGGAAAAACAAAGCGCCCGGTGCCGGTCAGGGCGTGAAGCTCGCGCAGGATCACCACCGCTTGGGTAGCCAGCGGGACAATGTGCGCCGTGCCGGTCTTGGTGACGGTGTACCGCCATTCCGCCGCCTCAAGGTCAATGTCCGCCCATTGCGCTGTGCGAAGCTCACCGGGCCGGACAAATACCAAGGGCGCAAGGCGCAGCGCACAGGCAACAGTGAAGGTGCCTTGATAGCCGTCGAGCGTTCGTAGTAATTCCGCCGCCTGTTTCGGTTCTGTCATGGCCGCGAAGTGTTCACCTTTCGCCGGAGGTAGCGCGCCGCGAAGGTCGCCGGTGGGATCACGCTCGGCGCGGCCAGTCGCCACGGCGTAGCGGAACACTTGCCCGCAGTTTCCCAAGGCGCGGTGCGCGGTTTCCAGTGCGCCACGGCTTTCAATCCGGCGCACCACGGCCAGCAATTCGGGGGCGGTCACGTCGGCAATGGGGGTGCCACCCATCCATGGGAAAATATCGCGCTCAAAACGTCTGATAATGCGGTCACCGTGATGTTCTACCCAATTGGGGGCGTTCTTCGCGTACCACTCCCGCGCTACCACTTCAAAGCTGTTTGCCGCCCGATCCTGTTTTGCCGCCTTTTGCGCCTTGCGGTTTTCGCCAGGGTCTATGCCTTGGGCGAGAAGTTCGCGGGCTTCGTCCCTCAGTTCCCGCGCCCCTTTGATCTTTTGTGCCTTGCCTGTTTCTTCATCTTTCTTGGTTTGGCTGGCAAGAGGAACATCGGGATAGACGCCAAGGGATAGCAGCTTTTCCTTGCCGTCGAATTTATAGCGGAATCGCCACCACTTACCCCCGGCTGGGGTAACAATCAGGAACAGCCCGCGCCCGTCAAACAGCTTGGCGGGCTTCACGCCGGGCTTGGCATTGCGGATCGCAGTATCGGTCAGGGCCATTTGGGGTAACTCCTTTTTTGGGTTCAGGGTTACCCCGGAAGGTTACCCCACTCTAAAGCCGGATGCTATTGGACAATGTTACCCCGTAACGGATAATAGAAGCAATAAAAAACCCGCACTTAGGCGGGTTAGAAGGATGTTGCTGGATGTGTTTGGATGGTTAAATGGTGGAGGGGTGGAACCCCGCGCCAAACCTGTGCAACTCAGCGCCTTAGAACCGCTGCGAACTTGTGCGGAAAGGTGCGGAATCCAGCCCTTGTTGCAGTCAATCCTACCAGTTTTTACCTGGTTAGCCCAAGCGTACCTTCCTTCCCTATCGTCAAAGGGCCCACGAATACTTCTTGCACTGTCAGCCATACTCATTTTATAATTTTCGCAAACGTTTAAATGATTCGGTCTCCATGGATACCTCTACCAAAGTCATCGTCAGCCCGGTATGCGAGATCACCTGCTTCGAGCAGGAAAAGGTCGCGCGGATCAGGGGCGAACTCGCCACTGAAGAACATCTGCTGCCAAGGCTGGCCGATTTGTACAAGCTGCTCGGCAACACCACACGCCTGAAAATCCTGCTCGCACTGGCGCAAGGCGAACTGTGCGTATGCGACATCGCGCACGTGCTCGGCCTCACCGTGGCGGCGGCCTCGCATCAGCTGAAATTGCTGCGTGATCAGGGATGGCTCAGCATGCGCAACGACGGCAAGATGGTCTATTACCAGGTACACAGCGAGGGCCTGTTGAAGGCACTCAAGGGCGACTTGCGTCTCTTAGAGGGGCGCCTGGCCTGACCCAGGTAACGCCATAAGCGCGGACATGGGCAAAAAGACGCTTGAGTTGGAAGTCGAAGGACTCTGCTGCACGGAGTGCGCAGTATCCGTCGAAAAAACCCTCGCCAACCGGGCAGGAGTGGATCAGGTGAAGATCCTTTCGGCCGCCGAGAAGGTGCGACTGAGCTACGACGAGAGCAAGATCAGCAAAGAGGAACTAGCTGATTTGATTGCGGCGTTGGGCTACAAGGTCCGATATAAGGGCCAAGGAGTTGCAACCACGTCCAAAGCAGGACAGTCGCGAGTGAGCCGCGAGGCCGTGCGATTTGGGTTCGTTGCCCTGGTTGCGCTCATTGCGATGCTCGAAATCGGCGGGGAGTACCTGGGCTGGTTCGAGCAGGCGCAGGAGAGGATTCCGGTGCCGGTTCTGCTCGCGACCATAGTTATCGGAGGCTACCCCATCTTCAGGCGCGCCGTGCTAGGCGCGCTCAGCAAACAGATCAACGTCGACTCCATGATGAGTGTGGGGATTCTGAGTGCCGCCGCCATCGGCCAATATACCTCCTCCATGCTCATCGTCTTCTTCATGGGGATCGCGCACTTCCTGGAGGAGTCCACCACCAGAAAATCCAGAAAAGCCATTCAAGCGCTGGTCAAGCTGTCCCCTAAAACGGCCCACGTCAAGTTAAACGGGCGGGAGCGGGAGATCGCCGTGGAGGCGTTACGGGTCGGCGACATCGTTGCGGTGCGCCCGGGCGAACAGATCCCTGTGGATGGCACAGTCGTGATGGGTATGAGTTTCGTGAATCAGGCCTCCATCACTGGCGAGAGCATGCCTGTGGCGAAACAGATGGGAAGCGAGGTCTTCGCCGCGACGATGAACGAACGCGGCTATCTGGAATTGAAGGTGAGCCGAGTCGGCGCCGACACGACCTTTGGCAAGATCATCAAGCTGGTCGAAGAGGCCGAAGCGGTCAAGGCGCCTGTGCAGAAGTTCGCCGACCGGTTTACCACCTATTTCCTGCCCGTTGCGATCGGGGTTGCCATCCTCGCTTATCTCACTTCCGGCGAGATCACCTACGCGATTGCCGTCCTCGTCGCCGCATGCCCGTGCGCGGTGGGATTGGCGACGCCGCTGTCCGTGATTGCCAGTGTCGGAAGCGGCGCCAAGAGAGGGCTCCTGATCAAGGGCGGGCTTTACCTCGAACGGCTGGCAAAGGTCGACTGCGTGGTAATGGATAAAACCGGAACCGTGACGCTTGGCAAGCCCCAGGTCACCGATGTGGTGTCCTTGAACGGATTGCCGGCAGAGGGTCTGCTCAAGTACGCGGCGAGCCTGGAGAAAAACTCCGAGCATCCGATCGCCTCAGCGATCCTGTCGTATGCCAAAGCACAAAACGTTCTAGCGCTGGATGCCGAGCACTTCGAATACACCGTAGGACAAGGGCTCCGTGGCATCGTGGAAGGGAAAGCGGTTGTGCTGGGGAACGTTCGATTGCTGGAAGACTTGAAGATATCGCTTTCCCCACACGCCGAATCGGTCATCAGTGCGCTCGGAAACGATGGCAAGACCGCCCTCCTGTTGGCCATCAACGGTGTGGCCGAGGGAATTGTCGGCGTCGCGGATGTGATGCGCGAGGAAGTGCCCGCGGCGATCGAAGCACTCCGGCTGCTCGGTATCAAGCGTCTCATGCTACTGACCGGCGACAACGAGCGGGTGGCGGCAGCAATCGCCAACAAGCTCGGCATCACGGATTACCGATCCGGCCTGCTGCCGGAAGACAAGATTGAAATCGTCAAAGCACTGCAGCGCGCGGGGTTAACGGTGGCCATGGTCGGCGACGGCGTCAACGACGCGCCTGCCCTGGCGCAAGCCGACGTGGGCATCGCCATGGGCGTGGTGGGCAGCGACGTCGCGTTGGAGGCTGCCCATGTGGCACTGATGCGAGACGATTGGAGCCAGATTCCCCAGGCTATCCAGGTGGGCCGCCGAACCTACCGTGTCATTCGGCAGAATATTTTTCTCGGCATCACTTGGGACATTGTCACGATGGGGCTTGCCTCGGTGGGGATTATCGGCCCCGTCTTGGCCGCAGCGACCGAGGTGGTCCCGGATGTGTTCGTATCACTCAACGCGGCCCGGCTTCTCAAAGCGCCCAAGAGACTGTTCAGTAGAACGGCGGTTGCCGATGGATCCCAAGCTGCCGGGCTCGTCACCGGAGCAAGAACATGAAAGGAGATATGGAATGAAGAATTCGATTAAAACCGATACGGGAGGAACCGGATCAAGCAGTGCCGTCAAGCAGCGCAGGTACTGGATCGCAGGAGCGCTCGTCGTAGGCGCCGCATTTGTGATGGGGAACATGCTCTTGGCCGACGGCAAGGCCACGAGCGCTGGCTTGCCCGACCTGCTCGGCAAGGCGCAGCCGCCGCTGCCCAAGGGCGCATTGCAAGTGGACGATTTAAAATCCGATCCGAAAGGCTACACCGGCAGCATTCTGGTGCGCGGCGTCGTGGCAAAGTTCGCTCCCAATGACCCACATTTGGTGGGCTTGATTGACTCGCGCGAAGCCCGGGTCTGCCGAGACCTGAATTGTGCACAGTATTACCTGCCGATCAGGGTCAAGGAGGTCAATCTCAAGCCTTGGGATGAGATCAACGTGCGCGGGACCATGACAGAGGACCCGAACAAAAAAATGGTCTATCTCGCCGCCGATTCGGTCGAGAACCTGGGTTCAATCAAGAAATGAACCTCAATCAATTGGTATGGCGCAACCTGCTGCGCCGACGCGGGCGTTTTGTCTTCACCTTGGCGGGCGTCAGCGTGGGGATGGCGGCGTTCGTCGCCTTGATGACGATTGGCCAAGGCCTAAAAGATGAGATCAGGAAGCAGGCGCAAGGACTAGGCGCCAATCTGGTGGTCACACCCAAGGGCTGGTGTGCTTATGAACAGATTTCGGTGCTCACGGGAGAGCAACTGCCCAGCGCCATTCCCATGTCTGAGTTAGAGAAGATTCGAGCCGTACCGGGTGTCAAGAGCGCTGTGCCGCATCTCAACGAAAAGACCGCGTTTCGCAACCAACCGGTGATGGTGATCGGCATTTGGCCTGAAGAGATGCGTGCGTTGCAGAAGTGGAGTATCGACTCCGGGCGCTATTTCAATTCTCCGGATGAGCGTGGGATCGTCGTTGGCGCGGCGATCGCCAAACAGTTCAAGCTCAAGCCGGGCGACGAATTCACCGTGCGCGGCAAGCCCATTCCCATAATCGGCGTTCTGCGCGAAGCGGGCAGCAAAGACGACATCGCCACCTTCATTCCGCTCACCCTCGCCCAGCAAATCTACGACGTGCAGGACAAGGTATCGTTTATCGCCGTTCAGGTGAGTGACCTCGAAAAGATGGATGCAACCAGCCTCAAGATCCAGGAAGTTGCCAACGTCGCCGTGGTCACCGACAAGCAACTGGTGTCTTCGGTACTGTCCATCGTAGGTTCGGTCGGTGCGGCGATGCAGGCGGTGGCGGCAGTCGGCGTACTTGCCGCGGCGTTTGGTATCGTCAACACCCTGCTCACCGCAGTGCATGAACGCCGGCGCGAAATCGGGATTATGCAGGCGCTCGGCAGCACCCGGCGTACATTGTTTCTGGCATTCATGCTCGAATCTGGACTCTACGGCTTGCTCGGCGGGATTCTGGGCGTGACGATAGGCATTCTTGCCGCTTACCTGTTCGGCTCTTACCTCACTGACAACGCGTTCACCGCGTCACTGAATCAGTCACAGACGGTGGCGATCGACTACGGAACCATCCTTCTCACATTGGGCTTTTCCGTGTGTCTCGCACTCTTCGCTGGTCTTTACCCGGCGTACCGTGCGACCAAGCTCTCTCCGGTGGAGGCCATGCGCCATGTCTAACGCCATCATCGAACTGGAAAAAGTAAGCAAAATTTATGGCAGCGGCGCCGCTGAGGCGAAGGCGGTATCGGAAGTCTCGATGGCCGTGGAGCGTGGCGCTTGGGTCGCGATCATGGGGCCTTCCGGGCATGGCAAAAGTACGCTGCTGCAACTCATCGGCGGCTTGGACCGCCCCAGCGCCGGCCGCATCGTGGTGGACGGCTCGGAGCTTGGCACCCTCGATGCCGCGGAACTGGCGGCCGTGCGCGGCAAAAAAATCGGTTTCGTGTTCCAGTTTTTCAACCTGATGCCGCACCTTACGGCGCTGGAAAACGTCGAGATCGCGCTCTGGCTCGGCGGCGGGACACACAGCAACGGGCGCGCCATGAGCCTGCTGGAACACTTCGGTCTCGCAGACAAGGCCCATCACCTGCCGAGCATGCTCTCCGGTGGCCAGCAGCAGCGCGTTGCGATTGCCCGCGCCTTGGCCAACGAGCCCGATATTCTGCTCATGGACGAGCCCACCGGCAACCTGGACTCTGGCTCCGAGGCGGAGCTGCTGGCCTTGCTCGGTGAGCTGAACAAGGCAGGCAAAACGCTCCTCATGGTCACCCACAACCCGGCCGTGGCCGGCCACGCGCAGCGCCTGGTGCGCGTCAAGGACGGGCGCATCGAGGAGGACCGCTGCAATGGCGTTTAAGCGGAACCTGCTGTTCGCGTTGGCGGCGATTGCGGTGTTGGGCGCGGCCATCGCTTCCTATGCGCTCGCGCAACGTCCGGCCGCGCCCGACGCCATGTTCACGATGCTCGACGGTCGTCAGCTCCGGCTGGCGGACTTGCGGGGCAAGACAGTGGCGGTGATGTTCTGGGCCACGAGCTGCCCCATTTGCAAAGGCGAAATGCCCGATCTCGTCGAGACCTATCGCAAGTACCAGCCCCGCGGTTTCGAACTGATCGCCGTGGCAATGGCATACGACTCCCCGGAGCAGGTGAAGAACTTTGCGAAAAGCGGTGGGCTACCGTTCCCTGTCGTCCTGGACACGGGCGGAGACCTCGCTCGTGCGTTCAGCGACACGAAGGTGGTTCCCACCACCTTTCTCATCGACGGGAGCGGGAAATTCGTTTCGCGGACGCTTGGGGCGATCGATTTCACCAAACTGCGCCAGTACCTCGATGCGTCGCTTGGCGCCTGACTTGAACAAGGGAAGGAAGCAACATGATCAAGCTGAAACACGCCGCCCTCGCGGCGATTCAAATCCTCATGCTTCAGGCGGGTGTCGCGTTGGCCGCCGAAGAGCCGCTTCCGCCTGACCAGGCGTTCAAGCTCAAAGTCTCCCTCCGGGGCCCCAACACCGTCATCGCGGAATTCACGCCGGCAAAGGGGCATTATCTGTACAAAAATAAGACCTTCTTTGCGCTGAAAAACTCGAGCGGCGTGCTCATCAGGGAAGTTCGGCTGCCGCCCGGTGAGGTCAAGAACGATCCGTTCTTCGGCACGATGGAGACCTACAAGAAACCTATCCAGGTCGAGATCGTCCTGGATAGCACGCCGAAAGCAAAACGCCTTACGCTGCTCGCGAACTACCAGGGATGCAACGAAAAGATCGGGGTCTGTTATCCGCCGCAACAGAAGTCTTTCGACCTGGCATTTCCATAGCATTCGTTTTCGGCTGTGTTTGCCCGTCAATTTTGTCTTGAACTGTATGCATACATGCGCATATCATGCATGTATGCATACAGTTCAAGTAAAACCACAGGAAATATTTCAGGCACTCGCTGACCCGACCAGAATCCGGATCGTCCGGCTGTTGGCCGAGACAGACGAGGAGGCTTGTCTTTGCGAGTTGGTGGACAGTCTTCTGGAGTCCCAGTACAAGCTCTCGCGCCACGTCAAGGTGCTGCGGCAAGCCGGTTTGCTATCGGCGGCAAAGGAAGGTCGCTGGGTCTATCACCGGCTGGTTGAAGGCATCCCCTATCTCGACCGGTTGTATGAGGCACTCAAGGTGCTGCCGGACGTCGATGGGTGCTTTGCTCGCGATGTCGAGAGCTTCCGGCAGCGAATGTGCCTACGGGAAGGCGGCCGCTGCCGCATCGGCATCCAGACGCCTGAACTGGCGGCGGGAGGCGAGTGATGGGCTGCACCACATGCACAGTCGATGCATCGACTCCCATGCCGCGCCCCTGGCAGAATGAAAAGGTTGTCACATCCGCTCTTGCGGGGCTGTTCCTCCTTGTCGGTTTCTTGGGCGGGTATGCAGGACTGCGGCCCGAGTTCCAAACCCTTTTCTATGTCGTGGCCGTGCTGGTCGGTGGCTACTATTTCGGTCGCGAGGCTGTAGAGGAACTGCTCAAGGAACGGGAAATCGGTATCGAGTTGCTCATGGCCACCGCCGCGATCGTTGCCGGAGTCATGGGGCAATGGGCGGAAGCGGCGATGCTTGTGTTCCTCTATTCAATTTCCGAAGCTGCGGAAGGTTATACCGCGGAACGTGCCCGCCATGCGATCCGTTCCCTTATGGAGCTGGCGCCGAAAATCGCACTGGTACGCCGGGATAACCTGGAAACGAAAATCCCGGTGGAGCAGCTTCGGGTAGGAGATATCTTCATCATCCTGCCCGGGGAGTCGGTTGCCACTGACGGGGAAGTGATTGAAGGCCATTCCAGCGTGAACCAGGCTCCGGTGACTGGGGAGTCCGTCCCGGTTGAGAAAACATCGGGAGGCAAGGTGTTTGCCGCCACTATTAACGGCGAGGGCGCGCTCGTGGTTCGCGCGACCAAAACTTTCGCCGACAACACGCTGTCGCGCATCATCCATCTGGTTGAAGAGGCGCAAGCAAGTAAGGGACGCAGCCAGCGCTTCATCGAGCGCTTTGGAAAAATCTATAGCCCTGCAGTCTTGGGCGTAGGTCTTCTTATCGGCCTGGTGCCACCGCTATTCGGTCTGCTCTGGGAAGACTGGATCACCCGGGCCACCGTGTTCATCGTCGCGGCGGCTCCGTGCGCGCTGGTGATCTCGATCCCCATCACCCTGGTCGCGGCCCTTGGCACGGCGGGCCGCAACGGCCTGCTCATCAAAGGCGGCGTGCATCTGGAAAACCTCGCCAAGGTCCGGGTCGTGGCACTCGACAAGACCGGCACCCTGACTCTGGGCCGTCCTCAGGTAACGGACATCGTGATCCTGACTGGGCGCACCGAGCGCGAAGTGCTGGCCGCGGCAGCATCCCTGGAGTCGCGCTCCCAACATCCCTTGGCGCAGGCCATCCTGGAACGTGCCAGAGGCGACGGTATCGCAGTGAGCCCCGCGGTGGATTTCCAATCCGTCACCGGGGCGGGCGCCAAGGGCGTGGTCGATGGCGTCGAGTTATTCATCGGAAGTCCTCAGCTCTTCGCGGGCCTCGGCCTTTCGCTTTCCCCGATGATGACGCGCATCGAGGCGTTGCAGCGGGAGGGCAAGACGGTTGTCGCGTTGGGTAGCCCTGGGGAAGTTCACGGACTCATTGCGATCATGGATCCCTTGAGGCCCGATGCCGCTCATGCCATAGCGGAATTGAAGCGGGCCGGCATCGAGCGCGTGGTCATGCTGACGGGAGACAACCTGCTGGCCGCCCAGGCCATCGCCCGGCAAGTGGGGGTGGACGAAGTCCATGCCGAACTGTCTCCGGAGGATAAGACGCGCAAGGTGGTCGAACTGGAAGCCAAGTACGGCAAGGTGATGATGGTGGGCGACGGCGTCAACGACGCGCCGGCGCTCGCCGCCGCCCACGTAGGCGTCGCCATGGGCGCGGCCGGGACGGATGTTGCCCTTGAGACGGCGGACGTGGCGCTGATGAGCGACAACCTGGCGCGCCTGCCTTATCTCATCAAGTTTAGTCATCGCACGTGGGGCATCATCCAGCAAAACCTCGTGCTTTCCGCCATCGTTATCGGGACCCTGATCGTGGGTGCAATAGGTGGATATTTCACGCTACCCATCGCGGTGCTGGCCCACGAAATCAGCGAGTTTGTGGTGATCGCGAGCGGGTTGCGCATGTTGCGTGCCTGATGCGTTTTATTTTATTTGACGAAAGGAAATCGAGATGACCAAGTATGGCTTCGGAAAAATAGTCGATATGTCGTTCGACGACGCGATTGTGCATGTGACCCAAGCGCTCCAGGACGAGGGCTTCGGAATTCTCGCCGATATCGACGTCGCGGGCGCAATGAAGAAGAAACTCAACCAGGACATGCCGCCCTACCGGATCCTGGGCGCGTGCAATCCATCCTTGGCGCACCGCGCCCTGGAAAGCGAACCGTCCATCGGTTTGCTCCTGCCCTGCAATGTGGTGGTGCGGCAGGATGGGGCTGGCACGGTTCATGTGGAATTCATGGACCCGAATGCGGTACTGGAACTGGTGAACAAGCCCGAGATCACCGCGTTGGCGAGCGAGGTCAGACAACGGCTGGAGCGGGTGTCCGTCGCGCTAGGCGGGTCCGAAGAAGCACCCAGCGCGCAAGCCGACGAGACCATAGCAAAGGTGAAGGTGGATACGCAGCAGATGCAAGCGAGCATGGAAAAGATCCATCAGGCCCAGGATCCCCAGGAACAGCAGCGGCTTATGCGGGAACACATGCGGCAAATGCGCGAGACCATGCGCATGATGGGTGGCGAGATGCATGGCAAATGCATGTGCTGCGGTCATTAAGGCGGAGGTCACTATGGACATCAAGCTTCTTACCACCCGGACCTGCCACTGCAGCAACATCGAACAGGAGTTGCGGGATCTGGGACTCACATATGAGCGTTGCTACGCCGAAGAGCATCCGGAACTCGTGGAGCGTTTCCAGATTCGTCATTGTCCCGTGCTGATTATTGATGAGGCACGCGTCATCCCCGTGGATGGCCTGACGGAGGGGCAGATCAGAGCCTTGCTGACAACAGGAGATAAATTATGAAATGCCCAGTATGTACAGAAGTGAATCTGGTGATGACTGAGCGTCAGGGAATCGAGATTGACTACTGCCCCGAATGTCGCGGCGTGTGGCTGGACCGGGGTGAGTTGGACAAGTTCATCGAGCATGCGGAGCGTCAGGCCGGCGACCGGCCGCGCGGCGATTACCCCGAGCGGCAAGAGCGCCACTACCGCGATGACGAGTACCGGGGTAAGCCGCGCAAGTCCTTCCTGCGCGATTTATTTGACTGACAGGGCAAGTTTTCTTCTGATATATATGGCAACGGAGATGAATCATGGGAAAAAGCAAAGCTGTTTCAAACGTGGCTGCCGGCGCAGCGGTTGCAATTTGTCTGTCCACTGTTCAGGTGGCCCAGGCTGGCGGAAATCCATTCGAGATGCAGACTTTTCAGAAGGGCGCTGCCGGACAGAAATTGGTGCAAGGCATGTGCGGTGGCCGATGGGGTGGCATGATGGAAGGGCGATGCGGCGGCATGATGGAAGGCATGATGATGGGAGGAGAAATGCCGCGCGGCGTAGATCCGATGCAGTTGCCGGAACCTCAATCGGCAGGGGCGCGACTGGTCAATCAGTACTGTACGCAGTGCCACGGCCTCCCCGCTCCTGCCCTGCATAGTGCGCCCGGGTGGTCGCCGGTGGTAGGACGCATGAATGCGCGCATGCAATGGATGAGGCAAAACAGCCGCATGGGAATTGCCGCGCCGACTCCAGAGGAGTTGAAAGCAATCCTCGCTTATATGCAGACGCATGCCACCAAATAGGAAAGACGCCGCACGATGGCGGTTTCATTGTGGCAGGCGCGTATTTGCACAACGGCCAGACTGGAGGGGAACGGAATGTGGATGGATTATGAAGGCTACGGCATGGGCTGGCATTGGTTGGGATGGCTAGGCATGGCATTTTTCTGGCTAGTTCTGGTACTGCTGGTGCTGGCTGCGGTGAAGTACTTGAAGGGTGATCGTCATTCGAACGACCCGGATAGTGAAAGAAAACCGGAGGCACTGGCCGTCCTGGAGGAAAGGTATGCCCGGGGAGAAATTGATCGCGAAGAGTACTTGCAGAAACGCGACGATCTGAGGCGGGGTTAAAGGGCTCGATCAAAACGAGTTCTTACTTGAACATAAATTCCTTTAGCATTAAAAATATGGGCAAATTGTTTCGCCAGACCATTTACTTTCTCGTGATTACGCTCGTGATCAACGCTGGCGGCTGGACGTTTAACAAAGAGGCTGTAGCTGACGTGTTGTTCGACGAGCAACATTGCCAGACTGAGGACGATGACCATTCTTCAGCCGAACCCGATGACCGCAAAACTGTTTCATCTAAAAGCCCGTGTAATCACTGGTGCTACAACGTTGGGAGTTTCATCGGGTTGCTCAGTCAGAGTGCTCTCGTGATGCCTGAATTCTCAAACGAGTATTCTATCCAGCAGTCCTTCGCCATTCATTTTTATTTCCCCGACGGCCGTTTCCGGCCACCACGACTCCTTTCCTAAAACTTGATCCAAATCAGTTTTTAATTTTGTTTTGAGTGCGCGCTCGCCTCAAGTGAGCTGGCGCACGCATATCAGAAGGAGCTATCGTGCAATTCGTCACTATTTTCCACATTCTGCGTGGCAGGAAGCGGCTGATGCGCCGCCTTATCGGTGTGCCATTCTTGCTCGCATCGCTTTATCCACTGCCAGCTCTGTCGGCTCCACTCACGTTGGAGCAAGCCTGGCAACAGGCTGAACAGGCGAACCCGGCACTGCGCGCAACCCAGGCGAATCTTGCTACGTCAGAGGGCGAGCTTACCGACGCCCGTGCGCCGCTGTGGAACAATCCACAACTCGCCACGGAGTGGCGCAGGCGCACCATTCCTCAAACGGCCGACCCCGCTCGGATCGACCGCGAGTGGACGGTCAGGCTGGCGCAGACTTTCGAAATAGCCGGACAACAGGGCAAGCGCCGCAGCGCAGCGGAGCAGTCTCTTTCTGCAACGCAGGAAGTGATCGCGGAAACCCGGCGCCAACTGCGCGCGGAGGTGGAGCAGCGATTCGTGCGGGTGCTTAGCCTGCAACTGCGCATTCAAATGGAGGAGCGGACGCTCAAGCTCATTCAGGAGGCGGCGACGGCGGTCAGAAAGCGCGTCGCAGCGGGCGATGACAGTCGCCTCGATGGCAATCTCGCCAAGGTGGAAGCGGAGCGTGCTCAAAACCAGGTGTCTCTGTTGCGGGAACAACTGGTCCAAGCACAGGCCGAGCTAGCCGCGTTGTTGCAACTTCCGGCCGATAACTTGCCCGAAGCCAGTGGATCCCTGGATACATCCCTTGCTTCATACACCTTGGAAGAACTGCTGGCCGGTGTCGCCAGTCGCCCGCTGCTGCGCGCGTTCGATCATCGGGAAAAAGCCGCCAGAAGCCGGCTCGATCTGGAGCGCGCGGCAGTTTATCCGGACGTGACGCTGGGCCTGAGTTCAGCGCGCGAAGGCCCGGCTGATTCCCGAGACAGAATCACGGGTTTGAGCGTCTCCCTGCCGCTGCCGCTGTTTCGCCGTAACGACACCGGAATCGGGCGCGCGACCACTGAGCTGACCCAGGTGCAGGTGCAAAATCAGGCCGTGCAACGGGACTCGCGCGCTCAGGTGCTAGCGCTGTGGGAGCGCTGGGAGAATCTGCAAATGCGCGTCAAACGGCTGAGCGAATCGGTGCTGCCGAGTCTGGAGGAAAACCAGCATCTGTCCTCTGTTTCCTTTCGCGCTGGCGAGATTGGGCTACTGCAATTGTTGTTGGTCAATCGTCAGGTACTGGATGGGCAGCGGGACCTGTTAGACGCCCGAACCGAATTACGCTTGACCCAAGTGACACTGGAAGCGGCGGCGGGCTGGCAACCAGCACACGACAACCGTTGAACAAAAGAACCAAAAAATTAAGGAATTCATGACATGAAAAACCCACACAACCCACAAAAGCGTGACCTGGGGCGACTGACCTCATGGTTACTGGTCGGTAGTTTGTCTGTAACCCTTCTGGCTGGGTGCGGCGACAAATCTAAAGCACCAGAGAAAGACGCAAAGCAGTCCGAGAAAACGGAATCGACAAGTAAAGGCGAAACACCTGAACCAGAAAAACATGAAGAAAAGAGCGAAGGAAAGCAGCTCACCCTGACTGCCGAAGAAGCCCAGAAAGCGGGTATCAAATTACAGAAACTGGAACTGCAAGAAAGAAGTGAGCAACTCATAGTCACGGCTACCATCCAAGCCAATCAGGACAAGCTGGCGCATGTAGGGCCGCGCGTGCCGGGGCGTGTCGTCAAAGTGAACGCCAATTTGGGTGACAAAGTGAAGCCAGGCCAGGCACTTGCCATGCTGGATAGTATCGAACTGGGAGAGGCGCGTTCAAGCTATGTGCAAGCCGCGAGCGAAGCGGCGGTGACCCAAGCTGGCTTCGAACGTGCCCAGCGGTTGCACGCCGACAACATCATCCCGGAGAAGGACTACTTGCGCGCTCGCGCCGAGCATGAAAAATCCCGGGCGAGCTTACGCGCCGCCAGTGACAAGTTACGCATGATGGGCGTCGAACCGGAAAAACTGTCCGGTTCTGTATTCCCGCTTGTTGCGCCCTTCGCCGGAACCATCATCGAAAAGAAAGCGGTGTTGGGGGAGCTCGCCACGCCGGATAAGTCACTCTTCACCGTGGCCGATCTGTCCGTCTTGTGGATCGAAACGGATCTGTTTGAAAAGGATTTAGGCAAGGTGAAGGTCGGTGCGCAAGCCAGCGTGACATCCTCTGCCTATCCTGGTGAAATCTTCAAAGGGAGGCTCACCTATATCAGCAGCACGATGAACAAGGAAACCCGCACCATCAAGGCGCGGGTAGAAGTGCCGAACCCCGATGGCAGACTGAAACCGGAAATGTTCGCCAGCGCCGCGATCATCACCACGGGAGCAAGCGCCAAGGCGCTGATCGTGCCGGAAGACGCCATGTTGCTGCTGCAGGGGCAACCGACGGTTTTTGTCGCCGAAAGGGGCGGGTTCGAGCCGCGCGCAGTAGAAGTGGGTGAACGTGCTCAAGGATATGCCGTACTCAAATCCGGCGTGGCGGCGGGCGAGAGCGTGGTAGTGAGCGGTGCCTACGCGCTAAAAGCCCGATTGCTCAAATCGCAAATCGGCGATGCGGACTAAGGGGCGGCCATGTTAAATCATATTGTTGATCTCTCCTTGCGCTACAAAGTGCTGGTGCTGGTGGCGTTTCTGTTGGTGATATTTTTTGGGGTCAGAGCCTGGCAACATATTCCGATAGACGGCCTGCCGGATGTGACGCCGGTACAGGTGAGCATCCAGACCGAGGCGGCTGGCTTGGCATCCGAAGAAGTTGAAAAACTGCTGACCATGCCGGTTGAGACCGCCATGGCGGGTTTGCCCGGCGTGGAGCATATCCGCTCCATGTCCATGTTTGGTTTTTCTCAGGTGACTGTATATTTTAAAGACAACGTGGACATCTATTTTGCGCGTCGTCTGGTCAGCGAAAAACTGGTGGAGGCCAAGGCCCAAATACCGGACGGTTATGGCGAGCCACGCTTGGGGGCCAATGCTTCGAGCCTCGGACAAGCCTTCTGGTATGCCATCGAGTCAGCCGACAAGAAATTGACCGACATGGAGTTGCGCACCATCCAGGACTGGAACGTGCGTCTGGTTCTGCGCACCGCGCCCGGGGTGGATGACGTGATCTCATGGGGCGGCCATGAGAAGCAATATCAGGTTTTAATCAATCTGCAACAGCTGATTAAGTATGGCCTCACCTTCAAGGAAGTGATGGGCGCGCTTGGGGTCAACAACCGTCAAGTGGGCGGGCAATACGTCAACCTCGGTCAGGAGCAATATCTGGTGCGCGGTTTGGGGTTGGTCGCCAATTCTCAAGAGATCGGCGGCATCGTGATCGCCGAAAGGTCGGGCACCCCCATATACGTGCGCGACGTGGCGGAAGTTAAGGAGGCGCCCGCTTTGCGTTTCGGCGCCATTACCAGGGATGGCCGGGAAACCACCCTGGGCATGGTGCTCGCGCGCACCGGGGAAAATGCCCAGAACGTGGTGGATGCGGTCAAGAAAAAGATCGAGGTGGTCAAGCAGAGCTTGCCTGCTGGCGTGACGATCGAGACGGTCTATGACCGCACCGAATTGATCGGCAAGGTGATCGCAAATACCGACCGCGCCATGATCGAAGGCGCGATTCTGGTGATCGCCGTGCTGTTTCTGTTTCTGGGTGAAGTGCGCTCCGCGATTATCGTGGTGATGGCCATTCCGATGGCGCGGCTGATCGCTTTCATCTTGATGGATCAATACGGTCTCTCCGCCAACCTGCTCTCTTTGGGCGGGCTCATTGTGGGACTGGGTATGACCATCGACGGCCCGCTGGTGCTGATCGAGAACGCCTTTCGCAGGCTGTCCCATCATGCCGGGAAAACCGTCAATCGTACCCAGGTCGTGCTGGAGGCCTCGCGCGAGGTGATGAATCCCATCGCGTTCGGCGTGCTGATCATTATTGTGGTGTTCCTGCCGCTGTTCGCGCTGACCGGGCTGGAGGGCAAGACGTTCAAGCCGCTCGCGATCAATATGGTGTTCGCGATGATCGGTTCGCTGATCCTCACCCTGAGTTTGATTCCGGTATTGGCGGCGCTGGGTCTACGGGCCAAGCAGGAGAAAGAGCCTGCGCTGGTGCGCTGGCTGAAGGCCCGCTATACGCCCATTTTGCTGTGGGCGCTGGCGCATCGAAAAACCGTGGTGAGCACCACTCTCGGGTTGCTGGTCCTGGCCTTGGGGCTGTTCCCGTTTCTGGGCAAGGAATTCATGCCGACCTTGCAGGAAGGCAGTCTGGTTTTCCGCGCAGTGAGCATTCCCTCCACGTCGCTGGAGCAGACCATTTCGCTCGCCAAGAAAGCCGAAAAGGCCTTGCTCGAATTTCCCCAGACTCAAACAGCGCTCTCGCTGATCGGACGCGCCGAGCGAGGCGACGAAGCGATGGACGTGAGCAAGTTCGAAGTGTTCGTGGCGCTCAAACCTCAGCAGGACTGGCCGAAGAAGATAGGCTATGCCGAACTGAGCCGCGAGATGCAGGAGCGTCTGGAGCGGGAAATTCCCACTGCGGTGATCGGCGCTACCCAGCCCATCCAGATGCGGGTAGAAGAATTGATCTCCGGCGTCAAGGAAACGCTCGCGGTGAAGCTGTACGGCAATGATCTCGATACGCTGGAACACTTGTCTGAAAACATCCGGTCGGTACTGGCCACCGTGCCCGGCGTGGAAGACCTGTCGCTGGAAGCCAACAAAGGCAAACCGCAAATCGTCATCAAGGTGAACCGCGAGGCAGCGGCGCGTCTAGGGCTGAATGCCGACGACATCATGGAAGTGGTGCAGGCGGGTATCGGCGGTACCAAGGCCTCTACCTTGATCGATGGTGTGAAGCGTTTCGATATTCAGGTATGGCTTGCGCCTGAGTTTCGCGGCAGCATTGAATCCATCAGCAATATTCCGATCCGCACGACCAGCGGCGCACTGGTGCCGCTTTCCAGTGTGGCATCGATTGAACAAGGTGAAGGCTACACGTTCATCCGGCGCGAGCAGTTGCAGCGTTATGCGGTAATCCAGATGGACGTGGAGGGCCGGGACGTCGACGGCTTTGTGAAGGAGGCGGGCGAAAAAATCAAGCGCGAAGTGAAGCTGCCACCGGGTTACTGGATTGAGTGGGGCGGCGCTTTCGAAAATCAGCAACGCGCGATGGCAAAACTTGCGGTGATCGTGCCGCTCACGATCGGGCTGATATTCATTCTGCTCTATACCGCGTTTAATTCCGTGAAATACGCCACGTTGATCATCGCCAACGTTCCCTTCGCCGCCATCGGCGGAATTTTGTCTCTGTTCATCAGCGGCCAGTATTTGTCGGTGCCTGCAGCAGTAGGCTTCATTGCCGTGTTTGGCGTCGCCATGCTCAATGGCATCGTGATGGTCTCGTTCCTGAATGGCTTGCGACAACAGGGCATGGGGTTGCGCGAAGTGGTGGTACAGGGCGCTGTCTTGCGCCTGCGTCCGGTGTTGATGACCGCGTTGGTGGAGATTCTGGGTCTGCTTCCCTTCCTGTTATCTACTGGTGTAGGCGCAGAAATTATGCGCCCGCTGGCGACAGTAGTCGTGGGTGGCTTGTTGACTGCCACATTGCTGACCTTGCTGCTTTTACCGTTGATGTACGAGTGGGTGGAAAGGCGCAGCGAACGCAGGCTAGCGAAATAAACCGGAAACGCGCGGCCCGACCGGGCCGCACGCACTCACCAAACAGGAGAAACACATGAAAGAAATCAAGGCTTACATCCACAATCACCGTATCGGCGACGTGATTCGCGCCCTCAAGGACTCGGGGCAATGCAATACGAGCGCCGGCTGCCGCAATCTTACCGTCATCCCCGTGCAAAGCCTGCTGAAAGCGGTGGACGCGAGGGAGCAGCACTACTCCATGGAACTGGCCGAAGAGGTTATTTACGAATCCAAGCTGGAATTGATCTGTGAAGACCATCAGGTGGAGGGACTGGTGGGTATCATCTCGCGCACCGCCCGCACTGGCCAAGCCGAGGCAGGATGGATTTACGTGACCGACATCGTCAGAGCGGTGCCGATCGGATAAAGGACAGCGCGCATGCTGAAAAATGTACCGTAGATTTGGCCCTGGTCTTGCCGGGTCCCGGACGAGCGCAACGCTTGCGTGGGGCGGCTGACCGAATTGCTGTAGGCTGAGGGGATCGAGCGCGTGCACGTCGTCCGCGAAAACGACACCGCTCGCCTCACAAAGGATCGACCGTGGTCGTGGTAATCAACGCGCTGCGCCTGTTGGGCTATGAAGAGGCGTGGACCCGAAAAAAAAGAGATCAAGAAATGAAATTGCCCCAGAAGATTTCCAAACAGCGTTATGCCGCGCTCTTCGTCATCGTGGCGGCTCTTTTTATCGGATATTGGGTCTATGAGTACGTTGCCAGTCGTAACGCCGTTGTGGAAGGCCTGATTCAGGCCAACGGGCGCATCGAGGGCGATGCCGTCACGGTCGCAGGCAAGGTTGCGGGCAAGATCGCCGGCATCGAAGTGCGCGAGGGCGACGCGGTCCAGGCGGGGCAGCTGCTGGTGCGGCTGGACGATGCGCAGTCGCGGGCGCGGGTGGACCAGGCTGCCGCGGCCGTGGCGACGCTGGAATCCCAGCTTGCCAGCGCCAGGGTGGGGCTCGACCTGTTGCGGAAAGAAGTCCCGCTTGCAGCGGATTCCGCAAAGGCTGGGGCCGGCCGGGCGCAGGCGGCGCTTTCCAAAGCCGAGGCAAGCGAGCGGCAGGCGCGCCTTGACGCAGACCGCCTGCGGGATCTGGCCGCCAAAGGGTTTGCGAGCAGCCAGCTCAACGAGCGTGCGCAGCTTGCCCTGGACGCCGCCGCGAGCGAGTCGAAGTCAGCCCGCGAAGCACTGGTGCAAAGCCGCAAGCAGCTTGCGCAGGCCGAACTGGGGGGCGACCGGATACGCGCCAGGGAGGCGGAATTCCTGGCGCTCCAGGCGCAACTGCGCCAGGCGCAGGCAGCGCGGGCCGAGGCTGAGAGCATGCTCGCCGACCTCACCATCCGGGCGCCTGCCGCAGGCGTGGTGGTGGCGCGCGTAAGGGAGCCCGGAGAAGTGGTTTCAGCGGGGGCGCCGCTGCTGGACCTGGTGGACCTCGACCAGCTTTATCTCAAGGTCTACGTGGCGGAGGCGCAGATCGGCAAGTTGCGCCGCGGGCTGCCGGCACGGATATACACCGATGCGTTTCCCGACCGTCCGTTCGAGGCCACTGTCCGCTACATTTCCTCGCGCGCCGAGTTCACGCCCAAGGAGGTGCAGACACCCGACGAGCGCGTCAAGCTGGTATACGCGGTCAAGCTCTACCTCAACGCCAACCCCGACCACCGGCTGACGCCGGGGCTCCCGGCCGACGCGGTCATCCGCTGGAAAGAAGGTGTGCCATGGGCGAAGCCGCGCTGGTAGCGCGCGAGATGGCGGCTCCGCTCGTGCGGGTCAGCGGTTTCTCCAAGCGCTACCGGGGGCGGGTGGCCGCAGAGGCCATCGACCTGGAACTGCGCGCGGGGGAGGTTTTCGGCCTGGTCGGTCCAGACGGTGCCGGCAAGAGTTCGCTCATGAAGGCGGTCGCCGGCGTGCTTGCCTTCGATGCCGGCCGGATAGATGTTTTCGGTGTCGCACTGGATTCGGAAGCCGCTTGCGAGCGGGTCAAGGGGCGGATCGGCTTCATGCCCCAGGGCTTGGGCCTGAACCTTTATCCCGAGCTGTCCATCGAGGAAAACATCGACTTCTTTGCGCGCCTGCGGCTGGTGCCCGAGGCGGAACTCGCCGCACGCAAGCGCAGGCTGCTTGCCATGACCCGTCTCGACAAATTCCGTGAGCGTCCAATGAAGCAACTTTCGGGCGGCATGAAACAGAAGCTCGGACTCGTCTGCACCCTGATCCACGAGCCCGAGCTCCTGATCCTGGACGAGCCCACGACCGGCGTGGACCCGGTGTCGCGGCGGGATTTCTGGGCGATTCTGAGCGAACTGGTGGCGGAGAAAGGCATCACCGCATTGGTCTCCACGGCTTACATGGACGAGGTGAGCCGCTTCCACCGCATGGCCCTGCTGCACGCCGGCAAGATACTGGCGGTCGGCGCGCCCGAGGACATCCGCGCCCTGGCTCCGGGCACGCAAGTGCTCGTGCAGGCCGCCCCGCCGCTCGCGGCGCTTGCGCGGCTGCGCGAGGCTTTCCCCCAGGTGGAGACGGTCGGGCCGCGCTTTTGCGTCTACGTCGACGACGTCGCGCCCGAGGAGGCCGCGCGCCAGGTGCGGCACGCATTGGAGGGGCATGCGTTGGGCGCGCTCGATGCCCGCGAGCCGGAACTGGAAGATGCGTTCATCGCCTTGCTGCGCAGGCGGGGACTCGCGCCCCCCAAACGCGAAGCGGCAGCCGCAGCACCTGTCCTGACCGCGCCAAGCGGCGAGGCTGCCATCGAGGCGCTTGAACTAACCAAGGATTTCGGCTCCTTCCGTGCCGTCGAGAAAGCAAGCTTCCGCGTGGCGCCGGGCGAGATATTCGGCCTGCTCGGCGCGAACGGCGCGGGCAAGACCACCGTGATCAAGATGCTCACCGGGATTCTCCGGCCGAGCGGCGGCACCGGACGCGTGGCGGGCGCGGACATGCGCGCCAGCGGCGCGGCGATCAAGGAGCGCATCGGCTACGTATCGCAGGCGTTCTCGCTCTACCTCGATTTGAGCGTGATCGAAAACATCCGGCTCTATGCCGGCATCTATGGATTGACCGCAAGCGAAACCCGGCGCCGCGCGCAATGGGTGATCGAGATGGCGGGACTCGCCGGGCGCGAGGCTGAGCGCCCGGCGAGCCTGCCGATGGGGCTGCGCCAGCGGCTCGCCCTCGGCTGCGCGCTGGTGCACCGGCCGCAGGTGCTGTTCCTCGACGAACCGACTTCGGGCGTCGACCCGGTCGGGCGGCGCCAGTTCTGGGACATCCTCTTCCGGCTGGCGCGCGAGGATGGCGTCGCGATCCTGGTCACGACCCATTACATGAGCGAGGCCGAGCACTGCGACCGCCTCGCCCTGATGTACGCCGGGCGCATCGTCGCCGATGCCGCGCCCGAGGCGCTCAAAGCCGCGCTCGAAGCCGAGGCCGGACGGCTGCTCGAACTCGATGTCGCCGACGCCGCGCGCACGCTCGCGCTGGCGCGCGAAGCCGGTTTCGCCGAGGCCTACGTGCACGGCGCGCATGTGCGCCTGTTCTCGCGCGATCCCGAGGCCGATGGCGCACGCATCCGGGCGCTCCTCGCCGGCGCGGGCGTCGCACTGCGTGCCATCACGTCGCAGCCGCTTTCGATGGAAGACGTGTTCGTGTACCGCGTGACGGCGCTCGAACGCGCGGCCTCGGAGGCTCCCGCATGAACTGGCGGCGCGCGATCGCGGTGGCCCACAAGGAGTGGCGCGAAATCCTGCGCGACCGTCTGTTCTTCGCGCTGGCCTTCGTGGTACCGGCCGCGCTCATGCTGATTTTCGGCTATGGCCTGTCCCTCGACGTGGAGAACGTGCCGTTCGCGGTCGTGGATTACGACCGGACGCCGCTGAGCCGCGACTACGCCTACCGCTTCATCGGTTCGCGCTATTTCGATTTCAAGGGCTATGCGGTCAACGAGCGCGAACTCGATCCGCTGCTGAAAGACAACAGAATCCGCGCCGCCATCGTCATCCCGCCGCACTTCCAGCGCAACCTGCGGGCGGGCCGCGCCGCCCACGTGCAGACCCTCATCGACGGCACCATCCCGTCCCGTGCCCAGACCACCAAGGGCTATGTCGCCGCCATCAACGGCAATTTCAGCATGGAGCTGCTGGCGCAGCACGTTTCGCGGCTGCGCGGGCTGCCTCTGGATCAGGCGCGCGAGCGTGTCCAGCCGCTGCGGCTGGAGGTGCGCTACCTGTACAACCAGAGCGTCAAGAGCGTCTGGTCGCTCGCCCCCAAGCTGATCATGCTGGTGATGATCTTCGTCCCGCCCTTGCTCACCGCAGTGGGCATCGTGCGCGAGAAGGAGAGCGGATCGATCTACAACATCTACGCCTCGACCGTGAGCCGGGGCGAGTTCCTGCTGGGCAAGCTCGCCCCCTATGTTGCCATCTCCGTCGTCAACGTGGTTGTTCTCTGGTTTCTGGCGACGCAGGTCTTCGGCGCCCCGTTCAAGGGGAGTCCTGTTTTCTTCTTTTTCGCCTCGGTGCTGTTCGTCATCTGCACCACCGGCATCGGCCTACTCGTCTCCCTGCTGGTGAGGACCCAACTCGCGGCGACGGTTGTGACCGTGATCCTGACCATGGTGCCGGCCCTGGAGTATTCCGGCTTTCTGATGCCGGTGGAGTCGCTGGCGGGAGAGGGGGAGATCGAGGCGCGTCTGCTGCCTGCCATGTACTACACCAACATTGTCGTGGGCAGCTTCCTCAAGGGCAGCGGCCTCGAGCAGCTCTGGCCGGACCTGCTGGTTCTGGCCGTATACGCAGTGGCCCTGTTTGCCTTGGGTTATGTGCTGTTCAGCAAGCGGCCTAAGACATGAAGACACGTGCAAATCTGGCGCAGACCGCTGTGTGGTCGCGCAGGCTAGGGGTGATGACCGCCAAGGAAATCCGCCAGCTGCTGCGCGACCCCATCCTGCTGTCGTTCCTGGCCTTCGTTTTCACCGTGAACGTCTATCTCCAGGGCTCCAGCGTCAGCCTGCAACTGAACCGTGCCGCGATGGTGGTGCAGGATGCCGACCACAGCGCGGCCTCACGGGAGCTGATCCATCGTTTCCGTCCCCCGTATTTTCGTCTGGATGGCGAAGTCGACGACTCCCGCCAAGCCATCGGCCTGCTCGACAAAGGCGAGGCGATGGTGGCGCTGGACATTCCCCCGCGCTTCCAGGAATCGCTGCTCGCGGGCGAGACGGCATCCGTGCTGATGCAGGTCGACGCCACCCACACGGCGCCGGGTTTTCTCGCGTCCAGCTACGCGGCCAGGATCGTGAGCCAGTTCGGGCTGGAAACGGCCCTGGCGCGCGAGGGCTTGTCCAGCGGCGGACTGGAAGAGGTGCCAGTGGTCATCGACGACCAGCGTGTGTGGTTCAACCCCAATCAGAAGGACACCTGGTTCATGCCCATCTCGGAGCTGCTGGAGGGCATCACGCTGTTTTCCATCCTGCTGCCCGCCGCCGCCATGGTGAGGGAGAAGGAACGGGGGACGGTGGAACAACTGCTGGTCTCGCCGCTCTCGCCCTTCCAGATCATGTTCCCCAAGGTGATTGCGATGGCGATGGTGATTCTGGTCGGCGTGAGTCTGAGCCTGTTCGCGGTCTTGGGCGGGATATTTCAGGTGCCGATGCGGGGCAGCCTGCCGCTCTTCTACTTCGTCACCACCCTTTACATCTTCGCCAACGCGGGGCTGGGGCTGTTCGTCGCCACCGTCGCGCGCAACCTTGCCCAAGTCGGGCTGCTGAGCCTGCTCATCCTGGCGCCGATCATCCTGCTTTCCGGCACCTGGACGCCGCCCGAGGCAATGCCCGGCTGGCTGCGCGCGGGCACACTGGTCTCGCCCCTGCGCCACTACATCGATGCAGCGTATGGAATTCTGCTCAAGGGCGCGGGCTTGGACCTGCTTTGGGACTCGGTACTCGCCATCGCGCTGCTGGGAAGCGGCATTTTCGCATTCGGCTTGTGGCGGTTCCGGCGCCAGTTTGGTTAGCCAGGCGTGGTGGCGCTGCTGATTCCCGCCACCCTGTTCGGCTGGGCGGGGATCGGCGTGGCGGTGCTGGTGCACGAGGGCTCAACGATAGTGGTCGTGGTTAACGCGGTGCGCTTGCTGGCCTATACGGAAAATGACAAGTAGATCGACGTATTATTTTCAACGTCGCGAATCCAAAGCATGTCTTCATGCCTCTTAGCTTCTGAGGGACGTCCTCGATAACCTGCGAAAGGGGGCATGAAATGATTTATGTAAAGAATTTGCCGTTGTGGGAGCGGTCATTGCGCATCGGCGTGGGAACAGCAGCCGCGGCGTATGCACTTCTGAGTCTCGGTGGCGTGATGGGCTGGGTTATCCTGGCGGGTGGTGTGGGTCTGGCGTTGACCGGGATATTCGGGTTTTGCCCGGCCTGTGCACTGGCCGGACGCCGGTTGGAAAAGCGGGCCCAGCAAGGACAGAAATAGATAGGACTATGACCCTCTCGGCGCAACACCATTCGTTACTTGAAGCCGCCCGACTGGGCGATAGCGCCGCGCTCGATCGTTTATTGCAGGTATGCCAGCCGGATATTCGTCGCTATGCCTACCGGCATTGCTTGATGAGCGACGTGGACGATGCGGTGCAGGAGACGTTGCTGATCGTTACACTCAGGTTGCGGTCGCTGCGGGTCGTGGCGGCATTCTCCGGCTGGTTGTTTCGGGTGGTACAACGCGAGTGCCACCGTCTGGAGCGGCGTGTGTTCGGCCTTGATCCCTACGATGAAGAAAAGATGGAGAGTTGGCTGGCGATACACTCAGACGATACCGTACGACTTGATCTGATCAACGCGCTGGAATCACTGCCGGAACATTACCGTGAGATTGTTCTGTTGAGGGATTTTCATGAAATGACCATCCACGAGATCGCTGCACAGATACACCTCACGACTTCAGCAACAAAAAGTCGATTGCGCCGGGCGCGGCAATTGGTACGGGAATATTTATTGGCGTGAGCGTGGGCTAATCAATGGGCATCCGCGCAGATCCACTCATTGTGGAAACCACCGCTGACCCTGAGTTTTCACGATAGTGGCTCCACGTTAGACCTTCAAGAGGATTCGATAATGAACTGGCTCTCACGACTGGCGGGCAACAATGGATCGAGTACAACGGCCCATATGTCCGGCAAGGAAATAGAAGTGTTCTGTTCGGCCCGTGCCGACAGGGCGCTGGCCGAACGCGATCTGCCCTTGGTGGTGGGCAAGAAATCCGTTGGAAACAGTAAGTGTCGGGGCTTTAAGAAGAACTCGGCCGGATTTGGCCGCACAACTTGGAGGCAAGAGCGAAAAGGCCTATCTTGGCGATCCACTACTGGATGCAAAGATTACACAGGGTTCGTCGACCGATCTGGCTAGTGTTACCGCCGAAAGCGTCGATCTCGTTGTCACCGACCCTCCGTTTGGCGGGCTGCTGCACTATTCCGAGCTGTCCGAATTTTTTACGTCTGGCTTCGCTTGGCCCTCAAGGACAAGTATCCAGAGATTTTCTTTTCAGAATATGTTCCAAAGTCCGAGTCCAACCACCGGGATTTGCGTGCCCGAGCGATTCAGCTCGACCCGACATTCAACGCAGCTTAGTACGCAGTCTTCAACCAGTTCCTTGATTGACTAGGACACGAGCCTCACTTCTGCATCGCGCCGTGCGACAAGTCCGGGCAGCACCTTGCCACCACCATAAATCCAACGGCGCAGTTCATTGGCCACCGCTACCCAGTCCCGCTGGTTGATGCGCCGTCGCAGCGTCGATGCCTGCAATCGCCCCGCCCCGAGATTGAAAGTGAAGTCCACGATGGCGGCGAGTCGCGTCTCGGGCTCCGTGGCCAGCACCGGACAGTAGCGCAGCGTGGCGGCGAGTGCCGATTGCAGGTCGTGCGCCAGATAGGCCTCGGCTTCGGTCTCCGTGATCGGTGGGTGCATCGGATCACACAGGTGGCCGTAACCAACTGTCCAAAATCCTGCTGGGCAGATGTAGGGATGCGCCCGGCGCAGCGGGTCGGACTTTGGCACGCGGTGAAAGCCCTCGAAACGCTTGGCCAGGTTGATGGCGGCTTGCGGTACCGCCGTCACGGCCGTACCCGGTCGAACACACGCCCGAGGAACCAGAAGTTCAGCACCCCGGCCCACAGCGCCTGATCGGCCTCCGTCCAGGCGTGCAGGATGGCCACGCCCCAGCCGGCGCCAGCGGTCAGGGCGGCCGCGAATGCCGCCGTCTTGGCCGCACAGTACAGCGCCATGAACCAGTAGGTGATGACCGGGCGCACGCTACAGGACAACGCGTCGGCCCAGCGCACGCCGGTCTTTTCACCTTGGGTGCGGACGGCGTCGCGCAGCGTCTCGATGGCACCGAAATTCCATGCGGCATCCGCACCGGCGCCGATCTCGGACATCCGCTGCGCGCCACGAATTTTCTCGAACTCCAGCGCCTTGTCCTGCATCGCCAGTTCGTGGCCACGCTCGCCTTTACGGTCGATCCATTTGAGAATTTCCGGCGCGAGACGGAAGGCCCCACCCAGCAGGCCACCGAGTAAGGTCTCGATCATTGGCCGCCTCCCAGGAGTTTGAGTTTGAAGGCCGCGCCCACCAACAAGGCGGCGAGCAGTCCCGTGGTGAGCACCTTCACAAAGGTCTGCCACGCGGTGCGGCGCGCATCGCGCCATGCTTCCAACAGATCGCGCAGTTCGCGGATATCGCGGGCCGCATGACCGTTTTCGAGGCCGAGATGGGCGAGGACACGTTCGGCTCCGCGCTCTGCGGCACGATCCAGCAGGGTTTCGAATTCATCAGTTGGCATGGTCACGATGCCATCACTGAAAGGGATAGGTTTCGTAGGTTCAGTCATTTGCGTTCTCCAGAAATGCGAAACCCGCGCCTTCCGTTCGCTGTGTGCGAACATCAGGGCGGGTCTCAGGGATTGAATCAGTAGAGCTTCAGATTTCGATGATTTCCAACATCAGGTTGGGGGCGATGCCTTCGATGGCGTCGTCGCGCACGAACACCTTCTGGCCAATGGCCGCAGAGCCGCGTGCCTTGATCAGGCCGCCACCGGGCAAAACGACGGTGACCACGCTGGAGCCGACATCGATCACGGTGCCAGCCTGCAGCGGCGGGTCGGGAATCAACTGGCGGAACTGCTCGTAGAGGTTATGCATAGCCCTGCACCCCCAGCGTCTGCCAGACCTCGGGTATCCCCGCTTCGACCTGAGTCGCGCGGACGAGTCCCAGCCGGGTGGCACTGCCGTCCTGGTACTCAACGAAGGCCCCTGGTTCGATGATCCCGGTCTCGGCGAGCACCGGCAGACGCAGGCTGACTTCGATCTGCTGCCCGGTATCGGCCAGCACAGCGATACCGCGTTGCCTTGCGGCGGCGGCTTCGGTGATCAGCGGATCGACGACCATCGGTGCCAGCACATCACCGGCAGTCCCCGCTCGGGTCACCTGCCCGAGGACGCCGACGTCCTGTCCCGAGACGAACACGCGGTTGTAAGCAGGCTTTTCCCGCCAGCGCAGCGATTCGCGGGCGACGGCGTCGACGGGCAGCACGAAGTCGGGTGTGACGGTGTTCCACTCCCAAGGGGCCACCGGATAGCGATGGCGCACGCGGATGCTCTGGTCGGATGGGTGCGGGATCAGGTAGCCCCCGACCGCACTGGCGATAGAGGTCAGCGCATCGATCCACGTTCCCTGCTGCGCGAATGCCCCGGCCGGGACGTTCCAGTCCGTCAAGCCCCAATCGACCGTCCAGCCCAGCGGAATGCCATTGACCATGAGCACGTCGTCCATCAACTGCCGTGCAGTGCGAGCATCGCCATTGCTGAAGGTCATCACCGGCGCGTAAGGTGCGGCCAGAACGGCGTTGCGCCCCCGCCCGGAGATGCGGATGCTGGCATCGCCAAAGATGCGCTCGCGGCTGATGTTCTCGGCAAGCACGCGAAACGGGGCGCCGTTGACGCTGGCCATGAGCTCGACGGGTCCGGACGCATTTCCGGGCGCAACCAGTGCCTCGGCTTTAGCAGGCAGCACCGCATCGAAACCCCACGCCCATGACGAGGCATCGAGCGACAGCGAGAGATTGAACACCGGTACCGGCGCGCCATCGGACACGCGGTACAGGGTCACGTTGTTGATCACGAAATACACCCTCCGAACAGGAACGACCACCGGCTCACCATCCGGAGGTGGCGGGTTGATGTGGTTTTCACAAACGAACAGCAAGTGGCCATCCGCTGGGGCCAAGACGGCGAACAGCAATTGCGTGCTCGGCGTGTAGCAAGGTTTCGGCGTCGGCGGCTGCGGAACCACCCAGACGCTGATCCCCGACGGTGGCGGCACGGCGTCCTGATACCTGCCGTACCAACCTCGTGAGGCAGCACTGGCGCTCTGGAAGTCGGTGCCTCGGCGCTGGGTGAGGAGCCGCGCGACCTGCCAGAAGCCCACCCGACCGGCGCGCTTGCTACGGTCGCCGTCCTGATGCCGGAAGCGCGTGGTGTCGCGCAAGGGCGCGGCGGTCTGGAACAGACCCACGCGAGCCAGTTCGAGATGCGTGCCGTCCTGATGGGCGAACCACGTCACATCGTGCAGACGCGTGGCCTGCTGCTGACCTGTGCGGCGCTGCTCCGGTGCGGTCGACAGCACCGGCGGCAACCTGTGCAGGATGCCTTGCGGCAGCGCCAAGGTGCGGCGCCAAAAGCTGCTCCAGCCTGCGGGCGTGGCAGCGGCGTCCTGCTGGCCCTGTGTCGAACCATCTTCCGTCAGCGCCGCCACCTGCCAACGGTGCGCGGTCTGGCCGACTGTCGGACGCTGGGTGCGCGAGTAGTACCTGACCTCCCCTGAGAACACGACGCCGGGTAGGCTCGCGCCAGAGCCAGCTCCCACGTTCAACGGTACGCTGGGCCGTAAGACCAGCGAGCGCACCGTGAGCCCCGGCAATTCGGCCAGCAGTTCGGCCCGCGCCGGGGGAATGAACTTGATCGTAACGACCGGCAGCGGCAGCGTGGCCCGTACCGTCACATCGTTGCGCGGCGCGATGTAGTTGGCCCCGAACACCAAGTCGGCATCGGTGGCTGCGGGTTGGTCGAACAGCAGATCGACCAGCGCTGGGCCGACCGCAACGTCCACGGTGAGCAAGGGCAACGCGGCGACCAGGGTCACCTCGTCGAGAACGGCAGGCACGGCCTACCCCAGGATGGCCGACACCATCCTGGCGTCGCCACCCAGATAGAGGTTGGTGCTGGCCAGTTTCACATCGCCGCTGCCGTCGGTGCCGCTGCAATCCAGATCCAGGGCATTGACCTCGTTGCCGTTGACCAGTCTGGCCCAGGTGGCGATGCCGGTCGCCGTGATCAGCCCGTCCTCCTGCTGCGTCAGCGTCAGCAGTCCGCCCGCAACCGTGCCCGCAGGCTTGGTCAACTTGATCTCGACCAGCATCGCACTGGTCGGTGTCGTGGATGGCGTGGCAGGCCGCATCCCACCGTAGATGCGCAGACGCGCCGGGTTGCTGCCTGCGTCGAGGAAGGCCAAAGTTCCTGCCAGCCGCGCCTCGTTGTGCTCGACAGTAATGGCGACGGTCACGGCATCATCTCCGGGCGCAGGTTGTCTGCGATCACGGCGCGGTACATCTGCTTGTGGTCGTAGCTGGCCACGGTGTATCGCTGCGCCGGGTCCAGTAGTTCGAATCGATAGTTGCCGCCGGTGTCAGACCAGGTCTCGGCGACCAGGACGCGGGTGTTCTCGCTGATGAGCTGCACCCGTCGCACCAGCGGTTGGTCGGGCTGCCCCTTTTCCTTGACCGTCCCGGCGATGAAGCCGTGGCCACTGAAGTGGATGTCCTTGCGCCCGGCGTGAATCGGGTGGAGGTTGTGGTCATAGCCGCCGCCCCGGTTCCACAATTCCGACGCGGGACTGTTCAACCGCAGCAGGTCGACGGCGGCATTCACGCCCACGGTCGCGGGAAACGCGGGCAGGCCGGACGGCGCGCCACCTGCGATGGCGTGGACACGGGCTGTCGCCCCGTAGAGGAACACGCCCGGAATCAGCTTGCCCCGGTAGGCGGCATCTCCGACCTGGAACATCAGCACGCCACCGGCCTTGAACTGAATCAGCCGCGCCCAAGGCACACCATTGGCGTCGAAGGCTCTGACGATGACCTCGCAGCGCAGGATCAATCGCTGGCCGACGTTGAAGGTCGGGGCCACGCCGGAAACACCGGCGACGGGCTTGGCCCCCTCGTTGAGGCCCCCCGATACCGCTGTGCCGTCACCGAAGCCGCTGTTCCAGCGGGTCACGCTCCATCCACCGTCCAGATGGGCGAACCGGTAGCCTTCGGCTCCGTTGCCGGTGGTCATCCACAGACCAAGATTCTTGCGGGCAGCAGAGTCAGTCAGGAATTCGACATCGGCCTCGAACCAGAAATCGCCATGCGCGGTTTCGTTGAAGCGCAGGATGGACGGGCTGTTCGGTGCCGAGATGTCGATGGACTGCTGCGCACTGTTGTAGCTGGCGGACATGCTGCCCAGCACCATGGTGTAGCCGTTGGCGGGAGCCGTGGCGAAGGATTCGCTCAGCGGATAAGTCATGGATCACCTCCACGGCCCGGTGATGTCGAACGCGATCTGCGCACCTTCGGCTTCCGAACTGTACTGCGTCCTGACCAGCAGGAAGCGCTTGCCCGCCTGACCGACCACGTTGTCGACGATGGTCTGGTCGCTGTACGGACGGTCTTGGGGCATCCACAGCATCCCGGGCATCAGTCCGCGCATGTGCCCGTCCTCCTGCCGCACGTAGGCCGGCAACAGCCACAGGCTGTAGTCCGCGCCGTTGGGAAACGGCGTCGGCCCCCGCCCGCAGATCTGCTGGCTATTGTTCGTATTCAGTGAAGCCAATCCGAAGCGGACGGGATTGCCCAGCTGGGTGTGATTGCGGAGCAGGACCTTGCCCGTAAATTCCAGCGAAGAGATCAGCCCGTAGCCGTTGTACTGCCCCGGGTAGCTCTGGTACCCGCTGCTGCTGTTGCTCCAATAGATGTCATCGGCGCACAGTACCGTGCCGTAGCTGTCGCCCGGCTTGAAGCTCGCTATGTCGCCGAAGCAGTAGCAGTTGCGCCCGTTCCAGTTGTATCCGGCCTGGTTGGTGCAGAACAGGTAGAACAGTCGGTCGTCGCCCACCAGCACCCAGTTGCGGTTGCCGCCGCCACCGTCACCGGAGTTGTCGTAGCCCCCTTGCCGGGCGTGGTACCACTTGTACCAGCCCCACTGGTTGGCCTCGACCTGCTTCCAGTTCTGCGTCGGCTTGTTCGGGTCATAGGGCGCCTGCGCACCGACGAGGGTGTCGATGTCCGACAGGTCTTCGACGATGCCGACATTGGCCCACTTGGCCCAGGTGGTGGTATAGCCCGGTGTCTTGAGGCTGTCGTCGATCAGCAGGAGGTTCTGCGGCGACTGCGGGTTCTTGCTGCGGTAGGCGGCCTTGTTCGTGCCCGCGAAGGGCTTCTCCCAACCGAGTGGAGCCACCTTGGCGCTCAGGTTCGTGGTCGTCGTCGCGGGCGACACCGGCGTGCCCGTCACCGCGTAGGTGAACGTGGTCGTGGTCGTCGTCAGCACGCGGAACGACCCGTTGTACTCGGGCTGCTCGGCTCCGGCGATCAACACCACCTGATGTGGCTGGTAGGCGTGTCCCGCCGCGATGGTGGCGGTGGCCACACCATCGGCAGAGGTCAACGTGTCGATGGCCTTCAGAGCGAAGCCGTTGATCAGGCAGGCATCGAGCATCGTCACCAGATCACCCCAGTTGTTGGAGATCTGCGGCGCGCCGGTCATGCCGCTGCTGAAGTATTTGACGGTCAGGTCGGTCATCTCGATGGTTCCTGTCTGCTGTTCAAGGGGTGTCGACGTCGCCGCGAATCAGCAACGTGAAGTTGTCGTCGGGCACGGACTCCGGCCCCTGCTGGACGGTGCGCACCACCCACACCGGGAACTGCGCGCCGATGGTGTTGAAGCGCAGCACGTTGCCGGTGGCCCAGCCATTGCCCCACCCGAGGGCGGGCAGAAAGAAGTACGGGACACCCGTCGCCGGGTTGTTGGGCGCGCAGTCGGCGCTGGTATTGCCGGTGGCGATCACACCGACGTTCTCGCCGATGACCTCGAACGAGGTGCTGTTGGTCATGCGCACGATCCAGCGCTCGGTCAGCGCGCCGCGATTGGTCACGCGGATCGGGTACTGCGTGTTGTTGAAGGTCGCGGTCGCCGAGCTGCCCGACAACGCGTCCGACCACGCCCCGCTCCACGTGGCTTGGTCGAAAACGAGGCTGACGCGGGCGAACAGATCTCCGGCAACCAGTGCGCTGGAAACGAAACTGCCCGATGCAGGATCACCAGGACTTGCCAGCGGGTACTCATGCGTCAGTGCGCGGGTGAAGCTGATCTCCCCGCTGATCTGCACGTCGCGCACCACGGCCATGTCCTCGATGCGGTGCTCGATGGTCACCGGCTGGCTGTAGCCCGTCACGTTGGTGAAGGTGACGGTGCCCGCTTCCAGATCAGTGGTGTAGCCGGTGTGGATGACCGATCCATCGTGGCCGACGACGCGCACGCGCGACAGCCGCACGCGGGCGCAGTCGATGGTCTGGCCGTTGCCGACCGAGGTGGTGATCTTGCCGGTGTGGCCCACCACGGCGAAGCCGCCGGGGCGGAAGATCGGCACGCGTCCATCGCTGGGCAGGCGTACCGGGTCGATGCCCAGCAGATCGGCATCCAGCGGCAGGTAGCTGTAGGCGACGGCGCTGTAACGCACGCTGGAAGCGGCCACCGGCTCGGGCCGGAAGATCTTGCCGTCCGTGCCGACCCGATCTGCTGCGTACCAGGGCTGACTCTCGTTCCCGGCCGCCGTGACCATCGTGCCAAAGCGCACGCGTACCAGCCCAGTTTCGTAGTCGACGCTGCCGCTGATGCCGCTCGCCGCGATCTTGCCGTCGATCCCGGCGGTCACGTTTTGCGTGCCACCGACTGCCCGGGCGTACTGGATCGACAGCGACCCAGGACGAAGCGGACCCGCGCCGGTGCGAAACACGAACTCGCTGGAGATGTTCTCGCCCACCGTGGTGACACAACTGGCGCGCGTGATGGCATTGGTCACACCCGCCGTCCAGGACGTGAGGGCCACGTCACCCGAGAGGTAGTTGATCGCGCCGCGCGTGACCCAGCCGCTGGGCGTGAATTCGCGCAGGGTGCCCTGGTCGTTGTCGCCCCAGGG
This sequence comes from Gammaproteobacteria bacterium, assembly GCA_033717875.1. Lineage (GTDB taxonomy): Bacteria > Pseudomonadota > Gammaproteobacteria > Ga007554 > SBBG01. The sequence goes on from JADDKJ010000005.1 coordinate 33,619, forward strand.
CTGCGCGCCCGGGGTCGTCAGTAGCACCGTGCCCGTCACCACCTGCGCATTCACTCCCGGCACCAACTTGAAGCTGGGGGCGAACTGGAAAGTCTCCGTGTGGTTGCTGGTGGAGCCCGGGCTGTTGTAGCGCAGCTTCACGTAGCCCGACTCGTCGTTCGGGTAGAGTGACGGCGCGGCGACATAGGACAGCCCGCCGTAGTTCAGCCGCCAGCGCCCGGTGCCAGCGATGGCCGCCGAGGTGTAGTTCGGACGTGGAATCTGGATGCTCACGTCCGGGTTGAACACCACCGCGCCGGTGGCGTAGTTGACCGTGCCGATGCTCGCGCCGTTGAGGACGACGTTGCCGCCGCCATCGTCACGGGCAATCTGCGTGGGATCGCGCCACATTGCCACCGCGACGCCCATCTCCATCAGTTGCTGGAAGGTGTACGCGCCCAGCACCGACGTGTCGGTCAGCGTGTTCCACTCCACTTCGAGCGAACCCGGCTCGATGGCCCCGAGGGCTGCGGTGACCGGAACCAGACCCGATCCGTTGCGGGAAGGATGCGCAAATGAGTCTTCCTGCTTGGGGCCTGCGACGTAGCTCACGGTGAGCTGCGTGCCCACCGACGGCAGGACGTTGGGCGCGAAGTCGACCCGGTTCTGTGCGACGCGCAGGACTCCGGTGGCAGCCCCGGACAGCACGCCCGAGGTGGCCGCCGTTGCCGTCTTGGTGCCGCCGTACTCCCAGGACACCGTCAGCGATCCTGGTTGCACCGCCGTTCCTGCGGGCGGATTCAGGCCAAGGCTCTGCGACGCCTTGAGGGCGGCTTGCGGCTGCTGCGTCTCCTGCGTCGGGACGTTCCAGGTCAATACGAGCGAACTGCCCACGTCGGGCAGCGCACCCAGCGTCACAACGAACGCCCCGGTATTCTTGTTGAAGGTGCCCGCGCCGTAGCTGGCGTCCAGACCCTTGAGCGAACCATTGCCGCTGTCGGACAACACGTACCAGCGCCCCTGGGCCATGTAGCTGATCGACAGCGTTCCGGGCTGCGGCACCGGGTTGACCGTGCCCACATAGGACTGGCTGCGCGACTCGGGCGTGACCGGGATCTCCGAGCTTTGCGGCGCACGCAGAATCTGCGCGGCGGGCGTGTAGGTGACCGCCTTTGTGTTCGACATCGTCCCCGAGTTCAGGGTCAGGATGCCGTTGGCGTAGTCGATGGTTCCGACCGTCCCGCTGGCGGTCTTGAGCAGGCCCGCGTCGTCAAAGATCGTGATGCCGTCGGTCTGGATGGTCAGTGACCCGGGCAGGCAGCCACCCGGCAGGTTGAACTTGATACTGGTCGTCCAGGCGTGGCTGGCCGTGTAGCTCACCGCGACAGCCCCGGGCACCGGCAGTCCTGCTGCTGCATACGGCGGCACGAAGGAGATCGGCGTCTCGGTCTGCGCGCTCGGCACCAACTGGGTGTAGATCGAGGTGCCCTTGATCGTGAAATCGCCGACGGCGGCAGCCTGGGTCAGCGGCACCACCCCGACGTAGGTGCCCGCGTCCGCCACGACCGTGTCGCGCACGCGGGTAGCGTTTGTGGCCCGGGTGAAGGTGCGGCTCGCGGGCGAGCCGGTGAAGTCGTAGCGCAGCGCATCGCTGATCTCGACCGTGACCACGTTGGCCTTGTAATCCTTGTCACCGTCGTAGGTGAACGTCCGTTCAACGACGGAGACAGAGGTGGCGCGGATGTACTGCTCCTTCTGGGTGCCCAGCCCCTCGTTCTCGATCAAGACCAGCGTCTGGCCGACGTTGGGAACGGTGTCGGTGGTGCGCTGGAAGAGCTGGATCACGCGCTGACCGGCGATGTGGTTCTCGAACAGATAGCCTGCCCACTCGGGACCCTTGTTGAGGTAGGCCTCGATGCGGACTTGCGCCTGCTCGCGGGTGTCGAAAGTCTTCCCGGTGCTGAACAGCGTGACGCTGACCCGGGCATCCTGCGGCGGCTCGGCCACGATCACGTTGGCACCGAAATAGGTGTCGGTGTCGTCGGTCTGCACCGAGACGAAGGACTTGCGCAGGTTGACCCGGCCACCGGCGCGGTCCAGCTCGGAGATGTCAGGGAAGATGGCGTTCGAGACGCCATCGGCAATAGTGTTGCCCGTGGGCGCGCCACCGCCCTCGGGCACGTCCGCCATCACGGCGGACTTCAGCAGTTTCACGTCGCCGGATTGGATCGGCATGTCAGATCTCCAGGAATCGAAGGGTCAGGCGATAGAAGTCGGTGTCGGCCCGCGCCGGGATGCCCAGCACTGGCTCGGCTTCGATGGCCGTTTCCGCGTGCCGAAAGGCCACGGTGAAGGAGCGGCCATCGGCGAAGGTCAAGCCGAAGCGACCGGTAGCGTTGCTGACAGGAAGCGTGGCCCACGCGCGCAACTGCTCGACCGTGGCGCGCGTGACCCAGGCCATATCGGGTGCGCCCACCAGGGTGATCGGCCGCCCGGCCTGCCGGGTCGCCGACTGGATCAGCAAGGCTCCAGTGATGAGGTAAGACGTGGTCGCCACGGCGGGCGACCAGGCATGCTCATCGCTCCACAGCAAATCGTCGGGCAGCGGCAAGGCCACATCATCAGAGAGGTTCTTCAGTTGCATCGGAAGGGACTCACATCGCCCGGGTTCGGGCGGCGTCAAGAAGTTGCAGAAGGCGCGACTCGTCGCGCGCATCGATGGAGGCGTTGACCTTGCGGTCGCCCGAGGACAGCTCGACACGCACCGTGCGGGAGGGTCCGCTATCGGCCGCCAGCACGGGACGGGTCAATCCCGCTCCGATAGGTTGCACCAGGCCGCCGGTGGCGAATCCCTGCACGCCCGCCAGAGCGCGACCAGCCAGTACCCGCGCCGGCGCAGACAGGTTGTTGATCGCCTCGAAGAAGCCCGCGCCGTAGCGGGACACGGCCTCCTTGTTCACGACGTACTCGCCCGGCGTGAGCATCGCCGGAACGGTGTCGGACTTCGAGAGCCCGCCGCGCCGGTAGAACTCGCCCTGGTTCTGCTCCATGTAGTCGATCAGCTCACGCTCCAGGTCTTTCCCCCAGAGCAGCGGCTGGGCCATCGCCTGTCGCCATGTCTGCTGAATGCGTGCGAGTGTGGCTCTTTCGTTGGCAGTCAGCTGCGAACGGGCGAGGAACTGCTCGACGGCGCTGCGATCCTGCCCGGCCTCCTTGCCGTAGCGCTCCATGGTCTTGCTGCGCATGTCGAGACTGACCGAGGCGCCGTACTGTCGTTCCAGCCAGCGCGTGTACTCGTCCATACCCTGCAGCCCGAGGTCGATCACCTTCAGGGCCTCGACGGCCTCGCGGTTGCGCCTCGGAATGGCTGGTGTCCCCTCCGGATTTCGTCCCGAGGACTCGCCGGCTGGCGCAAAGAAACCGCCGCGCGGGCGCTTCGATCCGGCGAGGCCGCCCCGCGCGAAGGCGGCCACGCCGTTGGCGAGCCGGGCGAGCGCACCGCCGCCGTACTTCCGCACCGCCGCCTTGCGGATCACGAAGGCGCCGGCCTCCAGGGTGCGCGGCACAGTGTCGTGGTGGCCTGAGCCGGGAACCGAGCCGCCGCTCATCCGGGGAAAGGCCGGGGCCACCGCGCCGCCGTCGGCGTAGCGGCGCACACCGCCGCCGACCAGACCACCGGTCGCATTTGTCTCCACCTTGCGCACGTAGATGGTGTGCGTGCTCGAGGTGTTGGCCCCGTTCAGACTCATGATCTCGGCACGGGCCGCGTCGGCATTGGTGCTGACCTGATGCCGGGACTCGGTCTGGATGCGATCCAGCGCCTTGATCTGACCTTCGATGTTGGTGATCGCGGCCTGCGCCTTCTCGGTTGCCACCTTCAGCTCGAACTGCGCGTTCTGGTCGGCGTAGGTCTTGAGCTTGGCCAGCGCCTCCTTGGCCTTGGACACGTCGGCGTCGACCGGCAGCGTCTTGCCCTCTTTCAGCAGTTGCTCGTACTGCTGCAGCTTCTTCTCGGCCTGTTGCAGGTCGGCCTGAATCTTGAGCAGGTACTCCTTTTCGGCCAGAGCCTTGTCCAGGTCGGCGATGGCCTTGTCGAAGCGCGTCGTATCGGCATCCAGCGTGACCTTCAGACCGTCTTTCAGCTTGGCCGTGAGCTGGTCGATCTGGGTCGCGGTCTGTGTCAGGGTCTGCTGGATCTGGTCGCGCGCGGTCAGCGCGGATTGCGCGGCCGTCTGGTGCGCCTTGGCTTCGGCATCCAGGGTCTTGTTGAGAATCTCCTCGGAATCACGGATGCGCTGGATGGCTTGATTGACGCCCTCCTTGCCTTGCGCGATCTGGGCGTCGGCAGCCTTGGTCTTCTGGGCCAGTTCGGCGCGTAACTGGTCGGCCTGGCGCATCAGCGCTTCGGCCTGCGCGTATTCCTGCTTGCGGTAGGCCTCACGGGACTGGGCCTCGAGCTGGGTGATCTGTGACACCACCTGCTCAGACTGCTTGCGGGCATCCTCGGCGCGCTTGGCCTCGCTGGTCTGGCTGCTGGCCACCTGTGAGGCAAGGTCCATTGCCTTCTGCGCCAGTTGCCTGGCTTGCTCGAACTCGCCGTTGGCCAGCGCTTCGCGGGCCTTCCCCTGGTACTCGGCGATCTGGCGCTTGCGGTCTTCCGTGGCCTCGAAGTCGGTCATGCCCTGACGACGGATGTCGCGGACGCGTTCCTCCGTCGTCATCGAGAGCTGGCGCTTCTCCTCCTCGATGCGCTCGATCTCGGCCAGATGCCGGTTGGCCTCGGCATTGAGCGCGTCGATGTGCTGCCGGTACTCGGCCAGCGCGGCCGTCAAGCTCTGGCGCTTGGTGGCCAGGATCTCGTTTTCGACACGGGTGACATTGGCCGCGCGCTCGGCTTCGGTCTGCCCGTCACGGCGCGCCGCCTCGATCTTGGCCCGCGACTCGTCGTCGATGAGTTTCAATGCGTCGGTCGTGGCCTGCCGCCGCAGTGTGGTCTGTTGGGTCAGCGCATCGGTCAGCAACTGCGTCGACTTGGTGATCAGCGCGGCTTCGTACTGCTTCGAGAGTTCCAGCGCGGATTGCTCCTGCTGGTAGCGTGCCTTCACGGCCTCGATCTGACGCTGCAGGTTGGCTTCGACGATGGAGGTCAGACCCTTGTACGCCTCGGCCATCTTGGCGGTGGCCTCAAAGACCGTCTGATTGGCCTTGCCGACGGCCTGCTCGACCTCGCCGAGGCGGGATTTCAGCTTCTCCAGGGCGCTGTGGACGGCCTCGATGCCGCGCCCGACCGCCTCCTGCGTGCCCTGACGCACAGCGTCGAGCCGCTTGGCGATCTCCTCGGCGGCCGTCGCGGCGGTATTCATCGCGCCCTTGGCCGCGTCCGCCCCCTTGGATGCGTCGGCATACATCTGCGCGAAGATCTGGTTCATCTCGGCCAGCCGAGCCTCGTGGCGCTGGGTGGCCTCGGCAATCGTGTACGACGTGAAGATGGCTTCGAGCGCCTCCCAGCGGTAGCGCAGCTGCTCGACCGCGCGGACCAGCACCTCCACCATGAAGATGCCCGCCTTGCGGACGATCTCGAACCTCGAAGACAGCCACGTCCCGATCTCCCAGCCGACCAAGAAGGCACCCAGCACGGCAAACGCCGTCTTGAGCACGCCGACGCTGGCCACGGCAGCGGACACCGACAAATTAGCCGTAGTCCAGGCGGCAGCGGTGGCACTGGCGACGGTGACGGCCGCCGCACCGGCGGTCTGCCACGCGGTGATGAGCGCCGGGATCAGGCGGTAGATCAACACCGCCAGCCCGACTTCCGCGATGCGCTTCAGCCACTGCATGACCGTATCGAGGTTGTTGGCGAGGAAGGTCAGCGCCTCGGCGAGTTTCTTGGTCAGGCCCGTCGATTCGTCGACCTTGCTGACCCACTGCCCGAAGGCGTTCTTCAGCCGCTCGAAAGACTGGCTGACCGTCTGCGGCAATTGCGCGTATTCAGCAGCCAGCTTGTCCTTTTGACTCATCAGCGCATTGACCACCACGTCGGCGGTCAGGCGGCCTTCTTCGGCCAGCTTGCGCAGCCGCCCGATAGGCACGTTCAGTCCATCGGCCAGGGCCTGCGCCAGACGGGGGCTGTTCTCGACGACGGAGTTGAACTCCTCGCCCCGCAGCACCCCGGAGGCGAGCGCCTGCCCGAACTGAAGCAAGGAGGACTGCGCCTCAGAAGCAGATGCTCCCGACAACCGCAGTGCCTGCGAGATGCTCTCGGTGATCGTGAGCGCGTCCTTCTGCTCGCCACCCAGCATCCGCACGGCCTGCTGGAGCTTGCCGTACAGGGTGGCCGTTTCCTGGATCGGCACGCCGATGCGCTGCGCGATGTCGAACAGGGCCGCTTGCGCGATGGTGAACTCACGCTGGCCCGCCGTCGCCAGCTTCAGGCGTGCGGACATCATGTTCCAGGCATCGGCGATCTGGACGATCTCCTGCACCTTGCCGGTGGCCCAGTGGATCGACAGGAACGCCAAGAGCTGGGTCTTGGCCGTCGCCACCTGATCTTGGAGCGCCGACATCCCGGCCTTGACCTCGGCCATTCCGGCCGCAGCTTTGGCTCCGGCGGTCTTGGCGGTGGTCGACAGCTCACCGAGACTGCGCTCGGCGGACGTGATGGCGCGTTTGAGCCCCTCGTCGGCCCCTTCGAGCGCGACGAGAATGGAAATTCGCTTTGCCATGAGGACGGGATTCCAGTATAGTTATGACTTGATGGGTCTGACTTATCAAGTCATAAAGAGGTTGATCATGCAAAGCTGGCAAATGCAAACCGCCAAGGCGCGGTTCTCGGAACTAGTCAAGCACGCGGCACAGGAAGGGCCGCAGGACATCACGCTGCACGGCAAATCTGTCGCCGTGGTGGTGTCGCGGGATCTGTTCGACCGGCTTTCCGGTAGCGAGCAGTCGCTGGTGGACTTCATGCGCGACTCGCCGCTGGCAGGGCACGATGAAATCGAGTTCGAACGCAATCGCAGCCTGCCGCGCGAGATCACGTTTTGAGCTACCTCGTCGACACCAACGTCCTGTCCGAGCTGCGCAACCGCAAGGCCGACGCGAAGGTCGTTGGGTGGATGCAGGCACGTCCACGCCAGTCGCTTTACCTCTCCGTCCTCAGCCTGGGCGAAATCCGCAAAGGCGTTGAAGGCGTTGCCGATCCTGCGTTCCGTCAGACGCTGAGGGACTGGCTGGAAGTGGAGCTACCCAACTACTTCCTTGGCCGGATGCTGGGCATCGACGCGGAGGTCGCCGACCGCTGGGGCCGTGTGCAGGCCAGCGTTGGTCGCACCTTGCCGGTCATCGATGCCTTGCTGGCCGCCACCGCCTTGCAGCACGACCTGACGCTGGTGACACGCAACGTCAAGGACTTCGAGGGTCTTGGCGTGCAGATCATCAACCCTTGGGAAGGGTGAGCGTCAGTCCACCTGCCGCAACTGCTTCTCGATGCGGGCGCTCAGGCGCGGGATGCGACCGGCGACGATGCGCTCGACGTTCAGCCGCTTCTTGAGCTGCACGCGCGGCACCAGCACGGCGATGGGCACATCCGCGCCGCGTTTGATGCGCTTGATGCCTTCTGCCTTGCGGTAGCGGCGCTTGAAGCCTGCCAGTGGCCGGTCGTGCTCTTTGATATTCTCGGCCATCAGGACGATGTTCCCCTTCGCGTTCTTGATGAAATAGGCATTGCCACCGCGCATCAGCTCGGCCACCTGCGCCTTGAAGCGCTTGCGGCCCACCCGACCGTTCAGTGGAATCAGCATCCGCCCAGCAATCTGGCCGCCGGTCTCGTGCATCCCCGACCACGGAATGCGCGAGCCCACGTAGAGCGCGGGCAGTCGGTTCGGGTCTTTGTCCAGCACCTTGGCGCTGAAGCCCTTGAAAAAGGACTTCTTGACGACGGCCATCTGGCTCGCGACGTGGCTGCGCACGTCCTGCTTGAGTTCGGCCGCCTCGCTGGCAATCGCCCGCGCCACCGCCTTCTTGACCTTGTCGCGGAACTCGCCGCCCCAGCGGCGCAACTGCGCCTGGGCGGCGGCGCTATCGATCTGCACGGAAATGCGCATGGTTGTCAGGCACGGTCGGCGGCCTTGTCGGTGAGGCGGTCGAGGGTCTGGTCGAGGTGGCGGGCATCGCCGCGTGTGCCGATGGCAATCACGGACAGCAGCCGTGCATCGCGTGCCGCATCAAGGCGCGCCGTCGCTTTGATGAAGCCGCGCACCTGCGCCAACGTGTAGTCGAGGATGTCCGGCAGGCGGTGGCCGTGCTCGATCAGGTGCTGGACGGCGTCGAACCAGCCACCGCTTTCACGATGGGCGGCAGCTTCACTTGGCCGAACAGACCGTCGAGCTTCGGGATCACCGTCCGGGTAAAAAAATCGGCGTTCACCTCGATCACTTTGGCCGCCAGCAGGATCGCCTCGTCGGCGGCCAGCTCGTCGATCCACGCGCGGGGTTTGCCGACGGCAATGGCGATGGCCGACAACAGGTCGTCGCCACGTTCGCCGAACAGCGCCAGCCAGTCGATCTCGGTGGCGGTGAGCTGCTGCATCACCGGCGAGATCGCCCGCAGGAAGGCGGGCATCTGCCCGACCTTCAGCGGCTTGATGGCCAGCGGCTCGCCGTCGATGACCAGTTCGACGGACTGCGGAATCAGGGTGTCCAGATCACTCATAGTGGCCCCCATCAGAGTTGCACGATGCGGCCGAACTGGCCCAGCACCGCGTCGAAGGGCTTGGTGGTGTCGGCCAGCAGCGAACCTTCCAGCTCGAACTTGTTGTACTCGTCCGAGATGAAAGAGATTTCCTTCAGCGGATCGAAGGCCACACGGTAGAGCTCGACCAGCACCTTGGCATTGCCCTGCGCGGTGTTGATGCCTTCGAGCCGCAGGAAGCGTTCCGGCAGCGCCTGCGTGAAGATGCCGATCTCGGTGGCGATGCCATAGCCGTAACTGGCCTTGAACGGCGCGGTGAAGCCGGTGGTATCCAGAAACTGGAGGGCACCGAAGTCCAGGTCGGCGGTGTAGTTCGTGCCCAGCGCCAGGGTGGCTGGTGTGCCCGCCGAATCCACCACCACCAGAGACGAGACCTTGGGGTGGGCGAGGAAGTAGCGGTCGCCAGCAATCGGCGTGGCACCGCCCACCGGTTCGGCGGTGACCGTGCCCGGCGTGCCGACGACGTGGTTGCCGTAGAGGGCCAGCGCGAGGTTCTCCTTGGTGAATTCCTCGATGGTGAGGTTCACGGTGGCGGACTTCTGCTTGACCATCCGGTGATCGAGCGAGCGCTGGCCGGTCTGGCTCTCGTAGTGCTCCAGCACGTCGGTCTTGAGGGACAGCTTCAGCTCGGCGACGTTGCCGGGCGAGCGCACTTCGATGGGAAGGCCGCCGGTGTCGCGCTTGCCGAGGAAGACGCGGCCTTGAAAACTGGCGTAGGTGCTCATTGCTTGGGTTCCTTGCGTTGGAGGGGTTTGGGTTCAGGGTCAGTGATGGGTTCTCGGGCGGGGGCGGTCGGCTCCGGGGTGGCGATACCGTGCGCGATCAGCCAGTCGGCCGATGTCGCATCGATCTCGATCCGGTCACCGACGCCATACGCCTTGCCCGCGTGAGTGTGCGGGCGTGTCAGGACAAATTGGGTCATAGGGGTCATCCAAGGGTTGAAAGGTCATTGGCCAGCGTCCGGTACGTGATGCGGTAGCGCGCCGGGAGGGCCACGGCCACCGCATCGGCGTCCTCCACCTCCCACTCGCTCTCCTGTTCACGGATGCCGAGCGCCAACCCGCCGAACGTGCCGTCCGCGAACAAGGCGGCGTGGACGGCGGTGAGCAGGCGGTCGGCCTCGGCTTCTGGAGACGCCGGTGGAATGGCCCGGGCGAGCGCGACGACGCGGACGGTGAGTTCGCGCGTGACGCGGTCGTTGGCACGTTCGGTGATGGACTCGGACTCGGGAAACACCACCAACGCCGGGCATTGCTCGCGGCTGATGGCCACCGTGGGCGAGCGGTGCAGCGTGGCCCCGAGCCCTTCGACCGCAGGACGGGCAGCCGCCATCACCGCCAGCAGAATCCGCTCGCGGATCGAGTTGCCTGCAGTCATGTTGCGATGGGGTTTACAGCCGGGTGAGCCTGGCGCGGATCTCGGCGCCGTCGCCCACGGCCCGGATGTCGCGCACCTGGAAAGCCGTGCCGCCGATCTCGACGGTTTCGCGCGCCGCGAGTCCTTTGAGAGCCGTGTCCGGGTAGGACATCACGTACTCGGTGCTCAGGGTCAGGCCGTCGAGCACGGTGTCATCCGGCGCGGCAAAGCCGACCGGATAGGCCTGCGGCGGGGAACCGTCCGAAGGACGCCAGAGGCAGTCCTTCAGCAGCCCCGCGTTGGCGGCCGCCTCATAGATCAGGGCGAGCAGACTCATACGCCGCCACCCATGACCAGTTTGACCAGCACGCCCGGACGGTGGCACACCGGCAACGGGTTGGATTGGGTGTGCAGATCCGTGCCACGGTCGAACTTGCGCGGTTCCTGCTTGGCATAAATCGTCTGTCCCAGCGTATTCGCGGTCTCATTGAAGTCGGCAGGCGCGAAATAGGTACCAAAGGTATCGATGGTGCCCAAGGGAAACGCATGGGCCTCGCCGGAGGCAATGAAACGGCGGCTTGTGCCGTTGGCGTCGGTCGCCTGGCCGCGGTATTCCTCGAAGGTGATGCCTCCATAGGTGAAACCGGCGCGCATGTCGTTGATCAACACGATGCCCTGCTGCCAGTGGGTATACGCCTCCCTGACCTTCGTGTGATCGGTCAGCGCATCGAAGAACTCCGGCGAGCACAGCACATGGACACCGGTCATGAACTCGCCCTTGAGGTTGTCCTCGAGGTGCCGCAGCACATCGGTACACTTCTTTTTGATATTGGCGCCGGCATTGCCCAGATCGAAATTCACCGTGGCCGGGGTGATCTCGAACTCGTCATAGAGGTCATAGATCACCGAGCCATCGGCATCCAGGATCACGCCCTTCAAGGCGCCCATGCGCAGGTGCTCCAGGGTGATGGCGTGCTTGTTGCGCATCGTCTCGAGGTGGCGGGCCATCACCCCGGCGATCGATTCCATCTCGGTCTCCGAGCCGAAGGAACGGATGCCCTGGACTTCCTCGGGCAACACCACATCGTCGTGCGGGATGTGCGGAATGACGAACGAGCGAACCTTGCGCTTGCCACGCACGCCGACCGTGCCCGGGGACCCCGGCGGCATCGACGGCAGCAGATTGAGGACGCCGTTTTGTTCCTCGACGATCACCTGACGCGTGCGAACCGGCCTGGCCGGAAAAAGGTTCAGCTCCTCCATGCGTCCGTACCGGTTGGGGATCAGGTTGATGGCCGCCGTCATCGACGCCATCGAGAACGCCGGATTGATGAATGGGTTTTGCATGGTCAGACTCCTTGGCGAACGAGGACACCCAGCGCCTTGAGCTGGGCAAGGACGGCCTGTTGCTCGGCCGTGGTGATGCCGGTCGGCCAGTGCAGCGCGTGGTCGGAGACGATGGCATGACGTGCCACCATCAGCCCGTCGTCGCGGTCGGCCAGAGGGGCGTCGGCGTCCTGCATCAGCACGCCCGCGGCGTACTGGCTGCCATCGGTGGCGCTGGGGTCGATCTGCTTGACCTTGCCCGTGGCGGTCACCCTGCCGAGGACGGCGCCCAGGGACAGGCTTTGACCGGCGGCGACGGTGACGCGGTCACGCGAATACAGGTTGGGCGCCTCGTATTTCAGGAGGTCGCCGAGGTTGAGAGGTTCTTTGATCGCGGGCATGGAAGGCTCCTGTCGGGCTTACTGGGCGCCCAGGCGGTTCTTGACGGCCTGGATCAACGGGTTGTGGGGAGAGGCGGGATGGCCAGCGCTGCTCATCGGCATGACCGACTGCGGGTCGATGCGGCTGACGATCTCGGGACTGGCGTCGGCCTGTGCGGCCAGCAACTGGCTGCGCACCTTGGCGGGCGACGCCTGCGCCTCGAGGAAGCCCGCGATCAGGTCGGTGCGCCCGGCCAGCGTGCAGGTCTGGGCGATTTCGGTGGCGTCGGCCACGGTCATTGTGGCGGTGGCCGCCGATTGAGAAGAATGGCCAGCAGGATCAGCAGCAGGCCGGTCAGGAGCAGCGGGGTCGGGTAGATCATTCATCGGAAACTCCGTAGTGAGGTTGATAAAAGAACCCGAAGCCGTCGCTTTCAGCTTCGGGGGCGAAGAAAGGGTTTGTGTCAGTTGCAGGAGCGCGTCGTCGAAGGTGCCGACGGCGTCGGCCAGCCCTGCTGACACAGCGTCCTTGCCGAAGAACAGACCGGCTTCGGTGTCGCGCACGGCGGATGCCTCGATGCCCCGGTGGCGGGCCACCGTCTCGACGAACAGGCCATAGACACGATTCACCTCGGCCGTGAGGAAGGCGTGGGCTGCGCTCGACATCGGCGCGTGCGGGTTGAGGTCGTTCTTGCGATCCCCGGCGAACACCGCCGTGTAGCGAACGCCGTCCTGGGCATCCTTCTCTGACTGGTCGACGTGCATCGCGATGACGCCAATCGAGCCGACACCACCGGTGCGCGACACGAACACCTTGCTGGCAGCAGATGCCAGTGCGTAGGCGGCCGAGAAGGCCATGTCATTGGCCACGGCCCAGACCGGCTTGACGCTGGACGCCGCACGGATGCGGTCGGCCAGATCGAACACGCCGCCCGACTCGCCACCCGGTGAATCGACGTCGAGCAGGATCGCGGCGACATCCGGGCTGGCCAGCGCGGCGTCCAGCTGCGCGCTGAGACCGGCGTAGCTGGTCAAGCCGGATTCAGCTTCCAGGCCGACGGTGCGCCGCACCAGCATGCCGTGGATCGGGATGACCGCTACACCGGGGATCTGGGTGGACGCCGGGCGTGCAAGTGGCGTGAAGGCGGTCGGAGCAGCCAGATCAGCCAAGCCGACCCGGGAGCCGAGCACGGCCAGGATCACGTCGAGTTTCGGGCGATGGATCGCCAGCGGCACACCGAACAGGCGTGCCGCCAGATGGGGCAACAGGGTCATGTCAACCTCCGCCGAGCCACCTCAAGGAGGCTGAAGCCCCCTCGGGGGGCAGCGAACAAAGTGAGCGTGGGGGTCATATCTTTCCTTCAGGCGGACGATGAGCTGCCGCTTTGCGTGGCGTCGGCAGCGTTCTTGTTCGGGGAGGCAGAGCCGCCGTCCTTGGAAGTACGGCGCGGGTCGGAGTCGAGGATCAACCCGAGGTCGTCGGCGCGCTGGTTGTCGGCGGCGATCTCGCGGTCGACGTCTTCGGCGTCGTAGCCGAAGGCCGAGATGGCTTCCGAGCGGCTCATCAGGCCCGCGCGGATGGCCAGCAGCATGGCCTTGAACTCCTTCTCCGGATCGACCCACTGCCAGCCCTGGGGAATCCACTTCACCTGCAGGTACTGGCGGCGACGGGCTGGGCCGCCACGCGCGAATCCGGGGGCTTCGAGGCTACCTGCGAGCACGGCCTGCTTCATCCACGCCGCCCACACCGGACGGCACATCTGATGGACGAGCACACCGTGCTGCACCATCTCGCAGCGACGCCGGAACTCCAGCATCCCGGCGCGGATGGACGAGTAGTTCACGCCGGTCAGGTCACCGGTCAACTGCTCGTAGGTGACGCCGATGGCGGCGGCGACCGCGCGGAACTGGGTGCGCAGGAACTCGCCATACGAGCCACCGACGTCGGCCGGGTCAGAAAACTTGATGTCCTCGCCGGGCTCCAATATCTGCAAGGTGCCCGGTTCCAGACCGGCCAACGCGATGCCATCGCCATCGGCAGCACCTTCACCCATCAGGTTGTCCTCGGGGTTCTGGCGCGTCACGAAGCCCGCAAACATCGCGGCGGTCTTCTTGCGCACCAGCTCGGCGTCGTCGTACTGGTCGAGTTCGTTGAGCTTGACCAAGGCCCGCGACAACCACGGCTCGCCCCGGATCTGGCCGGGACGCAGGACGCGGAACAGGTGGATGATTTCCTTCGCATCGATGCGCACCGTGTCGTTACTGATCGAACTGGCGCCCTGGCCCGACATCGGGGCCAGGCGCCCGTCCTCGGGGTGCGAGCGGTACAGGTGGTAGGCCACGCGCCGCCCCAGCCCGTCGAATTCGATGCCAGAGCGCACCACGTTGCCCGAAGGCAGATCGAGGTTGAGGCTGATCGGCAGGTGTTCGGGCTCCAGCAACTGCAATTGCAAGGGCACCACCAAGCCATCTTCCGGACGACGCGGGCGCAGCCGGATCAGGCATTCACCGCCCTCGAGCATCGCGCGGCAGGCCAGCGCCTGCAGGCCGTAGAAGTCGGTCTGGCCTGCGGCATCCGCTTCCTCCGTCCAGTCACGCCACAGCGCCTGGACGTCGGCCTTGAAGCGCTCATCGCTTGCCAGGCTCTGCGGCTTGATGCCGGTGCCGACCGCGTTGGCGACGAAGGCCTCGATACCGGCCTGCGCCCAGGCATTGCGGCGCACGAGGTCGCGGCTCTTGATGCGCAATTCGGTGTTGGTCGCCAGCATCGCAGCAACGGCACCCGGGTTGCCGGGCATCCAAGCCAACGAACGGCGGCCACGGCCAGCGGCCTCGTGAACCGGTGCTTGGCCGAACAGTCCTCGAATCTTCGAATACCAGGCCATCAGAACCCCTTCGCGGTCGTCACCCGGATCTGGCGCGGCGCACCCGGCCACAGCCCGGTGGCGGCGGCCTGCTCGAAAATGCCGCGCTTGACTTCGCGGATCGCGGCCTTCAGTTCGTCGACCGAGCGGTACTCGACCGTCTTGTCTTGATAAGTGACGCGGCGTTCGCCCTTGGCGAGCGCGGTCGTAAGTAGCAGGAGTTGGGTTTCTGTGTAGGCCATCAGCGGTACACCACGAGGTTGATTTCAGAAGAGTCGTCAAACGACGCCGCAGCCGTCGCACAGGCGATGTCGACGTACTGCGCGGTCTTGAGGTCGGAGCTGGCACGCACGATGGCCAAGCGCTGCTGGCCGGTGTTGGTGCTGCTACGGGCGAGCGCCGTCCAGCAGTAGTTCGCATCCGGCATCGCTACCGCGAAATGCACGCGGTACCGGCCTGCGGCCGTGCGCACCACGCTGGCGACGTTGTGCGCGCTGGCGATCCCGACCTGACCATTGACGTAGCCGAAGCTGACCCACACCCGGGCGATACCGGGATGCGTGGCGTCGATCTTGGTCTTGACCTCGAAGCCGATGCGCGCCGCCAAGGCGGCGATGCTGGACGCAAGGCTCATCAGGCCAGCGCCGCCACGAACACCGCGACGAGGTCGGTGTCGGTGTTGCCGACATCGGCGCTTGCTGCCGCGCCGATGTTGGTGCGGGCCTGCAGCTGCTCAGCCACCGTCAAGGTCTGCGCGGCGTCGAATCGCACGCGGCGATTGACGGCGGCCAGCAGCGCATCGAGGCCGCTGGTGCCGTTTTGCAGCAGCTGCTGTATCTCGACCAGCGTGTCGTAGGCCGCATCGGCACCCCCGAGAATCTCGGTCTTGAGCGCATCGAGCAACGCGACGATCTTGTTCGACGAGTACGTGCTCGTGGGGGCAACATGCCCATCGTCAATGGCCGACGACGACACGACCGCCGCCTTGAGTTCGTTGATGGCCGCGACCAGACTCGACCTGTCGTTGGTGGACAGGCTGGCCAGACTGCCCGCCGTCGCCCGGACGTCGTTGAACTCCTGGGCAACCCGGATGACCAGGCTCTCGATACGGGTGGCAAGACTCATGAAATGCTCCTCTGAAAATCAGGACAGCCAGCGGCTCTTGATGACGCGCCGCCGTGATGGGGTTGCAGAAACAGAAAGGCCACCGCGTTGGGTGGCCTCGTCCGGGTCGAATGCTTGAATCGGGGGCGGCTCATCACCCGTTACCGAACCTCTCCGTTCCATCCCGATCTGGCGCTCCAGTTCGCGCCAGTGGCGTTCCTCGAAGCGATCCAGGCCCGCCGCCGATGCGGCCGCGCGGGCGTACACGTAGCAGTTGCCGGCGATCATCATCTTTCCGGCGCGTCGCACGACCAGCGTTCCGTTGGGGACGGTGGCGCAATAGACCATGCCGTTGTACTGGCGGGTTTTGACCAGAAACTGGTGATTCTTGCCATCGAGCGAGGCGGATTTGCGGCCACGGTTTTCCCGGACGTGGTATTGCGGCAGCCTATCCGAGCCGCTGCATCCACGGATCGACCATCCCTGATTGCACCGAACCGTCACGCTCGGACTGCCGCCAAGCTTGAAGAAGAGTTCAGCCATGTCGTCGGCAAGCGCTTTGCTCGTGGTTGCATAGGACCGGTATCCGTTTTGAATCCAACCGTCCCCTGCAACCGCCGCCGCGACAAAAGATTCGATGATCTCGACCGAGGCGTCCTTGATCCAGGACGGCACACGTTTTTCGTGATGCAGCCCTGGGCACTCGCGCTGGATATAGTCGTATAGCTGCTTGGACGTAATGAGCGCCGTATGCCCGCTCCAATGCCACTGCCAGGGCAGGCGATTGAGCAAGGATTCGATAACGGATACGCCCTGCGGCTTGACTTGAGCGATGCCAACCGCGCGCTGGATGCTACTGCCGTGCGCCACTATGCGCGACGATCCTTCGGCAATGTACCACCCCAGGAACGCTGCGAAGGTCTTGGCGCACACGCGTCGTTGAGGCTCGATGATGGTTCGGTAACTGCGCTTCACACTGGCCGCAATCGTCACAACATCCATGGGCTCGCCATGCCAGACAGCACGAATTTTGAGGGTGTGATAAATGGTCAGGTCTTGGGCCAGCGTGATTTGCGGCGGTACATCAAAACGCCACGTTCTGTTTTCCCGGTCAAACACTTTCTTGTAGGTCACCATCCGGTGCCCCGGCGTCACTGAAAAATTCAGGCGCGTCCCTGAGACCGTCAACATGGGTCCTTGGTAGTGCCGGGCAATCAAATGCTGCGGGGACTGATACTCGATGCCATCGGTTTCCAGGTTCACCGTCGCCAAAGCGTCGCCTCGACTGACATCCCGGAATCGCTTCCAGCCTTTTTGTGTCAGCACCTCGGTCTGAGCATCGAAGCAATCCAGGGCCTCATTACGCTCGCGCATCTTTTGCCACTCGCGCACCGGGAAACCGTTGCGGTCGCGGCGGGTAATCAACTGTTCGGCGCAGAGCTGCTGGATGAACTCCGCGTCGATCTTGGGCAGGTGGACGAACCCCGTCGGGTAGACGGTGGTTACGCCGTCCTCACTGACATCTGCGCCCTTGCGCAGGTTGTTGTAGAACTCCAGCTTGGCGATGCCGACCGCCACCGTGAACACCTTGATGCCCCGGCGCAGCTTCTTGCCGCCCTGCGAGACATCGATGGCCGTCGGCGTACCGATCAGGGCCGCGCCGCGCGGCACGCCCTTGACCGGCATCACGCGCGGATCGCGGCAGGCGCGCACGAAGGTATAGGCCTCCTGCGTCGCAAAGCCGGTGTCGATTGCAAAGCGCGCCAAGGGCAAGGCGGCACCGGACGCGTGCGTCCAGTTCTCGGCGATCAACTCGCCGAGGCGCTTCCACACCGCATCGCGGGCAGTGTCGCCCATCAGCACGCGGTGCTCGACCAGCCAGGACTCCTTGCCGCGCCCGAAGGCCCAGATCGAGGCTTCGATGCGATCCTTCTGCACGTCGGCCGCGCCCACCAGGAGCAGCCCGCCCGGCGGCACGGAACCGATGCGGTACTCCTCCCGGCGTTCGACCAGCCGTTGCCAATCGGGCGCCTCACCTTCCTCGACCCAGGTTTCGCCCAATTCGGTGTTCTTGAAGGTCTTGATGGCGGCGGCCGACCCCGACTCTTTGTTGACGGCGCTCTCCCACGCGGCGGCGATGTCGCGCCACGAACGCCAGCCCACCGGGCTGTAGAGCGACGACAGGTGAAACCCCGCCGTCTTTCCCGACCCGTCGCTGATCATCGCGCGCCACTCGCCGTGCTCCAGCATCCAGGTCTTGTGATGCTCGGCAATCGGCTCGTCGCACGATTCGCAGATGTAGGCCGCAGTGTCCGGTTGTCCTTTCTCCCAGCGTAACTGTTCGAAGCGCAGCCACTGGCGGTGCGCGCAGTGCGGGCACGGCACGAAGTAGCGGCGCTGATCGCTGGCTTCGTACTCGCGCTCGATGGCGCTTGCGCCCGAAATCGTCGGCGTCGAGACGATGAAGATCTTGCGCCGGGCGAAGGTGCGCGTGCGCGCCTCGGCCAGCGAGATCGCATCGCCTTCACCCTCGACGTCCAGCGGATAGCCGTCGACCTCGTCGAGGAACAGATACCGCACCGGCATCGAACGCAGACCAACGGCACTGTTGGCGCCCGTCATCACCAGCACGCCGCCCCGGAACTCCTTGGCGAGGATGGTGTTTCCCGAGTCACGCGAGCGTGCCGGAGCGATCAGTTCTGCCAAAACTCCCGACTCCTCGATCAGCGGATCGATGCGCTGCTTGGAGTTGCGCTTGGCCATCTCCACGGTCGGCCACACCGCCATCATCGGCCCCGGCGCGTGGTGGATCACGTAGCCGATCCAGTTCGATCCCATTTCGGTGTTGTGGGTCGGAATCCAACCTTTGCCACACAAGAACAAGTGGTTGGGTGAATCCACCGCGATGCAGCGCACAGGCACCGATGGGACGGGTCGCACGGCAATGATGGCGCGACGCCTGGATTTCCAGAGGCGGCCTTGCTCAATCGAGCGCATGCGTTCACGCTTTCGGCGCAGACGGAACATGGGCTGCTCCGCATAGGCAGTCCAACTCACTCGCCAATATCCGTGACACACCCGCTGCTGCTCACCAAATGCTTTGCAGCGTGAAGGTACATGGCGGCAGTGTGGTCGGTATCCCAGACCGCACAGCAGCTCCAGCATGCCGTCGATCAAACGGCGATCGCCGTTGACGAATTCGCAGGTCTTACCGTCAGGGGTGATGCTGCCATCGCTGTCCATCAAGCCCTGAACCAGTTCCAGCCGTTGCTGGCGACTGGCCCTTAAATAGGCTGGCGGGATGTGCTTGTTGCCCAGCACATCGAGGTGACGCAGTTGCACGGTAAAGCGCGAACTGCCACAACTGGCCTGCGCCTGACCATCGGCATCCACTGTCCGGAAAGTGGGATCAATCACCAGATTGGCGCATTTGCCTTTACGCCAGACGGGCAAGCGAAACAGTGCATGCACGCCACAATCGGCCAGATGCTCCACGATTTCTGCATCGTCTTCATGCACGCTGATGTGGTTCATGCTGGCACTGCCGTCGCCCAACCACAGGCCCAGTAAATAGGGATGGATGAGCAGGTCACGCGCGGGCAATTCCATCGCCTGAGCATTATCTACAGAGAAGCGCCAGCGCTTGCCGCTACTGAACCGCTCGCGCCCGTGCATGTCCAGGGTCGTGACCGTGCGCTGCTTAAGCCCAGCGTGGCTGTATTCGTTGACAGCCCAGCGGTGCTCCCCATCACTGACCACGGTCTGGCCATCTTCAAATTCGATTTCGAAGCAGTCACGATCCCGCAGGATGGGCGAGACGCCCAGCACACGGCAGGGCCAGCCGTCAGAACCCATTACATGGTCGCCTGCTTGCACTTCACCCATGGTGGTCCAACCCGTCGGTGTCGGGATTGGGGTGTCAAGTGCCAGTGGTGCGCCGAGCTGCGCCGCCTTCATGAACACCACCCGTTCGACCTTTGATGTCGGCGACAGGCAATCCATGATGGCCTTCAGGTACGGCGTGCGACTGGTACGCCAGCGCCCCGGCTCGGCAGAGGACTTGCTGGAGAGCATCCGGTGCCGATCCGACCACTCGGACACCGAGAGCAGTGGATCAGGTGTCAGCCCCTCGCGCCACGCGCGCTCGATTTCGGCCGCGCCTTCGTATTCAACATCCAGCATCAGTCCACCCGGGGCCGCAGTTCGCCCAGTTCGATCAGGTGCTCGCGCACAGCGGCCTCCAGCGTCACATGCATCGTGTGCGGATCGACGCCGAGTTGCGAGGCCATTTGCCCGGAGATGCGTGCGGGCCAGTTGAGCCACGCATCGCGCTCGATGCGTGCGAGCTTGAATACGTGCGCAACGGCCTTGGCACGGTCGACCAGTTCCTCTTTCTTCTCGGCCAGTTCCACTTGCTTGAGCTTGGCCTTGAGCACTTCGTTGACCGTGCGCGCCTGCAGCAGCGAGGTGCCGCCTGCAGAAAGCGGCGGCGCAGCCACCTCCGGGTCTTCCCTGCGCGGCGCGTCACGCGTGGTGGATTCCGGCAGTGCACGGTTCGTTGCACGGTCTGTCGCTTCCGGGGCTGCCGACTTGCGTGGCTGCAAGGTGTTCTGTGCCCACTGCGCGTCGGCGGAATCCGGATCAATCGTGCCATCGGGCAGCGGCATGATCCGCCCGGTGTCGATGGCCTTTTTCACGGCCACGTGCGACACGCCACGGTGGCGCGCGTAGGCGCGAATCGAGAGTCCCATCGTCACCTTCTTCAATCATTTGTTCGTCATTCCTGCGGATTGAGCTTGGCTTCCATCGGGAACAGCGCGTTCATGTCATCACTATCAACGACGTCACAAGGAGACGCACATGAGCGATTGTGCCGCCGTGCTCGGTATACATTTTGGGACATCCCTGTCCCAAAACGCCTGCGCTCGGCGGCAACCATGCCTTCGGCGGCCCGGACCGTCCTGCGTCCGCAGCGGCGCGCTACTACGCAGCGCACCACTGCTACCACAATGACTCTACGCCTTTCGTTGGCATCCCATTTTGTCTACGCCTGCGCTACCGCGCAGACTCCGACAAAACAGGACGCCCTAGGCTATCCGGGGGTTGCCAGCCATCGCTCGCTTACGCATCGCTTCCATGGCTGGCGCCCCGGCAAACCGACAAGACCATTGAAATCCAACTCCAGAAAATCGCGCTGGATCACCTGTTCATCGACACCCTGAAAACCCGGAACAGCGACCGTCTGGATTTTCACGAAGTCAGCGTGTGGGCTGTCAAGAGCGCCCTGCTGGCCTCCTACCGCGCGGGGCAGGAGGCCGCCAGACAACGCTGAAGAAATCTTCGGATACCCGGCAGAAAACGCTTGGCTTCTCAATCGAACAGCGCGTTCATGACCACACCATCAACCACCGCGAAGGAGCATCAAATGAACACCCCCCAACTGACACCCGCCCAGCATGCCATTCTGGCCTACGCCATCGAGCACACTGGCGGCAGGATCGAATGGTTTCCCGACAACATCAAAGGCGGTGCACGCAAGAAAGTCCTCGACGGGCTGTTCAACCGCGCACTGATCACCCGCGACAGCACCGACTGGTTCGTTGCCGCCGAGGGCTATGACGCCCTGGGATGCGCCCGTCCTGCGCCCGCCCCTGCTCCCTTGAACACAGACCCCGAGATCAAGGTCGCCGTGACGGCCACAGAGGCCATGTGGGCGCAGGAACGCGTCGAGACCAAACCGCGCACCCGCGAGAACAGCAAGCAGGCCACAGTGATTCAAATGCTGCGACGTCCCGAAGGCGCGACGGTGCGCCAGATCTGCGATGAAACCGGCTGGCAAGCGCACACCGTGCGCGGAACCTTCGCCGGCGCTTTCAAGAAGAAACTCGGACTCACCATCGTCTCGGAAAAACCTGATAACGGCGAGCGTGTTTACCGTATTGTCTGATCTGCCAAGTCGTCGAAGGCCACCCCATCATCCGAGCGGGTGGCCTGCTTACCCGTCCAGTCCTGCCAGCGGCGGACGATAACGTCAACATACTTCGGATCGAGCTCCATCAGCCGGGCACGGCGCCCGGTCTTTTCTGCGGCGATCAGCGTGGTACCCGAGCCACCGAAGCAATCCAGGACAGTGTCGCCCGGGCGGCTGGAATTGCGGATTGCGCGCTCCACCAGTTCCACAGGCTTCATCGTCGGGTGCAGATCATTTTTATGCGGCTTCTTGATCTGCCACACATCGCCCTGATCACGATCACCGCACCAGTGACGGGTGACACCTTCACGCCAGCCGTAGAGGATGGGTTCGTATTGCCGCTGGTAGTCGGCACGCCCGAGAGTGAACGTGTTCTTCGCCCAGATGATGAAGGTTGACCACTTGCCACCTGCCGCACGAAACGCGGATTGCAGCGTGTCCAACTCGCTTGAACTCATGGCGATGTAGACCGCGCCATCGCAGCGCGCTAACGCGGGTGTCAGTGCGTCCGTCAGAAACTGCTCGAACCCGGCACCCAGGTTGTCATTGAGAATGGGGCGATGCGTGCCGCGCATCTTGTCTTTCGGCGTGTTGGCATAGTTGACACCGTAGGGAGGGTCTTGCCAGATCAGATCGACCTGATCAACGCCGAGCAAGGCGTGATAGCTCTCGGCCACGGTGGAGTCGCCGCACAGCAGGCGGTGACCACCGAGCAGCCAGACATCGCCGGGGCGTGAGATCGGCGTCTCGGTGATCTCCGGCACGGCGTCATCGTCGGTCTGGCCATCGGCGGTTTGCCCGTCACCGGCCAAAAGGTCGGCGAGTTCATCTGGATTAAAACCGGTCAGTGTGAGATCGAATTCGGCGGCGACCAATTCCTCCAGTTCAATCTGGAGCAATTCATTATCCCACTCTGCCCAAGTAGCCGAGCGATTGGCAAGCAATCTGAAGGCCTTGATCTGTGCTTCACTCAGGTCATCGGCTAACACGACAGGCACTGTAGGCAAGCCTAGCTTACGCGCCGCCTTCAGGCGCAAATGGCCGTCAACGAGTTCACCGGTGCTCTTGGCAATGATGGGTACCCGGAAACCAAATTCCACAATCACCGCGGCCATCTGATCCACCGCGTGGTCATTCTTGCGAGGGTTGCGAGAGTATTCGACCAACCGCGCCAGTGGCCATTCCTGGATTTCAAGCTGCCCCATAAAATCTCCCAACATGTCTATGGACAGTGGCCACAACCTTGTCTATCGTTTGCCGGCTCACACGATTTCGTTGCGCAAGAACGATACGTGGCACCCCAAAACATTTGTGCAAGGCATAGATCGTGACGTAATCCTCCTTGAACACTTTGTTGCGCCAGGAGTGGTCGGCCTTCCTTGGATCAAGCAGACCGGTGCGGATCGCGTGCGCATTGTTTTCGGCAACGGTCACCCACTCCAGATTCACTAATCTGTTGTCGCTCTTGACCCCGTTCTTGTGGTTGACGCACAGGTCATTGCGCACGCCAGCATAGGCGTTCAACACAATGCGGTGTCCCTTGACGTGTTTTTTCACGCCGTCCACGAGCATTCGGTAAACCTTATAGCCATCAACATCCAAGGAACCTGCGAGACGAACGGTCTCGTATTTTTGAATCAGCCGGCCCGATTTGCTACGCTGTCGCCTGCAAACACGATAAACGTGCCCGGCCTGGTCAACCACATAGCAATCGTTTTCAATACAGAACCGATAATCAGTACAGCCGAGCGTGTTGAGGCTATCGGCGATCTGCGCCACCTGCTCGTCCGAGTGGGTGCGCGCATTTCTTGCGCAGGGCAGCCGCCTGGCCATCGGCCATTGCTCGATCTTGTCGGCCAGCCACGCGGCGGTCATCGCACCCCCTGCGCATTTGTCAGACGCTCGGCAGCGACTGCGCCGAAAGTCTGGCCGGTGGCCAGCAGCGTCACCGGCACGCCGGGAAAGTTCTGCTGGAAGCGCTTGACCGCGACGTCCACATACTCGGGCGCGATCTCGACGGCGCGGCACGGGCGGCCCGTGCGCTCGGCGGCGAGCATCGTCGTGCCCGACCCGCCGAACGGCTCGAACACGATCTCGCCCTCGTCGGTGTAGGATTCCAGAATGTGTTGCGGCAGCGCCACCGGGAACACCGCTGGATGATCGATGTCCTGCCCGATCTTGCCCTTGTGGCGCATGATGCGGATCACGGAATCCGGGATCTTGGTCTCCTGGGTGACCTGGCCCGCATGGTTCCACGCCGTCTTGCTGCCGTCCTTGTTGCGCATGCCGCCGGCGCTGGTGCCGTCACCGCGCAGATGGGTATCGCGGCCCGCATAGAGGCAGGGCACGATCTTGTTCGGGCGGCGGGCCTCGCTATCCTGCCGGTTGAAGTGGAAAACGAATTCGAAGGCGGGCGCGAGCCGGCCATTCCAGTCGCCGGGCAGGCCCGGCCCCTGATCCCAGACATACCAGGCGAAGCGCCGCCAGCCCTGCGTGCGCATCCAGGCTAGCCAGTCGTCCCAGTAGGGCACGACCTCCTGGTCACGGTGGATCAGCCCGAGATTGACCAGCACCTGGCCGTTGGCGGCCAGCGGCAGTCGGGAAAACACGCCGCGCATCAGGGCATCCCAGTCGATGATGGTGTTGGTGTAGTCTCGCTGGTTGCCGTAGGGCGGCGACGTGAAGCAGAGCGCCGCCTGTTCGCCATCCATCAATACGGCGATCACGGACGGGTCGGCGGCATCGCCGCAGATCAGCCGATGTTGCCCCACGGCCCATACGTCGCCCGCGCGTGACACTGGCGTGACGGGAGCGTCCGGCACATCATCTGCAGCATCCGGCTCGTCGGCATCCTGCGCTGGCCCACCCTCATCGGATGCCATGCCGTTTGCCAGCAGGCGGGAAATTTCGCCCTCCTCGAATCCCGTTAGCGACAGATCAAAGTCGGCCAGCTTGAGGTCTTCCAGCTCGAGCGCCAGCAGTGCGTCATCCCATTGCGCCCATGTTGCTGACCGGTTGGCCAGCAGGCGAAACGCCTTGATCTGCGCATCGGTCAGTTCGTCCGCCAGCACCACGGGCACCGTGCTCAAACCGAGCTTGCGTGCGGCTTTGAGGCGCAGATGGCCATCGACCAGTTCGCCCGTGCTCCTGGCGATCACCGGAATCCGAAACCCGAACTCGCTGATCACCGAGGCCATCTGTTCGACGGCGTGATCGTTCCTGCGCGGATTCCTGGCGTAGTCGATCAGGCGCTCGATCGGCCAATGCTGCAGGCTCAGTTCAGATGCTGCCAAGTCTCACCTCTGACAATGTGATGAATCACGTAGCGCGACACGCCAAACTCGCGCGCCAATCGAATCTGTTCGTCACGTCACCCGGTGTGGCGACGGCGAACCTCATGCACTTCTTCCTGGCAAATGAGTGGTCGGCAGGAAGGGGTCTCGGGTCTGTCGTTGCACAAAAAGAAGCGGCCCACGCGGGCAAGGAGTGAACCCGTTGCGGGCCGCAAACGGCGCAGCTGCGTGAAACAAAAAACCCGCCGAGCGTTGCCGCCGGGCGGGTTGGAAAGTGGAAACCTGACAAGGGTGGTAACTATGCGCAGGGTGGTAACCGGGGCCGGTAACCTGGCCGGGTGGTAACCTGTTTTTGCGCCCGGACGCTAAAAAAGCGTCGCGCTCGCGCCCCCCGCATTGCGGAATGGCGAGGAAGGACCCCTTTTGCCTGCGGATGTTTGCCGGACGATTGCCAACGGCCCGGAAGGTGTCCTGCCTGTTGCGCTCACAGCTTTTTCAACCATAGCCGTCACTGTAGTCGAATCGGCGGGCAAATGCGACACCCCTGCCAAGCCACCCTTTCCGCAACCGTCAGCCGTTGCCCGCAAAGCGCCGCACGCCTTGTCAATATTGCTCAAAATTGCTCACGGCCCGTGTTGCGGCATGGGAACTTCACACCATTGAGTTGATCGGCCACGGTCTGCAACGCACGTTGCCAGTGACGTTGCGCCGTCCTGGTGCAGCAAGCAAAGCGGATGGAGATGTCCCTCCAGCCATACTGCTTGGCACGCATCCACACGAGGTGACGCTGCTCGACCTCAAGCCATTGCATCCAACGCATCGTCTCCAGCATCCGGTCGATGTCGACCGGGCTGGGCGGGAAAGGCCGGTACACGGTCTCGCCCGCCGAGAACGCTTCCCACTCCTTGCGCACGAAGGCAGGCCAGGTATTGAAGTAGCCCTGCACACGGATCGGAGGCAGGCGTCGTCCGGTGTCAGCCGCCTCCGAGAAGCGTGCCGCCACGTCATCCATCGTCCACTCAGCCATGGCGTGTCCCTCCCGCACCGTACAACCGTTCACCGATGCGGCGCACGATCTCGCGCTCGATGAAGTCCAGGCGTTCGTCAGACTCGTTGACCACCAGGAGGTGCTGGTCGCGCCAGCCACGTTGTTTGAGGAGTTCCAGATCCGTGGTCTGCGGTTGCAGCCGATCCAGGGTGCAGCGATAGGGGCGTGCTGGAATCTTCATCCCTCAACCTCCAATTGAGCGATGGCCCAATGCAGCAAGGCCAGGGCATCGGCCTCGTTGTCGTCGTTCGGGGTGTGACCACGCTCACTCATGGCAGCGATCATGTCCTCCTTGCGCGCATTGCCTTTGCCGGTCGCGTGCTTCTTGATCGTGCCCACCGGAACGCCCTGGTAGGGAATCTGGTGGTGCTCGCACCAAGCCGTCAGATGGGCCATAAAGCCGCCATAGGCGTGAGCAGCGTCGACGCCAGCGTGCCGACGGACTTCCTCGAAAAACACCGCGTCGATGCCATCGCAGGATTGTTTGATTTCGGTGAGCCAGCGCTTGAAGCGCAGATATCGCATGCCGCCGCCTTCAAAGCGCTGTGGTTTGAAAGCCTCGCTGCTGCTGCAGATGGTGCCGTCATGCCCGCGTAGTGCCCAGCCGGTGGTGGTGCCCAGATCCAATGCCAAGATTGAGGGCAGACCACCCGGGCACGCTATTCCATCCGAACCACCGTAAGACCCTCCACGTAGGTTAGAGGGAACGTCAGTTCCCTCTCCTACGTAGTAGGAGGGGGAGTTTTCGCCAACTTCAGAATCATCGAAAACCCAGCGACCATGCGGGTCTGGGCTAGTTGGCAAATTGGCAGCACTGCCAACTTGCCAATTTGCCGACAACGCTGCATCTTCTTGATTTGTCTTGGCTTGAAGTTGGCATGCGCTTTCCAACTTGCCAACGTCTCCGAAAATCGGGGGGATGTTGGCAACCGTCTTGCCAACTTGTCTGTGCGTATTCATGCGGGCTCCTGCGAATCGTTGTTGTCATCTTGGTAAACCCACACTTCGGGGTTCTCGACCGGCAATGCGGCCCCCGACTGTAGGCATTTGAAATGGGTGGGCAGTACTGCGACCTCGCGCGTCGGTAGTTCGCCGGTGTTTGGATCAAGCTCGCCAATAACCGAACGCAGGACCATGCCCTCGACACACAGGTAGCCGAACTTGGTGCGGGCAGGCGGCAGCCCGTAATCCGATGCATTGCGGAAATACTTGATGTAGCCCTGTGTCGCGAGCGCAGAGAGGCGGTCGCGGATCGTGCGTTCACCACCGAGACCTGCTTTGCCCTCAAAGGCTTCGGCGAACTGGTTGGCGGTGTAGCAGCGTCCGTTGGCGGCTTCGTCGAACAGGATCTGCAGGATCACATCGCATTTGCGGCGACGTTCGGCGTCCAGACGTTGCCCGTATTCCTGCATGACCAGACGATCACTGGAATCCACCTCGCGCCATTCGCCGTGGATTTTGTCCACGTGTTTGAAGGGGATGCCGGGGCCATTGCGTAACTCGAAGATGAGCTCGCGCGTACTGCGAGACTCGTCTGGGCGGTACAGCACCATCCCGCTTGAGTAGTAGCCGCGCAGACTGCCAGCACCGGCCAATGCCTGGAACGGGTCTTCTTCGAACTGCTTTTTGCCGAGCTTCTTGGTGTGGTGGGCGAGGACGACTCCGGCATCCGGGTTCACCTCCTGACGAATTCTTTCCACCCGCTGCGACAGAAAAAACAGCATCGCGCCGTTGTCGTTCTCGCCGCCTGCGTCTCCGCCATCGAACAGGTTGCGGATCGGGTCGATGGCAATGACGTCGGGAGGTAAGCCCCCAAACGCGTTCGCGATTGCAGGAATGATTTGGGCCAGGCCCGCGTCATCCAGCACCATGTGCAGTTGCGAGGTGGCAACGAAGTTGTCGCGTGCTTCCAGCAGCCGGTGGGATGGCAGCCGCACGTCCTTCACGCGTTCGCGTAGGTAGTGGTATTGCACCTCGGCTTGTAAACAGAACACCCGCAGTGGCCGGGGTGGACGCATGTCCAGAAAGGTCGCGCCAGCGGCCATGTGCGCGAGCCACGACAACAGGAAGTCGCTCTTGCCAACCTTCGGTGCACCGCCAAACACCAGCATTCCGCCTGGGGTAAGCACGCGCGGCGAGATCAGGTCAGGTGGCAGCGGTGAATCATCGTCGAGCAGTGCGCCCAGCGTGAACGTGGGTAGCAATGGAGCCGCAGCTTTCACCACACGGCGTTCGCCTTGGGCAATCATCGCCGCGCAATCGAAGCCTTCCGCGACCGCATCTGCAGTGTCCCATTTCTCTGGCTTGGTCGTGGGCGGCACCAGGATCGCCACCGACGCGCATCCGGCTGCCACACAGGCTCGTGCAGCGTTTTCGGCGTAGTCCCAGCCCGGCGCGTCCCGATCCGGCCAGATCACTACCGACTTACCGGCCAAGGGTAGCCAGTCTGTTTTGTCGATAGGCGCTTTGGCACCGTTCATGGCGGTGGTCGCCACGATGCCTGCTGCGATCAATGCATCAGCGCATTTTTCACCCTCGACCAAAATCACCTGCTTGGCTTTGGACACTGCAGGGAGGTTGTAGAGCGGACGCGGATCGGGCGCTCGCCACATACGGGCACGGACATCCCATGGCCGGTACTCCTTGCCCGACGGCGGGTCATAGCGATAGACGCAGGCGATCAGTTGCCCGTCTGGCGTCAGGTAATCCCATTTCGCGGTATAGGGGCCGAGCTCGTCGACTGCATTGGCACGAGCGGGTTGGCGGACGACGGACTGCGAGTGTGAGTTCGACACGATGCCCAGCCACTGGCGGATCTCGGCTGCCAGCCTTGGAAAGTCATGCCGAGCGGAGCGTCCCTGCGAACGCGCCCACAGATCAATGACATCGCCACCCTCATCGGTGGAAAAGTCTTTCCATAGACCGCGCCGTGGACCGTCAAGCTCAACCACCAGGCTCTTACCAGCGTTACCGTCGACGTCGCCCACGTAGAACTTGCCACCCCGGATGCGCCCCTGCGGAAACAAGTAATGAAGTACAGCCTCAAGCCGATCAAGCAGTCCTGCTCGTAGCGCATCGGTGTCGGAGACCAGCTCGTCGCGCTGCTCGGGCGCGTCATTGAAATCGAGCCAGATGATGTTGTCGGTCATCATGTCGACCTCCAGCAGCGGTCCTGCCACGGACAGAACTTGCACTCAACATGCGTTGGCGTGGTGGCATGGCGCGGCAACAGATCTTGGCTGTCCGTGGCCGTGATCACCCGAACCGCACGATCTGACATCCTTTGCGCCAGGCCGCCGTCGAATGGCACCAGCTCGAACCAGATCTCTTCAGAGTCCTTGTTGATGGCGGTAAACAATGCAGGGTTCGCAGAAATGCCCGGAATGCTGGCTTCCATATAGGCTTGGTAGATGGCCATCTGCGCGGCATATACCGGTTTGGATTTGCTGACGCCGTGCTTGACCGTGTCACGCCAGGACTTGTCGTTCATGGTCTTGCATTCCCACAGGGCGGGATAAGCCATGCCAAGCTCAGCGGGGCCATCATTCAAGACACCGTCGATGTGTCCCTGGATGCGGCCGCCCGCGACGGAAAAGCCGAACTGACCGCCGCTGGCTTTCTGCGTGTAGAGGTCGAATCCGGCCATACGTAGCCAACGGATGGCCAGATCTTCTAGGGTGTGTCCGACCTCAAAGATGCGTAGCACGCGGCCCGGCAGGTCTCGGCCAGGATCGACGGGGGTTTGCAGATACTCGTATTGCAAAGCGCGCTCGCAAGCAACGCCCAACCTCGAAGCACCGAGGTAATTGCGCGGCGCTTGCCTATCACGCTGCTGGCGCAGCGCGGCATCGATCAGCTCGCCGATCTGCTCCTGTATCTTGGGGCGGTGATTGAAGTCCAGCATCAGAACGGCACTCCCGTCGAAGCACGTTGACTCTGGCGAGACAGGCGTTCCTCAAAAAATGCGCGATCCTTTTCGGCCATGCGTTCGTGCTCGACAAGCATGTGCTCCTGATAGGCTGTGACTACAACCTCGACCAACATCAGCACTTCCTCTTTGCGGTAGTCCGCCAGCGGTCGCTGCATGCCGATCGATCCCACGTAGTCACCGAGCGGAGCCAGGCACGATGCCATCGCGGCAAGCTCCATGTCACTGGGATCGATCATGGGACCTCCGCTTTTTTCCATCAGCTGCGAGAAGGCGTTCTGGCAACGCATAGAGCAGAACACCCAGCGATCCGAGTAGCGTCGTGGATCGCTGCGCGGCAAGCGCGGATTGAAGTAGCCGAAGCCTTTGGCGGTTCGTGAACAAACGGCACATTTCACGCGGCCTCCCGAT
Organism: Gammaproteobacteria bacterium; assembly: GCA_033717875.1. Lineage (GTDB taxonomy): Bacteria > Pseudomonadota > Gammaproteobacteria > Ga007554 > SBBG01. Next base: position 64,024 of record JADDKJ010000005.1, read on the forward strand.
AGGCATCGTTGGCGGCCATGACCAGGCGCTGGATCGACGACTTGTTGAAATGAAAGGACAGCAAGGTCGACGCCTGATAGCGGGTCATGCCGAAATCAGCACGCATGGCCTGCGGCAGGTATTGAAGCTGCTTCTGGGTTGGTGGTTCGTTCAGCCAGCGGCGGGTCTTGTGCGCGGAGTCGGCGGTCTCATGGTCGTTGAGCCAGTCATCCGCCTTGGCCATGCAAACGGTGCGTTCACCAACCGCAAGTAGGTGCGGTTGCACCTCTTTCGCTCCGCCCACAGCGTGCCAGCTACCATTAAGAAAGAAGATTCCACCCCAGGCGTTGAAGCCCGTCGCCATCAGTGCGTCGTCGCTGCCAAACAAGTCGCACCAGCGGAAATTGGACCGTTTGAGCAGATCGATCTCGCTCATGATGAAATCGGACAGCACGCCAAACTCCTGTGGCTGCCGTTGCCAGACGTAGCCACACAGCGGGCACTCCATGCAGGCCAGCGGCACGATCGCGCCGCAATCAGGACAGTCTTTGGTCGGTGCATCGCCGTCGTGAAGGTGACCTTCGAGATTGACCTCTTGCTCCAACGAGCCGTGCATCAGACTGGCCGTACCGAAGTCCAAGACGATGCAGTCTGATTTGATGACGCCAGGAAAATCCTGCGGGTCGACAGTACGCAGACCGCGTCCGACCATCTGGATGAAGGTGGACTTGTAGGAGCTAGGTCGCAGCAACACCACACAACCAGTGGGCGTGTAGTCGTAGCCCTCCGTCAAAACTGCAACGTTGACGACCACTTGAGCCCGCCCGGTTTCGTACTCAGCCAAGCGCGCTTTGCGCTCACCATCGGATAAATCGCCGTAGATCAGCACTGCCTGCACGCCTGAGGCCACAAAGGCATCGCAGACGTTTTGCGCGTGGGCTACCGTTGAGCAGAAAATGATGGTCTTGCGAGTGGATGCCTTTTCTTTCCAATGCTTGATCACGGCTTCGGTAATCAGGCGCTTGTCGAGAATCGACGCGACCTCGTCCATGTCGAAGTCCATCGCCGTTTTGCGGACGTTTTTCAGGGCCTCCTGTACGCCGACATCAATGACGAAGGTACGCGGCGAAACAAGGTGTCCAGCAGCGATCATCTCGCCCAGGGTGATCTGGTCAGCCACGTTCGAAAAGACATCGCGCAGCCCCTTGCTATCCCCTCTGTTCGGCGTGGCGGTCAATCCACAGATGCCTGCTTTCGGATTGCGAGTCCGCACGGCATCAATGATCGCCCGGTAGCTTGGCGACGAGGCGTGATGGGCCTCGTCGATCACGAGCAGATCCAGCGCTGGCATCTGCTCAAGATGTGGCAGACGCGACAAGGTCTGGACCATCGCAAACGTGGCCTGGCCGTGCCAGGACTTTTCGCTCGCGTCGAACACCGAGGTTTGCATGCCCGGATTCACGCGTTCGAACTTGGCGCGGTTTTGGCCAGTGAGTTCAGTGCGATGCGCCAGGATGCAGGCTTTGGCATCGGGTTCGACCAAGTAGCTGCCGGTCACCGCCGACAGCATGATGGTCTTGCCCGACCCCGTCGGTGCGACGGCCATTGTGTTTCCGTGCTCATCGAGCGCAGACAAGGTGCGTTCGACCAACAGTGATTGGCGGGGGCGGAGCATCATGAGCGTGACCCTCCGTTACTGAGCCCAGCTCGGACGGCCCGGAATCGGGGCGCGGCCGGTAGCTTGGGCATAGGCGTTGGGAGCACTGGCTGTCGATGCGGGCTGAGCGATGCTGCTCATCAGCACTGCGTAATCCTTGTGGTCAGGCGTGATCGCAGACTTGATGACGCTCTTGTCCTGGCCGTTCTGGTCCTTGTCCCAGTCGACTTTGCCTAGGAACTCGATGCCGTCCAGATCAGCAAATCCGCTGATACGGCGTGCATTCTGTGCGGCGGGGCTGCTGTCACCGGGATGAACGCCGCGAGCCGAATTGAGAATCGCCTTGATGAAGGTGCGGCCCATGTTGGCCCACTCAGGGCCTTTGGGACTGTGCAGACCAATGAGCGACCACATCTTGCGCCTGGCAAATTCGCCTTCCATCACGACGAACTCGCAGTTCAGGTACACCGATCCGGTGTTGTCGTTGCGCGTGGCGTAGCCGCCAGTCCAGCCCTGTGATGCGTCATCGAAGCCGCCCGGTTTGACGGTCATGCGGACACGCACCAGCGTGCCCTTGGGGATCAGGTCGAAGGATGTTTGTTCGGACGCGGAATTGAAATCGAAATAGGTCATGATCAGGACTCCTGAGTTGAAATGGATTCGGGGATGGCGGCGGGCGCAGGACGCGCGAAATCGAGCCGCTCTGCAGCGGGCTTGGCAGGACCGGCGATCTTTTTCATCAGGCGGCCGAGGTGTGGCTCCTCGATCGGATCGAGCCGTCCGGAGCGGTCTTTGGCTGGGAAGCCCCAAGCGTTCAGCGTGTGGCAAACAAAGGCGCGGTAGCTGGTACCGTCGTCAGCCTTCAGTTCGGCAAGGGTGACGACTTCATCAACGATGCCTGGCAACTCAAGGCCAGTTTTGGAGCCGTCAATCTGCAGCGAAAAAACGCGGCGATTGAAATCGTCCAGGGCCTCATTGAGAATGCCGACGAACCACACGTTCTTGCCGCGTGTGTGCTGCAAATGAGTGAGCCAGCCGATCATTTCTTGGCCCATCAGCCCATACGCACCACGACTGTCAGGCTTGCCAGTCTTCTCCGAATACGCCTGTGGCTGACCCTTGCACCACTGCAGGCACAAGCGTCCGGCCACGGTGATGGAGTCAACGAATACGGTGTCGTACTTGTCCAGCACCGCCGGGGCACCGAAGCGTGAGCACACGGCATCGAAGTGGGCTTGGCTGTAAGGCTGGTCGTCGCGCAATGCTGGATTCGGGCCGCCGATGAAAACGGCGAAATCGCGGCACTCCTGCCAAGTGCGGGGACGGATCGTGTCCCCAGCCCAGCCCTCTACGGCCAGATCCCCGGCCTCGAGATCAAAGAACAACGTAGCCGTCGGTTTCAGAGTCCAGAGTTGCGATGTTTTGCCGATGCCACTCTTGCCGACGAGAACACCTTTCACGCCACGGCGCTCGGCCAGGCGCTGGTCTGCGGTAATGATGGGGAGGCTCATTTCACGGCCTCCTTGGTGCTGAGGTCGATGAATGCGTCGGCGACGGTGGTCACGCCCAGAGCGCCACGGTTGCGGGCCATTTCGTAAAGGTCACGCAAACCACTCAGACGGCGGTGGATCAGACGGGACTCCAACTCCATGCCTTGGATCGCGAAAGCCACGTCATCAATAGTGGCGTCTTCAAGGCGGCGCACCACCTCATCGGGGCGACTGCCATCCAAGGCCGGAATACGGATGGTTTCCGGCAGATCTCGGAGATACATCTCTGGCTGTTTGCGCAGCAGCTCGAGTAGCGTAGGTTTCGTTTTCATGGTGATTACTCCTGAACCAGCGCGAGACGAAAGCTCGGCTTGCCGGTCTTGACGGTGCGTGCGGGGATGAACGGGGCTTTGAAGGCTTCGGGCCACGCGTTGAACTTGGTTTCCGAGATTCGGTAGCTGACGTCCACGTACTCGGACGGGTCGTCGCCATTGGCGGCAATGCGTTGAGTAATCTCGGCGAGCCGTGTCTGATCCCAGTCGACTTTCTTGGGCAGGTCGGCAGTGATGCGGATGCGCCCGTCGTCAAAATGAACGACGCCGGTGTCCTTGTTCGCAGCCAAGCGCAGCTGGTGGGCTCGGTTGGCATACTTGAGATCCAGTGCGCGATCGACGTGCTCGGTGATGGCCTTGGCAACAGCCAGGAGGTCAGCAGCGTCGTTCTTGATCTGGAACAGCGACTCGCTGGCGAGTGCAGCAAGATCGCCTGCCGGTGTGGCCAGGACTTCTTCGGGGGATTTGCGGATCACAGCGCACCTCCTGCATTGACGCGTTCAGAGGTGCTCTTGCGCAGGCTGTCGGCCTCGTAGGCTTCGATGTCTTCGATGCGATACAAGACGCGGCCCTGCAGCTTCAGAAATACGGGGCCGATGCCTTCACAGCGCCAGCGCTCGAGACAGGCTTCGCTGATACCCCAGCGACTTGCCAGTTCGACTTGATTCAGGTGTTTGACACTCACGATGCACTCCTTTTGGTTGTTGCGAATTCGTGAAGTCAGTTTCGAATTGGGCCTGTACGGGCGTCCGCCACCGTCATGTACGGGCGGATGTACGGGCGCGGAGATTTCGAGGAATTGCGAGGCCCAGAAAGCAAAAAACCGCCCGAAGGCGGTTGTGCAAACTCATGGATACTCGTGCGAGGTCATTCCAACTGGATGCCATATCCATCGCCGTCATGCACGATGTAGTCGGCCCACTGAGTGTTGCCGCTAAAGATGCTCGCGACCCGTTTGCCGCTCGCTGCCGCGCGCGATCCGTGTGCAGCGACCAGAATGTCTCCGGCTGAGACGCGATAACGTTCCTTGTGGAACTGCTCCACCAGATATTTCACCACTGCGATTTGCTTGGGGCCAGTGATCGTCCAAGGCGCAATCAAGCGTGTGGTGATGTGCAGGGTGTTGGTGGTTTCATCGAATCGCACTGCAGGCATGTGATCAGCAGTTTCACCATGCGCAGCGACCAACAGACGACGGATCAGATCGGTGTCGACTACTGGGGCTGCGCTGTGTGGCGTCAAAACACCGGCCAATGACATGCCCCGGTAGTTTCTGGGAGCCTGAATCATTGCAGGCAAGGTTGGCCCAGTGGTGAAGATGATGCCGGTATCAGGCAGAGTCGATTGCTGGAAATACTGGAATATCGTTTCGACACGCGTCGCCAGCCCTCGGGTCAGCCAAACATCGGTGTGGAGCAGGCCGATGCGCATCTTCCCAAGGTGCCAGAGCGCACCGTCGATGGCAGCGGTGTTGATACCGCGTCGCAGTGCCTGCGGTATATCCATAAGGTCTGCCAGATAGTTCAGCAGCTTCGTCGCCGTCACTGAGCGAACGACAGCGGCGTCGGCGGAGATGTGCTTTACGCGAAAGGTTTCTGGGCAACGGTAGCGATATCGATTTGGCTCGGTGTCCTCCTCGATTTCCACCATGGCATGCTCGTCCCCACATGGGGCTGGATAGCTACCGGCGTAGCCAATGCATTCGGACCAGGCTGAAAGATCGTGGTCAGACAAAGGGGTTCTGCCAGCCAGCGCCCAGCCGGGCACACCGAACAGCCGTTGCCCATCACTGTCCGTGATGGGCTGCGCCGATTGATCAAACAGCCTGATTAACTCAAGCAGCGACGGCGTCGACAGGGGCTTCGACGGCATGGTCGATCTCCTTCAGCAGGTGCCATTTCGTGAGCAGTCGGTCGCACAGTGCCCGGTCTTTTTCGCGCTTCGTCTTGATGTTGCACTTGTTGTCGTCACGCATGATTACGGTGATCGTTCGCGCACGATCCTTGCCAACCTTCTTCAGTTTGATGGACAGCTTGGCGTAGTTCAGGTGGTGTTCGCGGAAGTCGAAGGTGGGACTGATCAACGCCCTTGCAGCGGTGTAGATGTCGTCTGCATCCTTGCTCCAGATCTTCACCAGCAATGAACGACCGTTGGAAGCGGAATAGCCGAGTTCGACGACCTTGACCGATGCCACAGGTTCTCCGGTGATGTCGAAGTTGCGGGGCGCGCACAAGCTCTGGTAGTCGTATTGCTTAAGCGGGATCTTTTCGCCGGTAATGGGGGACTGCAACAGCGAGTCGGCCACGATGCGCGCCAGCGCTTCGCGTCCTGCTGTGTCCTTTGACAGAACTTCCAGGTGCCCATTGGCTGGTTCGTAGGTGATGTGCGAGGAGATGGCACGGATCACCTCCTGGTGGACCAGTTCGCTGTCTTGAACGTAGTCCTCAATCACCGGCGGACGGTTGTGGTGGATGCTGATCTGGTAAAGGTCTACCTCTTCGCCAGTAAGCGTGTCCGGCCGCAACCGTTTGAAGATCTGGACCGCAACGGCATCATCAGCACACCCGAGCTGCTGGGCAACACACTGATGAAACGCTGTTTTTGCGGCGGCATCGTCCAGCACGGCCAGGTTTGCAGGAGCCATAAAGCCCGAATAGCACGATGCACTTTGGCGGAAGATGTCAGCCTGTCGGGCATTCAAGGCTTCTTCGAACAGCACCGGTTGATTGGCGAAGAGCCACAGTGCACGCTGATACTGATTGGGAATCGCGGCAAAGGCTTCTCGGTCCGCGTCATCGAAGATGTCGTCCTTGAACCCGTCAATGACATCCTGGCCAGCACCGTCCGACAGCAGCACGATCCGTTCGGCCACATCCTCGATTTGCTGGCGTTCGCTGACCCCGAGCGCGGATAGCACCGCCTCCATTGGCTCACGTTGCTCCTTTTTCAGCTTTTTGGCGTCCAGTTCCGGCATGTCCAAGCCGAACTCGTCCACCATGAATGCACGGAACACCGCTGGCGGCAGGTGTCCCAGGAGCTTGGTCAAATTCTCTGCATCGTTCATCTACATACCCCTCATAAAGTGTGGATCGGCTTGGTATCAGCCACTACGACCCCTTTTTCAGACTGGGGGTGTGCAGACCGATTGCGTTCGGTGTGCCGAACATTTATGATTATTTCGAAGCAATGATGGGTTTGTCAAGCAGTTACGAATTCGTTCGGTACGATGGTATATTGATGGCCTGGTTCAAGAGATTTAGGAGAGACACGTGCCTTCACCCCTGGGTGACAAGATCCGCACCCTGCGTAAGCAAAAAAAATTGAGCCTTGAGCAGCTGGCCGAGCTGACCGACTCCAGCAAAAGCTATATCTGGGAGCTGGAGAACAAGGACGACCCCAAACCATCCGCTGACAAGATCGGGAAGATCGCCGCTGTGCTGGAGGTTACCACAGAGTTCCTGCTGACCGAGTCCACTGCCACGCCTGACGAGGCCGTGCTTGATGAGGCCTTCTTCCGCAAGTACAAGACCATGTCGGAGCCGGACAAAAAGAAGATCCGCAAGATCCTCGATGCCTGGGAAGATGAATGACGGAGGCGAAAAGGCCCATGGCCGAGGCTAACCGTATCTCGTCCATGCTCAACACGGTGCTTGGTGCGGATCGCTTTCCGGTCAAGGTTGACGAGCTGGCGCTCGAGTATTCCCGCCAGTGTTTTTCAGACTCGCCGATCGACAAGGTTCATGGCGAGGATCTAGAAGGTTTCGATGGTCTGCTGAAGGCCAACAAGTCACGGTCGAAGTGGCTGGTCCTCTACAACAGTGCCACCCCTTCGGAGGGCCGCAAGCGCTTCACGATCGCGCATGAGTTCGGCCACTACATTTTGCACCGCCACCAGCAGGACCTATTCGAGTGCGGCGACGGCGACATCGAAACGGGCGACAACAACGAGCGGCATATCGAGACTGAGGCGGATTTGTTCGCCTCGACGCTGCTGATGCCGCTGGACGACTTTCGGCGACAAGTGGATGGTCATCCGATCAATTTCGATCTGTTGGGCCACTGCGCCGACCGCTATGGCGTCTCGCTGACGGCCGCCGCCTTGCGCTGGACCGAGATCGCTCCCAAACGCGCTGTGCTGGTGGCCAGCCGTGACGATCACATGCTCTGGGCCAAGTCGAACAAGGCGGCGCTGAAGTCTGGCGCCTACTTTGCGACGCGTAAGAACACCATCGAACTGCCTCACGACGCGCTGGCGCACAGCTACAACGCCCTTGCCATGGCTGACAGCAGGACTGGCCGCGCCCAGTCCTGGTTTTCGCGTGAGCCCGCCAGCATGCCGATCACCGAAATGACCCGCATCGCTGGACAGTATGACTACACACTGACATTGCTGGTGCTGCCTGAAGCCGAGTGGCAGGGGGCACGCCACGAAGACGAAGAGCCGGAGGAAGATACCTACGATCGGTTTCTCCGCAACGGCCAGTACCCGGTGCGCTAAGGAGCGGCCCGATCATGACTGCGCACAAATGGCTATTCACCTCCCGTTTTCGCCGCCAGGCTTTCGGTTGGCGCTCTGACACGCCCATTACGCGCATCAAGGAAGCGCTGACGGAAATCAAGCAATTCACCCGCAAGGAGCCGGTGCTGGCCGCCGAGGGTGCCATCACTTTGCTGGAAAAACTCTCGCCAGCACTGGAGCAGGTGGACAGTTCATCGGGGGCCTTGGGATCAGCCGTCAATAAGGCCATCGATACCCTCGTGCCGATCATCATCAAGGCCGACGTCGATCCGAAACTGCGACAACGCTGGCTGGAGCGGTTGTGGCAAGCGCTCCAGGACGACGACATGCCCTACATCGAACTGCTGGGCGACTACTGGGGCGAACTGTGCGTGACACCAGAGCTGGCATCACGCTGGGCTGATGAGTTCATGCCGGTCGTTGAAAGCGTGTGGAACCCGAATGCATCCGGGCACGGATTCTTCAAAGGCACCAGCGCCTGTTTGTCCGCGCTGTACGCGGCGGGTCGCTATGACGAGTTGCTGGCCCTGATCGACAAGGCGCGGTTCAAGTGGTGGCACGATAGGCGCTGGGGCGTGAAGGCACTGACAGCAATTGGCAAGAAAGCCGAAGCGATCTGTTATGCCGAAGATTCGCGCGGACTGAATGATCCGGGCTGGCAGATCGCTGAAGCCTGCGAGGCCATCCTGTTGTCTTCTGGTTTGGCCATGGATGCCTACCGACGCTATGCCATTGAGGCCAATCAGGGCACCACGAATCTCGCCACCTATCGTGCCATCGCCAAGAAATACCCCAGCGTGCCGTCGGAACAAATCCTGCGTGACTTGGTGGCGAGCACGCCAGGATCAGAGGGCAAGTGGTTCGCTGCCGCGAAGGATGTGGGATTGTTCGTCGTGGCAATCGAGTTGGCCACGCGCGGTCCCACCGACCCGCGCACGTTGACGCGTGCCGCCCGAGACTATGCCGATAAGCAGCCTGAGTTCGCGCTGTCGGCTGGGTTGGCAGCACTGCATTGGATCTCGCGCGGACATGGGTATGAGATCACCGGCGGCGATGTGCTTGATGCGCATGCTGCTGTGATGCATGCCGCCGCGAAGGCGGGCATCGCCACTGACGGCATCAATATGCAGATCAGAGAGATGTGCGCTGCACCGGGAGGTCGGTTGTTGCAGACCATTCTGGCCCGACATTTGTCGCAATGAGCGTGGCCGCTTTTTGAAATAGCCCGCACGAGTTCGAGCGGCTTCGAAACTCCCTCATGGCTTTGGCGGCCATCCATCCGGACAATTTCACTGCATGTGAGTTTGACGGAGAGGACCGCTACCCATGCATCAAATCAACCATTTCCCACCCGAACGGATGACGCCCGAGCAGCGTCGCCACGAGATCGCGTCACTACTGGCCAACGGCCTGGCGCGCCTGCGAATCAGCGGTGCAGAACAGTCCGCAAACATCGCCGCAGAGGGCGAGTTTGAGCTTGGCTTCTCTGGCAACCAGCGCGTTCATACAGACCCCGTCAACAAGACATCCACGGAGTCAAAATGAGCACGCACATACCAACACCTTCAACGCCACCTTCGGTGGCAGCTCAAATCGCCAGATTGCCGGATCTGCCGATGGCCGAAATCAAAGCGCTCTGGCAACAGCTGGTTGGTGGCGACACGCCCACCCACAACCGCCAGTTCCTCGAACGCCGAATCGCATACCGGCTGCAGGAAGCAGAGTTCCGCAAGGTCGACGCCAACCTGCTGGATCGCAACCAGCGCCGCATCGCCTCGCTAGTGGAAACCGGCAAGGTGAAGAAGCGTGACCGCGATTACCGTCCGGCTGCTGGCACGGTGCTGGTCCGGGAATACAAAGGTGTCGAATATCGTGTGATCACCACCGCCGACGGCCAATATGAGTTCCAGAGTCGCATGTACCCGAGCCTCTCGATGATCGCCCGCGAGATCACCGGCATGCGTTGGTCGGGGCCCTTGTTCTTTGGGCTCAGGCCACCATCAAACGCCAAGGCCAAGCCATCCACCACGAAGAGATGTGGGCGATGAGCGAAGTCTTGAAGCGCCGCATGCGCTGTGCAGTCTACACGCGCAAATCCAGCGAAGAAGGACTGGATCAGGAATACAACTCCATCGATGCTCAGCGCGATGCCGGGCATGCCTACATCGCCAGTCAACGGTCCGAGGGCTGGATTCCGGTAGCTGACGATTACGATGATCCCGCCTTCTCGGGCGGCAACATGGAGCGTCCGGCACTGCGCCGCGTGATGGCGGACATTGAATCTGGCAAGATCGATGTGGTCATCATCTACAAAATCGACCGCCTGACGCGCAGCCTGGCGGACTTCTCCAAGATGGTCGAAGTGTTCGAGCGCTACGGCGTGTCGTTCGTGTCAGTCACCCAGCAGTTCAACACGACGACATCCATGGGACGGCTGATGCTGAACATCCTGCTGTCCTTCGCGCAGTTTGAACGCGAAGTCACCGGCGAACGCATCCGCGACAAGATCGCGGCCAGCAAGCGCAAAGGCATGTGGATGGGTGGCGTGCCACCGCTGGGCTACGACGTCGAGAACCGCCGACTGGTACCCAACGAACGCGAGGCCAAGCTGATCCGGCACATCTTCCAGCGCTTCGTTGAACTCGGCTCCAGCACTGCCCTGGTCAAGGAACTGAAACTGGATGGCGTAACGTCGAAGGTATGGACCACGCAGGACGGCAAAACCCGCGATGGCAGACCGATCGACAAGGGCCACATCTACAAGATCCTCGGCAACCGGACCTACCTTGGCGAGTTGAGGCACAAGGAACAGTGGTACCAAGCCGAACACCCACCCATCATCAGCCGCGAACTGTGGGACAGCGTCCACGCGATCCTGGCCACCAATGGCCGGGTGCGCGGCAATGCAACGCGGGCGACCGTGGCGTATCTGCTCAAGGGGATCGTGTTCGGAAACGATGGGCGCGCGCTGTCGCCGTGGCACACGACAAAGAAAAATGGGCGTCGCTACCGTTACTACGTGCCCCAGCGCGACACCAAGGAGCACGCGGGTGCCTCGGGCCTGCCGCGTTTGCCTGCCGCAGAACTGGAATCGGCGGTGCTTGACCAGCTGCGTTCTATCCTGCGCGCCCCGAATCTGCTCGGCGACATGCTGCCGCAGGCGATCAAACTTGATCCGACCTTGGACGAAGCCAAGATCACCGTGGCCATGACCCGGCTCGATGCGATTTGGGATCAACTTTTCCCGGTCGAGCAGGCCCGGATCGTGAAGTTGCTGGTGGAGAAGGTCATCGTGTCACCTAACGACCTCGAGGTGCGGCTGCGCGCCAACGGTATCGAACGTCTGGTGCTGGAGCTGCGTCCCGAGCCTACCAACCAAGCAGTCGAGGCACTGGCATGAGCGATATCCGCATCCAGAAAACCGGCGAGACGGACATCCTGCAGACCAGCGACGGCAGGCTGACCCTGTCTGTGCCGATCCAGATCAAACGCCGCAACGGCCGTAAGTTGGTCACCTTGCCAAGCGGCGAGACCGCGCCGGTCAGGCCGTGGGACGTTGCACCGACCACCATCCAGCTGGCGCTGGCCAGAGGGCACCGCTGGCTAGCGATGCTGGAATCAGGGGAAGCGAAGTCGCTGAAGGAGATCGCAACGCGGGAAGGGATTGACAACAGTTATGTGAGTCGGATGGTCAACCTGACCACGCTGGCACCTGACATCGTGGCGGCCATCCTGGACGACGCCTTACCGAACCACATCACGTTGTTTGACTTGGCGGTTGATCCGCCAGTGCTGTGGGTTAAGCAGAGGGAGAGAGTCGGGCTTCCGCGTTGACAATCAACCCGCGTCTGCAGGCGACCACGGACCACCTGCCTGCCAGCGCTCTGAAAACACCGCGTCGGCATTGGCTGCCTTGATGACGGGAAGCATGAATGCGGCCAGTGCAGCAATGACGTCATGCAGCGCCAGCGCTTCCAGGCGGTTCTTGCTCAGGAAGGCCTGCCACTGCGCCTGTTTCTGCGCATCTTGCGCAAACGCATCGGTGAGGCCGAATGGGACCTCCCCAGCCAGAGCGGTCTTACGTCGATCGAAGGTTGCCTGAATTGCTTGGCGAAGGGTGTCGCCATCGAAGTCGGTGTGCTGCGCCAATATCCACAGATCGAAATAATCCTTCATGCGACTGTTGGCGATGCCGAGGGATGACAACGCCTCGAATTTCTCGGCCACCACGGTGTAGCGCGGATAGACCCGTAGCTTTGGCGCAGCGAACTCCGCCAGCATGACGGGGTATTCGACATCCTCCGGGCCAGGCGTCACGGCGTCGCCGAAGCCGATATCGATCTGGATCTGGCAGCGCGCGCCATCAATCACACCGAGCAACATCACGCGCACACCGGCGTAGTTCGCCTCCTTGCGGATTTCAGCGGCGTGCACGGTGTCGGGTTGAAACGTTACGCCGTCGAGCGTTTCGATCGTGCAGATCTCCTTGAAGACGGCTTCGATGTGCGGCAGCTCTGCCGAGCCGAATCCCAGAAAATCAGCATCCCTGGTTGGGCGATGTGGAATGTCGAACCACAGGTCAAACAGCAAGGCACCCTTGAGCAGAAACTGATCCGCGTGCTTCGAGATGCTGATCCGGTATAGCAGTCGCTCAATCGCATAGCGCGTGAGGACCAGGTTGAAATCCTGCTTGGTCTCGCGGGCGCGGTTGAGCAGACGGGCACGGACTGATGCCGCCACGTTTCGTTCATTCATGACAGGCTTTCCATGTAGGGGCGCATCACATTGGCCACGCGGCACAGCGTGGCATAGCGCCAGAGTTCGTCCATGCTCACGCGCTTGGCACGCCAGGCTTCCTGCAGTGCTTCCATTGCCACATCGAGGCCGATCTTGTTGCGGAACTTGAAACAGTCGGCCACGGTGCGAGCAATGTTAGTCACGCGCACGGTCACGCCATCGATCTGGTGCTCTTCAATCCCATCGGTCAGCGCGGCGCCCGAGAAGCGCACAATGCGCAGCGGCGGGTAATCCATCTTGGGCGCACGCGCCTTGTTGGGAATGGCGAGCCACACCTCGAACGGTGACTGCGTGGTGAGGTCGTGCACCCGCAGTGCTGACAGCAGGCAGACGATGGCTTGCGGGTGTTTGCGGGCCACCTCGGCCAGCGTGCCATGCTCGGATACGCTGCGATCGGGACGGGCATATAGACCACGACCCACGCGGACGAGCAGGCCCTGCCGAACCAGCCGCGTGAGGGCGACACTGGGCAGGCCCAGCGCATCGAGATCGCGCGGGCGTATGAGGCCGCGTTGAGCGGCGAGATCCAGAATGGTCTGATGTGAGCTTTCCATGCCACCATGATGTTGTATTACGTCGGTAGCTGTCAATAAATACCTACAAAACACAACGAAAGCGGTTTCCTTTGCTATCCGATGCCGCAATCCAACCGCTTGATTCGTCCGCTCGTAACTCTTTGATCTGTATGAGGCTGACTTGCAGCCTTTGCGGACTTCGGGCCGGTTTCAGGGAGCGAGGTCGGAGCGAGGAATGGCCAGGAGAGAGTGGAATATGGCCCGGAACGGCCACTTCAGGTGGCTGGCGAAGTCCGCAGGCGTTCGCAGGAACCCGCACGAGTACGCGGGAACCGGCGCGATCAGGCAAGAAAAAACCCCAACCGAGAACGGTTGGGGTTTCATTATTGGTGGAGGCGGCGGGAATCGAACCCGCGTCCGTAAGTCCTCTGCCTTTGGTTCTACATGCGTATCCTGTCTATTGATTTAACCGGCTGCTACCCGACGGGCAGGGAAAACAGGCGGCGAGTCCGGTAGGGTTTTAACGAATCCGCTCCGGACGAGCGTCATCGCGATCTTGTGAGAGTCGACGCCTGGGGCTGAGTGCACAAGCACATACTCAGTCAGACGGCACCCTACTGGGTTTTAAGCAGCGAGTGCGTAGTTGTCGTCGTTGGCAACTATGTGTTTGCAGATGGATTTACGAGGTGTTCTGCTCCTCGGCATGCCCCTCAGGTTTTGCAACCCACGTCGAAGCCAGGTCGCCCCCATTGGTTATTCATATGCATATGACAGTTTATCACCTGGAGAAGTTCCGTTCACCTGGTTTTCATCAAGCGCTGCTTCTCGCGCTGCCAGTCGCGATCTTTCTCAGTGGCGCGTTTGTCGTATTCCTTTTTGCCCTTGGCGAGGCCGATGTCGAGCTTGGCGCGGCCGTGTTTCCAGTACAGGGCCAGCGGCACCAGGGTGTAGCCCTTGCGCTCCACCGCGCCGATGAGTTTGTTCAGTTCTTCGCGGTGCAGCAGCAATTTGCGGGTGCGCAGCGGGTCGGGGTGGATGTGGGTGGAGGCGGTGGGCAGGGGCGAGATGTGGGCGCCGAACAGCCAGGCTTCGCCGTCCTTGATGAGCACGTAGCTTTCCTTGATCTGCACCCGTCCGGCGCGCAGGCTTTTTACCTCCCAGCCTTCCAGGGCCAGGCCCGCTTCGTAGTTTTCCTCGATGAAGTAGTCGTGGCGGGCGGCTTTGTTGAGGGCGATGGTGCTGCTCGTCTCGGGTTTTGCTTTTTGCTTGGACATTGACACATTATAAGGTGAAAGTGTCGGGCAGGTATGCTATTTTTAGCGTTTTTTATGTACGGATTTGCGAAGTGACGACTGTTAGCCGAAATGCCTTGGTTCCCTACGCGGCGGGTGAGATGTACGCGCTGGTCGATGACATCGAGGCCTATCCCCGCTTTCTGCCGTGGTGTAAAAGTACGCGGATACTCAGCCGCAGCGAGGATGAGGTGCGTGCCTCGATCGAGCTGGCGCGCGGCGGGGTACAGAAATCGTTTACCACCTGTAACCGCAATCAGCGTAACAAGATGATCGAAATGCGTCTGGTGGAGGGGCCTTTTCACCACTTGGAGGGGTTCTGGCGTTTCGACGTGCTGGATGAGCAGGCGTGCAAGGTGTCACTGGACATGGATTTCGAGTTTTCCAACAAGCTGGTTGGATTGGCGATTGGTCCGGTCTTCAACCAGATCGCCAACAGCCTGGTGGATGCCTTTTGTCAGCGTGCGATAGAGGTATATGGAAAGCGCTGAAATGATAAAGGTCGAGGTGGCCTATGCGCGCCCTGACGTTCAGGTGATCATCCCTCTCGAAGTGCGCGCCGACACGACGATGGAAGAGGCGATCAGGCATTCGGGTATTCTGGAGCGGTTTCCCGAGATCGATCTGACAGTGAACAAGGTGGGCGTTTTCGGCAAGCTCGGCAAGTTGAGCGCCGCGCTGCGCGAAGGTGACCGGGTGGAGATTTACCGTGCGCTGTTGGCCGATCCCAAGGAAGTGCGCAAGCAGCGTGCCGCGCAGGGCAAGAAGACGAAGAAGGGCGGGGGGGAGCTTGAGCCCGCCGATAAAGAGGCGTCCGGCGGCGGGTGATTTTGCCGGTGCGCCCTGTGCTCGATCAGGGGGAAGTTCGCGCTGGAGCGGCCTCATCCTCGATGCGAATCAGCTTGTCTCCCTCAAAAAAGAGTGCGAAATGCTGGGACTCGCGCTTTTTGTTTGTCCACGACCGGAAGCTGTAGGCGTAATCCCAGCGATCACGATGGAAGGGGTCGATCACCATGGGTGTGCCGAGGATAAAACTGACCTGCCGCTTATTCATGCCCACCTTGATTTGCTCGCGCATCTCCGGGGTGATGATGTTGCCCTGCTGAATATCAATTTTATGGATGCCGCATCCCGCGAAAGTCAGAGTAAGGGCGCACAGCGCAAGAATGAGAAGCTTTTGCATTCAATCAAGTGTTGTTTGATAATGTTGACAGGTCATGTAGGGATAATCAAAAAAGCGATTGTAACCGAAACCGGCGCCTGATGACAGGAGAGAGGATAATGGAAAATTTGGATCTTAAAAAGGCCGGTCTGAAGGCTACCCTGCCGCGCGTCAAAATCCTTGAGATTCTGGAGAAGAACGCGCAGCGCCATATGAGCGCCGAGGATGTCTACAAGACCCTGCTCGATACTGGCGAAGATGTGGGGCTTGCGACGGTATACCGCGTGCTGACGCAGTTCGAGGCGGCGGGACTGGTGGCGCGCCATCACTTCGAGGGCGGGCAGTCGGTGTTCGAGATCAATCAGGGCGAACATCACGACCATATCTTGTGTGTGAGCTGCGGCAAGGTCGACGAATTTTTCGACGAGACCATCGAGCAGCGGCAACGCGCCATTGCCAAGAAGGCGGGATACGAGATGACCGATCACTCGCTGTATATTTACGGCATCTGTAACGAGTGCCAGAAGAAGAAGGCTTGACCTATTTCAGGCGCCGGTTTTGTTCCCACAAAACTTCCTGTCCGCCTTCCGCTCGGGCCAGCACGCGGGCGACGACGAACAGTAAATCCGACAGGCGGTTGAGGTAGGCAAGGGATTCGTTGTTGATCGCTTCCTTTCGCGCCAGACTCACTACACGCCGTTCGGCGCGGCGACACACGGTGCGCGCCAGGTGGCATACGGCCGCCGCCGGATTGCCGCCCGGCAGGATGAACTCTTTGAGGTAAGGCAAGTCCGCATTGAATCCGTCCAGCGCTTGTTCGAGGTTCTGAACATGCTCCGCCGTAATGACATTGTGGCGCGGCAGGCATAATTCGCCGCCCAGGTCGAACAGGTCATGCTGGATGTCCGACAGGCATCCGCGCACCGCCTCGGGCAGGGTATGGGCCAGCACCATGCCGATCACGGCGTTGAGCTCATCGACTTCGCCTATCGCCTCCACGCGCGGATGGTCTTTTGTGGCATGCGAGCCATCACCCAGCCCAGTGATGCCCTGGTCGCCGGTGCGGGTATAGATTTTTGTCAGCCGGTTACCCATCTCCTGCTCCAGAAATTCGTAGGGTGCGCCGTGCGCACCATTCAGTATGGTGCCGCAGTGCGTGGGACGCACCCTACCATGTCAATCCAACGTATAAGTCGCCGATATCAACACGTTTCTGCCCGGCGAATTATAGGTGTGGACGGTTTGATATTGTTTGTCGAACACATTATCGATTTTGCCACGCAGCGTCCACTTTTTCGAGAGCTCATACTGCGCGCGCAGGTTGAGGATGCCGTAACCCGCGACGCGGTCGTTGTTGGCCGTGTCGTCGAAGCGATGGCCCTGGGCGAGCCAGCTCAAGCCTACGCCGGCTTTGCCGAACTGGCGATCCGCGTCGAATCGGATGGTCTGTTTGGCGCGGCGGGGCAGGAGCTTGTCGGTGTCGAGGTCCTTCGGCTCGAGCAGCGAGAGGTTCGCCGCCAGCCGCCAGCCGGCCAGTTCCGTGGAAGCGCCGGCGTCGAAGCCGTTGATCCGGGCGCGGTTGACGTTTTGCATGGTGCCCTTGAAGGTGACAGGGTCGGATACATAGGCGATCAACTGATCGATGTCGGTGCGGTAGAAGCTCGCATTCCAGCCTCCCCATGTGTGGCTGCCGCGCAGGCCGATCTCGGTGGATTTCGATTCCTCCGGTTTAAGATTCGGGTTACCCACGTAATAGCCAATGTCCGGAAAATATAAATCGTTGAACGTGGGTGTTTTGAAGGCGGTACCGTAAGATGCGGTTATGCGCAGGGCCTTGTCGATTTCGTAACCCCAGGCGATATTGCCGGTGTTGTGGACGCCGAATGCCTGATTGTCGTCGCGGCGCAGACCGAGCAGCACATCATGCTTGCCGAAGCCGGCCTGGTGCTGAAGGTAGATGCCGGTGTTGTCGCGCGAGGTCTTGACGTAGTTGGTGGTACCGCTCGCCTTGTCGTCGCGCCAGTCCACGCCTAGCGTCAACAATTGATCGCTGGCGACGCTCAGGTCGTTCTGCCACGAGACGGTGCTGCGCCTGCTGTTGAACGTGGAAAAGAAGGCGCCGCCGGTGAAGTTGTCCGCTTCGTCGCGGCTGTCCCCGAATTGCAGTCTGGTATTCCAGGCGCTGGTGAGACGGCTGCTCAGGTTGACTCCGGCGGTTTGCTGCACGATATCGGACTGATTGGGGGAAAAGGGCGGTCCGTCGTATTTCGTATTGCCCTGGGCGCGCAGCAAGTGGCCTTCGATGCGGGTATCGCTGCCGAAACGGTGTCCGAGCCGCAGCGAGAGAGAGTCGTTGCGGTAGCCATCCTTGTCCAGTTCGTTCACGCCGAAGGGTCCCGGTGTGGGCTGCCGGACGTTGAAGCCGTCGGTCTTGAAAGAGGTGGCGGAGATGCTGTAGTCCGTGCCCTCGCGCAGCCCCGAGGCGCCGATGGATAATTCCTGCGACTGGTAGCTGCCGACGCCTGCCTTGGCGTATACCTGGCTTTGCTCGCGGCCTTTGCGGGTGAAGATCTGAATCACGCCGCCGATCGCCTCCGAACCATACAGGCTGGAGCGTGGCCCGCGCACGATTTCGATGCGCTCGATCTGCGACACGGGGATGTGCTCGAAGGCGGCGAGGCCGAGGGTGGCCGAATCCGCTTTGATGCCGTCGATCAGTACCAGCACATGGCTGGAGTTGGTGCCGCGCATGAATACGCTGGATGCCTTGCCCCAGCCGCCCTGAGCGGCGACATCGACGCCCGCGATTCCCGCCAGCAATTCGGGGACGCTTTGCGCCTGGCGGCGTTCGATATCCGCACGGGTGATGACGCTGACCGAGGCCAGCGTTTCATCGACGGTTTGCGCCGTGCGCGTGGCGGTGACAATGACGGGGGGGAGCTGGCTGCCATCGTCAGCCTGGGCTGACGGCATGGCGTTCGACAAAAGAACAACGGCGGCCATAGGCCGGACGGGAAAGTGCATATTTTTCTCCTTGCCCTGCGGATCCCCGCGCAGAACTGATGGGGGTTGATCGAAATCCCAGGCCGGTCTCCGGGCTTACGAGCGGAGGATGACTCCAGGGCATGGCCTTCCCGCGCATTTTGGGCGCAGTGGCGTGGTACATGCCTTATTGCTCGTCTACCGTTGCGGGGGCAGCGCCGGCATTGCCGCACAATATTGATCGTGCGGCGCACCGGCTTCCCGTTTCATTCCACGAACGAGGGTCCTTGGAACACCTGGGCTATTTGCAGATGGAAACTGCGCGCGCAATGTACGCGCAAACGGGAGGGCAAGTCAAGCGTGAAAATGGGGGCGAAAAAGTGGGGCTTTCAGAATAGCGCCTTGCCGGCCTGATTGGCCCAATTTAGGGCTTCCAAATAAGCATCACT
This sequence comes from Gammaproteobacteria bacterium, assembly GCA_033717875.1. Classification (GTDB taxonomy): domain Bacteria; phylum Pseudomonadota; class Gammaproteobacteria; family Ga007554; genus SBBG01. The sequence continues at coordinate 83,198 of JADDKJ010000005.1, forward strand.
GAGAATATCCAAGGGCAGGCCGGCCTTGTGCAATTCGTCCGGGTCTCCGCCTTGCTCGTAGATCAGGGTGGCGTGCAATGCTTTACCCAGTGTTCCTTCGTAGCGCAGCAGCGCCGCATTGGCCTGATCGGTCAAAGGCATGGATTCGAGTATCTCTTCCAGAGGCTGGTCCATCAAGGCATCGAGGGCGGAAAACAGGCCGACGGTAAAAAAATTTTCCTTGGCTTCTTCCTTGGTCGCGGCGGCGATGAATTCGCACATTCTTGCCCTGATGAGCGCGATGACCATCAATTCGTGGGGTTTGTCATTGATACTGGAAAGCGCGATGAGCGTTGCCCAGGAGCGGATGCAGCCAGTTCCGGCAATGACCAGCGCTTGGTGGATCGAGTCGATCTTTCTTGGCATGCCGGTGGCCGCCGAGTTGATATAGCGCAACAGCTTGTAGCTGAGGGAAACGTCCTGGGTGATGACCTTCTCCAGCTCTTTGAAATCCAGTGCCGGATCTTGCAGGAGGGCCAGCGTGCGCAGTACGGTAAGACGGACTGCGGGCGGACGCCGGCCCTGAATGAGGTTGGGGCGAGACAGGAAATATCCCTGGAAATAATCGAAACCCAGCGCCTGGCATTGCGCCAGCATGTCATGGGTTTCGACCTTTTCAGCCAGCAGCTTGACATTGAATCGCCGCAGCAGCTCGACTTGTTTCCGGGTATCATCCGGTCCCAGCGCCAGCACGTCGAGCTTGACGATGTTCACCACCTCGAACGCATCCCTGGTCTGCTCCGTGAACACAAAGTCATCCAGCGCCAGAGTATAGCCATCCCGGGCAAGCCTGCGCAGCGCTGTCATCATTTCCTCGTCGAGCACGATATCTTCCAGTACTTCCAGTACCACGGATTCCTTGGGTAACGGCATGGGATAGGTTTGCAGGAGGAAGCTGCGGGTCAGGTTGATGAAGGCGGTTTGACCCTGCCCGATCAGGCGCTCCAACCCTATTCCCAGGCAGGTATTGACGATGACCTGTGAGCTGGCGGCGTCGCCATCGACGAATTGCGCGCGGTTCTTGTCGCCGTCACGATAAAGCAGCTCGTAAGCAACGATTTTCAGCTGATGATCGTAAATGGGCTGTCTGCCGATGTAGAAGGCGGGCATGGTTGAGGTTCCTTGCAGAGACCCTACATATATCGGCGCCGGTGATGATTTTTGTAGTTATGAGGCCGCCGCCTTGAACAGTCTCTTATAGTTCAACGACCAGCAAAGCCCCTTGCCCGCTCAACTGGTTCATGCCTGTCGCGGGCTGCCACATACCGGCATTCGCCATGCGCACGGCATATTCGGCCTTGGTGCGCAGCCTGGTGTCGGCGTCTGGCAGCCACAGGTAAACATCATAGGTGCCGGGAGCGATGCCGGCGTTGAGCTTGATGTCCAGATTCTCAGTGAGGGTTTTTCCGGCTTCCCAGCGGCGTGGGTCGATGCGGGTGATGAATTCATGGCGAAAAGAGGCGTTTTGCAGCACCAGGTAGACGGGGCGGGGGTTGTACATCGCCGCGTAGCCGCGGTTTTGCAGGGTCAGCGTGGCGCGCAGGGTTTCTCCGGGTTTGACGTTGGCCGTCCAGGCGGCTTCCAATAGCTGGATGCGATAGCCCAGGCGGCGCTCGATGTCGGAAAAGCATCCCTGGTTTTTCCATGCGGCGATGACATCGGTGTGATACAGGGTATTCAAAAAAGACCAGTGCGCCTTTTCCAGCGCTTCTGTCGCGGCGGGGCAATTTGTTCCGGGGGGATTGACGCGGCAGGTTTCTCCTCCGACAGGAAGAAATTTTCCCTCCTGATACACGTAGTCCCGCCATGCCGGAATGGGCGGCGCGTATGTTCCCATGTCGCTTTCGTTGCCAAGCAAACAGTCGTTATGGTGTCCCAGGCGCGCCGCGGCAGCGCTGGAGAAGGCCAGCTCGCCGCTTAAAGGCGTATCGCTGGCAAGATATTCGGCCTTGTACATGGGAGTGCGTACCTGAACGGCGCGATCGGCGGGCAGTGCGGCCAGCAGCTCGTCAAGTACGGCGCGGCGATTGGGCGGGGTGTCGAGGCCATTCGATGACGCATGCCATTCGCCCCATGCGCCGATGAATCCGGCCTGCATGACAGTGATGACATCGGCGTTTTTGCGCAGGATTGGCGCAAGTTGCGCGACGTGCGCCTTGATACGTTCGAGGGGCGCGTCCTCGCCGTCCGTTTGCGTGGTGTATTTGAAACGCAAGATGATTTTGATGCCGGCTTCCCGTGCGCGCTGGAAACCGGAATCGAGCTTGTCCAGGAATGCCTGTGGCAGCGTCGTGTCGCGGAAGGCCGCCAAGGTCACACCGGCATAAGCAAGTGTGCTTTGCCGTCCCCGTACCGTCGCGTAGTTATCAGACTCGTCCAGCAGATCGACACTGACGTACAGGCCTCTTTCCGGGTTCATGAAAGCGTTATCGTCGGCGGCAAAGGTTCGCTTTACCATCGCTGGCGTTGCCGTGACAGGGGGTATGGGGGTAGGTTGCTCGGAAGTGCTGTTGTCCGCTGGACGTTCGGTCGCCGGCGTGGATGGCGAGTCCGAAACGCATCCGGCAAGCAGAATAGCGCCCGCAATTGATAGAGTTTTTCTCACGGCAAGGCATCCTTTCTCTTTGTCCCTGATTGTTCTTCTTTCGGCGATGCTCTGCTGATGACCGCGTCACAATTTTGATTATTCCTTGTCGATCCTCGCCATATCCGATGTCTGCGCCCCCGCTTCACTCAGCGTGATGGCGCTGGTGAACAGTACCGAATTGGGGATGAGGATTTTTTGCTCGGTTCCTTGCAGGGTGGTGTAACGCAGGTCGATGCCGATCACCGTGCCCGAGAATTCCTCGACCTTGATCTGGTCGCCGCGCTTGAAGGGGCGGTATATCAGCAGGAAGATCCCGGCCAGGAGATTGGACAGGGCATCCTTCAGGGCGAAGCCCAAGGCAAAGCCGGTCAGACCCAGGCCGGCCACCATGGCGGTGACGTTGACCCCCAGTGTGCCCAGCGCGGTGATGAAGCCGGTGATCAGCAGTGTGACCCTGGCGATCTGGCCGAGCAGGTTGAACACGTCCTCCTTGCCGGGTTCGGCCCTGGCGCCAATGCTGCGCAACAGCTTGCGGGCGACGCTGGAAACCAGCCAGAAGGCGAGGAAGATACCGATGGCGGCGAAGGCGGTGGGGGTGAGGCGGCTGGCCTCGTCGAGCAGTTTTTCGATCATGGGGTGTATTTTCGCCCGTATCGCGTTGTCTTGTATACTATGAGTTTTAACGTAATGCACACGGACCCATGCGCCTCAAGAAGATCAAACTCGCCGGCTTCAAATCATTTGTCGACCCCACCACGCTGCACCTCCCCGGTAACCTGATCGGCATCGTCGGCCCGAATGGCTGCGGCAAGTCGAACACCATCGACGCGGTGCGCTGGGTGATGGGCGAGAGCTCGGCCAAGAACCTGCGCGGCGATTCCATGGCCGACGTGATTTTCAACGGTTCCACCGGGCGCAAGCCGGTTGGGCAGGCGTTCATCGAGCTGGTGTTCGACAACAGCGATGGCAGCCTCGGCGGGCAGTACGCCGCCTACGGCGAGATATCCGTGAAGCGCCAGGTATCGCGCGACGGGCAGTCCACCTATTTCCTCAATGGCGTGCGCTGTCGCCGCCGTGACATCACCGACATCTTTCTTGGCACCGGGCTGGGGCCGCGCAGTTATGCGATCATCGAGCAGGGCATGATCTCGCGACTCATCGAGGCCAAGCCGGACGAGTTGCGCATCTTTCTCGAAGAGGCCGCCGGTATTTCCAAATACAAGGAGCGCCGCCGCGAGACCGAGACGCGGATGCGTCATGCTCAAGAAAACATAAATAGAATAAATGACATAAGAGAAGAGCTTGATAAACGACTTCAATCATTGCAGCGCCAGGCCAAGGTCGCCGAGAAGTACAAGGAGCTGAAACAGGAAGAACGGCTGCTCAAGGCGCAGCTTCTGGCGCTGCGCTGGCGGACGCTCGATATCGAGACTCAGGAGCAGGATCGGCGCATCAAGGCGCAGGAAATCGCGCTGGAGGCCCAGCTTGCGGCGTTGCGCCATGCCGAGACGAGCCTCGAACAGCAGCGCGAACAGCATGGCGAGGAAAGCGAGCGCTTCAATGAGGTGCAGGCGCAGTTTTACCGCGTCGGCGCGGAAATCGCTCGCCTGGAACAGGGGCTGCACCACGCCCGCGAAACGCGCCAGCAGCAGACCCGCGATCTGGAACGCACCGCCCAGGCCTGGAACGAGGCGCAGGCGCATCTCGCTCACGATCAGCAGCTCATCGAGGAGCTGACGTATGCGCTGCAAGAGGACGAGCTCGCCCTGGCGTTGGGCCAGGAAGCGGAAGGCGTCTCCGCCGCCGCGCTGGCCGAGGCCGAGGCCGCCCAGCATGCCTGGCAGCACGACTGGGACACGTTCACCGCCCAGGAGTCCGCGCAGGTGCGCATCGCCGAGGTCGAGCGCGCCCGCATCCAGCACCTGGAACAGCATCTGCACCAGCTAGAGCAGCGCCTGGCGCGTCTTGAAGAGGAGCAGCGCGGCCTGTCCACCGGCACGCTGGAGGAAGAAATCGCCGTGCTGGATGAACAGCATGCCGAACTCGAAGAGCGGATCGCCCGCATCCAGCAAGAGGTGCAGGGCTATCAATCGCGCATCGCGCAGGAGCGTGACAACCACACCCGTTTGGCCGGCGAGCTGAATGCCGAGCGTGGCCGCCTGCAAACCATGAAAGGGCGGCATGGATCGCTCGAAACCCTGCAACAGCAGGCGCTGGGCAAAGGGGCGGGAGCGGTGGCGCCATGGCTGAAGGAGCATGGCCTGCACGATGCCCAGCGCCTGGCGCAAGGGCTGACTGTCGAAACGGGCTGGGAGCGCGCCGTGGAGCATGTGCTGGGGCTGCACCTGGAGGCGGTCTGCGTGGAAGGCATGGATCGGGTCGCCGCCGCGCTCGATAGCCTGCAACGCGGGCGGCTGAGCGTCTTCGACCTCGCCGCGCCGCCATTGGAGGCCTCGCCGGCGGCGCACACTCCCGGCGCCACGGCTTTGATTGACAAGGTGCGATCGCCCTGGCGTCTGGATGGCTTGCTGGCCGGTATCCATGCCGCCGACGACTTGCCGCAGGCGCTGGCGTTGCGGCCGCGCCTGGGGGTGCGCGAATCCGTCATCACCCGCGATGGCGTGTGGCTGGGCCACGACTGGCTGCGTGTGGTGCGCGACAATGACGAAAAGGCCGGCGTGCTGGCCCGCGAACAGGAGATCCGCGAGTTGTCGCGGCACATGGCCGAACTCGCCGCGCGCATCGAAGAGCTGGAACAGTTGCAACACGACAGCGCCGCGCAACTGAAGGCGGTCGAAACCGCCCGCGAGCAGAGCCAGGCGATGTTGCATGCGTCGAGCCAGCGGCGCGTCGAGCTGAAAGGGCAGTTGAGCGGCAAGCAGGCGCGGTTGGAGCAGATGAGCGCGCGCAACACCCGGCTGCATGCCGAGATCGAAGACGTGCGCGCGCAAAAGACCCGCGACGAGGAAGAAACCGGCGCCGCCCGCGCTCGTCTGCACGAAGCGCTGGCGGCGGCGGAGGTGCATGGCCAGCGGCGCGATGTCTTGCTGCGCTTGCGCGACGAACACCGCACCGCGCTGGAGAAAGCCCGCGACCAGGCGCGCACTGACCGCGATGCCGCCCATCAGGTCGCGCTGCGGATCCAGTCGCTGCGCAGTCAGCTCACCTCCACCCAGGAACGGCTGCGGCGCACCCAGGATCAGGCCGCTCACCTGTCGCAGCGCCGGGAAGAGCTATCCATGGCCGTGGAAGGAGGCGATCTGCCGCTTCAGGAGATGGCGGTGGAGCTGGAGCAATTCCTGTCCAGCCGCATCCGCATCGAGGCGGAACTCGCCCAGGCGCGGCGGCGTGTCGAGGAGTGCGACCACGCCTTGCGCCAACTGAACGAGCAACGTCATGCCGCCGAACAGAAGGAACGCCAGTTACAGAGCGAGCTCGACCGGCTTCGCATGGGTTGGCAGGAGGCCAAGGTGCGGCGCGAAACCCTCATGGAACAGCTCGCCGAAACCGACTTCGAACTGGAGGCGCTGCTTGCCGACATGATGGAAGGGGCTCAGGAAACGGAATGGCAGCAACAGGTCGAGCGCATCGGCCAGCAGATCCAGCGCCTCGGGGCGATCAACCTCGCTGCGATCGACGAGTATGCCCAGGAGTCGGAGCGCAAGAACTACCTCGACGCCCAGCACGCCGACCTGAGCGAAGCGCTCACCACCCTGGAAAACGCCATCCGCAAGATCGACCGTGAAACCCGCGACCGCTTCAAAGAGACCTTCGATAAGGTCAACACCGGCCTGCAAGCCATGTTCCCGCGCCTGTTCGGAGGAGGGCAAGCCTATCTGGAACTGACCGGCGAGGATCTGCTGGACACTGGCGTCACCGTCATGGCGCGCCCGCCCGGCAAGCGCAACAGCACCATTCATCTGCTGTCCGGCGGCGAAAAGGCGCTCACCGCCGTCGCCCTGGTGTTCGCCATCTTCGAGCTGAACCCGGCCCCGTTCTGCATGCTCGACGAGGTGGACGCGCCGCTCGACGAAGCCAATGTCGGGCGTTTCTGTCAGATGGTGAAGGAAATGTCGGAGCGCATCCAGTTCATTTTCATCAGTCACAACAAGAGCACCATGGAAATGGCCCAGCAATTGATCGGCGTCACCATGCACGAACCGGGCGTATCGCGCCTGGTGGCGGTGGATGTCGACGAGGCTGTGAAGATGGTGGCGACAGGATAACAAGGAAATTCAAAGGTGGACGCGGTAAGCACATTATCGATTCTGGGCGGCGCGGGCGCGGTGGCGGTGATTCTGTTGCTGTGGCGGCCGGGTAAAAACAAGTCGAAAGGCATGGTCGGCGAGCGTATCGCTGTGAATGCCTCTGGTGACAAGGCCGGCGATGACGCAGCCAGAAGCGCTCCCCTTGATGACGCGGATGACTGGGAGGTCATTCCCGTTTCACTGTCAGCCCGCGTAACCAGCCATGGCGAAGCGGCTGACGGGCGCGCGGTAGTTTTGCAAACAGATTCCGAGATGTTCGCGGTTGCTCCGGCCGAGGCGTCTCAGGAGAGGGTGATCGTGCTGAACATCATGGCGGGCAACGGCCACTCATTTCACGGCGCCGAGATCATGAATGCGCTGACCGAGGTTGGTATGGAGTACGGGGAAATGGATATTTTCCATTACGCGTCCGAAGATGCCGGGGGGATGCCGCTTTTCAGTCTCGCCAATGCGATCAACCCCGGCACATTCGACATCCACGCCATGACGGATTTCACCACGCCCGGTCTGACCTTGTTCATGAGCTTACCCGGTCCACTCGACGGTGTGGCGGCGTTCGACGCCATGCATAACACCGCCGCCCGCCTTGCCGGTCTCCTGGGCGGCACGCTCTGCGACGGGCAGCGCCGTCTCTTCACCGCGGATATGCTCGAAAAACAGCGCATCGAGCTACTTGGCGTTTCCGCGTCTCGCTGATTTACTGAAAACCGCATTGATAAAGCTCCGTGTGCGAACATGGGGGCGGGTTAGGCGATGTGAACGCATCGCCTAACCCGCCAATCCCTCACGTAGCGGCCCCTGCTATTTGTTCACGGAGCGCTTGACCGGCATGACGCAAGCGCCATGTCAGCCCCCCTCGCCCCATCGGTTGCGCCCTCTCGCCACATTCCCTTCTGTGAAACATGGGAAAAAGGACTCAATTCCTATAAATCTCATCATAAATTTCTGTATAAATCAAAATGGAGATGTCGGAATATTTAACTGTTGTCGGATTAGTTTACAGCCAATTTTTAATGTTGTTTTCGTAAAAGACAATAAGTTATTTGTTATATACTTAGTTAATATAAAAATCATGATTGTTAATTAAGATAATGATTTTTAATGATAAAATATACATATATATTTAATATATGTATATTTATTTTTGTTTATTAGTGCATTTAAAATACATGATTTTATATAAAATCAAGTGTCGGTTTATCTTGCACAGATCAATCCGCCTTGCTTTCATGTTCTGTTCCATTTTTTCTTTTTTTTCATGTGGTTGAGCAACATCTTACGTGGGTGGCATGTATTGTGCGTTTCCATACCAGAGAAAGTTCGTCAAAGCTTTCTTGAACAGGGTTTGGATGGAATGATCGCCATCCTTCGAAATTGAAATCAGTATGGAGACTGCACACATGAACAAGACACTACTTTCCACCGCCATTGCCATCGCGCTTGGCATGACATCCCAGGCCTGGGCGAATCCGACCAACACCGCGACGGACTCGGCACAGACTCAAACGGCTACGGCATCGTCAGCGGCGGACAATAAAGGCACATCGGCGAATGAAGCTTCGAACGCAACGAGCACCAATGAATCCAATAACGGCAATACAGACAGCAGCAACAACAGCAAGACGGTAACAAAGACGGACAACAGCAATAATAGCGATAACAGCAACAGCAGCAACAGCAGCGACAACAGCAAGACAGTGACAAAGACGGACAGCAGCACCAACGATTCCAATAACACCAGCGACTCCAATAACACGACAACCAAGACCGTCACCAAAGACTCCAATAACACCAACGACTCCAACAACACCACAACCAAAACCAAAACCGTTACCAAAGACAACGACAACAACTCCGGCAATAGCGGTACTGTTGCAACGCGCGGTGCGTCTGTTGACCAAAGCGACAGCAGCACTACCACCACCATCTCGGATTCAGGAAATGACAATGACTTGAGCCGTGATACAAATAGCGCCGACAATGGCAGTGTCGTTGCCACCCGTGGCGCGTCCGTCGATCAGAGCGACAACAGCGTCACTGACAGCGACGACAACTCGGGTAACAGTGGTGTACTTGCCGCCCGTGGCGGATCCGTTGACCAAAGCAATAACAGCACCAACAACTCCAACAACACGACGGACAGCGATGACAATTCGGGCAACAGTGGCAAGCTTGCCACCCGCGGCTCCTCGATTACCACTGATTCCAACAACAACAACAGTGTCAACAGCTCCAACAACGATAGCAGCGTCAACAATTCCAACAACACCAGTGACTCCAACAACACCGTTGCCTCCGCGGTGCTGGAAGGAACCGTGAGTGGCAATTCGGTAACCATTGACGTGCCGCCGTCGACCGCGACATATTCAACTACCAATACCATTGACAACAGCGCATTTTCTGGCACCACCGGCATCTCGCAAGTGGCACAGAACAATGGGCAAAACAGCCTGATTCAGCAGAACTTCACGATTCAGGCCAACACCCCGTAATTGCCCCAGGCCTCCGGCGGACATTCGTGTGTCCGCCGGGCTTTTTTCTTGGAAGGAGGCAGGCAATGCGCTATCTATCTCACCCGATGGCCAGGGTGTTGGCCATCGTTTCATTGTGCTGGGCATCGGTCGGGCTGGCGGAGCCGGATCAAACGGAATGGGTTGTGGATGATCTGGAGTTTGGAGCGGAGGTTTCCAATGCCTATCTTGAAGAGCAAAGCGGAATGGCGGGATTGGCGGAGGAACCGGCAAGCTCGGCGGATTTGAATGCCAGGCTGAACGACAATATCGTTTATTCCAGTGTGAATGGAAATAATAACATCGGCAAGGGAGCGTTCGCCGATGCGATAGGTTTTCCGACGGTGATACAGAACCCAGGGAATAACGTCATCATTCAGAACAACACCATCCTGAATGTGACGCTGCAGCAATGAGGCTTTTTCTCACGGACTGGAGGTGTCACGATGACGGCGCTATTCTCCATCGTTAGAATCGCCCTGTGCGCGGCCGCGATTTTTTCGCTTTCCTGGCCGCTCAGGGCGGGGGCGATGGACTTGACAAGTTCCGCCGGCAGCTTTTCCGTTCCCGTGGTGAGTCTTCACGAAGCCCGTTTTTTGACGGTCATCAGGCAGCAGTATGATTTCAGTTGCGGTTCGGCCGCGCTGGCGACCTTGCTTACGCATCATTACCAGCATCCGGTCAGCGAGCAGGCGGTGTTTATCGCCATGTATGAGAATGGCAACAAGGACAAGATCCGCCGCGAGGGCTTTTCGCTGCTCGACATCAAGCGCTATCTGGAGGCGCACGGTTATCGTGCCGACGGCTATTTCGCACCTCTGGATATGTTAACGGGAAAGGGCATCCCGGCCATCGCGCTCATCAACGACCATGGTTACAAGCATTTCGTGGTGGTCAAGGGCGTCAGTGATACCCAGGTATTGGTGGGCGATCCCACCGCTGGAATGAAAATCATCCCGCGAAAAGAATTCGAGGAAATGTGGAACAAACTTTTGTCCGTGATACGGAATGAGGAAAAGTTGGCGGTAAGGCATTTCAATCGCGCCGAGGAGTGGGAAGTGCGCGAGAAAGCGCCGCTGGAGCAGGCCATCAGCCGCGACGGTTTGCTTTCTTCCACGTTATTTTTGCCGAATATCTATGATTTTTAACGAGCGATATGCGCGATGAAGCGACTGCGGCCCATGGGGGATGACCATTTCGAGCGGGCGATCGAGTCTGCTCTGGCGGGCATCGTCATAGTGTGCGCCCTTATCATGATGCCCTCCGTGGCGATGGCCAATAACGCGGCAATGGCCGAACTGGATGATTTTCAGAGGGCGGATGACGAAACGCTGGATATCATGCGCGGTGGATTTCTGACGGCGGGAAATCTGCAAATAAATTTCAGCATCGAACGCGCCGTTGTGATGGATGGCGAGTTTGTGTCGAGAGCGATGATCGACGTTTCGCAACTGAACGAGGCGAGCGGTCAGGCGGCGGCTATTCCGCCTTCCCTTCCCGACGGGATCATGATGGTCGTGCAAAACGCCGTGGATTTCAAGGTGATCACCAACCTGAACATCATCAATGTGGAAGTCTCGAATCTGCGCTCGATAGCCGCCGACGCATTTGGCGCCATGTTGAGCGATCAAATCGCGAACTCCGCCCGATAAAAGTCCGCCCATTGTGATTATAAAAGCAAAAAATATTGCTCTCTGCGCTGGCCTGATGGTCGTGTTTTTTTCGCCTTTCACAGTGCGGGGTGAAGATCCGTCCTCCGCTCCGCCAGCGGATCTTGTCCAGATGAGGAAGTTGCTGGAGGAACAGATGAAGCAGTTGGAGACGCAGAAGCAAGAACTCGAATCCTTGCGCCGCCGTCTCGATGCCTTGCAACCCAGGTCCGCCGAGACCGCCAGGCCGCCCTCGCTTCCCGTGGAAGCTGCGCGTCCAGCGGCGCCTGTTCAAGAGAAGATCGCGTCTCCTCCCGCGGAGAAAAGTCCATTGCCCGCGCAACCCGTGGGACAAGCGCCGGAAAGACCGCGTCCGCCCGATATCGCGCTCGCTTCCGAACAGCGTGGCGTGTTGACGCCGCGTGGCAGGTTGATTCTTGAGCCATCGCTGCAATACACCAATTCGTCGGTTAACCGTGTGGCCCTGGAAGGGTATACCATCATCCCGGCGCTCACTATCGGCAAGATCGAGATTCAAAAGGTGAACCGCGACACTTACATGGGCGCCATCGCGGCACGTTATGGCATCACTCACCGCTTCGAGGTCGAGGCGAAAGTCCCCTACGTTTATCGCTCCGATACCACCCAGGCGCGGCCGCTGGAAAAACCGACGGAAGAGGATATCATCAAGAGTGTCCGTGGCGAAAGTATCGGCGATGCCGAGTTTGCCTTGCGTTACCAGGTGAATGAGGGACTGGGTGGTTGGCCCTATTTCATCAGCAATTTGCGCGTGAAAAGCCATACCGGCAAGTCTCCCTTCGATGTGGCCACCGATAACAATGGTTTGCAAATGGAGTTGCCCACCGGCTCCGGCTTCTGGGGGGTGCAACCGAGCCTGACGATGGTGCTGCCCTCCGACCCGGCGGTGCTTTTCGGTAACATCAGCTATCTGTGGAACATCGAACGCGATCTTGGGGGAAACTTCAAGCGCATCGATCCAGGCAATGCCGTCGGTATCAATTTTGGCATGGGGCTGGCGCTCAACGAGAAGGCGTCGTACAGCATCGCTTACGATCTCAGCGTCATCGGTAAATCGAAACAGAACGGCGAGACCATTCCGCGTTCGCAGACCATCAAACTGGGGTCGCTGCTGCTGGGCTATGCCTATCGCCTGACGCCCGACAGCAGCATCAATGTGTCGATCGGTGTCGGCCTCACCGCCGATGCGCCGGACATGCAGTTGACGCTGCGCATGCCGACCGCGTTTTTCTCGAAGCCGAAGGGATGAGCCGAGCCTTTCCGGGTACGGGTTGAGATCGACCGGTAGGTGCATGGCGTCTGCCCGCTGGCGAATGCCGAGAGTTCCTTGAAGGAAAAGCGACGCACCGGTGAACGGCTTTCTTTATCTCGTCATTCATTGGTGTACTCCTTTACGCTTGAAAGTGATGTCACTTCATCGAGCAGGCCGGGCCAGGAAACGGCGCCAAATAAACGGCGAGGTCAACAGGAACGCATCTCCGGAAAATTTGGTGTTAGGGTGTTAGAAAATTTAGTTTGACAAACTTCACAGCCATATAGTAAACGGTTAAAGAAGGAAACAGCGGGTTAGATTTGCCCTTTCTTTTTAGAATAGCGCGCCAAAACACACCGGACGCAAGACCAGGTTTAATTTGACAAGGAGTGCTCCATGTTAAGCTTTTCCCGATACACTGCTTTATTCATGTCCGTGCTGTTTCCGCTCGCAGTCGCCGCTGCTTCTACCCCCCCCTCCCCCGCGCATACGCTAAGCGAAGTCTCCGCCAGGCTCGCCACGATGCAGGTGCCGTTTATACCCAACGGCGGACAGTGGGATAAACAAGCCGCGTTCGCCGCGCACACCTTTGCCGGAACGCTGTTTGTCACCACCGAGGGCAAGCTGGTGTACAGCCTGCCCGGCAAGTCCCGGACAGATCAGCCTAAGATGAAGGATTCCGCTGACAAAGGTAAAGGCGAAGGCAAACACATCCGCAAGCAAATCACCCCCGGCTGGGTGCTGACTGAAACCTTCATCGGCGCCAACCACCAGCCGCTCGCGGTCAGGCCTGCGGGCTATCGTCCCGCGCAGGCCAAAGCCAGCTACATGATTGGCGCCGCCAGCCGCCATACCAAACCCCTCGATAGTTTCGAGCGGCTGCGCCTGGGCGAAGTGTTCAAGGGCGTGGAAGTTGAGTTACGCGCCACCGGCAGCAATGTCGAAAAAATCTTCACCGTCAAACCGCACCAGGATCCTAAACAAATCCGCCTGCGTGTGGCGGGCGCAAACAAACTGGCGCTGGGCAAACGCGGCGAATTGATCGTGCAGACCGGTAACGGGCCAGTGACCTACACCGCGCCGATCGCCTATCAGGAAGATGCGAGCGGCAAGCGCAGCGAAATTAAAGTGGCTTATGCGCTCAATACCGCCGCCCACAGCTATGGATTTACCGTGGGTGACTACAACCCCGGCCAGGCGCTGGTGATTGATCCGCTGTTGCAATCCACTTATCTGGGTGGCGCGGGGGATGACTACGTCACCGCCCTTGCCATCCATCCCACCAGCGGCGAGGTGTATGTGGCGGGTAATACCGGGGCAAGCGACTTCCCCGGCACTGGCGGCGGGGCGCAGCCAGCCCCTGCTGGCGGTGGGTTTACTGTCGGCAGTGGGGATGCTTTTGTCAGCCGCTTCAATGCCAACCTCACAACGCTCGCGCAATCCACTTACCTGGGGGGTACGTGGGGTGATGCCGCCTACGCCCTCGCCATCCACCCTGCCAGCGGCGAGGTGTATGTGGCGGGTTCAACTCGCTCGCCCAACTTCCCCGGCACCGCTGGCGGGGCGCAAGCGGTCTGTGCGTCGTTGTTCTGTAGTGATGCCTTTATCAGCCGCCTCAACGCCAGCCTCACAACGCTCGCGCAATCCACTTACCTGGGGGGTACGTGGGGTGATGCCGCCTACGCCCTCGCCATCCACCCTGCCAGCGGCGAGGTGTATGTGGCGGGTTCAACTACTAGCTTGTCCGACTTCCCCGGCACCGCTGGCGGGGCGCAGCCAACCTATGGCGGGGGAACCGTGGATGCTTTTATCAGCCGCCTCAACGCCAGCCTCACGACGCTCGCGCAATCCACTTACCTGGGGGGTCCGGTGAGAGACACCGCCTACGCCCTCGCCATCCACCCTGCCAGCGGCGAGGTGTATGTGGCGGGTTCAACTACTAGCTTGTCCGACTTCCCCGGCACCGCTGGCGGGGCGCAGCCAACCTATGGCGGGGGGACCGTGGATGCTTTTATCAGCCGCTTCAATGCCAGCCTCACGACGCTCGCGCAATCCACTTACCTAGGGGGTACAGGGGGGGGAGTATGGGGTGACACCGCCTACGCCCTTGCCATCCACCCCACCAGCGGCGAGGTGTATGTGGCGGGAACAACTTCCTGGTCCGACTTCCCCGCGACCTCCGGTGGCGCGCAGGCGTTTTTTGGGGGAAGCATGAGCATTATGGGTGATGCCTTTATCACCCGGATTTCACCCTCGCTGGCCCTCGTTGATGCCGTTGCCCCCGGTGTCGTGATCCCCGGCGCGCCCGTGATCGGCGCCGCCACCGCAGGCAATGCCCAGGCCACCGTGGGTTTCACCGCCCCGGCCAGTAACGGCGGGTCGGCGATCACCGGCTATACCGTTACCTCGTCCCCCGGCGGCATCACCGCCACCGGCACGGCGTCACCGGCACGGCGTCACCCATCACGGTGACGGGCCTGACCAACGGCACGGCCTACACGTTCACCGTAACAGCCAGCAACGCGGCAGGCCCGAGTGCGGCTTCGGGCGCTTCAAACAGCGTAACGCCCACCGCCGCGATCACGCCTACACCAACACCGATTCCCACGTCGACGCCGACCCCTGCAAGTGGCGGCGGTGGTGGCGGCAGCACTTCTGTACCCATGCTCCTGGCGCTGTCGGGGCTTTACTGGTGGCGCCGTCGCAGCAATAAATGTAGGGCGGGTTAGCGTTTTTTGCGTAACCCGCCAAGCGTGCGAAGCACACGAGCCGTTTTTTGTGAGTGCCTGGCGGCACGGTTGGCGGGTTACGGCGCAGAAAACCGCGCCTAACCCACCCTACATCGACTATTTTAATGGACAAAGATAGGGAAGACGATCGGATGAAGGCGGTAAAGTTTTTCCACGGCATTTTCTTGATGGTGATTTTTCTGGTTCTTGCGGGTTGTGGTGGTGGAGGTGGTGGAGATAAGCCCGAGGATCAAAATTATCAGGCACAATTTGGCGATGTACTGGTGGGAGCTACGAAGGAGCATGCGATACAAATGATGAGCATTGGGGAAAAGGGCATGAATGTTAACGTCCTGCCAACGCTCCCACCACCGTTTTCCATCGTGCAGGACAATTGCTCGTCCAGAGCCGTGCCGTCCGGGTCTTCATGCACATTCACCATTCTGTTCGCACCAACTGCAGCAGGACCGTTCAGCCATAGCTTCGACTTTCCATCTGACGCCGCCAACAAAACCACCGTCAACATGAGCGGCACAGGTATCGCCAACACTGTCCTGCCACCCGCCGCACCCACGGGCGTCAGCGCCACGCCGGGCAATGGTCAGGTAACGGTGCTCTGGAATACGGTATCAGGGGCAAGCGCCTACAACCTTTACTGGAGCACGGGCAGCGGCAATGCGTCCCTGATAGCGAATGTCACCTCTCCCTATGTGCATACGGGGCGCACCAACGGCGTGGAGTATCGCTACGTTGTCACAGCCAAAAATGCAAGCGGAGAGAGCGACCCTTCGGTCTGGGTATCGGCGACGCCTTTGGGGGCATCACCGCCTCCCACTGCGGGTTGGACAGGCACGAAGCAATTCGGAACGGCAGGCGATGACGAAGCCAAGAGTATCACAGTCGACGCCAGTGGCAACGTGTATGTGGCCGGAGAGACATGGGGTGGTCTGAACTATGCGGGAGGCGGTGATGTCTTTGTGGTGAAGTTCAACGCCGCAGGCGTAGAGCAGTGGAACCTCCAATTTGGCACGGTAGCTCTCGACCAAGCGTTCGGCGTGGCCGTGGATGCGGCTGGCAATGTCTATGTGGTTGGGCGAACCTATGGCGGCCTGCACGGCAACACCTATGCAGGCGGTGACGGTGACGCCTTCGTGGTGAAGTACAACACGGAGGGGGTAAGGCAATGGACCAAACAGATCGGAACAACCGGCGGTGATTCCATCAACGGCGTGGCGGCGGACGTCAACGGCAATGTCTATGTAGCCGGAGGGGCCGGGGGCAGTCTGAACGGCAACACCTATGCCGGGGGGGATGCCGATGCGTTTGTGGCGAAGTACGATGCACTGGGAGATGAACAATGGCTCCGGCAATTTGGTGCGGGTGGTCGTGACGTCGCCAGCAGTGTGGCGGTGGATGCGGGTGGCAATGTACATGTGGTGGGAGAGGTCACAGGCAGTTTACACGGCCGCGCCTATGTGGGCGGCGTTTATGACGCGTTTGTGGCGAAATACGATGCCACGGGGACATGGTTGTGGACCGATGTATTTGGAGCGCGCGTCGGCGTATTCGGAACCTCAAATACTGATGTCGCTCGCAGCGTGGCGGTGGACACCAATGGTAATGTGTATGTGGGCGGATGGACCACTGGTGCCCTGGATGGCGACACAACAGTGGGTAACCACGCGTTAGGATCGATGGGTGATGGCTTTGTGGTGAAATACGATGCCACAGGGACAAGCCAGTGGATCCGGCAGTTTGGAACGGGATTCACTGACGCTGTTCACGGTGTGGCAGTGGACGCCGTTGGCAGTCTCTATCTGGCCGGAGTGACCGGGCACAGCCTGGGCGGAAACAGGAATGCGGGATTCGATGATGCCTTTGTCATGAAATACGATGCCGCAGGAGTGAGGCAGTGGACTCGGCAACCTGGCACGCCCCTGGGCGATTATGCCTACGGCGTGGCGGTGAGTGGCACAGGCCATGTGTTTGCGGCCGGAGCGACCAAAGGTGGTTTGAACGGCAACGCGAACGCAGGGGGCGTCAACTTCGATGCCTTTGTGGTGAAGTATGACGCTGGTGGTGGAGGGTAAAAAAAGTAGCCCCCTGCGGAAAGTGCGGTCCGGATGGAATGCGAACGGAATACGGGAGGATTTCTCCATCGCATTCCATGCGGACGTAATTTTACGGCACAAAACATGAACCGCAAGACAGATGAGATTGCGTTAAATGATGCGCCCTGCATGGAATACCTGTCGGCGGGAGCGGCTGTATGTGGGCATGAATTTACAGTGTATTCTTTCCACCTATCAAAAAAAGGGGGTCTACGCGGAATCGTGTGGGTCATTTTTAGTGGATT
Organism: Gammaproteobacteria bacterium; assembly: GCA_033717875.1. Classification (GTDB taxonomy): domain Bacteria; phylum Pseudomonadota; class Gammaproteobacteria; family Ga007554; genus SBBG01. The sequence goes on from JADDKJ010000005.1 coordinate 100,627, forward strand.
TTGGTAAAGGCGGCAAGAAAGCGGCGATGATTTTCAGTTTGAGATACTCCTCATCACGATAACCGTAGGCCCTACGTTGCAGAACACG